>JAFGMV010000040.1 GCA_016927315.1 Anaerolineales bacterium | reverse complement strand
GCATTTATTGGGTATCCGCTCGAGAGCGGATTGGAAGGAGTCCGTATCTGTTACGGAAAAGATCCGGCTTATTGGAAAACATATCTTGTTTTTGGGCGGACGAAAGTTATCTGGATTGCTTTTGCCGGCATCGGGCTCGTTTTTCTGCTTTGCTCTGCATTTCAGCTGTCTCCGTGGTGATGTACGAACGCGTCATTTTCTTACACATCTTGCCCCTAAACGGAGGGGCGCCCTTGGATCAGCTGTTCTTACCGACCACTATCCATGTTAAAATAGCCTGGATGAACGTCTCCGACCACCTCAAGGCCATCCTGAAAACCCTGCCAACCAAACCCGGGTGCTATTTAATGAAAAATCAAGCCGGGAAGATAATCTATATTGGCAAAGCCATCAACCTGCGCAACCGGGTCCGGTCGTATTTTCACTCAGATACCAATTACGACAGCAAAACCAGGCGACTGGTGCAAGAAATCGAAGATATCGAATGGATTGTTGTCGGGTCAGAACTTGAAGCCTTGATCCTGGAAATGAACCTGATCAAGCGCCACCGTCCCAAATTCAATGTCCGGTTGAAGGATGACAAACGCTATCCCTATGTTAAGATCCACTGGAACGATCCTTACCCCAAGGTTACGGTTACCCGGCAAATGGAAGAAGATGGCTCGCGCTACTTTGGGCCGTATACTTCGGCCTGGGCGGTTCACCAGACCCTGGATGTCCTGCGGCGGATTTTCCCATACTTGAGCTGCGACCGCGAGATCACCGGTCAGGATGCGCGGGCCTGCTTGTATTACGATATCAAACTGTGTACCGCCCCCTGTACCGGAGCAATCGACCAGGCCGGGTACCGGCAAATGATCCTGGACCTGATGGATTTTCTAGAGGGGAACAGCGATCCAATTGTCAAACGCCTGCAGGAAGAAATGCAGCAGGCCGCCGACGAGATGCGCTATGAAAGGGCCGGGGTACTGCGTGACCAGCTAAAGGCCATACAGAATATTATCGAACGCCAGAAGGTCGTATTTGCATCCGACTACCTTGACTCTGACGTAATCGCCATGGCACGTGAAGATGGGGAAACCTGTGTGCAGGTTTTCTTCATACGGCACGGTAAGCTGATTGGCAGGGAATACTTCATTCTCGAGGGCACCGAGGAAACCAGCGACTCACAGGTAATGACAGAATTCGTAAAACAATTCTATACCGAAGCCGCCAATGTCCCACGCCAGCTACTGCTCCCCCGCCAGATTGAAGAAGCTCAAATCATCGGGCAGTGGCTGCAAACCAGGAAAGACAACCAGAAGGTTGAGATTCGTGTCCCGCGCCGCGGCCAGCCGCACGAGCTGATCAAAATGGCCGCAGAAAATGCTACCGAAACCCTGACCGCCCTTAAGGCTCAATGGCAAGCCGATACCCACAAACAGGAACAGTCCCTGGCAGAACTGCAAAAAGCGCTCAAATTGCCAGCCCCTCCAAACCGCATCGAGTGCTATGATATCTCCAATACACAGGGGACCGCAGCCGTTGGCAGCATGGTGGTCTTTACCCAGGGCGTACCGGATAAAAAACTCTACAGAAAATTCAACATCCAGACCGTACAAGGACCGGACGACTTCGCCAGCATGGAGGAAGTGATTACCCGACGTTTTCGCCGCTGGAAAGCTTCCCAAGAAATCGGACAAACCCCTGGATCTAAAAAAGACCCGTCTTTTACCTTCCTGCCAGACCTTCTGATCGTAGACGGAGGAAAAGGTCAGTTGAGCCGTGCGGTCGCCGTCCTTGATAACTTCGATTTGAGCGGGACAGTCCAGGTGGTCGGACTTGCCAAACAAGAAGAAGAAATCTTTTTCCCCGACAGGCCTGGACCAATATTGCTGCCAAGGCATTCACAAGGACTGTATCTTGTACAGCGCATTCGGGATGAAGCGCACCGTTTTGCAATTACTGCGCACCGCAAACGTCGTAGTAAAATTGGATTGGCATCACAGCTCGATTCCATTCCCGGGATCGGCCCGGCTCGCCGGAAGGCGCTCCTGAAACAGCTTGGCTCCATTAAACAGATCAGGAATGCTTCCATTGAAGAACTGGCGGCTGTACCGGGAATGAGTCTGACCGCAGCCGAAAATATTAAAATACATCTAGAATAACTCTTGCGATGGTGAAACATGGCTAAAGTATGGATTGTTGATGATGATGAAGAAATGGTGCATGCGATCGAATTGATGCTGCAACTGCTCGATTGCGAAACAGATTATTTCCTAGACGCCCGTCCCGCGGCTCAAGCGCTGCTGGGCGGCAAACGGCCGGATTTGATCCTGCTGGACATCAACATGCCGGATGTCTCAGGCTTGGACCTGCTTGAATTCCTGCGCCGCCGCAGGGAATGGAAAAACCTGCCAGTAGTGATGCTCTCCAGCGAGGCTGCAGACGTAACCGTGGACGAGGCAATGGCGCTGGGCGCAGACGCTTATATAATGAAGCCGGTCACACTTGAAGAACTGGACCGGGCAATGAAATCTGCCCGTAACAGGCACCAGAATGTCAGGTTTTTCGATGACCGGGAAGAATAAAAAAAATAACCAGGCGGCCCGCAGCCAGAGGATCGGGCAAATTATCTTTATCCTCATATCGATCCTCCTGCTCATCTCCATGGTGCTCTCTATCATAAAATGATGATAAAACCCTGCCCACGAGAGTGGTATAATTACCCAGCGCGGCAATGTGCCGCGTTTTGTGTCGAAATAGGGATATTGCAAGGATACTATGCTTGGAAAACTTACAGGAATAGAAGAGCGCTTCGAAGAATTGGGGCGTAAATTAATGGAAGTTGGGGAAGACTACCAGCGCGCAGCTGAATTGAATAAAGAACGAATTGATCTGGAAGCGATCGTCGGAAAATCTAGACAATACCGCCGCCTGCTGGAACAGCTCGAAGAGGCCCGGTCAATCCTTGAAGACGGTTCGGACGAAGAAATGAACTCCCTGGCCGAATCAGAGATCCGGGAGATCGAACCGCAGATCAGCAATCTCGAGGGCCAGATCAAAAGACTGCTGGTTCCCAAAGATCCTCGTGACGATAAAAACGTAATCATGGAAATACGGGCAGGGACCGGCGGCGATGAAGCAGCTTTGTTCGCAGCCGATCTATTCCGCATGTATAACCGGTATGCTGAACGCCAGAATTGGAAAATCGAAATCCTTTCTGAAAACGAGATCGGCATCGGCGGTTATAAGGAAGTGATCTTCCTGATCCAGGGAAAAGGCGCCTATTCAAAACTTAAATATGAATCAGGCGTGCACCGCGTCCAGCGCATACCGGCAACCGAGTCATCCGGGAGGATTCATACTTCAACGGCTACCGTTGCCGTTCTGGCGGAAGTCGAAGAAGTCGATATCAATATCCCCAGTTCTGACCTGCGGATCGATGTATTCAAATCTGCCGGTGCCGGCGGGCAAAACGTCCAGAAGAATTCCACTGCTATACGAATCACCCATATCCCAACAGATATCGTGATCGCCTGCCAGGACGAACGCTCCCAACTGCAAAACAAGCTGCGCGCCATGTCAATCCTGCGCGCCCGTTTATACGAAATCGAAGAAGAGAAGCGGCGTGCGGAAGTCGAAAAAAACCGGCGCTCGCAGGTCGGAACGGGTGAACGTTCAGAGAAAATTCGAACCTATAACTACCCACAGAACCGCGTTACCGATCACCGCGTTGGCATCTCGTCCTACAACCTGCCGACGGTAATGGTCGGAGAAATCGACGAATTTATCGATGAGCTCTCCACCCGTGATGAATCCGAACGCCTGGCAAATTCAGGCCTGGGAGAAAACGAAAGCTAATTGCCAAGGGGCGCTAAAAAGAGCGCACCTTCTGAATATTCGTCAAGATGCCAATAACCATACAGAAAGTTTTAGCTGAAATCAATCAACGCCTGGGACCTCTCAGTGAAACAGCTTCACTGGATGCCCAGGTGCTTGCTTCAGAATTCCTGAGTAAACCCCGCGCCTGGCTGCGCGCCAATCCCGACGCAGAGGTCGACGAACTCCATTTCTCAGTTTTGCAGGAAGCCATACAAAAAATCGAACAGGGAACCCCGCTTCCCTATATTCTTGGCCATTGGGAATTCTATGGACGGGATTTCGACATTACTCCAGACGTACTGATTCCGCGCCCCGAAACAGAACTGCTGGTTGAAACCGCCATTGCCTGGCTGCGGGATAATCCACAGCAGCGTACTGCAGTCGATGTTGGAACAGGCTCAGGATGCATCGCGGTTTCACTGGCGGCCGAGGTTCCCGACCTGAAACTGGCGGCAACAGATATTTCTGTCCCGGCGCTTGAGATAGCCTGCTGCAACGCGATCAAACACGGCGTTGACAAGCAGATTTCTTTTGTGCATTGCGACCTGCTGCCAGGAAAAAACAGGGCCTTAAACGCAGACAGTCGTTTTGCGCCCGGCCCTCAACTGCCGACATCCTACAACCTGATCACAGCCAATCTCCCGTACATCCCTACCGAACAACTTCCGGGGCTGGAGGTATCAAAAAATGAACCACTGCTGGCCCTGGACGGCGGGAAAGATGGCCTGGAATTTATCCGAGCTTTGTTGGAAATGGTGACGGAGTGGCTGTCACCCGGTGGGCTGGTCCTGCTGGAAATTGAAGCCTCGCAAGGCATGCAGGCACTCTCACTGGCCTTCGATACATTCAGCCAGGCCAAGATCCGGCTGCACAAAGACTTGGCAAAAAACGATCGTTTGCTTGAAATCAGGCTTGATTGAAGCCATATATTTTTTCGGTAACCAAGGAGATGAAGCATGGCAGACAAACAGTTCCACTGGGGATTGATCGGCCCGGGCCGGATCGCCCACAACTTTGCCGGCGGTCTCCAGGCCATTGAAGACGGCCAACTATACGCAGTTGCCAGTTCGAAACTTGAGCGAGCACAGGAATTTGCAAAGCGATATCAAGCCCCCAGGCACTATGATTCCTATAAGGCGCTGGCCGATGACCCCCGGGTTGATGCTATCTATATTGCTACCCCCCATCGGTTCCATTATGAAAACACCCTGCTGTGCTTGGAAGCCGGCAAACCCGTGTTGTGTGAAAAACCCCTAACGGTAAATGCCGCGGAAACAAAGAAACTGTATGAGACCGCCCGCAGGAATAAGATTTTCCTGATGGAAGCCCTGTGGACCCCATATCTTCCAATCTGGCAGCAAGTGCGCCAGTGGATCGATGAAGGGAAAATCGGTACGCTTGAGCTGGCCAATGCTACGTTTGGAAATAAACTCGCACGGGATGTTAAAGACCGCTGGTTCAATCCCGAATTGGCTGGCGGGGCCCTGCTCGATATGGGTATCTACCCCCTGGCCATGTCGCGGTTCATTTTCGGCGAGAACCCGGCATCCTTCACGGCGCATGGGCGCCTGGGACCAACCGGGGTCGATGAATTTACAGCTGTCACCCTGGTCTATGAAAGCGGCGCCGTCGCCCAGTTGAGCACGAACTTCATCAGCACCAACACCAATGACTACACGATCCACGGCAGCGCTGGATATATCCGCATCCACCCGATGTTCTGGGCCGCCGAAACGGCGACACTGGTCACTGCTGATGGTGAATTTACCACCAGCCGACCACACCGGGCCAGCGGATTTGAATACGAAACCGAAGAGGCCATGCGCTGCATCCGGCAGGGATTGATGGAAAGCCCGCTGGTCTCCCACGAATTCACATACTCCATCATGGAACTGATGGACGGCATCCGCTCGGAGATCGGACTGAAATATCCCTTTGAGTAAACCCACACCTATCCATTCGTATGGAATGCGCGATAGGGAAATAGAGATGGAATGATTAAAATCGCTGGCTCACACTTTACAGACCAACAGGGCCGTACCCTGATCCTGCGCGGTGTCAACCTGAGCGGCAGCAGTAAAGTACCCAGCAAACCAGATGGCGCAACCTGGAAAGATGAAAATTTCTTCGATCACCGGGACGTGTCGTTTGTCGGGCGTCCCTTTCCCATCGCGAAAGCCGACGAACACTTCAGCCGGCTGAGGGCCTGGGGCTTCACTTTCCTGCGGCTCCTGGTCACCTGGGAGGCCATCGAACATACGGGCCCCGGTGTTTATGATCAAGCCTACCTGGATTACCTGTACAAAATCGTTAAAAAGGCCAAAGAACACAATATTCAAATCGTCATCGATCCTCACCAGGATGCCTGGAGTCGTTTTTCGGGCGGGGATGGCGCTCCCGGCTGGACTTTCGACCTGGTTGGAATGGACATCACCAAATTCAAGCCAACCGGAGCCGCGATCGTCCATGCCACGCACGGGGATCCTTTCCCGCAAATGATCTGGCCAACCAATTACGGGAAATATGCCAACCTGACCATGTGGACCCTGTTCTTTGGCGGGAATGATTTTGCACCGGAAACCGTTGTCGACGGGATTCCCATCCAGGAATATCTGCAGGGACATTTCATCAAAGCAATCCAACAGGCGGCGAATAAATTGAAAGACCTGTCAAATGTCGTCGGATTCGGCACGCTTAACGAACCTTCTTCGGGATTGATCGGGATCGAAAACATGCACCAACCAGCCGGGCAAATGCTCAAAGGCGCCTCACCGACTCCATTCCAGGGTATGCTGCTGGCAGCCGGTTTGCCCCAGGAAGTTCCGGTTTATGATATCGGCCTGCGAGGCATGAGGGAAGTTGGGCGCCAGAGGTTGAACCCGGATGGCGTCAGCCTTTGGAAGGACGACCACCCGGCAGTCTGGCGGATAAACGGCGTCTGGGATCTCGCCGAAAACGGACGCCTGCAATTGCCAAGGCAGGACTTTTTTTCTGTTGTTCACGGCCGTAAAATTGAATTTTACCGGGATTATTTCCAACCATTTGTGAACCGCTATACAGAAGCAATCCGCTCCATAATACCGCAGACGATCATCTTTGTTGAAGGAATCCCAAACCAACCCCAGCCGCCCTGCTCCGCCGCCGAAACAGAGAATCTTGTACACGCACCACACTGGTATGACGGCATGACTTTGGTCATGAAACATTTTTACAGCTGGCTGTCGGTCGATCCGGTTCAAGGAAGCATTATTTTTGGGAAGAATAGAGCCCGGAAAAACCGTATCGAACAAATCTCCCGCCTGCTCATGATTTCCAAAAACCAGATGAACAATATCCCCACCCTGATCGGCGAAATCGGGATCCCCTTTGACCTGGACAAGAAAAAAGCCTATCGCACGGGCATTTTCAAGGACCAGGTCGAGGTGCTGGACGCTGTCATACAGGCGCTGGAAGCCAACCTGGCCAGCTTTACACTCTGGAATTACACCCCCGACAACACCAACAATCGTGGGGACCAATGGAACGATGAGGATTTTTCTATCTTCAGCCGGGATCAGCAAACCGGTACTGGCGACGTCCATGACGGCGGTCGCGCATTGGAAGCAGCGGTCCGCCCGTACGCCCGGGCAGTCGCCGGACGGCCTGTGAATATGTCATTCGATATCCAAGAAAGGCGCTTTAAATTTACTTTCAAACCGGAGCCCGAGATCGAAGCCCCCACAGAGATTTACCTTCCGGAATTTCAATACCCGAATGGCTGTCAGGTCGATGCGCCAGACGGCAAGATCGAAATTGAATCCCGGAGGCTGCTTTACTGGCCGGTTTCTCAGGCCAAAATTCACTCGATTATCATCAGCAAACCGATCGCTCAATAGCGCCGTGTATGGCTGCTTTTACCCCGCTGATATAATATAGTAACTGATCTGATTTTGATAAACATAGTAATCGTACCTAAGCATCCAGGGGAATAATTTTGAATACAGAAATCAATTCTCAATGCGACCAGGACGAATGTAAATGCTTTCCCATACGCCTGACCCGCAAACAAAAAAGGCTTTTCTGCAAGAGTTGGATACAGCGCTTCGAAACTTCAATTTTGAGACTAAGCGGATCAGCAACCGCTTTTGGGGATTTGAAAGCCAGAATCTGATTACTCGTTGCAAACATCCGGAATATATCTTCCTCGCTCACGCTGACACTGCAACAATCCTTCCCCTTTGGGGCGCCTTACTCTCCCGTGTCTGCGGCCACACCAAACAAATCGCAGCTTCAATGGCATTCATCTTTCTTTACCTGGGTCTATCTTCCCTCCGGTTTTCTGATCACCACTGGCTGACCCGGGCTGGCGCCATAATGGTTGGAATTATGCTTGCATCCCTGGTCTTCTTTTTTCTCCCCAACCCACATAACCAGGAGGATAACAGCCGTGGCGTGATTGGATTGACAACCCTGGCCCATTGGGCAAAAAACAAGCCCGGGATTAAAGAAAAAATCCAATTCGCATTTTTGGATAATTAAGAATGGAGCCTGTTAGGATTAAACGGTTTGAAGAGATACTGGGACAATCATGGCCGGCGGTATCGACAGGCCGTAATCATCAGCCTCGATTGCATCTCAAGGGGGACCACTCCCCTGGTTGTCTACCACCGCAACAACCGGGTTGCCAGACAGGTACATCCTTACCTTCAGAATCATCTCGCGGGCACGTGGATGGTCTCTATAGGAGGCAACCCCCTGTCGGATAATTTCAATTTCAGACAGTACGCTGCCGTCGATATCTCCCTGGCTGATCCAGTGCTTCTCCCTGGCGGATCCCATATCGCAAAGGGTCATACGCTATGGGATAATGATTTCACGCCTCAAAACGTTCTCGCTGTAGTTAACGCGCTAACAGATTTTATGGAAAACAATCCCCTCAAGGAGAAAGCCTAAGACCATGAAAACGCTGGTATACCCGATAGAAACCCCCCAGGCGCTCACAGCAGCCCTTCAGATGCTTCGAAATGGGAAACTGGTGGCTTTCCCCACAGATACGGTTTACGGCCTTGGGGCACTGGTTTTTGACACTCGTGCGATCGAACGCATCTATGCGGTCAAAAACCGCCCCGTTGAGAAAGCCATACCGGTGCTGCTAGGCAACATGGACGATATCACCAAAATCTCGAGCGACGTTCCAGATATTGCGTACCGACTCGCCTCCCGCTTCTGGCCAGGACCATTGACACTTATTGTCCCTAAACATCCAGAACTTCCGGATATCGTCTCAGCAGTCGAGGGCGTTGGCATCCGCATCCCAGACCACCCGGCGGCCAGGGTCTTGCTCAATGCAGCCGGTCCGATGGCAGTGACCTCGGCCAATATCTCCGGCGGTCCAAACACAACCACTGCCAGCCAGGTATTGGAACAACTGCAAAACCACATCCCGCTGATCCTGGATGGCGGGGAGACGCCAGGCGGGGCGCCTTCGACGGTTGTCGATTGTCTGGGAAAGGTTCCGGTTGTTCTCAGAGACGGCCCAATTTCAAAAAAGGAGATTTTTGCAGGTTTTTCCCCCGCTCTCGAATGATTCTCTAATCCTGCTCTCAGGATAGGCTCAGTTTCTTCTCAGGTCTTTCTGTATAATATGGATAACATTCTCCAACAAACCGCGCAGGCCCGGGCCGGCCAATGCGCGGTTTGGGTTTTTAATCAGGACAGCGGCCAGGTTGGCATTACATCCAGATCCAGGCCGTCTTGATGACCATTTACAAAGCGATAGTAACCCGCGGCAGCAATCATCGCCGCGTTATCTGTGCACAATGACAGAGGGGGAATATGGACCGCAAACTCATCCTGTGCCAGGAATGCGTTCCGTAATGCCTCATTGGCTGAAACGCCGCCGGCTACCAGGATTTCTTTCGCGTTGAATTCACGTGCTGCGCTCAAGGTCTTGTTCAACAACACATCAACAACTGCCGCTTGAAAACTGGCCGCCAGGTCGGCAATTGGCAGATCATTGCTCTTTTTTTCCAGTGTGCGCACTTCGCGCAAAACGGCAGTCTTCAAGCCGCTGAAAGAAAAATTATGCGTTCCATCCAGCCAGGCGCGCGGGAAATTAAATCGTTCCGGATTTCCATCGCCGGCAGCCTGCTGGATTGCCGGTCCACCAGGATAGGAAAGCCCTAACAACCTGGCAACTTTATCGAAGGCCTCCCCGGCAGCATCATCCAGGGTTGAGCCAAGTCGCTGGTATTTCAGATGCCTGGTCATCAAATTTAATTCCGTATGTCCCCCTGATACCAGTAATGCCATCAGTGGAAATTTCGGTTCTGCCGGGGGAGTATCACCGGCCTGATAAATCCACCCGGAGTACAGATGCCCTTCCAGGTGATTGACCCCCACCAAGGGTTTACCACTACCTAAGGATAACCCCTTGGCCATATTCATTCCAACCACCAATGATCCGGCCAATCCCGGACCTCGGGTAACAGCAATTGCATCCACATCGCCCAGGGTTAAATGTGCGTTTGCCAGGGTCTGCTCAACAACCGGCACAACAGACAGCACGTGCTGCCGCGAAGCGACTTCCGGGAAAACTCCGCCAAAACGCGCATGAATATCCATCTGCGATGCAACCGTTGAAGCTAATAACGCGCGCCCATCTTCGAGTACTGCGCAGGCCGTCTCGTCACAGGATGACTCGATCGCCAGGATGCGGGCCGGAGGAAAATTCATTTCTTCCACTTTTTCATATCCAGGACCAGATCATAGGGAAAAGACCCCAGAAGTTCCATTTGACCATCCGGCCGGACCCAGAATGTGTCTTCAACCCGGGCCCCCATCCCCTTATCCGGATAATACAGTCCAGGTTCAAGGGTGACGACCACACCGGGTCTTATCATGTGGTCATCGGTCGTATATATCCCGGAGAAAGGACGCTCATGGACATTGATCCCGACGCCGTGCCCCAGGCTGTGCACATATCCTTCTTTGGGGGCTTCATCTGTAATTGGGGTTTGATGACCGCACTCCTCAAAGTAATCACAGACCAATTTTTGATAGGTCTTGAAAGGTACATTCGCTTCCATATTTTCTAACACAAGGTCGTAGGCGCCTATAACCTGATCATAAAGCGCCTGTGCTTCAGGAGCTGCATATCCCAGGCACCAGGTCCGGGTGAAATCGAAGAAATAGCCTCCCCCGGCTTCACAAGGGAAAATATCAAAGATGATCGTCTTCCCCAGGCATACTTTATCCTCGGGGCGGCCTACAGAATGCGGGACCCCGGCATCACGCCCGATTGCGAAAATGGTACCCTCCGGGTTCTCAACACCCCGCTCTGCCAGCCACAAATTAATCCTGGCCTTCACAGACCCGATCGTAAGCAGGCTCCCGTCCTCTTCCAGCAGGTTTTCTTCCCCATCTACCTCCCGGGAGGTAAGGAAGTCTTTCACCAGACCGACCACTTCTGTGGTGACCTTCCCCATTTTCCGGATGCGCTCTACCTCAGCTTCATCTTTGGTTTCCATGGCCTTGAAGATTACCGAGTCTTGACTTGCCTCTCCTACCAGCGTTATCCCTGGCATCAGCTCCTGCAAGTGCGATAGCATACCAAAGCCAAACCCCAAATCGATAACCCCATAGATGCCCAGACGCCCTTCAGAAAGCCCGTGATCATTCAAAATCAACTGCAGCCGCAAGGCGCCAAACAATGTCATGTCGCCATGCGCCTTTTTTACCAACTCATGAAAGGAATACTTACTGTACAATACGACTTCCAGACCCGTCCGGGCGGCTTCTTCCCTCTCCATATCATTACAGTATAAAACCGGCGGCTGGCCGACTTTCTGTATCAGCGTGGCAGCACTGATATGCCCCCCCCCGGTCTGATAATACATAGGCGGATTGTGTTCTGCATCACCCAAGATAATCAGCGCATCAAGATTCTTCTCCTGCATCAGTGTATTAAGATCAGTTTTCAATTTTCACCTATATCAACCGGTCGATTTCATTTTATGTAGATTCTGCAGCGCCACCAGGAGCGCGCCTTCCTGCTCGGGCAAGATGGTCCTCGGGTCCAGGACCACCTTCCCGTCTTGAATGCGCGCGATGACAGGTGGGCTTTGCTCTCTCAATCTCTTCAGGAATTTATCAGGACTGGGCACTTCGAGAGAAAACAGGAAAGTGGGAAGCACCTCATCTGGCAGGCTGCCCCCCCCTACCGTCGATTCACCGGCTGCCACGGCGCCGAACCCCAGGGTCTTTGCCCATTTCCCCGCCCTGGCTTTCAACTGGCTGGGGGAAGCAGATATCATCCGCCAAACGGGAATCTCGCGCTCAGCTTCATTCTTCAAGTAATGCAAAAGGGTTGCCGTAAGGCCGGCCAGGCAAACCTTATCCGGACGTATTGCGCGGGCCAGGGGATGCTTCTTTATTTTGTTGACCAGTTCCGCACTTCCCAGGATAATCCCTGCCTGTGGACCGCCCAGGAGTTTATCACCGGAGAAACATACTAAATCTGCCCCTCCCGAAAGGGACTCCTGAACAGTGGGCTCGTGCCCTAATCCAAACTGCTCTGTTGGGAGCAGCGCACCCGAGCCGATGTCATCGACAAGCAGAACACCTGCCCGATGGGCAGCCTCAGCGATTGCCTTCAGTTCAGGTTCTTCGGTAAACCCGATGATCCTGAAATTTGAATAATGCGCCCGCATCACCAGGGCGACAGACTTTTCTTCCAGGGCAACCTCGTAATCGGAGATCCGTACCCTGTTTGTAGTACCAACCTCTAGGAGCTTCGCCCCAGACTGCTTCATCACGTCCGGTACTCGAAACCCGCCGCCGATCTCAATCAACTGGGAACGGGCGATTACAACCCGCCTGCGTGCGGCCAAAGCAGATAAGACGAGCATCACGGCTGAGGCATTGTTGTTCACTACCAGCGCTCCACCGGCGCCGGTAAAATGCTTAAGCAGCCCTTCGGCGTGAACCGTGCGGGACCCCCGTTTCCCGTTCCCCAGGTCGAACTCAAGGGTCGAATATCCCTGCGCCACAGCCTCTATCTCCCTGATGGCAGCCTGGCTGAGCGGCGCCCGGCCCAGGTTGGTATGCAGGATTACCCCGGTGGCATTGATAACACCGATCAATGTAGGCCTGATCCACTCTTCAAGTAATCCAGCAGCCAGGTCCAGAATACCTTCCCGGTCCAGGATGGTCACATCTTGATCCTTGCCAGCCTGCACACGGATATTGTCTAATACCTTCCTGACGGCGCGCAGCATCAGAGGCCGGCCATAGGCCGCGATCAGATCAGCAGCGATCTGGGTCTGCAGCAGTTGTTCCACAGAGGGAATGTCGCGAAGTGCAGCCATTCAGTTTAATCCTGGTCAGTTTCATCGTCCGGGAGTTCCCGGACCGGTGGACGCCAGCGCGAGCGCTCTCGCATGCGGATAAGGTATTCCACAGCCAGCAAACCTGCTGCCAGGCCAATAATCACATAGACATTGACAACCCGTCCCAACTGAAGCCAGGCCAGCGTCGCGCCATAGACCCCCACCCACACGGCCTGCCGAACGATCACATTGGGTTCCGAAGGGGGATCACTTGGAAATCGTTTATTCAGATAATAGGCTGCCGGAAGTGCGGTCCCTGTCAAAGCCATCAGACCAAAAACAAAAAAAGCCCAGCGTGGCCAGACTGTCGGAAGTGTATAGAACACAATAAGGGCCAGTCCTCCCCAACCGGCAAAAAACAACAGGAGGACTGGCAAAACAAACATACGAAATCTGATTTCAGGATTATTTTCCATTATATAAATTATATCGTATTCCCTCATTTCATTTTTGCCGTGCAAGTTCAAACCTTGCAGAAAAAAGAGTCGTCCAATTCTTCCTGACAAACGTTAAAATCGAGCAGCAGGCGGATTGAATCGACGCACTGCTCGATTTTAATCTGGCAGGTATTGAAAGGGTTTTCCTGCCCGGAAGATTCCCTATATAATTCCATTATGGATCATTCTCTTACACCCTTCTTCAATCCTCAGGGGGTGGTCGTAATTGGAGCTTCCAGCAAACCCGATAAATTGGGGTATGGAGTTGCCCGTAACCTGAGCCGGAGTGGCTACCAGGGAAATATTTATTTTGTAAACCCGGGGGGTGGGAAAATATTTAACCGCAGTATGTACACATCCCTGATGAAAGTACCGGATCCCGTAGACCTGGCGGTACTGATCATCCCGGCTGCGGCCGCACCGGAAACGATCAAGTTATGCGGGCAAAGAGGCATCAGGGCTGTAATCCTGCTTTCCAGCGGTTTCCGTGAAACCGGCCCGGGAGGGGCCGAACTCGAAAACAAGTGCCTGGAAATTGCCCGGCGGCACAATATCCGTATGATTGGTCCCAATTGTATAGGTTTACTGGACACACACCTCCCGTTGGACACTTCCTTTTTACAAACCCCGCTGCCTCGAAAAGGAAATATTGCCTTGATCTCCCATTCGGGGGCGGTCTGCGCCGCACTGATCGACTGGTCCCTTGTCCAGAACTTCGGTTTCTCACATCTGGTCAGCCTGGGCAACCAGGCTGATATCAACGAAACCGACATATTGAGTATGGTGGTAGAAGACCCCAATACTGAGGTTCTGGCGCTTTACCTCGAATGCATTCAAGACGGGAGGAGGTTTCTGGAGACTGCCGGCGCTGCCGCCCGTAAAAAGCCGGTGATTGTGTTGAAATCCGGGCGATCTGAGGCCGGACAGAAAGCTGCCGCTTCACACACAGGCGCGCTGGCTGGTTCAGAAATCGCGTACACTGCCGCATTTTCACGAGCCGGGGTATTACGGGCCGGCACGATTGAAGAAATGTTTGATTGGGCCCGCTTCCTGGCTTGGGGGAAAAAGATTGAAGGACGTAATATTGCGATCCTGACCAATTCGGGAGGCCCGGGTGTCCTGGCAACCGATGCGCTCGGGAATGAAAACCTTGAACTGGCCCAATTCACCATGCAGACAAAAACAGCCCTTGAAAAACGCCTGCCGCCAGCCGCCAGCATCCGCAACCCGGTTGACCTGATTGCTTCCGGTTCACCGGAGCAGTATGCAACCTGCCTCAACATTTTACTTGAGGACCCCGGGGTAAACGGCGCTATGGTGATCCTGGTACCTCCGCCAATGTATGCAGCCATCGATGTCGCCAGGTCGCTTATCCCGGTCATCCAGGATAGCAAGAAACCTGTTGGTGTTGCACTAATCGGTGGGAAACGAATCCTCAAGGCCAGGCAGCTCTTTAAGGAAGCGAACATCCCCGAATATCCCTTCCCAGAAAGCGCCATTTCGTCGCTGGCCAGACTGGCTGACCGGGCGGATTATCTTCGACAACCACATCACTCGCCAACCCGCCCGGCTGACATCAATGTCGACCGGGCCCAACAAATCGTCGAACAGGCCGCCAGTGACGCCTGGCTGCCGGCCCAAGAACTCGAAACCCTGCTGGAGGCATATAAAATTCCGGTCTCACCTATCAAGCTGGCTTCAACCCCGGAAGAAGCCGCACATATTGCAGCCGGGATGGGCTTCCCGGTTGTATTAAAAATTGCCTCTCCCGACCTGCAGCACAAATCTGATGTCGGTGGAATCATCCTCAATATCCGAGACGAAGAGCAGACCCGCTGCGGCTTCACCCAAATGATCGAACGGGTCTCGGCGCAAATACCTGAAGCACACCTGGATGGGATCCATGTTCAGCGCATGCTGCCCAAGGGACAGGAAGTCATCAGCGGTGTGATACGGGACAAACAGTTTGGCCCCCTGGTGATGTTTGGCTCAGGAGGCGTTGAGGTAGAAGGACTTCAGGATGTGGCCTTCGAACTGGCTCCCCTGACGGAACACCAGTCCGAAGTATTGATTAACCGCACCTGGGCCGGGAAAAAACTATCCGGCTTCCGGTCTATCCCTGCCGCAGACAAGCAAGCGGCCAGTGATATCCTGGTCCGGTTAGCCTGGCTGGCCTGTGACTGCCCCGCAATAAGTGAAATAGAAATCAACCCTCTCCTCGTCATGGCGCCCGGTCAGGGCGTCTCGGCAGTAGATGTCAGGGTGCGGATTTCAGAGTCTAACACATCCGGACCGTGCTGAAATTCATATTTCCGGGTTATTAGTAGTAAATACATATACGGAGGCCTCCATGTCTACAATCGCGCTGATTACCGACACAGATTCAAGCATTCCCCTCGAACTGGCAGAGCGCTACCAGATCGACCAGGTTCCAATTATTGTTCTCTTCGGGGAAGAAAGCTATAAAGTTGCGTACGAGATCGATGATACCCAGCTTTTTGAGCGAATTGACAAAGAGAAAAAATTACCAACCACATCGGCGCCTTCACCGGGACAGTTTGTCGAGGCTTACCGCAGCGCGCTGGACCGCGGCGCCAGGACGATCCTTTGTTTTACTGTCAGCGGCGAAGTCAGCGCCACATACAGGGCAGCACTGACAGCCAGGGAAGAATTCGCCAAGGAAGACATTGAAGTGATTGATACCAGAAGTCTCAGCATGGGGCAGGGATTCCCGGTATTGGCTGCTGCAGAAGCGATAAAAACGGGGGCCACAAAACAAGAAGCCATCCAGCAGGCGCTTGAAGTGCGTGACCGTACTCACTTGTTCGCAGCCCTTCCGTCCCTGAAATATATCGCCATGAGCGGGCGTGTCGGGCAGCTGACCGCCGGGATCGCCAATATTCTCAATATCCAGCCCATCTTGAGCATCCGGGATGGTAAGCTGGATCTGCTTGAGCGTACACGCACTCGCGGCAAGGCCTGGGCACGGACCGTAGAACTTTGTGTTGATGCCGCAGCCGGACACCCCGTTGAGAAACTGGCCATCATCCATGTGGCCGCGTTGGAAGAAGCAAAGCAATTCGAAACACTCCTACGCGCCAGCCTGTCCTGCCCACAGGAAAGCATCTTTGCCGAACTGACAGCCGGGTTATCAGTCCATTCCGGCTCCGGACTGGTCGGGGCTTCCTTTGTAGTAGGAAAATAAATTTCTACAACTTCCGGCTTCCGGGATGGCTCTCAAGTTCTCCCGGAAGTTTTCATTCTCCCATTGCAATTGCTTTACAGCAGCAATCCTTAACTGGCTTTCTGCATAGAAGTATGGTTAAATTCCTATATGAATGGTAAACATTTCTCCCGCCGTGAATTCCTGAAACTCTCTGGTGCTGCTTTGGGCGCCCTGGCTTTAAAACCTTTCTCACCACCGAAACTGGACAGACCTGCCGAACACGCTCTTTGGAAAGGCAGTCCCAATTTTCCGGTAGCAGCATTGACCGTCGACGACTGTTACCTGTCCTCCATGCTGCAAGAACTGGACATTGTCCTGTCCACACAGCCAGACGTAAAAATAACCCTTTTCGCGGTTGGAGAAACGTTCGAAAATAATGAAAGTAAAATTCCTGGTATCTGGCGAACATTTTACGATAAGGGACATGAATATGCCTACCATTCCTTTAGCCATATCAATCCCGGGGTTCAATCTACAGAAACGATCATTGAGGATTACGATCGCTGGTTTAATGCCTGCGCTCGTGTGCTGGGAGTAGAGCCTCAGGTGCGTTTTGCCCGCCCCCCCTTCGGAGTGGTGACCCAATCCTTCCTGGGGATGTGTGCAGCGCGCAACCTGATCCCAACCATGTGGTCAACCGGCTGGGGAGGCCCCTATGAAAACGCATCTTCTGCTATTCGTAAAACCAGCAATGGAGATATCGTCTTGCTGCATACCCGTATCGAAGATGTGAAAAATGTCAAACAGGCGCTGGAAGTCGATTTGCTGGATACCAGGTTACGCTTCGTAACGATGTCCGAGTTATATTACATGTACCTGGTAGACCAAAATGGTTTCAATCACTGTACTGACAGTCCTTCCCGCCTGCAGACCTGCCCTGAATAATTTCGCTACCTTATCACACTGCAATACTTATCCGAAAATAAAGCCGGCTGCCCTCCGGTATTCCAAAATAGCACCGTCTGGTCAGGTTTGAAGAAACCCTGCCGTATCAAAGATATCAATCCGCCGGCGGCACGACCGGTATACACCGGATCTAATAACATGCCTTCACTCCGGGCAAACATCTGCACAGCTTCGCGCTCTACCTCTGTAAGTACGCCATAACCCGGCTGACAGAAGTCATCATTGACCAGCACTTCATCCGGTGAAATCGCAATCTTTTCTCCAATTTTTTCCGATGCTGCCGTAGCCAGGGCTGCCACGCGTGCCCGCAGCACATCCTGCGGTTCATCGATGCTGATCCCTAACACCTGCCCCTGGAAATTAAATCGATTGGCTCCCAGAACCAGGCCGGCCTGGGTGCCACCCGAAGAAGAAGCAAAAACAATCCAATCCGGTGGTTCGATCTGCTCAAGCATTTCCTGCATTGCAAAGACATAGGCCAATGCCCCGGTAGGG
Organism: Anaerolineales bacterium; assembly: GCA_016927315.1. Taxonomy (GTDB): domain Bacteria; phylum Chloroflexota; class Anaerolineae; order Anaerolineales; family Villigracilaceae; genus JAFGMV01. Next base: position 92,094 of record JAFGMV010000040.1, on the reverse strand, counting down.
TTTGAACCACCATATGGGACCAGGTAAGGATGCCTGCCTTTCTCAAGAGCTGCCGCGTAGGTTTCCTGAAGCGCATCGTCACGCTGCTCAACCCTGTCTACCCAAACAAAATCTGCTCCCAGCAACTGGTTGAGCAATAAATTCCCGGTAGGCTGATCCGGAGGTTGGCCAACCAGTACAAGGATACAGTCCAATCCAACCCTGGCCGCCGCAGCGGCTGTCTGTCGGCAGTGATTGGACTGCAATGCCCCGGCAGTGATCACGGTGTGCGCCCCCTGTTCCTGGGCTTCCGCCAGCAAAAATTCCAGCTTTCTCGTCTTATTGCCGCCAAACGCAAGGCCTGTCTGGTCATCCCGTTTGACAAGCAGCCTGGGCCCTCCCAGGGTTTTCGACAAACGGGGCAACACTTCAATGACTGTTGGCAGGTGTGCAATTTTTAAGCGAGGACTCATAATCGACTCCATATTTATTTTCAACCACAGCAGGGTTAACGATCGATCCGGCGAATGCCTTTCGTTTTCATTCTTCCGATCGACCGCATGAAGTTCATAATCTGCGGCAAAATCCTGGTATAAACCCGGTACCAGAAAGGTCGGGCAGGGTAATCCCAGGCTCCTACTGTACGCATCACCCGGCCGCCTAACCCCTGTTTGAAGCGGAACACCCCCCACATGGGATCGCGCTCGTTGAAAATTTCCGGAGCGCCCCATAAGTCATAATCGGAACAACCGGCCAATTTAGCCCGGCGTATGGCTTCCCACTGCAGCACGTAAGCGGGCATCTTGTCACGATGCCGGTCAACCGACATGCCATACACATAATAAGCCCGCCCCGCAAAATAGAACACCACAATCGCCGCTACCGGATCCCCCTCTACCTCAGCCATCAATGGCTCTGCTTTTGGATCTGTCGAACGCATAAAGGACTGCCAGACAGTTCTGTAGTACTTCTCGTCTCGAATAGCAAAACCATCCCGCACGGAAGTTTCGGCATACATCCGGTATAACACTGCCAAATCATCTTCTGTGCCTGTGCGAACAACAACTCCTTTACGACCTGCCAGCCGGATATTATAGCGAGTCTTCTGCTTCATCCTTGCCAGGATATCCTCCGAGGCAGCGGTGAGATCAATCAGGACTGAATTGCGAAACTGGACCTGCTCTTCAGAAAACCGCCAGCGCCGTCCAGACAGGACCCGCTGCAGCCATTGCCCCATACCAGCATTCTCCTCATCATCATCTCCAGGAAGCCCTGCGGCCAGCAAAACATCCGGATCAATTTTCAGAAAGATTGCACCCTGTCGCCTGGCAAACTGTTCCAGATCATCCAGCACCTGTTTGACATGTACCTGGTTTTCCCAGTCCAACAGTGGTCCTTTGGATGCATACAGCACACTCAAGCGCGCAGAAAACCCTCCGATTGGGATGCTTCGCTTCAGAATCATCGCCGCCGCAAAGACCTGATTGTTCCCATCCTTCCAGACAAACGGCTTCGGCTGCCAGCCATAATGCGCCTTCACCTGAGACCATTCCCAGGTCTGCAAGAAATGCGGAGAGGGCAGTTGGCTGATGAGTGTATTCCATTCGGCTGCTCCACCATTGAAAGGCAGCATCGTCATCATCCCCGCCTGCGTCCCAATACCAATAAATATATTCTGTACAGCCAGGGCATATACACCCGATCACGGGACTGTGCATCCCGTCTGATTTTTCCGCCAAAACCACGTTTGAACCGGTAGACGCCCCAAAGCCCATCACTGCGCTCCATGAACTGCGCCTCGAGGGTCACTTCATCTTCATCAGGAATTCCCCACAGGTCATACTGCGAACAGCCTCTTGAGCGGGCCCAGCGCATTGCTTCCCACTGCAACAAATATGTCGGCATACGGTTGCGTTCCTGGTTGTTCGATGCACCATATATGTACCAGGAACGTTTCCCCCTGGCAATGACCATTAAAGCGGCCAATGGATTGTGCTCATACTCTGCCACCAGGATATCGGCCAGGCCATCAGGCTGAAACAGTTCATAGACCTGCCGGTAGTATAATAACGAATGTACCCCAAAGCCATCCCGTTCACCGGTAATCTGCATCATGGCATAAAAACCTTCAAGATCATCCCAGGAACGAACTGTTACCTTTTTCTTTTGAGCCAGGCGGATATTGTAACGGCACTTTTGTTTCATCCGCGCCAGAATATCGTCTTCACTCCCGGTCAGGTCAACAATCAGGGTTCGCGGCGGCTGGATATTGTGGGGAGATCTGATAAAACCAGTGCCTGATAGCTCAACCGGATCATCGCCTGAATCCAGTTCGAGCTTGAGGAAGATGGCTTTCTTTTGTCTGCAAACAAGATCAACTTCTCCCCAAAACTGGTCGCTCCCCCCGGTCATTTGGCTTTTGAAGAATGGCTTGGGAATATAGGCGATCGTAAAACCCAGGGGAAGTTCCCGGAACAATATCTGAGCCCCAATCTCTCGATCCTGGACAATTCGGACCACGTTCCAACCAAATGACGATTTCAAAGCCCCCCACTCAGCCGTCTGCAAGAGATGCGCATCGGGATATTTTTCCAGATACTGTTTCCATTCATCAAAGGAAAGAACAGGCATAATTTACACCAGCGTTGTCATATCCGGCGGCGGCGTTGATCGAACAGCCGCACTGGGAATTACTTCATCAAGCACCTGGATGATCGTTTCTGTTTCGTTCTGCTGGGCCAGGCGGTACAGGTCCTCAACTGCCTGCCGTAATCGTTTTCCATCAACTTCTTCATCTTCTTCCGCGCGATAGATTTCAGTGTGACTGGTTTGTTGGAAGTGCATCCCTTCTTCCCATAAATCTTCACTCAATTTCTCCCCGGGACGAATCCCGGTGAACACAATCTCAATATCCCGGCCAGGCTCCAAACCAGACAGGCGCACCAGGTCTTCTGCCAGGTCCAAAATCCGAATCTGCTTGCCCATATTGAGCAGGAAGACTTCCCCCCCCTGCCCCATCGCTGCAGCCTGCAATACCAGGTGAACAGCTTCGGGGATGGTCATAAAATAGCGGTGCATATCCGGATGGGTTACCGTAACCGGGCCGCCACGAGCAATCTGCTGTTTAAATAATGGAACAACACTGCCACGGCTCCCCAAAACATTTCCAAAACGAACCACAGAATACGGGCGGCCGATCCGGTGAGCCGTGTCGAGTACAAGCATCTCCGCAACTCGCTTGGTTGCTCCCATAATGCTGACTGGTCTGATAGCCTTGTCAGTCGAGATCATCACCAGGCGCTCAACACCGATATCAGCCGCCGTTTGAACCACATTGCGGGTACCAATCACATTATTGGTAATGGCCTCTTCAACATTCGCTTCCATGAGAGGCACGTGCTTATGGGCGGCTGCATGAAAAACAACCTGGGGATGAATCCCCTTAAAAATTGTTGCCATGCGCTGTAGATCTCGAACATCTGCGATCACAGGCTGGATGGACAAGGAAGGAAAATTATCTTCCAGTTCAAGCAATGTTTCAAAAATGCTGTTTTCCCCATGCCCCAACAAGACCAATTGGGACGGCCCCCAGCGTGAAACCTGCCGGCAAAGCTCCCGCCCAATAGAGCCCCCTGCTCCTGTAACCAACACCCGTTTACCACTCAGGCTACTGCCAACCAATTTGTTATCAATGCGCGTCGGTTCACGACGCAGCAGGTCTGAAATATCTACTTCCCTGAGGCGGTTCACACTTACCTTTCCCCCAAGCAGTTCGGTTAAACCCGGGATCGTTCGAAAAGGAACCTCCCTTGAACGACATATATCGGCGACCTGACGCACCACCCTCCCCGAAGCGGAAGGAATGGCAATGATTACTTCATCCACCAACCTGTTCTGAAGCGTCTTATCCAAGTCGCCCAGAAGACCAATCACTGATACGCCATGAATCTGGTGGTTCTGTTTGGATTTATTGTCGTCAAGAAAGCCTACCGGTACTAAATTCAAGAAAGAGTTTCTTTGCAATTCACGCACGATCAAGGCGCCTGCGTCCCCGGCGCCAACGATCAATACCTTGCGGGCTTTGGCACTGTGCGGTGATGTGGATTGTTCAGCCAAAACCCGCAGCGCAAAGCGGGATCCACCGATCATAACCAGTGACAGCAGCCAGTCAATCCCGAACGCCGAACGAGGCATTCCCGGCAAGACCGCGCCAATACTAATCAAGACCAGCATCACCCCGGTTGTCAACACAGATGCCGTACTCACTGCAACAGCAATTATCTTCAGTTCGTTGACACTGGCATACGCCCACAACCGGCGATACAGACCAAACATAAAGTAGATCGGCGTTTTCACAACCAGCGCGACAATGAGCATGACCAGAATAGCCGGGAAGTAATACGGCAGCTTCCCGACGTCCAGACGTAAGGCAAAGCTTCCCAATACAGCTACCACAATCCAGACCAGGTCGCCTGCCAGCATATACCGGTTTCGAACCCATAAACGAGATTTGGGCTTCAGTTTTTCATCCATGCCACTGTTTCCTGCAAACCTTTTTCCAGATCAACTTGAGCATAAAATTCCAGTTCCCGGGCAGCTTTTTCCGGATTGCCAATCGAACGATAGATATCACCTGCACGCGGTTCAGCAAAGATTGGTTCCGGTGCGTCAGGAAATATTTCATAAAGTGTTTCAACCAGGTCAATGATGCGCGTTTCCAAACCTGTACAGATATTGAACACTTCCCCTGGGGCCTGGGCATGTTCTGAGGCGATTAAATTTGCACGTACAACATCCCGGACAAATATCAAATCACGGGTCTGGCCACCATTACCGAATATGGTTACCGGCTTACTTGATAATAATCGATTGATAAAAACAGGAATGGCTGCCGCATACATTGAATCCGGACGCTGGCGAGGACCATATACATTAAAATAGCGCAGAGCGACAACATCCAACTGCAGCTCCTTGGTATACAGTGCGGCATAGATTTCATCCACCTGCTTAGAGACAGCATAAGGCGAACACGGATACAATCTTGTACTTTCATGTAATGGCAAATTGTCTGAATCCCCATATACGGCCGCACTTGAGGCGACTACCACCCGCGCGACACCCGCATCCCGAGCCGCTTCATATAGTTCAACAGTCGCCTGCACATTGGTACGATAACATTCCTGCGGATTTTCCATAGAACGGGGTACCGAGACAAATGCAGCCTTATGAAAAACAATATCAACTCCGTGAACTGCATCCCGCATGATATCAGGATTGCGCACATCCCCTTCGAGTACTTCCAGTGCTCCCCCCAAATCGGCAAGATTTTCCACCTTTCCTGTCGAGAAATTATCCAAAACCCGGACCTGATTCCCTTGTTCAACCAGGGCATGGACGATATGGGAACCGATAAATCCTGCTCCCCCTGTAACCAAATACCTTTTCATTGACTATCTCCCACGATGGCTGAGCACTGTTCCAACGGTTCGGAGCAAAATAGAGATATCCAGGATCAGGTTGCGATGCTTGATGTAGTATAGATCATATTCGAGTTTTACACCGGTATCGACAACAGTAGAGGTATATCCGTAATTCACCTGAGCCCATCCGGTCAACCCCGGTTTGCACAGCAGCCGGGCCCGGTAAAAAGGAATCTGCTTCTGGAAGGCGTCAACCAATTCAGGGCGCTCTGCCCGCGGTCCTACCAGGCTCATTTCTCCACTCAAGATATTCAGGAACTGGGGAAGTTCATCAAGCCGGCTTTTTCGCAAGAAATTACCCACCCAGGTAATACGAGGATCATTTTCCTCTGCCAGGCGAGCATGCCCATCTGCCTCAGCGTCCTGTTTCATTGTCCGGTATTTAAAAATCCTGAAAACCTGCCCGCCTTTGCCCAGGCGATCTTGAGAATAAAAAATCGGCCGGCCACTATCAAACAAAATTGCAAGGGCAGTAAATGGATATGAGAGTGCAAACAGCCCTATTCCGATCAACCCGCCAATAATATCCAGCAACCGCTTGAACAGTTCATAAAACCCACTCACCCTGGCCTGGTCCACAAAGGAACGGATAACCCAATCTGTTTCCAGGTGATGAACCGGGACTCGATCAGCAATCTCTTCGTAGATGATCGGCATACGAGTCACATCCACACCGTGCTCATGGATATCCAAAATAGTCTGGAATGTGCTGCCGCTTATTTCTCCGGTGATCGCCACCACAATATCAGAGATATCCTGCTCTTCTACAATTTCAAGCAACTGGCCGCTATTCCCTAAAACGGGAAAACCATCCAGGTCATTTCCAACTTTATCAGGATTGTCATCAATAAAACCGACCAAATTAAATGGAGGTGGATTCAAGGGCTTATATGCCCCTACAAGTGTACTGCCAGATTTGCCTGCCCCGACAACAAGCACCCGCCGCATTAAGTCGGGTGAAGTGTAGATACGGATATATACAGTCCGCCAGAACACAGTCAACAGCGAAGCTAAAACCAGGAAGGTCCCAACCGCAACACGAGGCAGGGAATTGGGATCTTGAATAAAAATAAAAATCAAGGAATAGGCAATAAACCCGACCAAGGCAGCAATAGCAATATCCCGTAGTGTCCTGCCTAAATTACCAACTGACCGCTGGTCATAGTTATTGGACAATAACAAGATCCATGCCAGGGGCAGCAAATAGAACCAGAATGGAATTTCTATTGAATGCAGTTTTAGGGCTCGCTGTAACGGATACCCGGTAACAGCCATGAACTGTTTCAGCGAATATTGTTTCCAGAATGTTAACGATCCAATGACAGCCAAAACAGATGACAATAAATCACCAAGGAAGAGAAGAATGCGATGTTCACTGGGACGCAACCTCCATAACGTACGTTGATGTTCAGCCATGTCTCTTAGCTCCCAAAGATGTCATCAGGCTCCATAAAAAACCACTGCCCCAAGATAAATGCATTGTCATAATCGCCAGGGGCAATCCTGACAGAATATATACTTTCCTTTCCTTTACAGCAGCAACGATTCCTACCAGGATCAGGGAACAAAGGTAGACAGCCAGTTCGATCAGCCCCAAGAACCCAAATAACTTATGAAAAATAGCCAGGACAGAAAAGCCAGCCAAACTGATGATAAACAGGGGTGGTAATGCCTGACGAAGCCTCAGGGTGTCTGGGTATCGACGCAGCATATGCCATTTCCAATATCCATAACGCCAGTACTGTTGCGCCAGCTCTGCCAGCGTTGCGCGCGAATAATAAATGGTACGAATTTCCGGATCCAACCAGATACGACCACCTGATTTCCGGATACGCGCGTTGAATTCATAGTCTTCATTGGATAATAAGCTTTCGTCAAAATATCCAATCTCGTCAACCAGAGACCGGTGAAATGCACCAAAGGGGACCGTATCTACTTCAGAAGCATCAGCAGAAACACGATAGCCTGCATTACCTACACCCAGTTTATGCGCTGCTGCAATAGCAATCGATCTGGCAACCCAGCTGTCTGAACCCGGATGGATCTCCCAAACCCCTCCAACGTTTTGCCCGCGCACATCCTTTAATGCCTGAAGACACCGTTCGATGTAATCAGGATATGGGCGTGAATGGGCATCCATTCGGACTATCACGTCACCATGTGAAGCTCGTATGCCACAATTTACCGCTGCCGGGATATTGCGGGCATCATTATCGACGACTCGCACATTTAGATCAGGAGCATCCCGCAGAAACGCCGCGATTTCATCCCGCGTGCGGTCTTCTGAATGACCATCAGCAATGATGACTTCCAAATTTTCACGCGGGAAGGTTTGAGCATAAATTGCGTCTAACAACAAACGGATGGTCGCCTGTTCATTGTAGCTGGGTATTATGACTGACACTAAAGGCATTTGGATACTCACACGCAAAGCAGACACATCGCACCTACTTTATCCGCGAATTGATTTGTCTGCCGGAACTTTCCGGGAGATCATCCGGCTTTGCCAACGAGAGAATAATAAGGGATACTTCTTCTCCAGATTGGCTGCGAACCGTAATTTTACCATTATGCAATCCACTTAGCCCTGTCTATTCGAATTCAATACACTTCCAGTCTGGAAGTGTCCGTCCGACAAAGCAGCGCCAGTTCCGTTAAGACTAAACAGCTTGATAAGCAACCGCTTCAATCTCTACCAACCCATCTTTTGGCAGTGCCGCAGCTTCAACAGCACTGCGCGCAGGCGGATCTACCGGAAAAAATTTTGCATAGACTTCATTCATCCTGGAAAAATCTCCCATATTTTTCAGAAATACAGTCGTTTTAACCACATCCTCAAGACTTGATCCGGCAGATTCCAAGACTTTACTGAGATTAACAAGCGCCTGCCTGGTCTGATCCTCAATCTCAGTACCAACAAATTCCCCGCTATCCGGATTTATACCTAGTTGACCGGCCGTAAATATTAATCCGCCAGCCTTTACTGCCACTGAATAGGGGCCAATCGCCTTGGGAGCTCCAGCACTGGTAATCACTTTTTTTAACATCATAAACCTCCAGAAGTAGTTTTCGACATATGCTTTTCCGGCCATATGCCATCACACTTAGATCACATTTTTCAGGGTAATTCTACGGTAAGACAGCTATTCGGTCAAAGAGACTGCAGTGATCGATTGCAACAGCTGGATGTAAGGCCTGGTACATAAAGTTGCCACCTGTCCTAAAATGGTTCTATTTACTGCTTCTTGCATAAATATCTAAACTTGGATCCAATAAAGCACCTTCAAAAACCAGAATTTCAGTTCAGCTATTTTCGCAGCACTCTGTAAAAACACTTAAGAACCTGCCAGTGGTATCCTCTCCCGTTGAATCTCCAATCATTCAAGGTCGCCGCCGTACAGCCAACATCGTTAGATCGTCTGATGGCGGTAGGGCGCCCATAAAATCGTCAATTTGATCTTCAATATATCGCAGCATATCCTCAACTTCAAATGCGGTCAGGGAATTAATCGTTTTAAACAAGCCGTCTTCACCAAACATATCCCCACTTGGAGCAAAGGCTTCTGTCAGGCCATCTGTATACAACAGCAGGCATTCATCAGGAGCCAGCTGAATACGGCAATCGTCCAGGGAAACGCCTGCCATGGCGCCCAAGGCCATCCCGGTTCTGGTAAGACGCTTGAACTCACCCGTACCACACTTGACCCACAGCGGAGGGTTATGACCGGCGTTCGCGTACACCACCTCACCGGATTTCAAATCCAGGACAGCATATACTGCCGTAACAAACATGCCCTGTTCGGTATCAGGCATCAAAAGATCATTAACCTGCTGTAAGGCTTTGGCGGGGGAATCATTTTGCAAGACAGCCGCGCGTACAAGCGTGCGCGTCAAGGCCATAAACAAGGCAGCCGGCATCCCTTTGTCTGCAACATCAGCGATGAAAAGACCCAATTTCTGTTCAGGCAGTTCAATCACATCATAAAAATCTCCACCAACCTGCCGGGCGGGCCGCCAGCGGGCTGCCAGTTCCCACCCCCGAATGACAGGCAGGTGATCAGGAATAAAAGTCTCCTGGATCTGGCGCGCCATGAGTACTTCATATTCAAGCCGCTCCCGAATCACCTTTTCTGCCTGTAAGCGATCATTTTGTATCGCCAGGGCAGCCTGCTGGGCGATACCGGTCACAATCTCCAGCCGCCGATTTCTAAAACGCCGACCACCACAAGCTTCCTGAACCAGCATAACCCCGTACAAGTCCCCCTTGATGGATAAGGGTACCGAAAAAAGAAGACTCGCTTCACTTTGAAATAAATGATCACCCACATCCTGCGGAATTGGTATGATATCCGGCCAGGAGGTTGGTTCCTGGTCCGGCTGTAACTCACTCACGACCAGGCTGTTTGACTGTTTGGCTGCCTTCAAAATCGGGAAATCGTCGCCGGAGTACGAGTGGGCATCGTTTGCATCTTTTGGAAACCCGAAACCATCAGACAACTTGAACAATTCGGTTTCCGGATCCCATAAATATATGGCCACGCGGCTTATCCCTACCAGGATCGGCATAATGCGAACAATAGACCCAAGAATTTCATCCAACTCATTCAAGGTGACAACCGCCTGGGCAACTTGCAGCAATGCTGCAGATGCATAAGCCTGCTCCTGGGCAGCATCATACAAACGGGCGTTCTCAATCGCCACTGCGGCATAACCGGCAAAAGTGGTAGTCATGGCCTGTGCTTCGTGACCATAACGGCCTGAAGTTGAATGCGCCAGCGTTAGAACACCCAGGGCATCTTCTCCGATTCGAAGGGGGGCTGCAATAGAGGAATAATCGGGCTTAAAACCAACAGCCACCCCGGCAGGATCCATTGCATCCTCTGGTTTCCGTATTAAAGGCTGACTTCCCAATAAAGCACTTGCCAGTACCAATGAAGCGTCCAGTGAATCCCTGCGGGCCTGGATCAGAAAGGCCGGGTCGCAGCCATGTACAGCCGCAGGATATAGCTCGCCTTCTTCCAGCAGCCATACAACTGCCACCTCACTGGGAAGGTTGCGCTCCAATTCAGTCAGGATCACTTCTAAAACATCTTCCACGCCTGCGTTTTCTGAAAGTAGAACAGCAACCTCACGCAGGCTATCTGCAACCTGACGCCGCCATTGTTCAGAACTGTACAGATCGGCATTATGAATTGCCGCCGCGATACTATCTGCCAGTGCTTCAAAAGCCAGACGGTCATCATCACTAAAGGCGCCCAGACGTTCACTTTGTAAATCCAAAACCCCGACAACCACATCATCAAATACCAGCGGCACTGTTAATTCCGAACGTGTTATCTCAGGAGTCTGGGATGAAATCCGGTAACGAGGTTCTTTGGAGACATCATTCGCCAAGACCGTTTTCGCGTTACGCGCTACCCATGGGATTATTCCCTCCGGCTGATTAAGATCCATTGAGAATTCCTGCAACGATTGGGTGTACTCTCCACTTCCGGCTTCCAAAATAATCCTGCGCCTGTTGTGGTGAACTGTAAACAAATGAACAAAACGATGGCCAAAACAGGATTGGATCAAATCAGCGACTAGTTGCATTTGCTGGCGAAGTTCAAGTGTTGCCGTCAGAAGTTTATTCACATCAGCAATCACTTCAAGTTGATCAGCCCGCAACCTCAGGTCTCCATAGAGACGGGCGCCTTCTACAGCAATAGCAATATTATCGGCCAGTGCTCTCAGAATCAGCAAGTCATTCGGATGAAAGGCATTCAGTTGGTCACTCTGGACGTCCAATACGCCTAACATCCGGTCTTCGATTTTTAACGGCAATACCACTTCAGATTGAGTGCCCGGCAAACTCTCAATATAAGCAAAGCGCGGTTCGTTATTAACATCCGCACATACAATTTCTTCTCCCGTTTCTGCAACCGTCCCGATCAGGCCGTTTCCAATCTGAATATCTTTTGAAAATTCGATTTTGGGTTTGTCCTGCCTGTTAATGCTTGCACTGGAGCGAAAGTGTAAAACTGTTCCATCCTGTGATTTTGTAAAAACTGCCACATAATAATAGTGAAACGTTTCTTGAATTAACTTAGTAACCTGCCAGGACAACTCATCCACATCCAGAACATTCGCAATCTGGGCTCCGACTTTCCTTACCAATTGCAGTTGTTGGGTATGAAAATACTCAACTGCCGTGCGATGTGAGGCGGTCAGGCTGATTGCAATAATACTGGAGACCACTTCCAGGAGTTCGAGTTCTTCCTGACTGAACTCAAAGCGGTCAGAGCGCTGCACCCTGATAACCCCCATAACAATTCCCTGCTCCACCAGCGGCACTGAAATGCAGAGACCTTGCTCCTCTTTCACTGCACCAACATAAATTTTCTTCTTTTTATACGCTTCATGCATTCCATTCGCTGGAGGTTCTGGAGGAAACAGGGATGTGTCCCCCCAATCTGGCAACCTGAACAGGGATTCTTTCAACCAAATATCGACTTCCCCTTCAATCAGTCGGCCAACCATCTTGATGATGCGGTCCCGTTGGGCAGTCAATGAAGTCGTACTCGCTAACTGTTCGCCCAGGCTGGTCAGGTTGCGCCAATCAGCAGAACTTGAAGAAACTGTTGTCGGGCCCATCAGTTGCCTTGCCTGTATTTCACCATCGTCAACACATTCCCGTTTTGAGGTGATGATTCGAACTCAATCTTATCCATCATCTTCCGGATCAGGTAAACTCCCAATCCGCCAATACCCCGTTCTGCTAAACCTGCTTTTAAGTCTGGTTCTGGCACCGAACCAGGGTCAAATACCCGACCATGGTCCCTGATAATGACGGTCAAACCTCCATAATGAACATTACAAGTGACTTCAATCGGATCGTCACACTCTCCCCCATAAGCATGCTCAATAACATTCGTACAGGCTTCATCGGTTGAGAGCTGGACCGCGTACACTTGTCTCTCATCCAGACCAGCATCGACTGCCGCCTGCCCGACAAAGTCACGAATACTATCGAGGTTTACAAAACGCGCAGAAAAAATAGAAGTACGCATTCAGAATAAGAAATGCCGCCCAACAGCCATTCGCCGCTGGCGGCACCCATTCACCCGTTACGAATCCGAAACCTAGAAAAAACCTACGGCCGAAGTTTCGTCTTCGAATAATTTAAACAAAGCCAAAAATCCAGCCAGATCAAGGGCTTCTTTAACACGATCAGGAACATTCGACAGGACAATTTCGCCGCGATTGTATCGTTTACATGTACGCTGCCCGCCCAACAAAGCCCTGAACCCTGCACTTGACATGAACTCCACACCACCTAAATCAAGAACGATCTTATACTGTCCATTATTCATTGAAGCATCAATTGCCTCTGAAAAACTGGCCGAGGTTGAGCTGTCAACTCGACCAGAGACAGATATTAAATCACAGCGCTTGAATTGTTTTGTTGAGTATTCCATGTTTCCTCCAATCAGGCTTACAAGCGTAATTTAAAAAATTATATCACGAGTATCTGCTATGAGCTTTCAGATAATAACTGTCGGTATCAAGTCGACAATACTTAATCAATTGTCAGATTGATATGAGTGAACAAATCCGGATCCTCTCCGGATTTTCACAAAGCTATCTTACCAACATAGTTTTTACAGGAAAGTGGAATGATCGTTTCATTCCACTTTCCTGTTTTCTACTCCAGTCACTCTTCAGCGTTAACTAGTCAATCGTCTGCTTCTACAGCTACCTGTACTGCTCGTACAAGCACCCGATAAATGTATTCGTCCCTATATTCATTGTATCCCTGACAGGTGATCAGGGTTAACCACGGGTAATCTTCGTGAGGCAAACCGGCGGCTCGATCTGATCTGACATTAACAGTACTTCGCACTTCATAAATATATTTCTGTCCAAAGGCATGGACAATCACCTTGTCACCCCAGCTCAAGGTATGCAGATCAACAAATGGGCCGGGTTCGCCATCCGCAGTATATACATGAGCTGTGATCCCCGAATTACCTGCCCAGGTCGGATAGGCAGTTCCTTCCATCCAGCCAGCCTGGTTAGCAAGCCATTTCAAATTCCAACCATTTCCACTCAACGGTACACCCACGATGGAAACCTGGACATTCAACTCAGGAATTTCGAGCCACAAATCACCCAAATCGGTATATAACTGGCTTTCTGGCTGTTCAGGCAAATGAGTTACGAGACCGGGAGGATAACCTGTACTCGGGAAGCGAGGAACCGAAATACGAATTCTGGATGATATACCATAATCATTCACACCAGCGGGATTTAACGGATCGTAAAAGCGTTCCGTCGAATCAGGGTTGTAATCAGATTGGACACCCGGATTAGAAGGAACGCTTGTCCAGGCTACACTGGCTTCGTTATATACAGGTGACGGTCCAATAAATATGGCATCAAAGGTAATCGTTGAAACCGCTAATAATGGAAAAGTATCCCATTCAAACGTGAGTGTAGACGTTGCTAAATCGAAATTGGTGCGATCGTAAGCAAGACCTGTAACTGTGATATTCCCTATATAACCCAGGCCGCTTGGCAATTGGTCTGTAACAACCATATCATATGCATCTGCCGTACTGATTCCTGTGTGCTCTAGCTCTATTGTAAAAGTAATTGTACTGCCCAACAATGAAGTAGCTGGATTTGCTTCTTTTACAATAGAAATATCAGGTTCAACAATCTCTACTTCGAGAGCCGACCCTTCAAGTGAACCACCATCCCAAGTCCAGGTAACCAGATTGTTAACACCCGTCACGCCATTCGTGTTGGAAACGATATCCAAAACATCAACGGTATATTCCACTGTGATGGTTTGTTCACTGCCGCTGTTGTTTCGTACGTTACCAAAATCAAAGATTACATTATGCCCACTGTTCGTTACATTCGGATCACCAATAGCCGCCGGACAAGCATCTGAAAAACCACCTGGCAAGTTGGTATTGAATTCAATTGGATTGTTATTAGAAACCGTAACAACCAAACATTCGTCAAACGCTAACCCTCCATCCAGAACATCCAGTGCCCGAAGCCCGTTCATTGACCCTACGGGTACTGTTAAGTTAATCTGATATGTCAAGACTTCACCAATGAAAACCTGCGGTGTAGTACTGCCTGCAACATTTGTATCAATCAGGGCTTTCGTGTTGGTAACTGCAACATTGTCTGTATCATCATCCGTAGAAGTTGTGTTAGTGTTACCATCTGTTGCAGTAACACTATTTGTAATACTCCCACCGGTTGGGGTATCGCTAACCTGAACCGTCACATCTATAGTAATAGAATCCCCAACAAGAAGACTTCTCCCGTTCCAGGTCAACACACCGCCAGCGATATGATCTGGTACTATGGTAGCAGACTGATAGCTAACATCTGCCGGTAAGGTATCCGTAATTGTAATATCCGTTAAATCGACCGAACCCGTATTTTCTACCAGAATGCTATAGGTAAGAATAGATGCAGGCGCCACAATCGTAACACCATCATCCTTGGTAACTGTTAATTCAGCCGGGAGATCAGTGTCAGTATCAGTGTTATCGGTAACATTAATATCAGTATATCCAACAGGAGGTTGAACACTGGCGGTGTTATCAAGATCGCCAGCGGCAGCAGCGCCAACTGTAGCAGTGACCGCATAAGTAACACTTGCACCAACGGGTAAATCGAGTGTGTCCGTAAAAGTCGCCGGGTTAGTAGCATCAGCAGTACATCCATAAGTAGCCGGCGTCGGATCTGGAGCACTGGAGGTACAACCCCAACTCCAAGAGCTAATCTGTGCTGGACGTGTATCACTTACGTTTAAACCGGCAACGTTTATCGGGCCGTTATTAACCACCATAACGGTATAGTTTAAAGTCATACCAGGAATATAAAAAGTACTGCCATCGTCTTTCGAAATTCCCAGATCAACCATTGGATTGTTATAGAAACCAAAATCAGCAGTAAAATTGACATTATTATCGTCCAATGATCCCACATAATTGGGTTGGGATTCTCCAGTTTGCTCGCTATTGGGCTGTAAATCGTAATTGGTGCTGTTTATACCGGTAGTCCATGGCGTTGCGCTGTCAATACCATTTTCATCACCATTTTCATTTGTTATCTCGTCAGCGCCATTGCCTGTACTGGAGTGATATCCGGCCAGAGTCGCAGTACCATTGAACTCTGCTACCGGAATATGGACGAAGTAATTACCAGGCAACAGGTTATCAAAAACATAGTAACCATTTGCTGCAGTAGTTGTTATGGCAACTGGTGTATCAATCCCGGGGGAGTCTCCCACATGATAAAGTTGTAGGTCAACGTCAGAAATACCAGGTTCGGTACCATCCTGAATTCCATTATTTGCAATACCCCCACTGCCAATTCCCGAGTCATCCCAAACAACATTACCGATAGCAACAAATTCAAGAAATCCAAAGTCAACTGTTAAATTACTGTTGTTATCACTCTCTTCCCAGCGTCCGCGAGAGTTGGGACCATCCCAACCAGTTGGATTAAATGCGGTATTTGTAGAAGAACCCGGATTAGCCTGCCCGCTAAGTTCGTTTTCGGCGGCCGGCTCATTGTTACGCTGCAGGGCAATCGTGCCGCTGTAAATCCCATTGAGATCAGGACGAGTATCGTTCACGCCATTATCATCACGATCCGTATCCGGAAGATAGGGATTACCCGCCAAACCAGTATTCTCTATGGCTGTCGGGGTACTGTTCTTGAAGCCTAATAAAGCTCCGGCGCCAGTCGGTAAGGGTCCGCCGCCGTCAGGATCAAAGCTCGTTGTAAAATTACCGGAAGGTATTAAAACAACATACGAACCTTCAGCAAGATTATCGAACAGATAGAATCCACCAGCATCAGTAACATCGAAACCTACATAACCGCCGGTATCGGGAGTACCATTACCATCATCATCACGATAAAGTTCAACCCGTACATTCGGTACGCCAACTTCCAAACCATTCATGATACCGTCATCGACCCCCCCACCACCGACACCGTCATCCATAAAGACACGGTTCCCAAGACTCATTGGCCTGAAAAAACCGAAATCAATGGTAAGATCGCTGTTTTCATCAGTTTCGTTATAGCGTCCACGTGAATTTACGCCATCACCGGCAGTCGGATTAAAGCCTGCGGTAATTTCAGTATTGCCGCTGCCTGCTTCTCCCGTTGGGGCATTGACCGGAGTTGTGGTCAGATCAATACGGGTTGAAAGTACCCCATGCGGCGAGACAACTGGATCCCAACGCTGCAAACGGTCTACACCATTATCGCGGCTGTCCAGGTCATTAGAAGCGTTGTCCACATATCCAGTGCTGCTGTTATACCCTTCCAGCAAGCCTCCGGGGGCGAAATTTTCACGATCTACACCGACAATATAAGTGTTCGGCGGCAAGAAATCGAACAGGTAATAACCATTGGCATCGGTGAAATCATAAGCAAGCCAATCATCGGTACGATCACCAGGCACTCCAAGATCATCCGGCTGGTTATCCCCATTAGCATCCAGATACAGGCTAACACGCACATTGGCAGGGACCGGGCTTTCGCCCGCATCGACCTGACCATTGTTATTCTCATCCAGCCAGAGATAATTCCCCAGGCTGCGCGGTGGACGAATAAATCCAAAGTCCATCGTCAGGTTGCTGTTGGCATCTGCCTGGTTAAAATTACCAACATTTTGGGGACCATACACACCACTGTTATTTATATCCGTCTCATCAGCAGGCGTCAACGGCTCCGTACCATAGCTCATTACGATTAGCGGGCTGAAGATGCCATTTGCGGCCGGATTGGCATCGTCAATACCGTTATCATCAGTATCTTCGGTATCATCCGCGGGAGGAGTCACCTGGTTGGTGTCAAAGCTGCTAACATAGTATCGCAAAGGCCGGCCATCAGCCGAGAAGTTCCATGGTGGAATACGGACATAATAATGATCACCCGGCTGCAGACGATCAAAGAGATAATAACCATCTACATCTGTAGTCGTTGTATGAAGCAAAGTATCTGTTCCGGTTTGAATACCAGACGTACCGTTTGTATCTCGCCAGAGTTCAACACGAACGCCGCTGACACCTGCTTCTGTCCCATCCTGTAAACCATTATTGTATCCCGTCCGGAACGGCAGGGTACCGGCGCCTTCATCGAGCCAGACACGATTCCCCAGGCTCATCGGCGGGATGAAGCCGAAGTCAATCGTCAGATTGCTGTTTTCATCCGTCTCCCCGTAACGTCCTCGAGACAATGGTCCATCCCATTCTGTCGGATTAACCCCAAGATTCGGCGTCAGGGGATCGGCATCGGGATCAGGTTCATTGCTAAGATGAATTTCTCCTGTCGGCTCATTTGTGCCCCGGGTAAGAATGACAATGCCGCTGTAAACACCATACGTTTCAGGGAAATTCGTATTGACTCCATTATCGTCGCCGTCAATATCTACCGTTGCCGTGCCGCCATTAACACCAGTGGTTTCTGTGCCAGTGGGTTGACTGCTGTACCAACCCGCTAACGGTTGGCCCACACCAAATTCACTGGGCGGGATTTGAACAAAGTAAGGTCCCGGATCCAGATTATCGAACAAATAAAATCCATTGGCGTCTGTGATGTCATTGCGAATATATTCAAATACTTCGGGATTGTCATTCCCATTTCCATCCCGATACAACCGAACCTCCACCCCTGGCACCGGCGGTTCATTAACCTGGCGAATCCCGTCATTTACAATCCCCCCCCCGGCCCCATTATCATACCAAACGTGATTTCCTATGCTGAACGGGATATCGGTTCCGCCAAAGAAGCCAAAATCAATGGTCAGGTCACTATTTTCATCCCGCTCACCGTTAACGCCGCGTCGCGCCCCAGCCAGTCCGTCGAGACTGTTATTCGAAAGATCTGATTCGTCTTCCGGTTCAGAGGATGGCTGCAGGATAAAGCTTGCGCAAAATACTTCGTCACCGGATGCAACCGGATCGATTCCATCGTCAGAACTATCAGTATCATCAATATCGCTTGAAGACGGATTGGTATAAGTAGCAGAGGGAGGTGTGCCAGTACTGCTGCGCAGGTTCTCCAATGGCTGCCCCGCGTTGAAATTAGTATCTGGGATGCCAATGATATAACGGTTATTATTAATATTTCCCAAATCATAGGGGATATTACTGAAAAGATAGTAACCTTCTGCATCCGTAGTTGTAAAAGCGATATCAGCACCATCGGGAACATTATTGTTATCCACATCCTGATATAAATTGACTCTCACCCCGGCAATACCGGGGGCAGCATTGTCCGGAGGATTAATCGTGCCACTGTTATCCGAGTCGCGCCAGACACGATTACCAACGCTCATCACCTCTGGAATAGTAATCCCAACCTTGCGCGGTTCAGAGGCAAGCAAGTCCTGAACAACAACGGGCGGGTTCGGATCTGAATCATACGAACCGACATGAGAAAATGAATTCCAGGCAATCTCTAAAGACTGGGCATCATCAGCATCGAAAACACCGAGTACAGGTGCGTCTGCAGGAATATACATCGGCACGCCAAAGCGCAATTCGGCTGACGCTGTCGCAGGCGGAACATACGAGCCTGAATTTAAGCGAATACGATATGAGCGGGCCGAGGTTGACCAGGTTGTTGTCCAGGTATTGTCGCACCCGGCCGGCTCAAGATCACCTGCCGGCAGGTTAAATACTTCAGGACGACAGGGATTGGTGGTATCGTTATATTCAATTGTGAAGTCCCCTGCACTCAGGGTGCCGGGACCACTGATAAACTCAACCGGGCCGCGTAATGTTGGACGAAATTCTGACAGACGGTTATCTCCGGAGAGTGTGCCGCCTGAGCCCGTATCCCCAACATATGGCAAGATATCATACAGGGTATAACTGAGCATATCAACATTGCCGTCATTAAAAATCCGCAGGTTGTATTCAAAATCATCCAATGTGAGGCTGGAAGACGGCGGAACAAGCTGTCCGGGGCTGAGCATTCCTTCTGGATAGGCTTGTGATATACACGGATAGCGCGTAAAGAGGTTACCGCCACCGCCGGCTAAACCAATCGGTCCACCATCAGGGCAAGTAGGATCAGGTAAAAACGTGGTTGAATCAACCACCTCATTATTGAGAGCATCGTTACTGCGAATCCATTTTTCGCCGCGCAGTGCAGCTGAACGCACTACAATATAGGTATCTGGGTATAGACAAGCAGGGTCAGTAATATCACCGTCACCATCAACATCACCATTTGCCTGATCTTCTACTTGTGTTCCAATTTCGCAATAAGCATCTACCGAATCAGTAACCGTATATAGATTATTGGTATATGTACCGGGCGCCTGCCCACGTGGAACCCTGGCGAAAAATTCCATGGTTAATTGGCGGTCGTTCAGAGGCAAAGGATCAACACTCAGCCCGGTGAATTCCCACATTAGTTGATCAGCAGCCGGCTGTGAAAAAACAGGTTGTATAGCAAGCGGCGTCCCATCCAGTCTCGCCGTCCCATTACGTACAAAGATCAAGTCAGGCGGAAGTGTATCCAAAATTGTTGGGTCAATCAAAGGCTCCGAAGAACGCTCAGTTACCAAAACTGTGATCGTGTACCGTAATGTATCACCGGGTAACAGGCTGCCATCGGCAGTGAAGGTGTTGATCAATGGATCATCCAAATCGTCCCAACCGGTACCTGGCTGTTCGGTTTTGAAAGGTCGCAAACTAACAAAACCACCCTCTACCGTCATTGTTTCGTTATCACATGGATCAGTGATAGGAGTACCAGCACTATTGATACGACTCACCTGTAAACAATTGTTATAAGTAGAGCCAGCAACAGCTGCAGGCATTACGGTGGCTGGCGGCCCATCATCTGCGGTTGTCGCAACCGCCCGCGGGGTAACACGGATTTGAGGGCTGGTTGTATATTGCCAGGTATAGGGTAAGCCTGGTTTGGTCGTTGCCAGGTCAAACGGGAGTGCACCATCCGAATCATATTCAAACCGCCAGCGCACATTAGTGATATTCGCTACCGGGGCCGTATAAGAAGCGTTCGTATCATAGCTGACGGGCTGCCCTGGAAAGGGGGTATAAGAATTGCCATAATCCGTAGAATATTCTACATATGCACGCACATAATCAAACGAAGCATCCCACTCACCACTGGTTACCGATGTCACCTCCAATTCCGGAGGTAAATTATCAATCAGGACTAATTCGTCGGACGGATAATTCGTTGCGTTTGTATTCAACGAGATGATAAAACGCCCGGTTCCGTCAATCCCGATTGGATCACCACCATCGTTTTTACCATATGTGGGAACCTCAAAAACTGGATCAATCGGATGGATAATCGGTTCAGTATCGATCCCCACAGGACCGATTATATGTTCATCCGGATCGGTATAAACCCCGTCGGCGCTGGCAGTATTTGTCACACTCTCCCCTACACTAAACGTACCACCATCATAGAGAATAGTGACATAACGGGTGACACAATTTGGGGGATAAACAGGCCCGGGAATGACAGGCCAGGTAACAGTACCGGGTGTCGTCAATCCATCACCACCATTGCTGGCAGAGATAAAAGTTGCCCCGGCCGGTAACGTGTCAGTGATGGTGATATCTTCCAAAGGAACGTTCCCTTCATTGGGAGGCGGTGTTCCCGGGCAAAGCTGAAGTCGATAAGTTACATCAGTATCCACTGTCGGGTTGATCTGGGGGCTGACCAAAGTTTTTTCCATATCCCAGTATGGATTGACCACTCCAATATCAATGGGGGGGGCGCTGTCCGGGACTGCAATTTGCCACCCGGTTGCACTGGGAGGGTAAATTCGGCCATTAATTTCATTGTTGATTGTGGCCGGTAAAGGACGCAAATCATAGTCCACCTGCACTGCAATCACGGCATCATATTGTGATCCGTCAAGTAAATTGTTATCGTCTTTGGTAATGGTAATTGTGCGGGATCCCGAATTATAGTTAATGCTAAAACCACTAGGAACGGAAGATTGCGGCGGGGGAAGATAAATCAAACCTGGTTCCAACACATCCGTGATTTCCAATTCCCCGCAGGGTTCGAGCAAACTGCTGCATTCAAACCGGATACGATATCGAATCACATCGCCAACCTGGGCGGTCGTGACGCCGCCTTCGATCTCTTTCGTCAGGATCAGCGGTGTTCCCTGTGCTTTAACGGGCAATACCGGTATTTGCGATAGGACGGAAAACAACAACATAAAAATCGTAAACAGACGAACCGGGGTTGGGGACCCCCATTTAAGAAAACTTTTAAATACTTTCAGCATTTCCGCTCCCTTTACACATCAATCAAATAATTGGTAGTTAAGTTTACTATAGATGATAAAAATAAGTATCTGCTATTAAAAGGTGTACTAAAAATCAGTAAAGTAACCAGACCCGTACCTCCTGGAATATTTCTATCGGACCACCAACCGGACGAATCGACCTTCGGGACGCGGCTCCAAGGAGGCCATCGCTGCGATAATATTTGCAGTATTTCAGGGCGCCCATCCACCGATGATCCTGCGGCTGGTCAACACTTCTATGATCAATCCTCTGCCCAGAGCTTTAAATCGAGCCGCCAACGGATTTAATCGATCGGCGGGTGGATTTAATCGAGCCGCTGATCGATTGGAGACTGTTCAAAGGAGCAATTCTTCTCCTTCTTTCGCGGTATTTTCGGGGTTTTGACAGGAACCGCACCGAATCAACATCGTTGTACCGATGGGTTTCTATCAGACATTCTACCCGGCAGAGCCACCTACAAGACACGGCTCCGAAAATGCCATCGCTGCAATAAAATCTACAACATTTGGAGGCTCCCTCATAAACCTGAAGATTTAATATGAACTATTCCAAATCACCTGTGATGATGGTAATCACAAATAAGATTCAACTCATATTCATATCGAAGATAACACACTGGTCGCTCTGAATTTGTTTCAGAAACAGCCACTGGCCATGGATATGGTTCCGGAAGGGTAATCTCAGGGTATCTCAACCGCATCGATTCGAGATACCAATCAAAAGACAATAAATCCTCTGCCAGAATGACCAGGTCCGGGCGTTTTTCAAGTGCATAGTGAAAATACCAGGCAGCAAAAACAGCCTGGTCACCATCCACGAAAACAATGGCTCCACCAGGGAGATCAGCAATGACCTGATTGCCAAATTCTTCTGCCCGCAGGTCCTTGGAAGCATCAACAAGCCGCCAGTTTTCAACAACCCCAAAGATAAAAATGGTTATCCAAATGGCCATAAACAATCCGGACCAAACCCAACTGAAATTGGAAAACCTTTTCATCATAGAACCAAGACAAATACCTATCCATATTGAGAAAGAAATACAGGCCGGCAGGAAGAGTACATTCGCGTCAGGTGCTTGATCAAGTAGCACAAAAACCGAAAAGACCACAAAGTTCCAGATCGTTACAAAAAAAAGACGCGATCTCTTGAAGTAAATTACCAAACCAAAAACTCCAATGATAAGGCCAATTCCTCCAAATTGCTGAATAAGAAGGTTAGCCCAGTGTGAAATGCCGGATAATTCAGGCGACAATATACCGGTAAAATAATAAGAACGATATAACCTGGCCGAAACAAGCCACCAAAAGCCTTGAACACTGACTGGATTCCCCCAATTGATAACCGGGTGACGATACGCACGCACAGGCAGGATAAGGTACACACTCAAACCGACCAGGAACCAGACCAACTGCCGGGCAATAGATTTCCATTGGATCTGAAAACCGCCCATCCCTCTCTTTTTGTTACCGTCTCTAGCAGATCCTGTCTTGGAAAAACAACTGCTAACAATGATTGCACCAGGAATAAATAAAAGCACAGTCAGGTGGTTACACGCTGCAAGTCCATACACCAATCCAAGTAATCGTTCATGCCATATCATTGGAATTTTTAGGCTATCCCGATTGTGTACAACCAGACCCACGATTAACATAATCCAAAAAGCATGCAGGGTGTACACTTCGGTGATCACAGCCTGAGACCAAAGAAGCGGAGACAAGCCAAAAGAAAAACCTGCACCCAACCCGGCCAAAGATTGAATGACTTTGTCATCGACAGCAGAAAACTGCGCAACAACCACCTTGTAAATTAAAAGGGATGTTAAGACCGCAAAAACTGCCGACATTAAATTGGTCCTGTAAGCCAGCGTATTGAGAGGAAGGTGCTGAAAAATCTGTGCCAACAACATGTAGAGTGGATACCCGCTTGGGTGAGCAACGCCTCTGACTGTGGCAGCCGTAATCAGGTCCCCACCATCAGCCCCGGAATTGGCCCAGCTTAATCCCGGGGCCATTGTTTGCAGGTAGATCACTGACAAAGATAATGCCAGCGCAACCGGGAAAAAGATGTGAGTTGACCTTTGGGAAAATTGCATATCAAGGTGATCAGATTTTTGTAAAGAGGCCATAAGACGAGAGACCACCTGAAAAGATGGTCTCTCGTAACGAATGGGCACAAATTGCTGCCATTTTACTTACCCGTTGGTACATAAACCCCGGTATAAAAAGCCGGAGCGCAAGCCATTCCATTCTCTACCGTAGTTTCAAGGGGCCGCCATCCGGATTCCTGTTCAACCCGGTCTCCCAGGTAATAATAAATTGTCATTTCTTTGTCCGGCCGGGCAGCAAAACAAATTTCCCACTCTCCCTGATCAACTTTTTTTTGCCAATGCGTGATCTCACCAAACTTATAATGTAATACATGGCAGCCCGGCTGATAAAGCAGTCCTGCCCCATCGGGGAAATGGGAAAATCCTGAATAATTATAAGCATCAACGGGATCATGGTGCTGCATTAATGCATCGGCGACATGGAGTTCATTGGACTGGTACGGCTCGCGATAAAGGATAATTAATGTACAAATACCGCCTGCCGAATATGCACCTGATTCAGTGATATAGGTCGAGACTTCTGGAGGGAGGACAGTACCAGTCTTGTTACGGTCCAAGATTCTCTGACTGCGTGGTTCATTGTAATCAAAAGATGCACGGTCACTGCCAGGAGCATACTCACCCGTGTAAAGGGCAGAAGCACAAGCGTACCCATCTTCATGCCAGGTTTCCAACTCGATCCAGATCTGTGAATTGGTATCTGGCTCATCATAGTAATAATAAACTGTCAATTCAATATCAGGTCGCTCTGCAAAGCATACATTCCAGTTGCCATCCTCAGTACTGACTTCCCGGACAATCTCACCATCGACATGATGGACCACATGACAGCCTGGCAGGTAAAGATCACCTTCATAGCCAAACGGTATCTGACGAGATAATTCAATAGGCACTTCCACATCAATTTGATCCATCAATTCCTTATTGAGATCATTGTACTGTATGTCTATCTCACAAATACCACCGATTGTATAGCTCCCCGATTCAGTGACCGAGATAGAAGACACCCGGTCATAAATAACACTGTCATACTGATCGGGAGTTTGACCTCCAACAGTAGATTCCCCCGCGGCTACATTTGCCCACACTGCAGCCCTTGATGACACTCCGGCTACAACCAAAACCAGTACCAGGGCAATCAATATTCGGATTTTCTTATTCATGGATTACCTCCAACACCAACAAATAACAAGGTTATTTTACCCGTCAAATCTATCGTTACATTTCGGTTTTTTTTCGGGTTTGGTTCAACGGTAAATTACAATAATTGCAAGATCTTCCTGCAGCGTTGTCTCGAGCAGCACGTTTCCATCTTGAACCACAGCCCCCGTGGGGACTTCCTTAACCTTTGCATCACCAGGTAAGTGTACCCGAATTGAAATTGGAACAGCCAGCGTACCAGGTTGTTTTTGTACTTTCAACGAATATTGCTTTTGCCTGTTCCCCGATTGTACAATCACGACACGCTCTGGTAATGAAAAATTGAACTCCGAAGTAACTGATTTACCACCCCGCACGACTTTCAAAGTACCAAACACCTGCACCCCGGGAATTTCTTCCTTAAGCTCGTCTACGCGATCAGGTACCTCCTGCCCGAGGATCATCCAATCCGCAGGAATTTCCTGCACCGAAGCATCCAGCAGACGAATATCTTCCGGTAGATAAACGCGCATATAATCCCAATAACAACGATCTATGGGATAATACTCCTGCCCCTCAAGCGTCAAACCATCCCACTGGATACAGGGAACCTTGCTATCTGCATCATTGTGATGGGTAACGGTTAAGGTGCTCGAAGGCTTACCTTCATCGGTCAGGTCTATATCATATGTGATACTGGCGGTGACGACAGCGTTTGTCTTGTTAAAACCAATATTTGAATCCACCACCATCAGAAAATCACCATCCCCAACCTTGACAGCTCCATCCCAACCATTTCGGGAAACAAACTCCTGCATGGCATTGTTATCAAACTGCAACAGGACGTGATGCTGATTGAGCGTATCTATGGTTACATGGTAAAGCCGTTCCCATTCCACATCTCCACTTAACAGTCGGTCAATCATAGCCGCAGCAAGGTCTCCGACAAAATACTTGGGATCCCTGCCAATGTCGGCAAGAGCTTCCTTTGTAGGGGTTTTTGCATCGCGCATGAAAGGGACAACATTTTCTGAAGTAATCGGATAGTCGGATCCCTTAACATGCACCGGGCCCAATACCGTAAGCAGTTCAACTAATGCCCGCTGGTCAACAGCAATTACTCCGTCAACAGAGTGCTCGCTGAACAAAGAATATAAACTCTCAGCATATAAGGCTGTAACTGGATAATCCGTAAACCAATTCGAATCTCGCAAGGTCAGCACGCTGGTGTTCATATAGTACCTGAGCTGCCACGGAGCTGCTGGATACAGCTTGCTCCAGTTGTCAACCCTTTCGGAGCCCTGGAACTCAAGATTCTGTATCCGCCCATCATTAAACAAGACCGTACCGACTGCTGAGATGAATCCCCCTGTCGGACGCAGTTCATCTTCATTCTGGACCAGAATCAAATAAGTTTTCGGTCCTTCGCTCGAGGCGCCAATAACACCCGGAAGTTCTACTGCAATGGCCAGTCCGCCATCCATCAAAGTCAAGGCCAGATCCACTTTACTTTCTAGCAACTCTTTACCTTGCGGAGACATACAGCCTGTGTCTATATTCCCACGTGCAGCCTTCGCATCTTCAATCCTGTTTCTGGCATTCTCAAATTCGGGCTGGGCCTCTATCAACATTTCTGTTACCAGAGACAGGTTCAAATCCGTCTCATCAGAGAGATAAGCGGTCATAATCGGTTGTACAGCGTTGTAGCTGTCCAAACCCGCATCTGTCAGCCCATTTGCCAAATCCATCAAGTCACCTGCTGACTTCAATTCGCACCCGTACTCAGGTACCCAGCTTAATGCCGGTGTAATCCACAGGAATGGTTCTGCTTCAGCACTCATAATCCCCAGATTTCTGTCAAGATCATCCAGCACTGGCCCAAGGGATTCAAAAGCATCCGCCTTCGACGGGTAATCCACAATCTCCTGCAGCTGGGTTACATCCCTGTAGACTGCCTTTCCAGCCAACCAGAAGCGCACTCCTTTTAGTACACCGACCAGCAGGATAACGATAACCCCCCAAGTAAAAATTCTTCTAAACGGAATTTTTTCAAACCAATCTGGAGAAGCAAAAATTTCTTTCCACAGCCCCCCATCATCCAGTTCCTTCTGATCCGGACTGAGAACAGCTTCCTCTTGCAGAGCCTCTGTTTCAACGTCACCTTCTGGTTGAGCGGACAAATGCTTCTCTCGCACCTGGATAATATCCACCAGGGTTTGCAGCCCTTTTCGGTGCCAATCACTGAGCGTGCTGTTTGGGGTAACCTCCGGTTCATCTCCGATCAGTTTATAGGTATTGATCTCATCTTCCGACAGATCGCTTTCAGTCTTGCCGTACACAAACAGAAAAATACTGCAATCAATTTTCGTCCAGGCATCTATAAACGTTTCGGGAACCGGTTCTCCGTATAATATTGAAGAAAAATATTTTGCAGCCAGGAATCCAAATTTACTCCAGCCGGCATCGATTCGAACCCCACGCTTCGGCGGCGAGGGGGGTATCATTTCACGGAATACTTCAGCAACAGCACGCAGCAGCCGTTCACCCGGGCATCTCTCTGACAACCCGGGTATTCTGCTGGCATACTCCTTCACAAAGTGTAAACCTGTCCAGGGATGCGAATCCAACAGTTCTACTGTATGAATATTTTTGAGAATTTTTCTTAACTCTTTTACAGAGATTTCTATTTCACTCATCATTAACCCACTCAGCGTGGAACAATAACCCATTCGCCTGCGATAAAAGCAGCACCATTCGTCAGGCCGTTATAGTAGCAAAGTTCGTCAGGGTCAACACCCAACAATGTGCCCAATTCCTCCGCCGAGGTATCCTGCTGTACCCGGTAGACCTCAAACTCCGGCAACCCACCCGCGTCCGACCGGTTTACGGGAATGACGATATCTTTGTGAACCAGCAGCGGAATAGACAGGTTGTAATTCAGCGCCTGGATCACTGCAGCGTTTGTTTTATATCTATACGCCAGGCTTTCAATGGTATCCCCCTGACGAACCCGGTGAATTATCAACACAGGATTGGTTCCTATCATGCTATCAAGACTATGTGGAATTCGGGTTATGGTCGCTGTTATTGGAAGCGCAGTCGTTTCTATCGTCAACGGAATTGTTGGAGTCCCTGTTGGAATGATTGTGGCGGTGCTGGAGACCGGTATCAGGGTAGCGATGGTCACCGGGAGAACCTTCTCCGCCGGTAACTCCGGCGCATAAGCCTGCCTCCCCCAGATCATCCAACTCAGATAAATAAGCGTCCCGGTAATTATCAACAGAAACATAAACATCCTTTTTTTCCAAAAAGACATCTGCGCGGGGAGTCGGGCACGGTTTGGATTGATCAGACTCTCAGGAAATATTGCCTGGTCCCCCTGACAATATACCTGGCAGTTTTTGTATTCAACTACCAGGCAATATTTTTTTTGATGCCTTAACAATGGAGATGCTGCGGTAATTCCGCGAAGACAGCAATTCCAGTCAGACGGATAGGACATGGATGTCTGGGGATCATCAACTAAACCCAAATACGGGCAAACCGGTGTGCTGCCAGGATAATCCTGTCCAGTGCGCATTTCCATAACTACAAATCATAAAGCCTAGTTCTGGATATCGTCGACTTTCGATTTATCTAAATTCATCTTCCCAAACAATCCCCGTAGTGAACGATTCGCAATCTGCAAACCCTCTTGCTGTACATGCCCCGTTTCAGACCTGCTGTAATTATTATATCCACTTGACGAATAATACGGAGAATAATATTTATACCCGCCGTAATAATGATTTCGGTTGCGGGGGATGCGATTAAAGACCACTCCCAGTATTCTGCCCCCAATCCGCTGGAATTGTTCTACCATTGCCAGGGCAGTCTCTTTTCTGGTGTGACCAGGTTGAATAACCAGTAGAATACCATCCACTTTCGAAGCGGCCATCTGGGCATCCGTAACCAGGGTCGGGGGGCTATCGATCACAATCATGTCAAACTCTTTGGATAACTCATCCAATATATAATCCATCCTTGATGAACCCAAAAGTTCAGCCGGATTTGGAGGCAGGCTGCCGCTAGTGATGACTTTCATCAAGCCATCATTATCCTTATCTTTCAGATCAATACAAAGTGAGCGCGGTTGCACATTTTCCCGGAAGAGCTCACTCAACCCAACCCGATTGGGTATTTTAAGCAGGGTATGTACCCGCGGCCGGCGTAAATCAGCATCGAGCAGTAATGATTTCTTGCCCCCCTGGGCGATAATGGCGGCTAAATTTGCGGATACGGTCGTTTTTCCTTCACTGGGACCAGGACTGGTAACCAATATCGAGTGTAATGGCCAATCCACCCCGGCAAATTCAAGATTTACCCGCAATGACCGAAAGGCTTCCGAAACCGGGGAGCGCGGCTGTCGCGTGACATACAAGAATTCATCACTATTCTTTGGCGAATTCATCTCGCCAATAAAGCCAATGACAGGAAGCCCCAAAAATCGCTCAATATCCTGGGGCGTCTTCAAAGAGTCATCCAAATACTCAACCAGGAAAGCAGCGCCAGCCGCTAAAGCCAACCCAATCATGGCTGTCATTCCAATATAATCCACGGGACGAGGCCGTACAGGTTTTACTGGCGTCGAAGCCTGTTCAAGCTGGACCACATTGGGTGTGTTTTGCAGCCGTGCCAGGCGAATGGCCTCCCGAGAATTGATCAGATTGATATAGATTTGCTGGTAGAGCTCAAGCGTAGACTGCAGCTGCACCAGTCTGGCGCCTTCATTCGCCCCGCTGGCGCCAGGATTGCCCAGCACAACCAGGTTGGTATAGATCTGCTGGTACAGATCCAACAACGGGGTTATCTGGTCCAACCGGGCCTGCAGTTCAGCAACCTTCACTTTCTTTTCCTGTGAATAAGCAGGCGACAAAAGGGCAATTTCCTGCTGAATTTGGGATGCTTCTTCTTGCAATGGCTGCAGTTGGGTCTCCACCTGTGAAATCTGTTCAACCACCGTTTGTGTCGACAGATTGTCCAGGTCGGCCTGGTAACCAGCAATCATCTGCTCTACTTGCTCAATCTGCTTCTGAAGGGTCTCGTCCGAGGCCGCAAATTGACCGGTTTGGAGTTTGGCATTCTGTTCGATTAAAACTGCGACGAGCATATTTGCGATCTCAGCAGCCCGCGCCGGATCGGGATCTTCAACGGTAATCTTAATAATTTGAGTATCCTGCACTTGCTGAGCAGAAATCTGTCCTTCACGAACAGGATATCCCAGCTTTTCGGAAGAACCATCAATAATCGGCTGAGTAGTCAGAATCAAAACGTACGTCTCAGCCAACTGCTGGTCGGTATAAATTGCGTAAGGGGTAGCAGCAATACCATTGGTCGTCGAACTGACCATAACACTGGTGGACGACTGGTATATTGGAGTCTCATAGTGACTAATGGTATAACCAACCGCCGCACCCAAAACTGGTCCAACAATCAATAACCACCACCAGCGCCGTGCTAACGTCAGATACTCTTTAATTTCCACAATCAACTCCAAATAATACAAGAAGACCTGAAGCACGACCAGCTTTCAGCGTTTCTTGCCAATAGAATAAGTTCGTTAAGAGAACACTTTGTTTTTGCATATCACAATCTTTCAACAAATACCTTTTCACCACAAATTATAGTGGAGCGCCCAATTAATATCATAGTCATCTCATTACACCTGATTTAAGTTTTATTTTCAATAAATGATGTAAGTCTTGCGAAATGCTGCAGCATCATTCTTTCTTCACCAAGACTGTGACCGGAAATTTCAATCCAGGCATGGATCTTCAGGCCGGATAAGGTCTTCCTGGCGCCAATCTTTAAATACGACTGGATCGAGCGTCTGGACAACATCCAACTAAGTGTAAGACTCCTGACCAGGCAGGTCATCTTCAAGAAATGCAAGCGAGAAACTCGTTCAATCACCTCATAGATACTTTTTCCGCCGCCAGGTTCACTCTGAGTCGGATGCACATCTACATTATTTTGGGAAACTCGAACAATCCTGTCAAAGGGAACAAATCGGATCAACAAATTAAAGCCAAGTAACGCCCACCAGGCTTCCAATGACAATGCCCACTCAGTGAGCGTAAATTGTCGCAATCGCTTCAATTTACCCAGAGGTAATTTCAACAAGACCGTTCTCCATCAGAGCATCCAATAACTCCAGAATATCCTTTTCAAGCTGGTCAGATGCAACCTCATATTCTTTCAGTAGTTCCTTATATGCATGGTTTACCTGTTTTCCATCTCTCAATAAATCCCAGAATTGAGCGCCGACTTCATCCAGTGCAAAGTATTTATTGGAGTGTGTATTCAGCAAAACCACATCCTGGTCGACAAAGGTGCACATGACATGTCCCGGAATGCTTATCCTTGTATTTAATGTTGTCACAGGCATGTCAACACATCCCTGACTTCGGTCAAGGCACTTTCGCGGTGTGGATAGCGCAACCGGTAAACTGGAATTTGTTCTGACACTCGTGCGCAAAATTCCAGGTGTTTCCCTAGCAGAGTTTCCGGGAACATACGAGTCCCGGCCGTATGGCCAATGATTACAGGAGCCCGCTGTCTGGCAGGGAGAGCCTCCACTTCAAGAGAGTCTGCTGCTTTTGCCGGAACGATCATCAATATCTTATATATCTCCAATGACTCTGGCAGCCTTGTCCCAGGCTGACCTCCCAGGGGCGCCTTCAACTGCGGATAATGCGGCCAGCAATACACACAGGATTTTTGCATAGCCGCTGGAAGGATATCATCAGCCGCCAATTTCCAATCAGAATTTTTTCCTGCACCCAAGAATGCCGCCAGTGTAGATTTACCTGCTCCAGACTCTCCCAAAAACACATACATCCCTTTATCTTCAAAGAAGACCGCACTGGCGTGTAGACTCCAGACCCCACGCATTGCCAGGGCCAGTACAAGAGCGGGTCCAAGCAAAACATCCTTATACAGGTTGGAGACTGTCTGACCAGCAGTCCTTCCTGTCCTTCGATTCAAATCGACCGCCAGGATACTTCTTCCATCAGGAGCCAGGTAATAACTGCTCTCTTCAACGGTTAGCAAAAGACCCGGTTTTGCCGACCAGATTTCCACCAACCGTTGTTTGCCGCCAACCCACCCCATCGTTTGACAAACTAATACACGGGCATCCAGAGATCCGGTTGGCAGTAAATTTGTTAGAAGGTCTGCCTCTCCTTTCTCTTCTTTGAGCGCAAACGGTTCCAACTCATCCACCGGATTTGTAAATGTCATATCCTGACCGGCTATCCGATAAAAAAACATGATTTACTGTTTCCCTGTTTACGGGAAAGGTCTGGTATTCCAACTACCGCTGAAATCGCCCACATCTGTTGGCGATCCTCCCAGGGTTAGTGTCCGTAAATCGCCCAGAATCACCAAACGCGGCTTACGATACTGCTTCAGCTTTTTCTTCTCACCGATTTCAGGGCGCTTCTTATGCTCAGAATATTCTTCCTGCATTTCAAACATATGACACCTCAAGGATTACTCCGAAACAAAAACAGTCTGGTACCATGCATCATAAGATATACACAACCAGGGAATAAGCACTTCTGTATTATTCTTATTACGCGCATTTGGAATAAACGCATCCCTGTTCTTCGAAATCCATTTATTCTTTATGAACTTACGCCAGCCAGCGTTGGGGTTTTGAAGCGCGGTATGAAGAAATTTACTTTCTCGCTCCAGACCACGACCATAAAGGGAATTAAGGTACGTCGGCCGTGGACGGTTACGGATGACCTCCGGAAGGAGCCCACGCATTGACGTTCGAAGGATTTGCTTATAATAACCGCCATAATACAATTGGTACGCTGGAAGAGATAGAACAAATTCGACCAGGCGTCGATCGCGATAAGGATGACGTAGTTCCAGCCCGTAGCGTCCGGCATAAAAGGCTTCACGTGAACTTCCGAAAGCCGGCCATAATCCCAATAAAACAGCGTGACGTTCAAAGAAAGGGCTTCTCGTATGTCTTGTCTTCGCCAAATACTCAACCGAGGTAGAACTCAGCCAGGGCGGTGATTGTCTTTGACTCACAAAGCCATTTAAAGCAGGAATTTTTACGTCAAGCCAGCGCCGTAACGCCAGGTATTGATGGCCGGTTGACAATGCTTCCAGGAACCCGATCTCGTTGATTTGACGCAGCAAGCCGCTGGCAGCTTCCCGGAATTTTCTTTCAAGCAGGAAATCCGCTAACCATTCCCGACCGGCGCTGTACAGATTGTCACCACCGCTGCCGGTCAGTAAAATCCGCAAACCTTCATCTTGTGCCTTCCGATAGACACGATCCCTAACTGAATAATATACACTGCCCCCGGGATGATTTCGATTAACTTCCGGAGTTTTTTCCCAATCCTTATAGGGCCAGGCATCATCACATAATATCTGGATTGAATTGATCCCATATTGTTCCTGAACGGCTTGAATATAATTTCTCTCATCACAATCTGATAATTCATCAAACACAAAAGAGACCGTGGATAACGGATCGGGCGATTTCGCTCGGGCAGCCAGGCAGGCAATAGAAGTCGAATCCAGTCCACCGCTCATCTGCACACCGATTGGGTAAAGGGAACGCATCCGGCTGCGCACACTGATATCCAGGAGTTCCAGGAATACCTCCCCAAATTCTTCATCCGACAAACCTCTTATTTGCCTGGATGGTTCAGGCTGCCAGTAGCGTTCTTTCTTAATTCCTGCCCAATTACAAATCATTATATGAGCTGGTAACAGTTCATATATCTCCCTGAATATGGTCTGCCCATCTTCCGGGATTTTGATCGCAAAGAAATGCGCTGCCGCATTTTCGTTTAATTCGATATCCTGATTACTTCCACCTGCAACAGCCCATGGCTCGGAGGCAATAACGATGCTGGTACCGCGCTCGGCGTAAAATAATGTCCGGTCACCCAGGGCATCCCGGGCACAGACCAGTTCGTCCTTTTGTTCATCCAGAATAACCAAAGCAAATTCCCCAACCAGGCGTTCGAAGCAGTCTTTCCCCCAATGTGCGTAAGCTTCCAAAACCAGCGCGGCATCTGACATATTTTTCCCACGCGGAAGCGAAACATCAAGTTTGTTTAGCAGTTCAGTACGGTTATCCAGGCGCCCATCAAAGACCATCCTGAAGGGTAAGCCTGCAAGCTGAACAGGCTGCTGTTCACCTTCTTCTTCAGGCGTTGTCCAGAAATGCCAGTGCCCCATGCAAATGCGTTTATCCAAAAAATCATCGCGTCCATCAGGACCACGATGTTCAAGTCGTCCCATGGCGCCATCCAGTGCCATCGGTTCGACCGGGGAATTCGAACGCTCATAAATTACGGCAAAAGCACTCACGCTGCCTCTCAAACAAACAGATAAAAACAAAATAACTAAACCCAAACGGCCGGTTTCGCTACCAGCTCCCCAGAGTCCTGTCCCGGCTAATACCAGGAGAAGCGACCATAATTCAGACCCTGGATCAAAACATCTGTGTTCATTCCAGACTTTTGACTATTCTTTATTGATCACATTTTAGCATCTTCAAAATCATTGGTTATTACACCTTCGTAAGAAAAGTACCTTATATAAAGAACATTCCTTTATCATATGCCCGGGCGTCAAATGTCACATCAGCGCCGGCGCCCAGGCAAGCGGCGCCGGCCGGTAAGGTTACATATCGACCCGCTATCGAATCCCTGGCAACCCGGACCTATGACTACACAAGGGCGGCCCAACAGGCTGCTTCGAAAGTGTGCTCTAAAAAAGACCAAACCAACGGGTGCGGCATGTTCTGTCCTGCCCGGACAGTTTTATATTCCCGCACACGTACAAGGTGGACCAAGTCGGTTTTTTCCAAAACTGCCATAGTTCACGATCAAAACTGTGACTGTTTACAGCCAAAACTGTGACAGTTCGCGATCAAAACTGTGACTGTTTTTGGCACAAACTGTGACTGTTTTCGACTGGAACTGTCACAGTTCGCCCCTGCACCCGCGCCTGGTTTTCAGGCGCGGAAGTCGATTCACAGCTTTCCTGTCCATGATTTCTCCGGGTGATCTCACCAGGTCTTTGGGAACACTTACCTGTACAGCCCGGGTTCGATCACCAGGGCGGGATCGCCCATCAGGGACCAGCCCAGCAGGACATCCACCAGTCCGGCGCCGCCGCCCTGCGCCAGTTCCTGCTTGGCATCCCGCACCGCCGTCCCGATACTCACGCCGGGCGCTGTCAGGTGCGGCGCCAGCCGCGCCCCCAGCAAGCGCTCCGAGTCCGAATCCGTCCGGGCCACCGCACCCAGCATCGCCGCCGCCCCCTGCTCACCGCTCAACAGCATCCCCTGCACCAGGTAATCATTCACCGGGTCTACATAGTACGAGTTCCAGCAGCCCCACTGCATCGACACGAATGGCCTGCCATCGTTCACCAGCCCCGCCGCATCCGCATTGTTGAACAGGCTGCTGAAGCTCCACACCATCGGTCCCGAATGCCCCGTGTAGCTCACCAGCGCTGTACCCCCATTCATCGCATCCAACAGCTGCCCGCGTGCCGCCGCCACGTCCACATCATCCAGGTAGATGTGCTCCACACTCCACCCGGCCGATATCCCGGATGAGATCTCCTGGCTGATATCCTTGAACGAGACCGCTCCGTCATGCGTATCCGCCGCAAACACCGCCGTGCGCACATAGTCCTTGCCCTCATACGCCAGCGTCTTGTTCACCATGTACCCCAGTTCAACCTGCGTCCGCACCGGGAACCGCCCGATCGCCAGGTCTGGCACATTGTCCCCGTCCACATCCGCATACAGTCCATCCACCGGCGAATACTTCGCGAACTCGCCCGTCTCAGCATACAGCGACGGGATAAAGCTCAGGCTGTCTACCCCCAGGTAGTTACGGTAATCATACGTATCCCCGCCCACCAGCAGCACATACTCCGTCCCCAGCTCTGCCGCCGCATAGGCAATGTACGCCTTGATCGCCTGCGGGTCGAAGATCCCGTTGCCATACTGCTCATAGACTTCTTCCACATCCACCACGTTCACACTCAGCCCCTGCGCACGCCTGGCCTGCACCAACGGCCCCAACCCGCTGATAAAGTCCGCATGCGACAAGATCAGGTATTCCGCAGGTACATCCAGCGCCGCCCCTGTGATCACCAGCTTGAAGTTCGGGTCATACATCGCCCCGGCGCTAGCCACCAGGTAATCCGCCTCCTCAGGGACGCCCGCAAAGCGAACTGCATAGCTGTCGCCGCTGGCCTCCACCTCGATCTTGTCCAGGCGGGTCATGCCATCCTCATCCAGGCGGTAGACCACCACTTCATCATCCGGCAGCCCGCTCACCCGGAAGTTCTCTCCCGCGGCGCTGAACGCCAGCTGCCCGGCCTGCGCCGTATAGCGCCGTGGGTAGCTCAGGCTGTAGCGGTCCAGGCTGATCAGGTCGAAGTTCGCTCCGCTGTCTCCCGGCAGCCTCAACTGCAGCCGGTTCTGCCCCTCTAACAGAGTCCCCGCCGGGACTTCCAGCCTCAGCCGTTTCTCACTCAGCCCGTCGAAGACCACATCCCCGCCCGCCAGGCTGACACCGTTCAGGCTCACCTGCAGATGGTGGTCCGGGTCGACTTCCGGCCAGGAGGTCAGCCCCCATACCACCAGTTCCAGCGTCGCCGGGCCGTTCGCATCCGCCAGCCCTTCCACTTCGATCGGGTACTCCCAGCTGTTCGCCGCCCCATAGACCAGCATGCGCGTATCGTACCAGGGATCATCGCCCGGCGAGTAACTCACGTAGGCGTTCTGCCGGTTCACATGCAGCGTTTCTGCATACCAGACCGCATCCGTCCCGCTGGTCGGTTTGGCGTTCTTCTCTTTCACCTGCGCCGCCGGGGCTTTGCTCACCCCCAGCTCGTAGATGTTCGTGTCCGTATACAGCGTATCCAGCGCTTCCCCATAGAACTCAATGTACTCCCCGGGACCGAAACGCCCGTTCCCAGAGATGTACACCGGCACGGCATGCCCGCGGTTGGTCAGTGTGATCTGCGACACCGGCACCCCGTCCAGATACCCGCCGGCCTGCGCCAGGATCTCCTCATAGCTCACCCGGTACAGCCCGGTCTCGCGCACCTCCAGCTTAAAGCCCAGCCCAAGGTTCTTATTGCCCAGGCCAGTGTTACCAAACCGTCCGTTCCCCTTGCCCTTTATGCTTGGCGGGGCCGCGGCCGCATGTGCTGCGGTAACGCCGTCCCAATC
This sequence comes from Anaerolineales bacterium, assembly GCA_016927315.1. Classification (GTDB taxonomy): domain Bacteria; phylum Chloroflexota; class Anaerolineae; order Anaerolineales; family Villigracilaceae; genus JAFGMV01. The sequence goes on along the minus strand of JAFGMV010000040.1, from coordinate 54,771 downwards.
GACCTTGTTCTCGTCCTGCCGGTCACCGTAGCGCTCGCCCAGTTCAAACGGCCCGTGCATCCGCCTCTCATCCAGGATGCTCACATCCTCGATGTAGAACACACGGCCCCCAGCCGCCGCACTGTAGCTGTAGTCCTGCCGCTCCAGCGAGTCGATCACACTCGAGACGATCAGCTGGTCATTCAACCACACCTTCTCGCCGTCCTCATCCTCCGCATACAGGTTGAAGCCCAGATTGCCCGTCTCGGTCGCTGTGGACCACTCGAAGCTCACCCGGTTCCCCTGCCTGCTGGCGCTGAAGTAAGACAGCGTCACCGGCGTCGGCACCCCGCCGGCCGGGAACTCTATATAGTAATCTTCCACTTCCCCGTTCACCCGCGTCCCCTGCGAGTCGGCGCTCACAAATGGCGCTGTGTGCGCTCGCACGCGGATATACACCGTGCTGTCGGCCACATAGCTGGCAGGCACGCTCACGCTCACCGGCACCTCCATCGGGCTTCCGGTTACCCCGCTGCCGCTGTAGAAGTCTTCCAGGCTGCCATTGTTGTCCCAGTCAAACCACAGCCCAAAGTACACCGTCGTCCCGCTTTCACTACCGTTCACTATCACCGTCGCCGTGGCCGTGTTCCCCGCCGTCCAGTCTCCGGCCGTCCCCAGCGACAGCCCGTCTTCGTCATCGCTCCCGGCCGCATCATCCCCATCCGCATCTACACTCGGTGCACCGTCTGTCTCTACATCCACATTCACACCCAGCCACACTGCCGCATCCTCGCCCGTCGTATCCGGATTGCTGTCCGCATCCGCCCCATCCGGGTAGATCACGTGCGCCGGACCCGGTTCGAACAGCGTTCCATAGGTATCCGGCAGGTCTCCCAGGTCCAGACGCAGTGTATAGAATCCACTGTCGTAGGTATTGTCGCTCTGCCCCTGCGCCAGTGGGTTCACCACTGTGCTCACCCCGTTGCTGTCCGTGCTGCTCGTCCCCTGCCCGGTCGGCGAGGCCGTTGTGCCGTGCGGCGCCGTGAAGCTGATGGTAAAGGTCGGCGTGCCGCCGGCGTCATCCGCCAGGTTATAACTCTCATCGTTCAACAGGTTCTTGAACGTGTACAGGCCATCCTGATCTGAAAATACAGAGACTGTGAAGCTGTCGCCGTTCGGGTAGACAGCAGTCAGGGTTACTTTCACACCTTCAATGCCAGGTTCATTGGATTCCTGGACGCCGTCGTTGTCACGGTCCAGCCAGACATAGTCGCTGACCTGAGAAGGATCGATGTAGTACCCAAAGTCACCGGTTGTATTGGTCTGCCCGCCAGTAACAGTGACACTGTACGGGTCTGCCTGGCTGTTGTTATCGCTGCCAGGCGATGAACCGGTGCTGTGCCAGTAAGCATTCAGGAGGTTTCCATCATCGCTGACATCCACCGTGTAGGTCCCATCGGGGAGGTTGGTGAAGCTGTAATTACCGCTGCCATCTGTCGTTGTTGTGGCCACAATATTGCCACTGCTGTCTCGCAGGACAATGGTCACACCAGAGAAGCGACCCGTTTCGCCGCCCTCCAGGCTGCCATCTGCATCGGTATCTTCCCACAGGGTCCCACCAATTGTGTTCGGGCTGGAGGTATCTCGATAGCCGAAGTCCTGATCCAGATTGATACCGCCCGATGCCAGTGTCAGACCGCCTTCACTCGGGGCAGAATCACCCACGTCTACCGTATTGGTCAGGCCAGCAGGCAGGGTAGTCTCATCTACCTTGACCACGTAATCCCCGGCCGCCAGTCCGCCAAAGTAGTACTGCCCGTTCTCATCCGTCTGCGTGGCGGCCAGCACCGGCTCCCCGGAATCGTAGTTCCCATCCGCATTGCTGTCACTATACAACCGTACAGTGATGCCTTCCAGACCTTCTCCCGGATCATAGTTGCCATCCGCGTCCCGGTCCAGGAAGACGGTATCGCCAATCAGGCCGTTACCCGAACTGTGTCCGAACGGGACGTACCCGAAGTCTTGGTAATCGTTGCCGCTCCCGCTGACGGTGACCGTGTTCTGGTTGCTGCAGGCGCCGCACGGCTGCCCGCCGTCTGTACTGTTATCCGGCGTGCTGTTCTGTACCAGCCCACCCAAGATATTCTCTGTATCGTTCACCCAAACCGTGTAGGTCCCATCCGGCAGCCCGGCAAAACCGTACTGCCCGTTCTCGTCCGTGATGGTCGCCGCGATCACGTTCCCGCTGCCATCCAGCAGCGCTACTGTCACATTCGCGATCCCCGGTTCACCGGCATCCAGGTCCCCGTCGGCGTTGCTGTCCACGAACAGCTGGTTCCCGATCGTGTTGCTGCCGCCGGAGGGCTGGTACCCGAAGTCCGCGTTCACATACACATCACCTGGCGCCAGGATAATTGGCGCTGTGGTCTGGTTGTCTTCCTCACCCGACGGGATGGTCGTGTTGTAGTAGTCCGGGTCGCCCGTCTGGTCATAGCCCGACGGCGCGCTGACCTGCACCTGGTAGGCGCCTGCGGCCAGGCCGTCGAAGATATAATTCCCGGCGGCATCCGTGGTGGTGGTCGTTGACGTGTCGTCGTCCGCAGTGCCGAACAGCCCATCTGCCCCTGGCTGCACCAGCGTGACGGTCACACCCGCCAGCCCGGCTTCATGCGCATCTTGCATCCCGTCCCCGTCTGCATCGATCCATACCCGGTCCCCGATCGCGCCGGTCGTACCCAGCAGCGGGTTGGTTACGTCTGCTGTCGTGGCCCAGTTGTACCCGAAATCGGCAGTCCTATGTTCTTCGCCGGTAATGATCGTTACCGCGATGGTATTGGCTGTGCCCGTGCCGTCTTCATCATAGGTCGGGTTGGAGGAAAGACCGGCTGGCAGGCCGCCGACCACCGCAACCGTGTAGCTGCCGGGTTGTAAGTTATTAAAGAGATAACTTCCGTTTTCATCGCTCACTGTGGTTGCACAGGTGCTGCCCGGGGTACAGGACCCGTCGCGCAGCTCAAGCGTTACATTCGGGATACCGGTCTCGCCGGCATCCTGGAGGCCGTCCCCGTCTTCATCCAGCCAGACGTAATCCCCGATCACAGCCGTGTTGGGATTATGAAGGCCGGCATCGACAGTATTGTTGGCCTGGCCGGAAACCAATGTGATTGTCCCGGTTTTCCCGCTGACCCTGTCTGCATCGCTGTCCACGGCATCATCCCCGCCGCTGTCTCGCGTAGTAAATACGCTGCCGGCAGGCAGGTTCGAGAAACCGACCACGTATTCTCCGGGGACAAGGTTTGTAAAGCTGTAGGCGCCATCGTTCGAACCATCGTTGGCAGTTGTGGTTGTAGTGATTACGGTTGAACCGTCTGACTCGTACAGGGTAACCGTGACACCATTGATACCGCCTTCCCCGGCATCCTGGATACCATCACCGTCCAAGTCATTCCAGACAAAGTCCCCAATCGTTGCATGCTGGTATACACCCGCATCGATTGTGTTATCGGTCTGGTCTGCATAGAGGGTGATCGTCCCGGTTTTGCCCGTGGTGATATTAGCATCGCTGTCCACGGCATCGTCCCCGCCAGCGTCCTGGGGGGTCATAAAATACCCGGCAGGCAGATTGGAGAACCCAACCACATAATCGCCGGCTGGAACCGTGAAACTATACAGACCGCCGCCAGAGGTTGTGGTAGAAGCTACAAAGGTTGCACCGTCCGACTCGTACAGGGTCACCAGCACACCGTCCAGACCGCTTTCACCGCTATCCTGGAGGCCGTTGGCATTGGCATCGATCCAGACCCGGTCGCCGAGCCCCGCCTGCGGGAGCGCGTCGGAAGTCGAGGCTTCTTGGGGAGTGCTCTGTTGTGTGCTGGTCACCTGGGCGGTATTATCGATGCTGGTCAGGCCAGCCACGGTTACCGGATCGTCTACCGTAACCTGGTACACAACAGTCATGCTCTGCCCATCATCCAGGACAAAGTTATCGCCAGCCGTTACCAGCGAAGCTGGTACGCCATCACTCAAATCCGGATTGGCTCCAACAGGGATGTTATCGCGGGTGATGGCTGAAGGCGTCGTGGCGGCTGTAACCTGGACATTGTCGAAATAGGCATATTCCCCATTCTCCCAGTTATCACTGCAGCTGTCCTCATTGGCAAAACGCACCCGGGTATCGCTGCTCATATAACCTGAGATATCTGCTGTAAACGTATCGGACTGGGAACCGGTGAAGGTCGTCAGTGTGGTCCAGGAGGAGCCGTCATAGACGCGCACGGCCACACATTCCCCGGCGTCGATACCGGCCGTCGCCCAATCGAAACTAAGTACTGCGCTGGCATACGAGGTCAAATCGACAGATCGCTCTATCCGTTCATCGTTTACATAAGCATAGTGCAAGAACAAGCGCTCCCCCGTTATGCCGACATAATCCCCATTCGGCCCTGCAGTCCCATAGGGATCGTTCTCAACCCAATCGGCCGCCCAATCCAGATTACGATCGCCATCCTGGCGGCTGTAGCTCAGGGATGAGAATTCATCGCGGGCATAATGAATTGTATTGGTATACCCATTGGCGACCGTACTGTTGGAAACGTAACTGGTCCCGGCTGGCAGTGCATCGGTGATGGTAATACCGCTCTGCTGCGCACCAGAATTATTCTGGACCGTGATGGTATAGTTGATCGTATCCCCGGGATCGACGTTCCCGCCGGCATCGGAGACTTTCGAAATGCTCAGTGTGTCGGCCTGGTATCCGAAATCAGCCAGGACATAGTTCTCTCCCTCAGCCACCGTAACCGAAAGCTCTTGGGAGGTGGTGGCTGTAAACCCGGCAGGAACAGTCGCAGCATCGACGCGCACCGTATAGGTCCCGGCTGCCAGGCCGCCGATGGTATAAGCGCCATTGGCGTTTGTCAGGGTATTGGGTTCGCCTGGGTCATAGGAGTCGTTTCCATTTTCATCAATAAAGACCCGCACTCCGGCAATGCCTGATTCGGTCGCATCCTGATCGCCAGCTCCATCCATATCGTTCCAGACATAATCCCCGATGGTCGCCCCCGGGGCAGCGCCGAAATCAGCATCATTGTAATCCGTGCCCGAGGACAGGTTGGTCAGGGTCAGCGGATCGGTGGTCGTCAGCCGGTAGTTCGCTGGAAGGGTGCTCTCATCGAGATCGACTTGATACGTCCCAGCCGGCAGACCGGTAAAGTCGTAAGCGCCGCCGCCAGCCGTGACCATGGTGAAGGTCAGGTTGTCATCCGTCGTCAACAGATTGCCATCCAGACCGGCCCAGGTCAGGTTGACGGTCACCCCGTCCAGACCCACTTCACTGCCGCCGTCCTGGACACCGTCGCGGTCGAGGTCGTACCAGACAAAATCGCCAATCGAGAGATTGCCCTGGTACCCAAAATCGGCATCCAGGTAGGGCTTGTTGCTGCTGGAGAGGGTAACCGTGTGCTGGCCATCCGCGGTGCTGTCAGGGTCACCCGTCAGCGCCAATCCAGCCGGCAGGCTGGCTGTCTGTACGATCACAGTGTACGCGACCCCTTCCAGCAGGTTAGGAAAGCCATAGATCCCATCCGAATCGGTCACATCGGTCAGGCAGGTGCTCCCCAAGATGCAGGATCCATCGTAAAGCTCCATGGTCACGCCGGGAATACCCGGTTCACCGGCGCTCTGCAATCCGTCCCCATTCAGGTCAAGCCAGATGAAATCACCAATGCGGGAATTCTCATCCGGAGGTTCCACGACGATCTCTACATCAGGATCGTAGACCAAATCAAGACCACTGACATAGGCCTGGTTTTGAATGGTGGTCGAACCCGGCAGGCTGGCATCGATCTTGACCGAAAACCTGACCTCAAAATAATTTTCGAACCATAACTGTGTTGGAATGGTATACCCGCCTTCATCCAATGGGAAAGCCGTTGAGGCCGGGGGGACACTGTCATCCGCCAGTGGTGTGGTGGTGTCGGTGTAACTGGAATAAATTTCGGTGCTGTTGGGAACATACAGCGTATACTGCGGAATGATATCGGCCACATCGATCGAGTAAGCCGGAATAGGCAGCGCACCCGTATTCCTGATCGTGATCTGATATTCGAAGGTTTCCCCGACATCGAACTGGTCGTCACCGTTCAGGTCGTTGGTTAAGTCGGCATTCTTGACCGCGGTGAAATTCGGCAGGGGCGGCACGGTGGTCCCCAGGTCGAAGCCAGGGGTACCCGCGGAGGCGACTGCTGGATCCTGCCCCCAGGCCACCGCGATTTCCGCATCGCTGCCATCGCAGACATACAGCAGCATGCTGGTCTGGTCGCCATCCCCGCCGGAAGCAGGCATGGGTTCGTACACAATCGAGCGCTGCAACCGGTTCAAGGTCAGGAGCGCGTCATAATTACGGCCATTGCTGTCAGTCAGGGAACCGGCCGCGTCGCCATCATAATCGACACAGACATTAAACGGCCCGCCGGCGCCGTCCACCGTGACCCAGACCGGGCTGCCGTTCTCCGTCTGGGTTTTGGTGGGATCCTGCCCGTACCCATAACCGATCAGCGCCTGTTGGGTAAGCTGGGAACCGGGTATCAGGGCAAAGCCCCAATCGGCCGCCTGGTTGTTCGGATCGGCTTCTGAGTCGATTGTCCCGACAGCATAAAACACACTGCCGTCGGTGGTATAGAAATGCGCACCAGACCCGTTAGGGATGATTGCACGCGTTGTCCCGCCGGCCGGCACGTTTACAGGAGTCTGGGAACCGCTGGTGGTCTCCCACTGCACGGTGATCCCGCCGGCATTGGGGTTATAAAGGAATACATAGGTTGGATAATTGGTTGTATCCGTGCTAACCGGTGTGTAATAACTGTCACTCCATAAGGTCGTCGGATACAGAGTAAAGTAGCGCGATTCGAAATTGGCGCATTCATCCCCTGTCAGCAGGTGTACCTGGACATTGGCAGAAGTCGTGACCGTGTCGCCCTGATTGACCCCATCGTTCCGGAAATAGGTTTCGCCTTCATCCAGTGTGGCAACCTGGGTTCCATTATAAGACACGCTGGTATTATCTTCAGCGGCCATCACCATCACACCGGTGTACTGGAACATATTGTTCATGTTAGCGGTATTGACGCCCACCGGCATATCAAAGCTGGTCCCCCAGACCGAAGTATCCAGCACTTCTATGGCGCCGGCCAGCAGGGTGTCGGAACCGGAAGCCCACCCCAGACGGGTGATGGCTATCGCCTCGGTAGATGCAAATTTATCGCCGCCATCGTAATCATAGACCGTCTGGCGGGTGGTCGGGTCGACCGGATTTTTTACCAGGATGATCGTACCCTTGCTGAGCACGTCAGTTGTGTATCCGGGAGGTGCGCCATTGCTCATATCGTTATCCCCCCAGATATCACTGGATGCCTGGATGGGATCATTGATCAATGGTTCAAAATCATCTTCCCAATGATCCACATAAATAATGGTGTTATCCGCCACGATTGAAATACCAATATAAGTATTAATCGGCGCGGCCGGGTTATAGATCCCCTGGCTGCCGCAGACACCGACGTCATAGATCGTCGTAATCGCATCGATCAGGTCATCTTCAGGCAGTGGGATGTAATAGGTCTGTACGGTCTGTAAAACTTTGCTAGCCGTATGGGTCGAATCGAAATAATACGTGACCCGGACATTATTGAAGTAGATATACTCATCAGCAGCGGTATACCCGGCATTGATCTGCAGCAGGATGGTTGTTGTGGAGGTCATTAACCCGGTGATGTCATACGCCCGGCTGCCCTGGGCATCCCCGGAAATGGTCCCCACCGATGTGCCGTTTACATAAACGCCAAAAACATCGGTGCCATCTTCTTCAAGCGTATTGGAGGTCCGGAAGTCAAAGGTCAGTGTGGCCCGGGTCGCTGAAGTGAGATTTACCTGGCGCGAGATGCCCTCTACGGCCCCTCCGTCATGGTTGTCCAGCCGCAAAAGACCGTTGCTGATCATGACATTCCCCGACGCAGGCAGTCCATTGTCGCTGACCTCCGTCCAGTTTGCCAGCCAGTTTACGGTTCCATCCTGGTTGTTATAAGCAACGGTGTTAAACTCGTCGCCGGCATACAAAAAGGCCGCCAGCACAGAAGGTGTCAGGCTCCCCAGCGGCAGCACCTGGGAAAGGAGCACAACCAGTAAAACCAGCACCTTCAAGAGAAATCCCGGCCAACCGGGTTTCTGATGAGTTCGACGCTTCTTTCGAGATACTGCGTGTTTCACTTGCCCCTGACGCCAGTGCGTCTTTAAAAAACCAATAATGAACTCCATACCATACCTCCGGGCAAGATTCAAATAAAAAAGCGAAACCACGTACGTAGTGGTTTCGCTGCAAATCTACATGCGCATAAATATCTCTACGCAAAAAAAAAACGAAACCAACAATCAGGTACGGCCGGTTTCGCTACTTGCTCCACAGGGACTTTACTTCGGTTCTTCACCGAAGAAAGCGACCAAATGTGAGTCCCTGGTTCACAGCATCCGCAAATATAAATAATGTCGTAAAAATACTAAAACCATTCTATCATATAGACAGTGTCAAGTTTCGTTGCAATTACATAAAAAACGCACCTCCCGGTAAAATCATCCTTTCGTCATATACCTGGGCGCCAAATATCATATCGACGCCAACACCCAGGCAAGCGGTGCTCATCCACTTAGTCGCGCCTTGAACAGAAATCGGGTCACCGGAGACCCGGCCGTATAAATACACCGGGGCAGCCCAATGGACTGCCCCGACGGTCTACCCCAAAGAGAGCCACCCCGATAAGGTACAGCTTGTTCTATCCCGGTCGGCGCTCTTCATACTCCTGCAAACCCAAGCTGGTGAGCGGGATGGATTTCAAAATTGTCACGCTCCGCTCCCGCAACCTTACCTTGTTTTCCAACGAAACAGCCGATAAACCGCTGTCTGTAAGCTGTCCCGTTTTAACCAAAAATCTACAATCCAAAACCAAAAATCTTCAACACCGCCCGGAACAACCGGACAAAATATAACAGAGGCCAGAACCCGCCGGGAGCCGGTCCGTAGCGCCAAAGCATATATCCCCGTCCCGGGAAAAGATCCTGCAGCAGGATCAATGGGCGCTGGCGCCAATCGGGATACGTGATCCACACCAGTGGATGATCAAAGATCGGGCGGCCCTTTGTGAGCCAATTCCAGGCGGCTGTAAATGTTTCCAGCCTGCCGGGTATCATTTGGGCTGACGCAGCTAAAACCGATTGCGGCGCCAATCCCGGCCACAAAGCCTCCAACCTGTGCAGGATAGTCTGTACAGGCAGGATTATCTGCCAGGCTTCCGCCCGCAGCAGCACCGCCTCCCAGTCCAGCGATTCCCTGGCCTCCAGGACCAACCTAGCCATCTCATAATAACGGAACAGGCGCTGATCGTAACCATGATGCAAACCCAGGTGGGCGCAGGCATAGACCAGATCATCCTCCGGGGACAGCGCCAAGACATCCACCCCAGCCACGTTCACCGGCCGGGCGCGTTCAAACAGTGCTTCCAGGTCTACCCGCCCGGGGTCGAAATATGGTTTGCGGAATAATCCCCAGTGGGCGCTGATCCAGAAACCATCCCGTGGATATTCCCCGGCAGCCGGGTAAAAAAAACTTCTGCCATTCGAATAACGCCGGCTGTACCCCGGCCAGCTCTCCTGTTCCAACTCGAGGCCCAGGTTCAGGGCAATGGCTTCGAGAGCGTCTGCGTCTCCCGGATATATCAACAGATCGATATCTTCACAAATCCGCAGGCTGTGATCCTTTCCATAAAATAAGGGGATATATGCCCACCCTTTCAACACCACCACCGGAATCTTTGCACTTCGCACCGCCGAGAGCAGTTCCCGGATCCGGAGGGCGCACCTGTCTCCATAGATCCTGGCGCTGCAGCGATCCTTATGCAGTTGTGCGGTAAAATCTTCGGGCCAGGCGTACGCGTGCCTTTTTCCTATCCATGAAAAGAACGGGGAAAGTCGCTGCGTACCCAAGTCATCGTAAAGACGCTTCCAGTCAAGAGTCTCTCCCAACCCGGAAACAGAAGAACCCGGGAACAGTTCCCGGGTCAGTAGCTGCTTGATAAAATTCAGTTCAGGATCTATCTTATCTGGTTTTCTCGTCATGCAGCACTTTCTCGATTGCCTCGACCACCCAGGCAGCCTGTTCATCGCTCATGCCCGGGTAGAGCGGCAGGGTAACCTCCCGGCTGGCGACTTCTTCAGTGATCGTCAACGGCACACCAGCTTCCTGCCTGTTTGCTGCGTAAATCCTGAACTGATGCACCGGCGGGTAGTGAATACTGGTTTGAATTCCATAAGCTTTCAGCCCATCCATAAAAGCGATGCGGTCCCTTCCCGGGGGCAGTAATACCGGGAAGATATGGTAACCGGATTCTCCCCTGGAGACCCGGAAGGGAATTTGTAATTCAGGCGCCCGTTGACCCAACAATTCCCGGTACAACTCCGTCAACTGCTTCCGGCGCCGGTTGGCTTCCGGCAGCCGCCCCAACTGGACCAGGCCCAAGGCGGAACGCATTTCATCGATCCGATAGTTATATCCCAAATCAACGACATCATAACTCCAGGCGTGTCCCTGGTGGCGATCCCAGGTTAACGTAGTCATCCCATGTGAGCGGATGATGCGCAGGTGTTCATATAAAGCATCTTCATTGGTAACCAGCATCCCCCCTTCCCCGGTGGTCATATTCTTATTCGAAAAAAAGCTGTAACAACCCAAGCGCCCCCAGGTGCCTAACCGGCGGCCATCCAACAGGGCTCCAGCCGCATGGGCAGCATCTTCCAGCACGATCAGGCTGTGACTCCGGGCCAGTTGCATAATTGCCGGCATATCGCAAGCATATCCGGCATAGTGCATCAACATAATGGCCCGGGTTTTTTCGGTAATGCACTCTTTAATTGAAGCCGGGGAAATTGTCAGCCAACCGGTACTCTCCACATCAGCAAAGACCGGCGTGGCGCCCGTGTAGCGTACGGCATTGGCAGTCGCCACAAAAGTCAGGGAGGGCAGGATGACCTCGTCCCCGGGACCTAAACCAGCCGCCAGGCAAGCCAGGTGCAGCGCCGCAGTCCCGTTGGTGACCGCCAGGGCATGCTTTGCGCCAACCGTTTCAGCAAAAGCCTGCTCAAACTGCCGGGTGACCCCACCCATGCTCAACCAGCCGCTGCGCACCACCTGCAGAACAGCTTCTTCTTCTTCAGGCCCAAAATTCAGGTCAGCTAAAGGAACGCGCCAATCCACTAAATATTAACCCTTTTTTGAACTTTATCTGAGATGATCATAAACAAGGAAAGTACACACAACAAATGAAATCCTTAGAATTGATAAGCGCCTATTTCAAAATCATCCAGGTGCACCTGGATCCAATCTATGGTTTTCTGCAGTCCATCATCCAGATTGACCAGCGGCTCCCAGCCAATTATTTCTTTGGCAAGCTGGTTATCTGAAATCAACTGCATGACTTCAGATTGCTTCGGTCGCAGCCTGGTGCGGTCAACAACAATCTCAACTGGCCGGGCAACTTTTTGGATAATTTTCTCCGCAATCTCTCCGATGGAAATTTCCTTCCCTGTTCCAAGGTTAAACGTTTTCCCCTCAACTGCGGAGGCCTCCGCCGCGCAAATAAAGCCTCTGACAGTATCGCTCACATAAGTAAAATCACGGGTCGCATCCAGATTTCCCAATTGAACTTTGTCCAGAAAGAGTGCCTGGGTAATGATGGTCGGGATCACCGCCCGGGCGGATTGTCGCGGGCCATAGGTGTTGAACGGCCGCACTGTAACCACCGGTAATTCATAGGCGCAGAAATAACTTTCTGCCAGTTTATCTGCACCGATCTTGCTGGCAGAGTATGGGGATTGTCCCTGTAATGGGTGACTTTCATCTATTGGGGTACGCAGCGCAGTACCATAGACTTCACTGGTGGAGGTGTGGATCAAACGCTGCACCCCAGATTGCCTGCAAGCATTCAGCACATTCAGGGTGCCGAGAAAATTGGTCTCGGCCACTTCCACAGGATGCCGGTAAGAATATGGGATCGAGATCAAGGCCCCCAAATGGAACACGAGCTGGCAGCCTTCCACGGCCTGCTGGACCGCGCTGGCGTCACGCAGGTCTCCCCCCACAATCTCAAGCTGCTCCCGTCGTTTTTCCGAGATTTGGGCCAGGAAACCGGGATCATTGCGGGACGTATACCGCACGAAAGCCCGCACCCTGGTCCCCTCCTTCAGTAAGTGCTCAACCAGGTGACTGCCGATAAACCCGCCGGCCCCCGTAACCAGAACCTTCAGGTCAGGCCAAACCATATTCAGTTGATTCCGTCACCGAGGCGCCTGGAAAAGTGTTTTCGGAAAATATTGAGCATATCCGGAATGATTACCAGGCGAACGTCAGCGCTGTTGCAAAGCGCAAGGATTTTTCGTTCTTCCCGTGGTTCTATACTTGAGATCGCATACATAATCAATCCAACATCGTACTGTTTCACCAATTCCTGAACATCCCTGATCAGGCCGAGCACCCGCTGCCCTTCGATTACCATGCCAACTTTGCGGGGATCATCATCGACCATCCCCACCACAGAGTATGCGTTGGCCAGGTTGCTTTTATGCAGCAGCCAGACAGCCAGCTGCCCACATTCGCCTGCACCGACCACCAGCACCCGTTCTCCATACGAACCCGCATCCCGCCTGTAGGATAACCAGCGTGTGGCCAGACCTGTCAGCAAACGTTCCCGGTAACGAACCGCCATGAATCCCAGACAGGCCATCAGCCCGGCGTTCAAGACCACCGCAGAAGGCAGCAATTCCCCGGATGGCATCAGGCGGTTGACCAGGAAAACGATCCCGGTCGCCAGGCCGCTGGAAAAGACCAGGTCGATCGCATAAACGGGGCGAGCCTGCTGCCAGGATATTCGTCCCAAGCCCAGGATCGAATTGATCAGACTGAAGAGCAGTGCAATTCCAGCTGCTACCCCCAGCGCGATCGGCAGCCCCAGATGAAGTGGTTCCCCCAGGCGCCAGAGTATTCCAGCCACCCCAACTGCAAAGAAGGCTACCATCGTGTCGATAACGGCCCACGACACATAACGACTGACAAAGATCGAAAACGGTCCCCAGAAAAGCTGGTTTTCAGGGAAACTGATTTCCTTCAAGCGCGGGAAGAGCGCGACTGCTGTCAGAAACAAGATATCCAGGTCTCCTAGAAAATTATTGTTGCGAACATAAAGTTGGTCCAGTCTCAACTTATCAGGCAGCACCTGATTGAGATAATCATCCATCAGGCTCTCGCTCTTGAGTAATTTTTCTTCACTGCGATAGATCACAGACGCCGGGCTGGTGATCCCCGGGCGGACAGATAAAATGAGGCTGCGTACTTTCTTCGGCCAGGCAGCGACAATACTGGGGTCTTCCGGGCGCGGGCCTACAATGCTCATATCCCCCAACAGCACATTCCATAACTGGGGCAGTTCGTTGAGCTTGGTGTCCCGCAGCCACTTTCCCAACAGTGTAATACGCGGATCATCTTCAGCCGTAACAGCCGGACCATCATAACTTTGGGGAATTTCATGCATGGTACGGAACTTGAGTATTCTGAAAATCTTACCCTGATACCCCATTCGCTGGCCGCGATAAAAAACCGGCCCGGGGGAGTCGCGTTTAATCGCTACCGCGATCATCCCAACAATCGGTGCGAGAACGATAATACCCGTCAATGCAACCAGGATATCAAAAAGCCGCTTGGCGCCTCTGTTCAGCCAGTTGACAAAATTACTGAAACGCAAAGAAACGGGCAAGCTTGTCCCTAAAGTGGTGCGTTCATTTTGCATATGTTTAATTTACTATAAAACCCGGAAACGAAAATAACAGAATGATTTCGATCGTTCAGGGAGCAGGGCGAATGGCGGCCAGATAATGCGTATTGAAAATCTTGAGACTTTCCAACAACAACCCCAGCCCCCAGGACAAAGGAACCAGGCGTCGCGCAAGCGGTGGGGCGAGAGTTATTCGGCAGTACTCAATTTGATAGTCCGGGAATACTGAGCGGATTTCTTTCATCCCCAACCCTTTGGTTTGCTTATTGGTGGGATTCAGGAAAAAATCATAAGAAAGAATCAAGCCATCTTGCCTCAAGACTCTCGCCATCTCACGCAAGACGCCAAGACGGATTCCCTCGTCCAGTATAGATGAGACGGCAGTAAATTGTAATACTACATCAAAGCTATTCTTAGTATACGGCAAATGCTGGCCGTTCGCATGAGCCAGTTTGCTAACCGGCAGGTACTTCTTTGCCAGTTCTAGACGCTCTTCCAATAAATCAACCCCATACAGATTTTCAGGATAGGCGCCCATAGACAGCAGTTCCAACAGTACTCCCCCGCTGCCACAGCCCACCTCAAGAATTTTCAAGCCGGCCAGGTCAGCCTTGCCATACTTTTTCAGGAAGCGCAGCAAGGTTCGCTGGCGCTGCTGGACGATAAACAGGTTGGCCTGGTTGAACATAGAATACACATCGCTGCCGGACAAACGATATTTCCGATCTCGATATTCATCTCGCAGCCTGGTAATGTCATCAGCATTATTCACCAGAGAACTCCGGTACAAGACCAACTTTATCTCCCCACCGGTTCCAGAATTTTACCAATCCCAATAAAAAGCCGCAACCATAACTTATGTGTAAAATTGCAAAAGCGATGGGCAGGTAAAGGAAGATGTCAAAACCCTTTCTAGCGGCAATCCCAGTTGAGACTACCAGGGTAGACAAAAGATAAAAAGCCGGCAATAGTAAAGAAAAATACCAGAAAGCAGGAAAAAATAGACTTACGGATGAAGCCAGGAGCCCAACAACAAAGACAGGGGGAACAAACTGCCGTACACTCATCTGAAAAGGATGTTTCTGAAAGACACGGACTTTGTAATAGCCGTACTGAAAATATTGGTTCCATAATGACACAAAATTTGTCCTATTGTAATAGCTGGAGCGAATTTCCGGTGTGAACAGGATACGTCCACCTTTTTTTCGCAACCGGTAATTAAACTCGTCGTCTTGATTACGGATCATTTCTTCATCCAGCCCGCCCAACGACGAAAATACACTGGAATGATATGCGCCAAATACTGCCGTATCAGTTTCTATCGTCGCGTTTGGCCGGGTTCGAAAGGCCGAATTTCCAACACCAAAGACAGATCCCATGGCTGCAGCAATGGACTTGCTAACCCGGTCAACCGCCACATTCTCTATTGAACCACCTACACACACCGCAGAAGTCTCGTATAAAAGCCGGACACAAGTCGATACATAATCCGAAGCGATTTCAACATGCCCACCCAACATAATGATGACCTCACCTCTGGCGTACTTCAGGGCTCGGTTAAAACCCATTGGCATATATCGGTCAGGGTTATCGATCATCCGAACTGCCGGCATACCTTGAACAAACCCGGCAATAATATCTTTCGTATTGTCTTTTGAACCGCCATCGGCCACTATGACTTCAAGCAATGAAGCCGGATAATCCTGCGCCAAAATTGCTTTTAAGCTGCGATCGATATAAGCAGATTCGTTATATACCGGCATCACAATCGACACGACAGGTAGTTCGTTTATATCCATATTGGTAAAACCAAATATCAGATCGACTTTACGGTTCTCTTAAACAGATCCAGCAACCTGGACGAACGCATATAGATCCAATGCAAGTTCGGGTAATCCAGGTGCTGTTTCGGAGGCAATTCAAGCAAACCCTCATAATACTCTGCTTGCATTTCAAACTTCTTTAGCACAAACTCACGATCCTGAACAACCAGCTCTGGATGAAATATTTCTGCCTGCAACAATTCCAGCGCCTGCTCGCGGTTTAGCTGTCCCGAATTGATCATTGTCGAGTAATGAGGTCTGCGTTTATCAAAACCAAATTTCTCTACCAGGTAAACTCCCTGGTAAAAACGAGTCCAGACCGATTCGTGATGTTTTTGATGATATGGGCGCCAGCCAAACTCATTCCGTAGTACTTCTACTGCCTGTGCTTTATCATAGCTGATGTAATTAAGTAGATTAACAAAACGAATACCCCGAAAGAATACGTAATAAAGAAACTTGAACAATCCCAACTTAGGAAAGGTTTTCAAATCCTTACTTCCAAACCGTCTATGAATTGCCCGGATATGGTAGTAATCCATCGCGGTGTATGTCCAGGCCAGCGGCATGATCGCTTCAGTTTCAATGTTGCTGCCATTTATAATATAGCGCAGATTATATTTGCTGGCAGTATCCCAAAGGACTGCATTTATTCCATGGTCGGTTGGAATTTCTGCATTTGGCACAGAAGCCATTAGAAATGATTTCTGCAAATCACAGAACTCATTCCAATCGACAACATACGTAAACAGGTCGATTTCAAGCTTTGAAAGCAGGGTCTTAATGTT
Source organism: Anaerolineales bacterium (assembly GCA_016927315.1). Lineage (GTDB taxonomy): Bacteria > Chloroflexota > Anaerolineae > Anaerolineales > Villigracilaceae > JAFGMV01. The sequence goes on along the minus strand of JAFGMV010000040.1, from coordinate 38,319 downwards.
ATCGACTGCCAGCTCAGAATTCCAGCCGTTATCAAAATGAACAGCTAATGGGTGCAGGCCTAGCGATCTGGTAACATACGCCGCGTACGAACTATCTGCACCACCACTAATCCCCAGAATACAATCATATTTCTTTCCACGCCCATCTTCTTTAATACATTCAACCAGTCTTTGAAGACTTGCCTGGCGTTCCTCAGGCTCCAGCAATTCCATTCTTGCCCGCTGGCGATAGGCATGACAATGATTACAGACACCCTGACTATCAAACACAATCTCAGGATCAGTGGTATCCATAACGCAGCGAGTGCAGATTTGACAGGGTTTATCCATGATTTGTCTGGGTCTGGTTTCTATCTCTAAAGGCAGCGGAGCGATACACAGACAACACACGTCCCGTAACAGAGACAATATCCAATTCCTGCAAAAACAACTGTTCGCGTCCATTCGAACGCCGTCTTACGTGAATCACCTCTCCAATTGCATCAGTCAGGGCGCCGACCTCATACGGCTGAATTGATCCGGGTGTTGTTTCCGCAAGACGCTCATGAACATCCCCACAGGGTACAGATACCACTGGCAAATTGCACGCCATCGCTTCTTTGATAAGATCAGGGCTTCCTTCATGTAAAGAGGTCATCAATAAACAATCACTGGCATTCATTCGAAGGGCGACCTCTTCCTGGGTGCAGGTTGAGATGGCTTCCAGTCGAATCTCAGGAATCTGTTTTTGAAGGCTTGAAACTACCCTTTCAGCCAATGGCCGGTTTTTTACCACCTGGCCACTATCGACACCTGCATTGAAAAGGATCACCTTATCAGCTGATGACCACCCCAGTTGATGTCGAGCAACTGCAGTTTGTATCGGAGAAAATATGTTTGTATTTATGCCATTTGGAATGTTATGAGTCTTCCTACGGAACATCACCGGCAAAGAATTGAACAACCCATTCCCATTGACAACAATCTGCCTTGCACCAGCTGCTGCCCACAGACTTAGTAACCGCCCAAGTAAATCGCGTAATTTCCATTTCCAACCATAATTTGAAGAACCCAACAAATCAGACCCACGAAAAGTTACAATATAAGGAAGCCTGCCAGATGCCAGACGAGTAATGGCAGCAACCATCGTACCATAATAGGCCACGATTAAATCAGGTCTGAAAGATATAATTGCTTCCCGAAGCTCCCGGGCATTTCGAAAAACGCCCGGGACCGTGGTCCGGTCATTCACACCAAACAATAAAACCTCATTACCCGTTCTCTTTAAATATTCGACCTGGGTTGCGTAGGCATGAGGAATCTCGACTTCCTCCTGGTTTCTCAAGGCATCGACGGTGATCAATAGTCTCATTATTTCAGGCGTCCTCGGCTTCTTGATCTGGTAAATAACGCGCGGCTGCCACTCCAAATGTAAATGCCACCGAGACCATCCTGGTCGCAGAATGAATCATATAAAACAGCGCCCATGCAGTAAACCCAACCGAAATCCCTTTCCAAATAGGGTCCTGCTGTGTAAATGCCCGGGAAGCAGCTACGCCAAACAAAAACAACAGGGCCAATATACCAAGCACTCCATGCTCTGCCAGCAAGCGCGTATATTCAGTATGATTACTCTTAAACTGATCCAGATAATTATCGCGGTAATAACGGGTTTGCCCCACCCCAACACCAGTCACCCAGTGTTCCTCGAATGTTTTCAAATCTTCAATAATCAATTTATCTCTTCCGGTTGAATCGAAATCGCTAAAGCGAGCCAGAACAGCGCCCTTGGTAACATCGATCAGGACAGGATAAACTACAAAATACCCAATAACACCGACCACCAGAACCACACCCTGCAGCCGCAACAACAATGTCCGATCTCGAACAAGAAAAAACAAGCTGACGGCGATGGCCCCAACCGCATTCCACAGACCTGCCCGTGAAAACGTCAGCACAGAAGTAGTCATAAAGACTGCAAAGAGAACCACCATTAAATTGCGCATACGGTGATCCTCCCTGGACAGGAATATATAAAAGAAAGCAGCCGTGGCGCCAAGACTCAATGTGGCAGTGACCTGGTTGGCGCCAATATGACCGGTAATCAGTTCATTCACATCAGTGTTATAAAAGGTAATGTCATTGGTAAGCAACATAAAAACAATGAGAACCGCCATTGAAACGGACGGTCCCAAGATCATCAGGAACAACCGCTGAAGATCAGTTTTCTTTAGTTCAATCCCATGAAAGGCAAAAGAAACGACAGCCAGGGTTATTGGGCCAGAAAGATCATAAGAAACCGCATCCCGATCAAACCAGGGAGCAATAAAAATTCCCGGCATCAAGATCAAAATAAAGAACACTGGCCAAACCATCCCCTTTGAAATCAACCGATACTTGAAAACCATCAATATGCACAGCAATAATGAAATATATTTTCCGTATTCCCACACTAACACAGCCTCAGTCCCGCGCCACATAATCTCTGAGCTTGTAATATACGCCAATACCAGGATCGATCTATTTGGAGTTTCATCGCGAAGAACAAAATGCACCCCAATAAGAAACACGAGTACGGAATGTATTGTCGCCAGCACGGGAACCGGTCGTAAGATCAGCATCAGCGGGGCATGCCACAGGAGGAACCTGATTACCTGGGAGTAAGTTAATTCCTTTTCTGTGAAACTCTCCTTTCCCCGGGTACGCATCTGCAGTCCCGGGGAAATCCCGGAAGGCCGAGCTGATCGACGCCGAAGTTTGAGAGTCTTAGAGGGTAAGTGTTTATTCATTTAAATTCTCTAATACGGTTCATCATTATCACTATCACCCAGTACCCAATGTATCCTTCCCGCCAATGTATTCTCAAATGATTCAACAGTACTCCACCAGCAAAATGAGACTGGCGAGTAAAATATAAATCCGAACTGTCGGGCTATCAGACCCAATATCGGTTGGGAGGTCATCATTGTCACCTGTCCGGAGCCATACTTGATCGCATCCTGGAGCACCAGGAGGAATATTCCTCGCAGGTTACTAATATCATTGAAGTCCCCAAAAATGTCAAGGATGCGCGTAAACCGGCTTCCATCCTCTCGGGTCACTTGCCTCGAAATCAGATAAAGGTTTGGCTTGTGGCGATCACCGGCAAGATAGACGGAGTACTGCTCCGACTCCGGTGCACCAATATACCGCCAGTTGAAATGCCAGCAGTCGCGCAGGGTTGTAACCTCCTTGCCAGTTTTTGTACGTTTAAATATATCTGAGAGGAGCTCAGCATCAAAATGCTCAAGCCGCCAGGCAACCCTCGAGGAAGATGAAGAAATTATCTTGCGCCACAAGATCGCTGCCGGATCCAGTAAACGCGCCCCAAACTGCAGGAACATGGCCTGCAGGCCAGCTGCTTTTCTGACTTGCTTTACCTGCACAGGCCATAGTGGCAGCAGCATTACCTGCATATCATTTCTCACCCCCCAACCATGTTTTTCGTGAATTTTTGCTGCTACTGAATTCGGAAATCCGAGTAGGATGGCAGCTCGCTGGCGAACATGTTCATCGAGTCTGGTTTGTAGTCCACGCCCGCGAAATTCCGGTGCGATGATAATATCAACCCACCACAAAGCTGGAACCACCTGATCCGCAATACATACCTTCGTAGGAATAACTGCACAATATCCGGCAATCTGCTCTCCCACCATAATCACATATCGATTGGCATCTGATCGACACAACCAGGTACCATGCTGGATAAGATATTCACTTTTTAATGGAGAATAGACTTGACGAAAGAAACGGCTCAGGAGTTCCCTATCAATTCTATCAACAGAGAGAATCAAGGGGGTTTTCATTGGTCTCTCAATCACTACACAGACCGTTCTTCCAATAATCCTAAATAATAATCCGTTAACATCCTGACAATCCCACTGCAGCTCATATTTTTCCGGACAAACGCCTTCCCTTTCTTCCCCATCCGCCTGGATAGAGCTTCATCTGACAGGAACTCGCACAGGGCGTTTGAAACCTGTTCAACATTCCCTGGCTCAACCAGTTTCCCCGAAACACCGTCCTGAATAATCTTCACGACACCATCCACTTTTGTAGCCACAACGGGCAGACCCGCAGCCATTGCTTCCAGAACAACATTTGGGGTTCCCTCCCAAGTGGATGTCAAGCAAAAAACGGACAGGCGGTTCAGTATTCCCGAAATCTCCTTTTGGAAGCCAACCCACCGCAGCCGTTCCCGATAACCACTCTGTTCTATGGCTTGCAATACCTGGTCCGGAACTTCAGGATCGCTGGGTACCGGCTGTCCAACCAATAATCCAATCACATCGGGAAATTTCTCGAGAACTGGTATCATCGCCCTGATAAACAAAGGGTAATTCTTCTGCCGGCGTAAATTTGCTACCATGCCAACAATTCGACAATTGTCAGGCAATATACCCTGGAGAGGGAATGGCGCCTCGCTCTTACAGAAAGATTCCACACAATTTGGCAGCGTGAAAATGTCCTCTTGCCGGACATGAAATTCACCCAGTTCTTTGGCAATACTTTCGGTATTCACAACATGCTTTTGCACTCCATGTATTATCAACCACCGATAAATTCTTCCCAATGTGTGAAAGTCTGGGTCTCTCAAAGAGATTCGCTCGGATCCAATCAATATCGCCCTGCCCGACATGCGCCCAACCACGGCAGCATAGGCATTATCATGAACAGACCAGGAGTGAATAATGTCAGGCCGGATTGAACATAACAGTTTGTAAAGCCAGAGCACCCGTTTGGGTATCCCTTTAACAGCAGGCGGGATTGCATGGACCTCGACACCTGTTTTTTGCAGATCCTTATCAAGCGAATAATAGCGACTGGGATTAAATACAATCACATGGCATTCAAAACGCCTTTTGTCAATATGTTTTAGGAGCAGGTAAAGCTGCCGTTCACTGCCTCCCAAACCCAGTTGGCCGATAAAATAAACGATCTTAACTGGCCGCAAAACCGTCATCGTTCGCCCCTGTCTACTATCGCCCCACGAATCGCACCCCGATGCAGGCCGCTGAGCTTTGCAGAAAGGTAATCGGGGGAAGCATAATAAAGGTCCACCCTGGGGATTTCAAATGCCGGCATCCCGACCAGTACCGGGTCTACTGCAAAAGCGGCTTTATAACCCGCATGCTTCACAGACCGGGCTACATCCAGGTTATAGTCTCCATAGGGGTACGCAAAACAATTGACATCCTGGCCAGTTAACTGCTGCAAATAGTGACGTGACTCTATCAGTTCTGCCTGGAGTTCGATATCCGAACACCCCGACAAGGACGGATGGTGGACTGTGTGTGACCCAATCACTCCATAAGGGCTGCCTGCCAACTCAACAAGTTGTTCATCAGAAAGACCATCGTAACAGTCCCTGGCAAAATCTTCTGGGACAGCCATTTCGCTTTCCCAGCCAAGTCTGGCCTGCTCGCACACAAAAGTAAGCCAGTTTCGGGGTGATCTCACATGCTGGGTGGATACAAAAAACAATCCCTGTGCACCAAACTCAGCCAGAACAGGCAGCACATTCGTAAAGTTGTTCGCATGTCCATCATCAAAAGTAAGCAGTACACCAGGGAAATCGGTGAACAGGAAGTCATCAACACTTAAAAAGTTATAGCGTGCGGATAACCAGGTCAACACCTGCCGAAACTCACCAACTGAGTGGTGAGGCTGTAAATTTTGTGGGACTGTTTTATAACGCCGGCTTGAAACACCATGGAGATTCAGCGCGAATCTCCCATCCCGAACCAATATCTTTCGCAGAAAAGCTGCCATTCCAACCCTGGCAAAGAGCCAGACGGCCAGATCACGAGCGTTCATGGACTTCTTCCTTCAGCGCTCCCCAAGCCAACGCCAGGTATTTACCAATTCTTTCTCTCCATTTTTCCAGTGTGTACTCCCGTGCAACCATACGAGCCCTAGACCCCATACTTGATAAATTATTCGCGTCTTCAGCCAAGTCAATCACAGCTTTTGATACTGAATATGGATCGACGTCATCCAGAAGGAGCCCGCATTCATTTTTTAGCAACTGTGGTATGACTGATGTGCGCGAAGCAATTACCGGCAAACCACAAGCCATGGCCTCAAGCACTACCTTTGGAAAACCTTCCCGCCGGGTCGGAAACACAAAAAGATGTGCCTCAGATAACTTACGGATAACTTCGTCATGACTCATATTTCCATAAAAAGTAACGGTTTTTGTCAGGTTCAGCTCCAAAGCAGCACGCTCCAATTCAGACCGGTACTCACCATCTCCCAGGACATCCAGAGTTGAAGCCGGAAACTTCTCCAGGATATTCGGCATGGCCTTGATAATGGCTTGGACATTCTTGGAAACCGACAATCGACCAACAGTAATTAACTTTAGCGGTTGACCCGGTAACCAGGGATACGCAGCAGGAATTTGACCCAGTTCAGCCTGTGTAATTGAGGTGGCAAAGATCCAATGAATATTCCTGTTTTTCCTGGAAGGAGGCGACTCTGCTCCCCCGGTTGCCAGAACGACATTCCGTCCTCCCGCAATCCGCTCCAGGAACCGCTGGAGCAATCGATCCACCCAGGAAATCGGTTCTCCCCAGGTACCACAGTGCCGGATGAATAATTTCTTTCGTTGAAAGATTGCGATCAAAATGCCGATTGTGCCAATATCCCCTCCCACCGGGGTATGTATAGCATCGTAATCATGCACAGCTTGCCAGAGTTTAGAAAAGTGTTGGATAGTCCAGTACAGCATATACAACTTTCTACGCCAGCCCAGCCCGAAAGGTTCTGCCAGCGGAATGATACTCAGGTGGTGTCCAAGTAAAGGTATGCTCCCGGATGGAAGTTTATTGGATTGAATGGGCGCCATGATCGCGGTTCTGTCAAACAATTCAGAGAGCGCTTTCATTTGAAACGGAAAGCCTCCAATTGTGGAAAAGCCGCTTGGAGAGTCCGGATCTCTCCAGGTCTCCTTATGGGAAATAACAAGCAAATTCATCAACTCATCCTGGCAGAGACCAGATCATAAAATTCATCCGCAAATTTACCGTAAGTAGATTCATAGCTATAGCTGGTCTCAATTTGTTTGCGCGCCAGGCTGCTTTGACGCTCAAGCTCTGCAGGGTTACCCAAAAGACCCAAACTCAATTGCACAAGGTCAGATAGTTTTTCTCCCACCAGGATACCATTTCCAATTTTGAGACCCATACCGTGTACCGCATCCATGGAGGCTACGATTGGAACCCCCAATGCCATGACCTCAACAACCCGACTGCGGAATCCAAATATACCTGACCAGGGACAAAGCAACAATGACATGGTCTTGAGTACCTCTTGTGGTTTTTCCAGATAGCCGGTTACGTGTACCCGATTCTTATGCTCCAGATCCTTAATGAATTGCGGTGGATTGCTCCCAACAATCCAAAATTCTGTCTCCGGGTACACTTTCCAGATTGCCGGCATGATTTCTCGAAAACATATCATGGCATCGTTTTGATTAGCGACATTTCTCAACCCGCCATAGTATGCAACGCGACGGGGAGTCTGCTCAGGCGCCCAGCAAAAAGACCAGGCAGAAATATCCGTCCCCATCGGTGCAAGCATCAGCTTTACTCGATTCATTAATCGCTGACGGGTATATTCATATTCATCTTGATTTATGGCAATCAGAACATCAAAATCATTCCAGGCGGCTTCTTCCCTGCTCCGGTACTTATGTATTCGCCATCGTTTGAGCCAGCCGGGCATCTGTTTGAACTCCAACTGGCGGGCAAAGGATTTCCAAAGAATATCGTGCATATCCAGGACTGAAATAACTCCCGGATTCCGTAAATGCCGCGAGGCCTTATGCGCATGCCAGTATTCAAACAAGAGGGCATCATATTGCTTCTCTGCCAACACCTTATCTAATCGTGAAGCAGAAAATTCAACTTCACCGTACAGGTAATTTGAAAATTTTAACCCGGTTACCAAGGAACTCAATAACCCGGCAATCTTGATGAAAACGCGGTCAAAAAAACTTCTTGTATACAATGAAGGCAGAACTATAGCATCGTCACACATTTCTAAAAGAGCATTCTTTATTTCTACCTTGTCAGCCTCACTCGCCGCAGTCAAAAAAGTAATGTGGAATTTTTTTCGCAAAGCCGCCAGCGTGTAATACACCCTTTGCTGCTGGCCTGAATTCCGAGGAAAGGGTAAAACACTTGAAACGATCAGGATCGACCGTCTGGAGTCGAATTTCATATTACTGTATTGTACTCATGGCCGTGTTGCATGGGCTACGATCATGATCCCCTTTTTTAATTCTCCCTGTCGATCTTCTTTAAAAAATTTTTGCACCAATAATTTGCGCTCAAACCACCCGTAACCATAGCTGGATTCCTCGATGCGTTTTTTGAATTCTTTCATCGCCACGCTCCCCGTTAAGATCGGAAAAACTCGTTGTACATTGAATCCGGCATTTTCAAGTCGCTCTTTGAGAGATTCCGCTGAAAAATACTGAACTACCTTGTGATCGAGTTTATGTTTTGCCTTTAACGCCTTGTCTGTAATCGTTTCCAGGGCATCAACAGAAACATGTAAACCACCACCTGAACGCAGTAACCGTTGGGATGAATTTAAAGTATTTTCCAAATCCTGGATATGTTCCAAGACACAAAAACTAAAAATATGGTCTATAGAAGCATCGCGAATACCCAAGCTGTCGAGGCTGCCATTGAAAAATTCAAGCCTTTTCCTTCGCGTACTATTACGAATGTACTGTCGGGCAGTTTTAACTGCATCTTCCAGGACATCTACTCCAATTGTCTTTCCGCATTTTTTTGCCAGCTCCATTGTCCAGATGCCCTGTCCGCAGCCCAGGTCGATCACAGTGAAATCTTTTGTCAGGGTAACACCTCGCGTCACTTCCATGTATTCATAAATCTTCATTGGATTATGGATCATCCAGATTGCAGGAGGAAGACCTAACCGGTAACAAATAGAAAGTAGTATGTTTCTCATATTTTCCTTACCGGTGTTTTCCTGCTTGCCAGCAACTGTAGTGTCTCTGCCACTCGCTGTGCTGATTTGCCATCCAGGGTTACCCCGAAGGTTTTGTTGATGAACTCTTTCCTGGCTGCTTCTAACTTGTCAGGGTGTTCCAGGGATTCTGCAATTTTCCTGCGAAGATCGTCTGGCGAATATGCGACCATGACCGCACCACTATCTACGACATTACAATAATGATCAAATTCAAGATGCCGTTTCCAGCGCAAATAATGCGGCAGGTTACTACCTGGTGGGTCAAATCCAAGATTGATGACCGGTTTGTCGAGCATCATTAATTCAAGTGAGACCGTAGAGGCCGGGTTGATCCCAAGCTTGCAGTGGTGCAAAAGACTGGAATAAATCGATAGATCATCAGGTCTGGGTGTAAACCATTTTTCATCCCATAAAACCGGAGGAAATACCACATCCGGAATTCCTTTTTTCGCGAGCGCCTCCATCTCCGGGCTATTTCCTTTAATATAAGTACGCACAACCAGTTGGGGTCTCTCGGATCGTGGGTATTCCTCCAGGATGTTAATAACGGTTTCAACATGATATACCTCTTCCGGGAAATCATGCGCCATACCGGTCGTGTAAAGGATAAAAGGGCGGGAAGAATCCAATCCCAATTGATCGCACAGTTCCTGACGAGAAAGACAAAATTCTGGCTTGAAGTGATAATCAAACTGAGGGGTCCCAGTTATATGAACCTGGTTACTTTGCACGCCAGGATAGAGCCGCAACAATTGTTCACGCATTTGGGTATGCCAGACCAGGAAATGATCATATTTGGGCAGGATCCGCCCGCGTGAAGAAAGGTTATCCCAGGAAAAAACAAAAGCCGCCGTTGGTATGCCCATTGCATGCGCAACCCTGGCCGGTAGCTCCCCGCGGGGAGCATGAATATGGGAGGTGTTGAAAACCAGGTCAGGTTTGATGTGCTCAAACAATGTATCAAAGTCGTTGGTTGGTTTCAACCACAAGCTTAATTTATTTTCGATGGTTGTCAGGATTTCCAATGTGAAACGATTAGCCAGGGTGAAAATTAATGCTTTCCAGAGAGTATATCTCAGTTTTTGGTCCCACGTCACAGCCTGGGCATCAAGGATCTCCCACTTATTTTTTACTTTTTTTGTCCAGATCCAGCGGTAGTGGGCATAATCAATCACATCGCGCAGGTAGCCAACCAGTTGATGTTCACGATACTCATTCAGGTCAATAATCTGGTCCACCCGATGTTGATATTGATCGATAAACTCAAAATCATTCAACACAGAAAGCAGGCTTACTTTAGATTGGCCCTCCAGTTCTTTCAACATATCCGAATAAAGGGAATTCCGAAGAGCTTCTCCTCGCGCAATGATAATAACAATATGCGGCTTGTACCTGGAATTATTACCCATTGACCGTCTCTTCCAAAAATTGTACAAGCCGTTTTCCGGTTACGGCAATGTTCAATTCACGTTTATATCTTAAATTGGTTTTCTTACACAAATCATAGTACAAATCCGGTCGAGACACCAACTCCTTGATCGCACTTGCATATATTTCAGCTGCACTTCCCTTGGGCAATACAATCCCGGAGTCACCGTCTTGTACCGAGGTAGCAATACCGCCGACATTGTTGGTTATGGTTGGTGTACCAAATGCAGCAGCCTCACTGGTTACCCGGGGTGAAGGATCAAAACGAGCAGGATGGAGCAGGAAGTGAGCTTCTTCAAGAAAAGACAGGTATCGGGAATATTGAACAGCATCTCTTTTATCGAGGTTCCCTGCATAGGTTATCGTGTCATCACTCACACCGTTTACTCCACAAACAGTCAATGTAGCAGCTATATCAATCCTATTTAACTTATTGACAGTATCAATTGCAACATCAAGACCTTTTCGTCTGGCATCCCTTCCGACGAACAAAAGTCGTAAGGTCCCGTTCAGTTTCTTCTTTTCCAGGAAATTGGTTTTAAGGGTTGCCTGCCCATCGGGAAAATAACAGGAATTTGGCAGGACACAAACCTTTTCCGCTGGCACTCCATAATCTTCGATCAGGGAATGCTTTGCCCATTCGCTGTGAGTCAAAAACCCGGAACAATGATCCAATGCCCGCTGTTCTAACCAGATATTCATCCGTGAAGCCATTCGCCCGTACGGGTAGAATTCCTCTCCATAACGACGCACCCCTTTGAATGTCGCATCGGTTCTAAATACACAAGGCACCTTTCCCCGGTAGAAAACCAGGGGCGGCGGGTAAAGCGTAAAGATTAAATCCGGTTTTAATTCACATGCGGCTCTTTGTATCTTTATAGAAGCCTCAATGGTCCTTGAAAGATTGTATTTCAGGTATTGTCTTTTCGAAATATGAGTGTAGACTCTCCGAATTATTCGTTCTGCTAAAACAGGCGGAGTATTGAAAGGACCAACAACATGAACATCAACTCCATTGTCCTTAAGCGCTTTCAAGAAATGAAAATCTGCACCTGCTTCTCTTTCTCTCAACAATGGATCGTGTTTAAATGCTGCAAAGAGAACTCTTAACATTTCAAACCGGTCGCAAGGCAACGAAAAGATTCAATGCCTTTTCGGGAGCCACTTCCTTATAGGTATATCTCCAAATCCGCCAGAGCTTGGGAAAGCCTTCAAGGATTATTCGCATCCTCCGCAGTGGGTAAAAATAATAAGGAATCGACTGCCCTCGAACTTCCAATACCTGAAAGCCTGCATGATTCGCCAGCCGGGTAAGCCTCTCAACTGTGTAATGCCTGAAATGGTGCTCTGGCAGCCTGAGATGCCAACTCGGCGTTGTTAACAAAACCAGACCTTCCTGGTGGATGACTCGACGCAATTCTGTCATGTACTTTTTCTCAGATGAATCCTCCACATGCTCAATCACCTCAATCGAAGTGAGTAAATCAAAGTATGATCCAGGGAAAGGAATATCTTCTCCGGGGGAAACCTGAAACTTAATTTCTGGCTTTATTAATTTTGCAAAACCAATCGCCCTTTCCGAGAAATCTATCCCGTAGGTATCGATATCTTTATTGAAAATATCTGTGAGCACATCGCGAATATCAGAGGTCCACCTCCCATCCCCACACCCAACGTCCAGATATCGTGAAGGAACACCATTATGATGTTTATGTATCAATGAATGAATGATGCGTTTCTTTTCTTCTCTTTCAAACTGCCTTAACCATGGTTCCGGGAACCAATGATACGGCAAACGGTACAGCGATTCTTGAGCTTCTATCGGAGTGGTCTTAGTCTGCATCTTGTTTCAACTTTAGTGCATCCGACATTTCTTTTACCAACTGCCGGATAGCCTGTGCCCAATTGGCTTTGTCATGATAATTTTGAAGTGCACGATTTGAATACTGCTGGTAAAGCGAAGGTTGCTCTAACCACAGTTGTATTTGAGAAACAAAGGCTTCTTCATTTTCAGAAATATCAAAAAGTACCCCGTTCGTTCCAACAGAAGTTTTCGTTCCTGTTGTATCATAGGCTAGGGAAGGTATTCCATAAGCAGCAGCCTCAACAAAAACCAAACCGTACCCTTCAGCTCTGCTTGGCACGACCAGAACATCACACAATTCAAACAGTTCCTGAAGCTTTACGCATTCTGCTTCCCTATCCTTATTCAACAAACCATAGAATCGAATATAAGGCTCAACATAAACATCCGACAAATCTGCGCCAACGACGTGTAATGCAGCCTTAACTCCCTTTTCATTTAGAATCCTGGTTGTCTTCACCGCGATGTCTCCCCCTTTTAACTGCCAGTCTTTCCCTATAAAAAGCAAATCGAGAACTTTTTTTTTGTAAATCCTGTCTATGCTTCTCGGATTAGCTTTCAAAGGAGGGTCAATATTTGCTCCATAAGGGATAACCACACTCCTCACACCTGGCAATTTATATTTAACGGCTTCTGATTGCCCATAGTAACTAGCAAAAATACATTGATCTGAATTTTGCATCCCACGTCTGGTTGTCAGCTGGCAAAAGATCACACCTACAACGGAAATATTATCCAACCAGGGATGGACATTTTCAGAATAATTGTAAGGGAAGATAGCATCGGTATATAGAATGATTGGCTTCTCAGTTCGGGTATATCCAGCCAGGCAAAAATCATTAGTCAGCAGCACATCATAATCTAGTTGAACTAACTTGCGCTCAACCGCCCGTCCTAACACCCTGCCTATGAATGGATCCCGGTAAGAAAAGTATTTCTTCCCTGCACTCCTGGACAACCGCTTGAACACCCTGGTCAGGAAAGGCAGTCGGACTACCAATGGGCCAAGGAAGTGAACAATATGCCCTTGTTTGATTAATTCTCTGGATAAAAAAAAAGGGGTACCCGACCCCCAACGAACGTCACGCGCATCGCCGATTGTAGCAAAGGCAATTTTCATGATATTCAACGTTCAAATAACAGTTTATAGGTAAGTGTATAGATACGCTTAAGCAAATCCCGAATGGGACGGCTCTCCAACAATCGGCTGTACCTTCTGGCAGAGCGCTCTTTAATTCGCTCGCGCGATATTTCAGTTAGCCATGGTTTATCCAAAATCCCGGCTAACTCCTTTTCAATATCCGGAACACAATTTCCCATATGATGTATTAAATATTGAGTAGTAGATAACCTCCAGAAACCCAACTCGTTGATCTTGGATTCGAATACCGGGCTGTATATGGCATCATAATATTCCCCTGTATGGCGAACCTGTAAAGGCAGTACTTTTTCGATTACTGCCCGGCGAGTCGTGAACTGGAAATCCTGTGCAGAAATATAGGCACGCACCTCCCCCCGACGAATGCAGACATCATCCCTTTTTCCAGAGGTCTCCAGATAATCAGTTTCTTCGCGCCCGATACTAATTCTGTGGGCATCGATACTGGCTTTCTCAATGAGCTTCCCGCGTTCGATTTTCAAATCGCCTGCACCCTGGATACCACTGATTGTACCTTCAATGTAATGGTTGCGCTTATCAATGGTTGGAAGTGCAGTCACCTGCCCCGCTTCGGGAAAAGCATCCAGGATCTCAAGACTGCTCTCCAGCCAGCCCGGCAAAAAATACACATCACTATCCGCATAGGCGATATATTCACCTGGTGCAACCGAGAAAAGGTAATCCATTGCCCCCAGCTTTTTCACATTTTGGGCAGAAAGCGTCAGATATTGAATCTTTCCACCCCGGTAAAGTTCTATCAGGTAATCCTGAACCGAACCACAAGAACCATTATCGAAAACCATCAAATCGAAAGGCAAATCCGTACTGGAAAAAAGACTTTCAAAGAACAGATGCAGCACATCCAGACTCTGAGCCCAATACCCACCCAACATTGGGATATGGACCGCTGTCGTGACAGTAACCGGCTGGATCAGTATGTTTGATTTTGACCCAGACAACTTAAGGGGATGTCTTCCAGTTCGAGGCATTGTTACAGGTACTTTTCCAATAGACTCGCGAGTCGATCTACAGCGACGCCGCGTGAATAACAGATATCATAAGTGCGGCGGGCATTTTGAGCTATATCCGCGAGTGCTTCAGGCCTTGTCAGCATCCCGGCCAGCAGCCTGGCAAAAGCAGCCGCATCCTGTGCCAAAATGATATTCCTTTCGGGAGACAACCCGGCAACGCCCCTGGCAGCCTCAACCGTACTCAACACGGGAACCCCAAATACAAATGACTCGATGATCCGGGTCCGCAAGCCAGTTGCACGTGTTCCACCAACGATCTGTATGTCCACCTGCCCATAAAGGTCTTTCAAGTCATCAACAAAACCCAGGAATCTGACTTGTGGATATGCTTTTGCTAACTGCTGAATATGTTGAGAATACTGGGATTGCCCGACTTTACCTGCAATCAGCCATTCCATTCTTTTTAATTTATTTTTCGGAATGAGAGGTAGTACATTTTCGAAGATGAACTTCAGGGAATCGTAACCCATGAAGGCATCGATGCTCCCCAGGTGAAGTAAACGCAGTATCCCGTCAGCCAACCATGCACGTTTCCTGGGAGCAATTTCTTCATCTGGCCAACTCATTGGGAACAATTCTGCATGCAGGTAATGCCGGTTATTACGGAACTCTTCATTTTCGTGAGCAGCTATATTCAAAATCAGCTTTACGCGGCTGGCAATCCAGTTCTCACTCTCTCGAATTTGGTGTTCACGATCCTGGACGGCTTTACCAATCTCTTTCCCAACAAACTCATTCCTCATCTCTCGTAACAATGGAACACGAGTCGATAAGATATCATTATTACTCCAAATTAAATTCAAGTCTCGGAAAGCCAGAGCTGCGCTTGCGATATTATCATATTCAAAATGGTGAATCGCTTTGGGTGTTCGCTTTTCCCTAAGGTTTACCTGTTGTATTACAAAAGGTCTGATTGGAAACAATCTGTCCAGTTTGGGACCTTTGGCAATATTCAAATGGAAAGATATTTTACTCAGTGAATTCGGTTTTTGAGGAAGATAAAATACAGGAGTATGTTTTATATCGGGTAATAATATTGGAGGGTCGACAGCTTTATTATCATTTTGATAAATAAATTGAATTACTTCAATGTTAAAGCCAAGATCCATGTAAGCGCGTAAATTCGTGTACTGTCTCATAGAAATTCCCGTGCCATACGGGGCAATTTGTGATTCCGTATAAAAGTAAACAGGTTTTTTCTTTAGATCTTGAAGTGAAATCATGAGGAAGGCTGAAGAATTTTATCGATCTTTTGGATGGGTCCACAAGACAAGCGGCAGGCTACTCCGTTTCCCCTTCATCCCCAATATTTTCATTTCATATCCCAATCGACCTAGTTGATCTGCAACTCGTAAACCATTCAAGGTACTATGTACTTCAACCATCACCATGGGGTTAATTTGTTCAAGAAACGATAATGCTCCTTCTATTACATCACCTTCCAACCCTTCCACGTCGACCTTAATTAACCGAGGAGTTCTCAGTTCTGCCTTTTCCGCCAGATCTGTTAAAGTCCAGATCGAAATTTGTCTTTTCTCCAAACCTGCAGATAATGCATAGATCTCACCTTGCTGCGGAACAAATGTACGACTGCTGTCCTCCGGATATAAAGCCAGCCAATCATCTCCGGTATGGTTTCCCAGGGCAGTATCGTGAATACGCACTTTATCTTCCATGCCGTTGAAAGTCAACATTTTTCTGAGTACTGTTTGGTTTTCATCAAGGGGTTCAAACGCCTCAACATACTCACCTCCAAGGTGCAGCCAGGCTGCTGTAAACCAGCCATAATGGGCGCCCACATCATAAAATACACCCCCACCTGGGGCAAAACGCTTGATCACCTCGAGGAATTCCTTTTCATGCTGTCCTTGAACGATTTCAAGACCCCATTCATCAGGAAGGTACAAAGTCAAACCTGACAAAAAACCCGTCTTTATTGCTTCCCACTCATACTTTGTCGTTTTTTTCGTAGAACTATTAATTCCAAATTTCCGCAGTATTTTCCTGAGCATTTGTATTTCCTGTTTTTGTATTCAAAATCAATGGTACCATTTCAAGCATCAAGAGAGACAAACTTTTCAAAACGGGCAAAGAATTCATCCCGTGAGAATTGTCTTTTCAATTCCTTGACCCGGTTAACTACCTCAAGATATGTTTCGGGATGAATCAGTTCGCTTATTTTTTCCCCAAGCAGGGGGACATTTTCTTCGGTACAACAGAGACCGCATTGATAATCCTGCACAAAACGGACAACACTGCTCCAGACAGGTCCCAACGCCAGGAAAGGAACCTGGGCTCGAATATAGGAATGGATCTTCAATGGAAACGAGGTCCTACCTGTCTCTGCAAGTTCAGGAGAGAATGACCAGTTCAAGAAACATATATCCAACCTCCCCAGGTGTGTGGTAAATTCTGACTCCGGAACCCACCCGGTGACTTCAAGGTCATCGCTGGTTGGGAAGCCAACCGGTAGATGACCGATATGTAAAACCTTGAATTTTCTCCTGTCACTTTTTGAATTCAAGTTCTTGACAGTACTCAGCAGTAACTCCCAGTTCTCTACAGATCCAATGCTGCCTACCGATCCGATCATAACCGGTCCTTTCTTGGGATCAAGAGAACGGATTTCCAAGCACTTATCTGCTGTCACACCCGGATACAACGTCGTGGTCTGCACGCCATACTGGCGCTCATATTTTTCCCCCATATAATCCGAAATTACAGCACAGGTTTTGGCCGCCCGAAACGTCTTCGTTACTTCCCGCTCATATAGTTTCACGAGCCACTCAGGGTAGTCTTTCACCCGAATTCGATGAACCGGATCATCGTGGATCATAATCACCATCGGCAGTTTCAGCAACCAGGCCGCGACTCGACCCGCCAGTACCGCTTCAAAAGCCATGTCGACATAAACCAGACCCACCTCCCTGGAGCGCCCGAATTTCGCGGCCGCCCAGCCTGCAAACCAGGCCCAAGGGAAAAGCCGAAACCAGCGCTTGAGATTCGGAAAACGGCTGAACCAATTGAATGATGGGCCGTATGCATAAGGAACACCAAACCCGGTCTGCTTATCCTTCACCACCGGAGGACGAAGTGAATACCAGACGAACTTTTCGGCATACTTCTCCAGCAGTATCCCCATATAGGCCATAGAGGCCGAACGCGGGTTCTCAAGAGGCATACAGCTTATGAAAAGAAACGGCTTATCGGTCATGTTGCTGTCATTGCACCAGCAAATATTTTTTTACTCAGGCAACAGTCGAGAGACGATCCTGCCGGCCAGGTCCCCTTTATAGAAGATTGCATTCCCTGTTTCACCTGAAATCAGCTTATGCTGGTCAAATCCACACTCCCGAAATAGAGAGAATAAACTGTCGACGGTCATGTTATTCCTTTCCATCAATTCGGGCCAGACTTCACAGATTATTGCAATGTCTTTTATGGTGGATAACCAGCATCTCCCACCTCGGATAACAGGAAGTTCATATCCTTCTACATCGATCTTAATGAACAGGGGGCTTTCTGACAATTTTTGATTGTCCAGAAACAGGCTGTCAAGGGTGGCCACTTTTACTTCCTGCCCCGGCTTAGAATTGTCGATGGGCAAAAAGGAGTTCCTGCCTTTGTTACTGGTCAGCGAAACGTTCAGAGAAAGAACCGCATCTTTATCTCCGATGCCTACCCGAACACAGTTTACAAAGTCGAGACCATTAAGGCTGCAATTCTTTTTAAGCATGGAATACATTGCTGCTTCCGGCTCGAAAGAATAAAAAAACTGCTCGAGGTTTTGTCGTTCAAACGCTGCGGCCAGGGTATGCAAGCCTATATTTGCGCCAATATCTATATAAGAAAAGTTGTTCTGAACGAAGGTCTGGATAATTTTGATGATTTCCGGTTCATAAACCTGCCCTTCAAACACAAATCTTCCCATAATATGCGTCGGGCAGACATAAATATGGTGGCCGAGGTATGGAGTTTTGAAATATTTATCTTTAAATAAAGTATTTAGTATTAACTTTCTTGTTCGCCAAACACCACGAACCTTTATTTTTCCAAGAATCTTGATGACGGACCATAAAAAATGTGAGATCACAAACACGCCTCACTTTTCAGTATTCAGATTAGGAACTATTAACTTGTTATTATTAAAACGTCCGGCGGCTAGCATCAATTTTTTGGGCTACTTAATTTTCAACCGCCTGAGGATGCGCTTTAGGATTCTTAGCCAGGCTTGTGCTTTTAAACTTGGCAATCTGAGCTCACGAAACTCCACAGCTTTGTTTTCTCCTATCAATGGCTGAACACTTACAGTGCACCGTACAGGTATCAAAGACAATTTTACGGCAGTAAGCCATGAGCGGCAATAAAAATTATTTGAACGACCCATCCGCCCAGACTTATGATAGTTATGTTGACGCATATAAGCATCCAGCTTCATATCTGCAAATTCATCATTTGCTTCGATAATCAAAACTTCAGGTTTGTAGTAAGAAAGATTGAAACCATCCAACACATCCAATTCTGCCCCTTCAACATCAATGGACACGATATCGATCGGCGGAACCATTCCTGCACCTTCCAAAATTAAATTCAGCGTTGAGATCGAAACCGGTATTCTTTTATAACCTGCCATCTTCCTGGAAAGCATTTCATCACGGGTGTTTTCTTCAAGCAAGGTTGAAAAATCCCCATGAGAAGCTGCATAAAAATCGAGCTTCCCTATTCGATTGCTCGCCGCCAGTTCCACGCAAAAACTGCCAGGGCGATTCTTCTGCAAAAGCAGGAAATAATCAGGATGGGGTTCCACACAAACCCCCG
The DNA here is from genome assembly GCA_016927315.1 of Anaerolineales bacterium. GTDB lineage: Bacteria > Chloroflexota > Anaerolineae > Anaerolineales > Villigracilaceae > JAFGMV01. The sequence goes on along the minus strand of JAFGMV010000040.1, from coordinate 18,995 downwards.
TCCAACCTTCACGCTCAAAATAAAATGTGTTGCTGAAACGTATTCCATCCAGCGCACCAACTTCGATGAAAATGCCAGGTTTTTTCTTACTTTGAAATACGGACCAAAGTAAAAAATCCTCCCCATTTTGACTATAGAAGGTTTTCATCCCTGGGAGGTCCCTAATCGAATTGTTATCCAATCGAAGTTGGGAGCCAGGCTGCCACGAATAGGGTCGCCAGCATAAGCTTTATTCACTATCCCGGTGTTATGAACATATATCGGAATTCTCACGTCTGAAGGCATTAACATACGCGTATTATGGATCCCAGCATGAAATTGAAGGGAATAAATTGAAGGGGCAAGCCAATTAGCTGGGATTTCCATCTTGGAAAGATAATGCCCTTTTTGCATTGGTACGATAACCTGTTCCCCTGAATCATGGAACGAACGAAAAAGCAGCACTTCATTCTTATCATACAAATCGAAAAACACTCGCAAGCCATGTGTTTTCTCCAAGACATTGTATTCAATTTCTATCTGAACAGGCTCACCATTACCGACAAAATTTGTCTCTTTTCCATTTTGTAATACCCGAACATCAAGCAAACGGAAAGCCGGGTCTGAAAAAAAAGAAGATATTATTGAACAGACATCTTCTGAGTATTGTCCAGCAAATGCTTTCGCAAGATAATCCGATACAACCCTTTCAGAATCACCTTGCTGAACAAGGTCTCCTCGATTCAATAAAATTGCCCGGCGGCATAGTTGTCGTATCATTGGTAAATTGTGACTCACGAATAAAACCGTCCGCCCGCCTTTTGCCACTTCACCCATCTTGCCTAAACACTTCTTTTGAAACTCGGCATCCCCCACCGCCAATACCTCGTCCACAACCAGGATCTCCGGATCCAGATGTGCAGCCACTGCAAAAGCCAACCGTACATACATCCCGCTGGAGTAGCGCTTGACGGGTGTGTCAATAAAAGTCTCCACGCCGGAAAAATCTACAATCTCATCAAATTTACGATCGATCTCGAAACGGCTCATCCCTAAAATTGCCCCATTCAAATATATATTCTCTCTGCCGGTCAATTCAGGGTGAAAGCCCGTACCGACTTCCAAGAGACTGGCCACGCGCCCCTTGACCCTGATCCTGCCGCGGGTCGGCGAGGTAATCCGGGACAAAATCTTCAACAGGGTGCTCTTCCCGGCGCCATTACGGCCAATGATCCCCAGTACTTCTCCCTGCTGGACCGAGAAATTAATATCCCGCAGCGCCCAGATCTCATCTCCAGCCCGATTGCCGTGATCCGTTTCGCCAATTCGCCGCATCGGGTTTGGCTTTCCATGCACCCTTGCCCACCAAAGGTTCAAGTCATGCGAAAAGGTACCCGTACCAATCTGGCCCAGTCGGTAAACCTTTGAAAGACTCTCTACAGAAATGACAAAATTACTCATGAAGATATCTCAACTGAACAATGTGATAAACCAATCTAAATTCATCAATCAAAATTCTTCAATCCTCAAACCGTATCCATAAAATTCTGCTCCACCCGGTTGAAGATGATCACCCCCAGGAAGACCACCACCAGCATAAAGCCGAAACTATACAGCAGTTGGCCGATCGCAACCGTGCCAGCTCCCAGGAATGCGTACCGGAAGGTCTCCACGATCGGCGTCATGGGATTGGCCTGGATGATCCACCGAAACCTGTCCGGGATGGAAGAAACCGGGTAGATCACCGGAGTGGCGTACATCAGCAGCTGCACCCCGAATGTCACCAGGAAGCGCAAGTCGCGGTATTTGGTCGTCAGGGAAGAAATGATGATCCCGAACCCCAGCCCCAGCCCGGCCATCATCAGGATTAAAACCGGGAAGAAGAGCAGCCAGAGATTGGGCCGAATTTCAGAACCGCTGAGAATAAAGAAAATCATAAAAGCCACGAATAAAAGCAGTTGAATCACGAAAGTAATCAGGCTTGAAATCAGGATCGAAACCGGCACCGCCAGGCGCGGGAAATATACCTTGCCAAACAGGTTGTAGTTGGCCACAAATGTGTTGGAGGTTTTATTGAGACAGTCCGCAAAATAAGACCACACCACCGTTCCGGACAGGTAAAACAAGAACTGGGGCAGCCCATCCGTCGGCAGCCTGGCGATCTGGCCGAAGATAATTGTGAACGTGATGGTGGTCAGCAGCGGCTGGATCAGAAACCACAGCGGACCCAGGATGGTCTGTTTATAAACGGAAACGAAATCCCGCCGCACGAACAGCATCACCAGGTCCCGGTAGCGCCACAACTCCTTCAGCTGCAAATCGAACAATCCCCGCTGGGGTTCGATGGTCATGTCCCAGTATTCGTCGGAAATTTGTTCGCTCGGTTCAGAATTTTCCATTAGTAAAATTGTATTCCATACTCTTTCTGATCACTGGCATGCATCCGCCCTTCCGACATTCTGATTGAATGTCAGACCCTTGAAATTACCCTGTCACGCCCCCGAAAGCTAGGCTTTCCGGCCCGGCACGTGAGAGTGATTTTTACGATAGATCTGCCCCCCGGACAAATCCACCAACACCTGCCGGTGGTTGATCATTTTCAGCAGGACACGCACACGGTCCTCACCAGGCAGGCTGGAATCGAATATAGCTTCGTACCCGGCAAACGGCCCGGTCTGGACAATCACAGCCTCCCCGGGTTTAAAACCGGTCCGGCTGGCTTTCATGGCTGCATTGTCCTGATCAATACGCTGCCGGATGGCCATGATAAGTGTCTCAGGGATACTTGAAGGCTGCCCATCAAAGGAAACCACCCCCACCGCACCCGGCATCCACTGCAAACTGGAGGAGGTGATATCGCCCAGGTCTACACGCACAAACAGGTAACCCGGAAAATAGGGCCTCACCTTTTTAGCCCTTGGGTTTTGAGGCTGCACCTTTATTCGCGGATAAAAGGTTTCTATTTTCCGGGCCGCCAATTGGCCCCACAGGAAATCTTCCTTGTGAGGTTTACTGCGGATTGCGTACCACGCTTCAGCCATAATGAAAAACTTTTTTCTTATCGTTGGTCATTTTTCTAAAAAAAATCGACTATCGAGTTTATCTTTGTTGACCAGAGAGAAAAGGGACAGCCGATTGTGTTACTTAAATATATGCTCACGTATTAAATACCCGGGCAAATTTTGATCAGTACGGTTTCATAGCATCAGCCCTGCCACCCGCCGGCAGATTCAGTGTTCACTGCTTCCACCGGTATATTTCTTTTCTCCTGTCAATTCATAATGCAATTATACAACAGCAAAAGAATTGACATCCACTCTCTGGCTTGCAGCAGCATTTCAAATATGCAAATAAGCTGGAATTTATCCATTTATACGGCATGAACCTTTTTAGTCTTAGCTCCAGTTCCTACAAACCCAGCTTATTTCACTGCTGCTACGATCAATAGTTCATCCCTATCTGTTCAGTAAGGCCAAACCGCGTTGATCGCAGCTGCTTTCAATCCACCCGCCGGAGGATTAAATCCGCCCGCCGCTCGATTTAATCGACTCGCCGCTCGATTTAATCCTCTCGGTACTTAATTGTGAAGAAATCCAGGATACTTTCGACTCCCCTCTGATTCGCTGTGCTTGCCCAGGTTGACATGCAATCTCACTTCGAGTATGCTTGCAACCGTCCGGGTAGGTCCGGCGCGGCAGAACCTTTCGAACCCCGCCAGGGCCGAGAGGCAGCAGCGGTAAGGAAGTGCCTCTGGGCGCCGCCGGTCTCCTGCCCGGACATTTTTCCCTTTTATATTCCAACAAACTATGGCAAAATAAACACTATGCCAAAATGGTCCTTCTTCTTGATTGCATTCATCGTCGGTCTGACCGCCGGACTGGTCTATGGGTGGGTGATCAACCCGGTCGAATTTATCGACACGACCCCTGAAACACTGCGGGAAGATTATCGCACCGACTATATTCTCATGGTGGCAGAGGCTTATCAGGGTGAACAGGATATCCAACAAGCTGCCCAACGGCTGGCTATTTTCGGCAGTCAGGCGCCTTCCAGGATCGTGACAACAGCGTACCAGCAGGCACAACAATACCAATATACCGAAGCAGATCTTCAACTGATACAAGAATTGGCCTCCGACCTGGAAAACTGGACTGCTGCACCGGCTGGGGAAACCATACCATGAAATTCCGTCTTCCCCTGCAACTCCTGTTCGGACTCCTGATTGGTTTCGGGATTGGGCTGCTTTATTCGTGGGTCATTTCACCCGGAAAGCAAACCGACCTGTCGCCCGCAGCACTGCGAAGCGATTTCAAGGACCAGTACCGGTCCGTCATTGCAGCTTCTTTCGCTTCTACCGGGAACCTCGAGCGCGCCAGGGCCCGCCTGGCCTTGCTCGAGGAACAAGAGCCGGGCAAAAGACTGGCCGCCCAGGCACAGCGCATGATCGCATCGGAAGGGGACGATTCCACTACGATCCAGGCGCTGGCACTGCTGGCCAATGCGCTGCAGCAAAGCGACGCTCAGCCTACCAATGCGCCGCCGCCCGGCGCCGCAACAACGACACCCGTCCCTGCAGAACCGGCCTCAACACCGGATACCGACGGGGAAAATACCACTGCTCCTCAACCGGAAAATGAGACCGGCGAGGAAAGCGTTCCCACACTGGCTGCTTTCTATACGCCCACGCCCCGTCCCGCCCCAACCGGTACGCCCACGCCTGGAGTACCTTTCTTCCTGAATGAGCAGGAAACAATCTGTGATCCTGCGCTGTCAGAAGGGCTGCTCCAGGTGGTTGTATTGAATACTGCCAATAAACCGGTACCCGGCGTGAAAATTGTTGTTAACTGGAACACCGGGGAAGAGTATTTCTTCACCGGTCTGAAACCGGAAATAGGAATTGGGTACGCTGATTTTATAATGCATCCGGATATTATTTACTCGCTTATCGTGGGAAACAGCACTTCGCCAACAACCGGGCTAACGCCCCCGGTCTGCCAAACGACTGATGGGAATATCTATAGCGGCAGTCTGCGGTTGAGCTTCCGGCAGCAATGAAAAACGACTCCCGGGGTTTCTCCGGGAGTCGCCGATTCAATTCAATCAGTCAATTCTACTGCTGCGGTGGGGTCGGGTTGGCCGCCCAGTTTGATCCCAGGTCTACCTGGATATCAACGGTTTCTGATGGGTTGGGCTCAATTTTTAATTGTACACCGCTTGGGTTCAGCATGGTCAATAGATACCGCAAGCTATAGAGTTTATCTGAATATAAAGTAATGACCGAGACGGTATTGGCGCTTCCGGTTCCCAATTCAGTGACTCCCATCCCCTGTGACTGTAAAAATTGGGCGGTGGTCTGCTCTACCCCGGTCGTATAAGAAGCGTTGCGTACACGAACCCGCGCCCCTTCTACTTGCATCAATTCAGCCGGCGTTCCCTGTGCAATCGGGCTTACCGCACCTCCGGTCAGGAAAATCTCATCCCGCAGGACACGGATCTTATCCGGGAACGGCTTGGCAATACTGGCATCCTGCCCTCCCAGTATGACATTATCCAGGCTCATCATGGTGTAATCAATCACACCCTGCTTATAACGATCACGCGGGATCTGCTGGGCCAGTGAAGCCAGCCGCAATGCATCTTCGAAGGACAAATTGGTACGGATCAATGGTGCAACTTCGTTGTAAACATCAGGGGCAATTTTCACCATTTTGGGAAAGTTTTCAGGGGAAAGCACCTGATCACGGATCGCCATAATGACCTGCTGCTGCCGTTTGGCGCGATCAACATCACCTTCCGCGGTCTTACGGTTACGTGCATACGCCAGGGCTTCATACCCGTACAGCGTCTGGCAGCCAGGATCAAGGTTATACGGTAGTTTGGGGCCAATCGGATCAATGCGTATCTTTTCAGGAATACATATATCCAGCCCGCCCATGGCATCAATACCTTCTTCAAATGCCATAAAGTCGACCTGGAGGTAATACTGGATCGGTACCCCAATAAACTCATCAACGGTCTTCATGGCCAATCCCGGACCCCCTCCCGGTAACTGGGCGCCTTCTCCGAATGAATAAGCCATATTGATGCGGTTATAGCCATATCCGGGAATATTTACCCACATGTCACGCGGAATAGACAGCATACCGGCTGTCTTGCTGATCGGGTCCAGGGTTGCCAGCATCATCGTATCAGAACGCGGCGCTCCGGCGCCCACCTCCCAGTCGCGTTCATCCAATCCCAGGAGCAAGATTGTCACCCGGCTGCCCCCATCCCATGGCTCGGGAAGATTCTCTTCAGGAGCCGAAGGAACCGGATCCTGTTGATCATCCGGGAGCGCCTCGTTCCCGCCTTGTTCTACGATCGGTACCCCGGGCAGACGGAATATCTGCTGTTCCTTAATAAAAACGCGTGTGAAATTGAAAACAACTACTGCCAGAACAATTACAATCACACCATAAATGCCCCAGCCAATCATTGAACCAATTGACGGTTTCTTTTGTGGAACTAATTTTTTAAGAAAAGCAAGTACTTTATTTTCAGACATAGTTTTTCTCAATCAGGTTTAGTATATACCATATCCAGCCCCAGTCGATGCAGGCCTTCTTCTGCCCAATATTGGATTAATGCCGAGTCTTCTTTCATCGCTTCCATCAACACCGGGATAGCACGGCGATCACAAATTCTTGCCAGAACCCGGAACATATTGATCCGTGCATGCTCAGAAGAGCCTGGAAGCTTTGTCAATAATGCTTCCACGGCGGGTTCACCGATTGCAGTCAGGGCAGTTGCAGCTATTCCGGACAGGGTCACATCAGGATCAAACATCGCATCGATCAATGCCGGTATTGCTTCAGGGGCAGGATGCGAAACCAAGGCCAGTGCTGCGCATTGACGTACTTCCTGCTCACGATCCGCCAGCGCCTGTATAAGCCACTTGCTCTGGGGTTCAGGGTATTGCGCCAAAACACGCACCCCCCACCAGCGGTGGTCTATCACCTCTGATACGAGCAGCTTTTCAATTTCAGGCAATATACACGCTCCCAGAGCAACCAAACCCGGAACGGCGTTTTCAGAACGCTCATCCTCTCCACTGGTCAGGTCTGCCAGGAGACCATCCATCTCCGACATAGATTCTTTATTGAGGAGGAACAGGTAAGTCCTCGACCGCCTTGTCAATCCATTGATCCCCTTCATCGATCAACATGACAGGTATATCTTCTTTAATCGGATATTTTCGCCCACAATCCTGACAAATCAGCCAGGTATCCTGGTGCAAGGTGAGTTCACCACCTTTATCACGCACACAGGCCGGACAGCGCAGGATATCGAGCAACTCTTGACTGACCATTTTTACTTTTCTCCTATCTCAACAAGCGCCAATTGTACCATGCAAGCCAATTCCTTCAATATACGCCAGGCCTCCGAAATTCAAACACTTCCCCTATGGCTGGCAGGCGCCTTTTCGTTTGGCTGTTTTTTCAAGATCTTTCGTCGCCGGCCCATATTCACAAACTGCTCGCCAGGGTTCATATTGCGTCTGAAATTGGTCCTGGATATAAACCGTGCCCTCCCGGTAAACAGTACGGTCCACAACCACGTCCGCACCTTCTGCTGCCCAATCCACCTGTTTGATGACATTTTTCTCTAATTCCGGGTTTTCCTCGAAAAGCGGCGGCGGCGGCGGGACAATATTCTGCGGGCCAGTATTCGATATTTCTACAGTCCTTCCATCCGAGGTGGAATAAAACTTCCAGGTCAGCGTTCTTGCAGCAGCATCCAGGTACGTCTCCATCAAAATCCAATAAGGCGTGTCATTGGTAAATTTGAAATCCACCAGGGGAAAGTAAACCGTTGCATCAAGGCCTACCAGCTGCGGGTCCCGGGAACCGCTTGCGTTGTATTCATAATAAGAGACTCGATAAGCATGAGAATGTCTCTCATCAACCGGGTAACCGCCAAAAAGCACTGTCCTGAACAATGTAGTGCTGACCTGGCAAACTCCTCCCCCAACCCCCTTGATGGTACGTCCTCCGTAAATGATCAGGGCTTCTTCAAACCCATTATCCAGGCTGATATCCCCCAGGGCTTCTCCCATCGAAAAGGTTTCTCCAGGAGCAACCAGCAAACCATGAAAACGCGCCCTGGCTGTATCAATGTTCTGAATTCGCTCCGGGCTGGAACCATAAAAGTAAGAAGTCTGTACGCTGACCAGTTCTGTAATGCCAAGTTCCACACCGGTCGCGGTTTCAATAACGGATGGATTATCATACACCATCATAATCGGGATCACATGCTTCCCCTGCTGGAGGGCAGTGTTGATGGCGGTCACACTGGCCAGTTGATCAACGACCCTGCCAACCCTGGCAGCTTCAAATACTTCCAGCTGGTTGGTTTCATCATTGAAGATGAAACGTGCATTCTCAGCCTTCCGATCTGCTTGAGACGCAATATCAGACAATATCTGCCGTAAGGAAAATTCATCCAGCGTGACCTGCACCCGAGGCTGTCCATTTTCCAAAACCTTCTGGACGGTCAGCATTTTCGCAATGGTCTGCTCATCAAAGGACCAGGGACCGGGATCTTCTGTATCTTCCCCTGCGAGGGTCAGGGTGACTGGCTGGCTTAAGATCCTGCGGGCGACTTCTTCCTGTTCAGACACATCCAGTATCTCGGGTTGTTTTTCTTCGATGACCAGCTCAATGGTCCCATCATGGAAACTCTGCAGCTGGGAAGTCAGCACAAACAGGGTTGCGTCCACATTCAACAACCGCCCAATCTGTCCTGGTTGGGCTACAACCTGGGTATCATCAATACGCAGACTGGCTTCCACCACAGGCTGGTCGATTTCAGAAGCAATCGACTGCAAATAATTATATGCAACTCGCTGATCCAGAATGATCACCGGAGATACATCCACTCCCTGACGCAGGGCATTAACCTGATTCGAAAGGCTGTCGAAAAGTCCGCCGCTGCGACCAAGTTGAAAAGCAGCCTGGGCGCTGGCGGAAGCATCAAAAACCATACCCAGTTCAACTGGGGTGGTTATCCATAACTTATGACCGTCCGTCAGGACAACCCGTCCCGAATAAGGATAGGAGAGCGTCTGGCTGAGCTTGACAGCTGCATCCGCTGGTTTCAGCCCTGAAAGGTCAACCCCGGAAATCGAAACCCCCGGGAATATTCGACCAGCATACAGCAACTGGTAACCGGTCATCCAGGCAAACACCAGCAGGAAGAACAGAACCGCCCCACTGACGAGTGACATGCCTAACTGGGAAACCAACACATTCTGTCGGGTAACGGGCTGGGTTACAAAACTCATAGATCAGATTATACCGTTTTGTTCTGAAAGATAGATTAGAGTTCCCCGTTCACTTAACATCATCACAATCTTTAGGGCGCAATTGAATTTTCCTCATCCAGGGGATCTTCATCCCGGGAAAGAGCATTGGCGTATCACACTGGTATTGATAATATGCTGAACCAAATTCCTGCAGCAGCCTGCTCTCCTCGAAATGCGCGCCAATCACAATATAAAGAGAAAGGAAACTGTATAAATGAACAGGTTTACGGTCATACCCGGTGAAAACCAGATAAAAAGCAGTCCGGCAAAATAAAGCGGGTGCCGAACCCATCGATACAGTCCGGTGCGTACCAGTGGAGCCTGGGAAGCCTGGTCGCTCAACAACTGCCGGACACCGATAAAGCTCAGGATATCTGTTTGAAGCACACCTATCACTAACAACAACAAGGCGATAAACTGAACGGCATAAAACACAACAGTCCAGGGGCGCTCCAGCGAATACCAACCCTGGTCTGGCAGCAATAAAACCAACAGCCCAATGGGGAGCAAAGATACCACAGCGAAAACGTTATAGCCAAAACGGTAGAACCGGTCTGCACCAGGCCCAAATCGGTTTCGGAACCATGCCTTTACCTTGAATGCAGCCAGGATAGAATGGATGCCCCCCCATATAAGCAATGAGCCAGCCAACAGTAGACCACTCATGAACAGCTCGGAGTTCATGGAAATTTCAACAACAAGGTTATTCATCTGCATAGCCCAGTAATTCAAGCACCTGGTCTCCAGACCGGATCAAATAAAAGGGTACCCAGGCCACGCCAAACAAATCGATGAAGATATCACTTTTCTTTGGGTTCACAGGAATTTCATGGATCTGGCTAACCGCTCCCCCCCAACGGTCGTTGATCTCGTTTACCGCAAATTCATATTCACTTCGTAATTCTTCCATCTGGCTTTCGTATGCTTCGATTGCCTCAAATGATTCTTCCACATCTGCTTTGGCCTGTTCAGTCATCCGTCGTTTGGTCAGGGAAGTCGACAGCCGCCGGCGGCTCCGGCCGCGCCAGCCAAAAAGATTTTCGGTATGCGTTCCAAATTCCTCCCATTTCCGCTGGCTGAGTTCTTCCTGGTCCATGCGCAGTTCCCGCTGCTCACGGGTAAGACGACTTTCAATCGTATCAATCTTGCTTTTATATTTACTGGTCAGTTTTTTGATTTCGGCATCCCGTGCTTTTCTGGCCGCCTCGGAACAAACGCGCATGAATTCGGCTTGAGAAACATCCGGCCCGCGATAGATATTAAGGGCTTCATTGGCGCGCACGGTAATCTCAACCGTTTGATAAAGCCACTCTGCAAAATCTTTCTCCAGAGAGGTAAGTAACCTGGCATCATCCAACGGTGAAGCCAAAACTGCAAAACGGGCCTGAGGTGCGATATCAGCTGCAGGCCTGGCAATCGCAGATTTTCGCACAGAGAGATCATCCCAGCGGATGACCCCGCGAGGATCAGGGTTGGAGATTAAAACGCTGCGAAATTCATCACAATCCAGCTGGTACTTGCGGTCCAGGAAGCGCACAGAAGCCGAACCGATCAGCACCGGACGATACAAGACTGCCCCAAGTTCCACTTCGGAAGAGATCGACTGGCCCATGGATCGAAACGCTTCCGTTAGGGTACGGTTAAGCGGTAAAAAATATTCACCAATCCCTTGCGGGACGGAAGGTTTGGTTTCACTTCCTTCAAGACCATATAGAACTGCCGCGGCATCCGCTTCAGCCTTTTGAATGGTTACTTCCGGAACACGATCCACCGCCGCCTCAGGGTTACCGGTAGTTGAGGCAGCACTTTCAGAGAGTCCAAGTTTTGCACCAACCAATTTATTCAAATCAGGGATTTGCGCCCTCGTCAGGGGACCGGCCAGGTAATTCATCGCCCAGCGTGTCTGAAACAGGATGGGCTGAGCTGCATGAACATTGTGCTGTATGAATACCCGTTTCCCCAACCCTGAGATCATCTGATCGTATGCCCTGCGATCCAGTCCGCCGTTGGCAGATTCAAGTCCTTCCAGCAGTCGTAGTTTATCCCGCTCAGTCTGCAGTTTGCCAATAAACCAGGTCCCCGCATTAGAGAGGGCCTTATAATCGACATCCACCGGGTTCTGTGTTGCCAGGAGAAGCCCAACCCCAAAAGCACGCGCCTGCTTCAGCATCCGGAGGATAGGCTGCTTGGAAGGAGGGTTGGCCGTTGGCGGCAGGTAACCATAAATTTCATCCATATACAAGATCGTGCGCAGGGTGTTGGCTCCTGCCTGTGTACGCATCCAGGTTTCAAACACCGAGAGCAGCAGCGTTATAAAGAACATCCGCTCTGCGTCTGATAAATGAGCCAGGTAAAAGACTGAATGCCGGGGACGGCCATCCTCTGAATAAAGCATGCAGGCGATGTCCAGCGGCTGCCCTTCCCGCCAGATTTCGAAGGCTGGTGATGCCAATATATTGTTCAACTGCATCGCCAGCGCCATCCGGTCTTTCGATGGGAAAGAGGTTTCCACTGGGAAGGCCCCCAATTTCTCAAACGGAGGTGTTTGGGTTTGCAGAATCAACTCTGTCAGGTCAAGATCCTTGCCCCGACTCCAGGCATGTTCAAAAATATTCGACAGCAGGATATGCTCACTGGAATGGAGTGGATCAACGCCATTTAATCCGGCCAGCCCCAATAATGCGGTAACCGTGCTGGAGATGCGCTCCCGAAGCACTTCCCGGTTACCTTCCCAGGAAATCTGCGGGGCGGCCAGGGAACTCAGCATGCTCACCGGCAGTCCCGCATCCGAACCCGGTGTAAAGACAGCAAATCTGGCGGCATTCTTCAAAGACATTAAGCGCTGGCGGTCGATCCCCCAATCCATCAAACCGGCTCGCCAGGTGGAGGCGGCTTGATGTGCCGCCTGAGCCAGGCTCAGACCCTGCCGGCGGGCAGATTCCGGATCGATCCAGGGTTGAAAATCTTCAGGGTTCTGGTCGGGGAAATGGAGCAGCAGATTGGTCAGGTCCCCTTTCGGATCGATAATCAAAGCCGGGATTCCCTGCAGGGCAGCTTCTTCCAACAGGGTTACACACAATCCCGTCTTCCCCGACCCAGTCATACCGGTTACAACTGCATGTGTGGTCAGGTCAGCAGGATCATAGTTAAGCTTTTTTTCGGCAGGCTGCTCTTTGGCCTGATCATAATAGCGGCCAAGATAAAACTTGGTGTCGGACATAGGAACTCCCGCTTTTAGAATATGGATCGAACCAGGTAAAAATCAGATAACCTTGATACGAGTATGCACTCACTACCACATGAAATTGATTTGTCGATCTCCGTACTACCAGCTGTAATTTACCCGATTTCCGTCAAATTCGCAACGCAGCCAGACCGGGTTACGGCGTTTGAGACTGCTGGAAGATTCGGTTAAATTCTTCCAAATATTTACCGGCAATCTCCTTGCTGTAGATAACCACCAGGTTTTCATCATTTCTTTCTTCTGCGCTGGCTGAAAAGTTATAGGATCCGGTGATCACGGTTTCGCCATCAATAATCATCGTCTTGTGATGCATCTGCCCGGATATGCCATCCATCCGGACATCCAGGCCGGCTTGCGCCAGTTTGTCAAACTCGGTTCCGGCGTTGGAACCAACCTGGCTGTCGTCGAATACTCCGGTAACATCAACTCCGGCTTCATATCTCTCTAATAAGGCCGCGGCAATATCATCGGATGTGAATGAAAAAGCCAGAAAATCAATGCGCTCTTCCGCTCCTGAAACGATCCCAACAATTCGTTCAGCCACTTGATCATCGGGAGAGAAATAGACTTCGAGGGGAATCCCTTCCAGAGAGAAACGATGGTTCAGGGAACCGGAAATGGAATCAGGCCCAAATTGATCATACAGATACATTTCCTCAAATTCGGCTGTGTACAGATCGGCCATTCTGGTTGACCGGATGCAAAGCAGGTTATTGTTATCAATGTAAGTACCATACACTGTGTAATTCATGGAACCAACCCAGACCTCTGCCCCGTCGATCACCATGAATTTATTATGCATCAAACCTTCCCGGCGATCACCCAGAATGGGGATACCTGCCTCAAGCAGGTCCTGAGGCACAGAGTTTTCAATATTATCACTTTCCATAACCATCCGGATGACAACACCACGGTGTTGGGCGCGGATCAATGCATTCCGGACAGCCCGCAAACTGATATTGTAGATCGCAATGTCTATGCTCAAACGGGTTTCATCAATCGCGTTCGACAGGATTTCATCCAGGCCCCCGTTTTTTTGTTCGGCATTCGGATCAGCCGGATCAGTAAAATACACCTCAATGGGGCCATACCGGTATCCATGCCCAATTGGTATCGGAATATTTTCCAATACCACAGCCTCTGCAGCAGAATCTGGAAGCATGTCCGGCGTGACTGTTTCTGAAGCAAATAATTTCCCCTGACAGGAAACGCTTCCTAGAATAAGACCAAGAGAGATCGATAAAAGTATCTTCTTGAACGACATCACCATCTCCAATAAGGATGAGCCCCAACAATAGAACGATTATAGCACAACTGTTCGAGCCCGCTCCTGGGCATACCGGGAAAATCCGGAAAGGCAAAGGTAGCAGCCGATAACAGGCTGATGTATAATCAGCCAGCGTAAATCCACATCAGAAAGAGAAGCAACATGTCCTTTGCTGAATTTATCTACACCGAAATATTAAAACCAAAACATCTGAAAGCGTTTACAAATGCCATTTTGTTAAAAATAATCCCAGACCAGATCCAATTTGGCCCGGCAACAATATACCCTGATCCTGAAGATCCTGTACTCTCTGGGGCCTTGATCTTCAATGTCTTCGAACGCAGTGAGTTAACTTTCTTTGATAGTTATTGTAAAGGCGCAATGACCGTAATTGACATCGGCGCCAATATTGGCTGTTACACATCACTGGCCATCCATTCCCTCAATCAGAACGGCCAGGTAGTGGCTTTTGAACCCCACCCGCGAGCATTCTCTTTCTTAAAACGTAATATCCAGGCTAATCAGGAAATCCACAATAATGGACCTGCTGTCAGAACATTTCAATTAGCGGCAGCAGACAATACCGGCACAAAACAGTTACGTCTTAATCCCGAAAATCTTTGTGATAATCGTCTTTACCACGGAACCTACCAGGGCAAATTAGAAAACTGGGAACAGATCGAAGTTGAAAGCCTGCCCGTCGACACAGTTTTAGAGCAGTTAGAAATAAAGGAAGTAAACTTCGTCAAGATCGATATCCAGGGCTATGAATACCATGCCATCTCCGGTTTTCGGAATATCCTTGCCAACTCAAAGCAAGTAATCCTGATGTCAGAGTTCTGGCCCAAAGGACTTACCGAAGCCGGCAGTAATCCGAAAGAATATCTCGAATTGCTCACATCCCTGGGGTTCACGCTGTACGAATTAAAGGAAAAACCGCTGGGAAAATTGGTCCCATTGGAAAACCAGGCCGCCCTGATCAAACAACTTCCGGGCAGGAAATATACAAACATCGTTGGAGCGAAAGGGTATTCCCTTAGGCTGGACAAATAATAAGGTGAGCCATCCCGCTTCCAAGGCCAATCACCAGATTGCCCGCGCCGCCGGGATAGTAATGCTGGCCTTTGTAGTCAGCCAGATCGCCGGACTGCTGCGCCGCATCCTGGTTGCCCAGGCGTTTGGCGCCAGCACCGGTCTGGATGCATTCATTGCCGCCAATCGTGTTTCCGAGACGCTCTTCAACCTGGTGGCCGGCGGCGCCCTTGGCTCAGCCTTTATTCCAACATTCACCGGGCTGCTCGCCAAAGACAACAAACCACGGGCGTGGCGCCTTGCCTCAGCGGTGATCAACCTGGTTGCACTGGTCATGAGTCTTCTCGCCGCGCTGGCAGCCTTTTTTGCCCCAGAAGTTGTCCGCTATGCCCTGGCGCCGGGATTTTCTTCAGACCCGGCTCAGTTTGAACTGGCAGTCTCCCTGCTGCGTATACAGTTGATCTCTGCGGTGATCTTTGGTATCAGCGGATTGATCATGGCGATCCTGAACTCACACCAGATATTCCTGGTGCCGGCCTTGACCCCGGCCATGTACCAGATCGGGATGATCTTCGGTGTCATCGTGCTGGTCCCGGTCATGGGCATCTTCGGTCTGGCCTGGGGCGTGGTAATCGGGGCTGCCTTTCACTTGCTCCTTCAGCTTCCCACCCTCTTCAAACAAAACGGCGCCTACCACCTGGAACTTGGGCTTCGAAACCACGATGTGCGCGAGGTGATCCGCCTGATGCTGCCCCGTTTACTCGGCGTGGCCGTTGTTCAATTGAATTTTTGGGTCAATACCTGGCTGGCCTCCAGCATGCCGGTTGGCTCGGTAACCGGGATCGAATACGGGTTTGCCTTGATGTTGATGGCCCAGGTGGCAATCGCCCAGTCCATTGCCACTGCCGCGATGCCCACCCTCTCGACTCAATATGCCCTTAATAAACTGGAGGACGTTCGCTCATCCCTGACTGCCAGCCTGCGCGGTGTGCTGCTCCTGTCTGTACCGGCAGCAATCGGCCTGATCATATTAAGAGTGCCCTTAATCTCCATGCTTTATCAACGGGGAGAATTTGACGAGAAAGCTGTCCAGTTGGTGGCCTGGGCGCTGTTGTGGTATGCTGCCGGATTGGTCGGACACTCCGTGCTGGAAATACTCGCCCGCGCTTTCTATGCACTGCACGATACCCGCACCCCCGTCCTGGTTGGAACAATCGCTATGGGACTGAATGTTGTGCTCAGCATTTCTCTGGCAGGCCTGTTCAGACAGGCTGGCTGGATGCCGCTTGGAGGGCTGGCGCTGGCCAACTCCCTGGCGACCACGCTCGAAGCGCTGACTTTATTATTCCTGATGCATCGCCGATTGAACGGCCTGCTCGCTGCTCAAATTACCGGCGGCCTAGGTCAGGCCTGCCTGGCTGCCGCCGGCATGGGGATTGCACTGCTGGCCTGGAATCAAACAACCGCGGATATGAAGCGCTGGATTATTGGACTAGGTGGGATGGGAATTGGTGTTTTCAGTTACGCTTTATGCGTCTGGGCTCTACGTGTCCCGGAAATCAAGAGCCTTTTTGGAGCAATCACACGCCGCCTGCATAAAACTCCCTGAGACTACTGCTGCAGTAACCAGACCATGGTAGGAACGGCGATCCCCAGCAGGGTCCCGCCAACAACTTCAAGCGGGGTGTGCCCTAAAACTTCCCTCAAGGCTTCTTCATCCAGGGGGTGGCCGCGGAAGATTTCGACAAACATCATATTGATCCTCTGGGCATGGATACCGGCCTGCCGGCGGATACCAGTTGCATCATAGATTACGATCATCGAAATTGCCAGTGAAACCGCGAAAACCGGAGTATCGAATCCATTGAAAAGGCCTACTGCCTGAGTGGTCGAAGCCATCAAGGCTGAATGAGAACTGGGCATCCCCCCAACACTTACCAGCAGAGCCCAATTCCAACGGCGGGTACGCAGGTATTCAAGCGGCAATTTGAGGATTTGCGCCATCATCCAGGCTATCATCATACTGATAAAGACCTGATTATGAAGAATTGATGAAAAATTCATTGTCTAATCCTCATCCGCCTGAACATCCCGAGACTCATCCTCATCACCAGACAACTGCTTTACTTTTAACTCCGCCTGATCAAGCAGTCTGGCGCATCGTTCGGATAATGCCTGCCCCCGCTCAAAAAGACTCATCGCACGATCCAGCTGCAGCTGTTCCTGTTCCAGAGAACTCACAATTCGTTCAAGTTCTTGAAAAGCTTCTTCGTAATTCAGCTTTTCAACCGGTTTCTGTTTTGATGAATCTGCCATACAATCTCCTTCTCACGCTTACTGTACCACATTGTCATGATTTCTTTCTATGTGTATCCGTTACGGTCACATCGAATTTTCCATCCGCAAAACGCACCTGCAGGTCGTCCCCCTTCTCCACCTGAGCAGCCTGTGAAATCAAACTTCCCTCCGCCTGGGTGGTGACCACGGCAAAACCACGCTCCAGGATCGACATCGGATTTAGTGATTTCAGCTTTTGCTGTAGTCCGTTCAGTCGTTCCTGTGAAACATCATGCCGGTGTAGGACAGCCCGCAGCCCCCGACGCACCAGGTCATCTAGATACTGCCGGTCAATCTGTATCCGCCGCATGGGAGAGAAGATCACCAGTCGGGACTGCTGGTTTCTCACTTCCAGGCGTCTCATTTCCAATGACGAACACACTGCCGAAACCATACGGGTCTCCAGATCAGATGTTTCCTCATACAGGTCCTGCAGGGTCACCGGTGTCGCCAGTTCTGCTGCCGCTGTAGGCGTCGGAGCCCTCAGATCAGCAGCAAAATCTGAGAGCGTAAAATCTGTTTCATGCCCGACCCCGGTAATGACCGGCACCGAAGAGGCCGCCACTGCCCGGACAACACGCGCATCATTGAAAGCCCATAAATCTTCGATCGAGCCGCCGCCGCGCGCCAGCAGGATCACATCCACCTCACCAGGTAAATCCAGACTTTGTAATGCCTTCACCAGTTGGGGCGGGGCATCTTCTCCCTGCACCTGCGAGGGAGCCAGGATCACTTCACTCAGGGGAAATCTGCGGGCGATTGTGTTCAACATGTCCCGCAGGGCGGCGCCGGTCGCAGACGTTACGATCCCAATACTGCGCAGCGGCCCTTCCAGGACAGGCTGCTTGTTGGCCGGATCAAAAAGTCCTTCTGCTTCCAATACTGCTTTCAGACGCAAGAATTCCTTGAATAAAGCGCCTTCCCCCATGGGCCGGATCTGGTCGACATACAACTGGTATTGTCCACTAACTTCATAGACCCCGATACGACCATGGACTTCAACTGCCAGCCCATCCTGCAGGGCGGTATTCAACCGCGCTGCTTCATGCCGCCACATGGCACAGCGCAGGGCTGCGCCGGCATCCTTGAGCGTGAAATAAATATGTCCGGAGGCCGGACGCGACAGATTGGAGATTTCACCCTGTACCCAAACATCCCGCAGTATTTCATCCATTTCCAGCAACTGCCGGATATACCTTGTCAGGTCACTAACGGTATGGACGGTTGGTTGAAAGAGACTTAATTGCTCCATAACATCAGGTAGGATACCCGTCTTGTTCCTGTCTGTCAACATAACCAACAGCTCCGATATGGTTTTTCCAAGAAGTAATAATAACGATCACAAATTACTGATACGTTTTTCACTACTCACCAATAACATGAAAACTGGACCAACAAGATATGCTTCCCCTGCAGCCCGATTTGAGAAAAAAGACTGTGTGATCCTTCGCTAATCCTTCGAGGAACCTTGCTGGAACCTTCCTGACAGCAAATTTGCCTCGATCACATGCGTACTGAACCCTGCAGAAAGAATTCAGGCGCCTGGAGTATCTGTCAATCCGGGGGCGAGTTGGAGGGAAGTTACCAGCGGTCATCAAGCCTGTCATTCATCTGAACCGTCCGAACAGGTAATAAGTGTTCAAGGCTGACCTTGTTCAAGTAAATACCCGCCTGGGCAAACCGATCCCTGAGCCGTGTGCAGCAACATTCTTCCATCCCGCCGCCAATCTCCCAACTCCCAGACTAAGTCCTTTGTCTTCCGGCCACAAATCGCCCCGAAAGAAACGAGAAAT
>JAFGMV010000039.1 GCA_016927315.1 Anaerolineales bacterium | reverse complement strand
TACAATCC
Source organism: Anaerolineales bacterium (assembly GCA_016927315.1). Taxonomy (GTDB): domain Bacteria; phylum Chloroflexota; class Anaerolineae; order Anaerolineales; family Villigracilaceae; genus JAFGMV01. Next base: position 45,309 of record JAFGMV010000039.1, on the reverse strand, counting down.
CCGCTTTTACAGTCCTTATCTTACCTTCGCATCACCCTCAACTGGAAACATTCCCCTCTCCCGTACAGTGAATAGTATATTTTCCAATTCAGGAATGTTAAAATTGTACTTGTCTCCGCAACTATGCCCTTCAGTACCATATAGATTATGCTACCGCAATTGTATTTTTATTCTCGTCCAAGTTACTACCACATGCGCCTGTAAGTTGATCTGTAAAATAATAAGGGCGCCAAATTGATGTCCGTAATACGATGGTTGAACTCCGATGTCGGTTTTGACATATTTTTTATTACCGCTCATACGCAGCGAATCAGGGTGGGTGAGTAATCCTGATCCATTCCAATATACACTCCATTCTGGATTGCCAGAATTGCCAACGTAAAAGTGGTAGACCGGGGGTTCCTGATATGTTGTTTCTATTCCTCCGGGCGTTGTTTCAAATGGCACCCCACAATGCATTTCGCCTGGTACACAGAATGAATCATTTGGCGCAAAAAAAATCATCATCTGCCTTCACGGTAACATAACGGGTAACTATAAAATTATCGGGAAACCATTCCCTGTAACATTCAGTTGGTTTTTTGGTTCCAGCACCAGTGTCGGTTTCGCCTTTACCTTCATCATAAACTGGTGGGGCAACTGTTTGAGTTCGTGGTGGTTGTGTCGGATCTGGATTTGGTGTGTTTGTCGCAGGTGGCTCAGGTGTTGAGCTTCCAAAGATGCCACATGCCATCCCAACGGTTATGAGTAAAACTACCAGCACTATCAACAAAAAGATGAACGGATAGGTTCTACGTGCAATCGCTGCCCGATACCTCCCCCGGAAGGAAGCCGCCAAAATTACATAACCATTTTCCCTGGGGTAATCGCTTTTGGATTACAGTCAAAAACAAGAGTGAACTGTCATTGCGCAGGCATTCGTCCGAAGCAATCTCGCGCTAAATGGCAAACTCCTGAAATCAGGAGATTGCTTCGTTCGCTGAAGAACGCTCACTCGCAATGACATCGTTATGATGGGTAATTTTTCTAATACGATTGCCCTGCCATTTTCACAGGATCCCGAAGTTCCTTCCCCAAAAGTGGATTATACTTATGTGTTGTAATAATCCAAGATCATAATATAGGAGAAGAATATGGATACAACGATCGAAAACGTCAGCGCCCTTGAAGTCCTGGATTCGCGTGGAAACCCGACCATTGAAGTCGAGGTACTCCTGGCGGATGGCTCCTGGGGCCGCACAATCGTACCCTCTGGTGCATCGACCGGCGTCCATGAGGCGCTCGAACTGCGCGATGGAGACAAGAGCCGCTACAATGGCAAAGGCGTCACGAAGGCAGTAAAAAACGTTAATGAAACGATCGCCGACGAGTTATTTGGATGGGATGCTGTCGAGCAGAAATCCATTGACTCTGTCCTGCTCGAGCTTGATGGAACTCCAAACAAGTCCAAACTGGGCGCTAACGCCATCCTGGGCGTGAGCCTGGCGATTGCCAAAGCGGCCGCCAATTCGCTTGGTCTGCCTCTGTACCGCTACCTGGGCGGCGTGTACGCCCATGTACTGCCTGTCCCGATGATGAACATCCTCAACGGCGGCGCACATACAGCCTGGCAGTCCACTGATATGCAGGAATTCATGGTGATGCCTTTTGGCGCCCCGACCTTTGCAGAAGGCCTGCGCTGGGGAGCAGAAATCTACCATGCACTTAAGTCTGTACTGAAAGAAAAGGGCTACGCCACCCTGGTTGGCGATGAAGGCGGCTATGCGCCGGCGCTGAAAGCCAACAACGAAGCGATCGAAGTTATTCTGGCAGCCGTAGAAAAAGCAGGCCTGAAGGCCGGCAAGGGCGCCGATGTGGCCATTGCACTGGACCCGGCAGCCTCGGAGCTGTATGAAGAAGACAGCAAAATGTACAACCTGCGCAAAGAAGGCAAAAAATTGAGCGGCGCAGAAATGGTTGAATTCTGGAACAAATGGATCACCGATTATCCCATCGTTTCGCTTGAAGACGGTCTGGCTCAGGACGATTGGGACAGCTGGAAGCTGGCCGTACAGACTTTTGGCGATAAGTGTCAAATTGTTGGCGACGACCTGCTGGTGACCAATCCTGAGCGTGTTCGCCGCGGCATTCAGGAAAAAGCAGCCAACGCCCTGTTGGTCAAGGTCAACCAGATCGGTTCTCTGACCGAGACCATCGAAGCCGTTGAAGCGTGTCATCGCGCCGGCTGGCGCACGGTTACCTCTCACCGCTCCGGCGAGACTGAAGACGCCACCATCGCCGATCTGGCAGTCGGCCTGAACTGCGGCCAGATCAAAACCGGCGCCCCGGCTCGCTCTGACCGGGTCTCAAAATATAATCAATTGCTGCGGATAGAAGCAGAACTGGGCGATACGTCCCAATACGCTGGGTGGAACGCCCTAAACAGATAACCCTAAAATATGACATTTGACACTACTATGTCATAGTATTTACGGCTATAAAGGGCTTATTGTTCAGCAGAACGATTCATTTTATGGAGGTAGAGTCCCATGGCAAGTGTGACGTATGAAAATGTAACCAAGAAGTTTGGTGAAACAGTCGCGGTCAACGATCTGAACATTAAGATTGAAGACAAAGAGTTCCTGGTGCTGGTCGGTCCTTCCGGCTGCGGTAAAACCACCGCACTGCGCCTACTGGCCGGGCTGGAAGAGATTACAGCCGGACAAATCATGATTGATGATCGCATCGTCAACGATATCGCCCCCAAAGATCGCGACATCGCCATGGTGTTCCAGTCTTATGCCCTGTACCCGCATCTGTCAGTCTTCGAAAACATGGCTTTTGGCCTGCGCCTGCGCCGCTTTGCAAAAGACGAGATCAACCGCCGTGTGAACGATGCAGCCGAAATGCTCGGCATCCAGGACCTGCTGGATCGCAAACCCCGGCAGCTCTCCGGCGGTCAACGCCAGCGTGTGGCCGTCGGCCGCGCAATCGTGCGTGAACCGAAAGTCTTCCTGTTCGACGAGCCGCTCTCGAACCTGGACGCCAAGCTGCGCGTCCAAATGCGTGCTGAACTGACCAAGCACCACCAGCGCCTGCAGACCACTTTTGTTTACGTTACCCACGACCAGACAGAAGCGATGACCATGGCCTCCCGCATCGCAGTGATCACCAAAGGCGAGCTTCAACAGCTGGACACCCCGCAGGTTCTTTATGATTTGCCCAACAACCTCTTTGTTGCCGGTTTCATCGGTTCACCCTCAATGAACTTCTTCCCCGCCAAACTGAAGAAAGACGCTGGCAAGGTCTATGTTGACACCGGCGACTTTGCGATCCCGATTCCCGATTCCAGGACAGACACCTTTGCCCCGCATGTGGACAAGAACGTCGTCTTCGGCATCCGCCCTGAAAACATCCATGATTCCGCCTTCACGCCCCCAAGCGTTACCGCCGAAAAGGTTGCCGCCAAGGTGGATATCACCGAGTTGATGGGGAACGAGATCAATATCTTCTTTGTCTCCGGCAAGAACACCTTCATCGGCCGTGTCGATCCCCGTTCCAAGATGAGCGTTGGCGACCAGGTCCAGATTGTCTTCAACATGGACAACTTTCATGTCTTCGACGCCGAAACCGAGCAAGCGATTCGCTAATCAACACTGCCCTCCCATTTTCGAAATGGGCAATAATGTAACACAGGCCTGTTTATGCAGGCCTGTGTTATTTTAATGATTCAGTTTTCACAAAGATGTTATGAAATCGAAAGCAGCCCCGGATAATTCCTGTTGTAAAATTGTTTTTTCTGATACTTACTGCTTCTTGCATAAACAGGTGAACTTTGAGAAATCAAAACACGGGTAAATTACGACTATCCCGTTAAAATATTTACGCAACACTCTGTAAATTATCGAGGAATTTCATGACCGTACCTTCATGGGTATCCGACGCAGTCTTTTACCAAATCTTCCCCGATCGCTTTGCGAATGGCGATCCTGATAATGACCCCCCAAATACTGAGCCCTGGGGCTCGCCTCCCACGATCTGGAACTTCCAGGGCGGGGACCTGCGAGGCATTATTCAAAACCTGGATTACCTGGTAGACCTGGGCATTAACGCCATTTACCTCAACCCGATTTTCACCTCCCCCTCCAACCACCGCTATAACACCAGCAACTATTATGAGATCGATCCGAAATTGGGAAGCATGCAGGATTTCCTGGCGCTCTTGAATACGGCCCATCAAAACCAGATCAAGATCATTCTGGACGGAGTCTTCAACCACTGCGGGCGCGGCTTCTTCGCTTTCGCAGATACACTCGAAAACGGCGAACGCTCTCCATACAAGGATTGGTTCCATATACACAAATTCCCGCTGGACGCTTATGGTCCCGGGAATGCAGAAAATTACCTGGGTTGGTGGGGTTTCAAGTCTTTACCGAAGTTCAACACCAGCAATCCGCAGGTCCGAAACTATATCCTGGATATTGCCCGTTACTGGATCGACCAGGGCATTGACGGCTGGCGTCTGGATGTACCCGGCGAAATCGATGATGATGATTTCTGGGCAGAGTTCCGGCAGGTGGTGAAATCTGCCAACCGGGAGGCTTATCTGGTGGGAGAGATCTGGACCGCAGATCCGCGCTGGGCAAACGACAGTCACTTCGACGGATTAATGAATTACCCGCTCAAAAATGCCCTGGTCGACTGCTTTAAGGGCAAAAATACTGTCAGCCAACTGGCCGGCAGGATAAACAGCCTGCTAACGCTTTACCCACACGAGAATACGCTTGGCATGTACAACCCACTTGGATCACACGACACCGAACGAATTTACACCCTCCTGGACCAGTCGCTCGAGAAAGTCAAGCTTGCATTTTTATTCTTGTTTGCCTATCCAGGGGCGCCGGCAATTTATTATGGAGATGAAATCGGACTGGAAGGCCACAAAGATCCCGAGTGCCGTAAAGCTTTCCACTGGGACTCGACCCAATGGAAAGGCGACCTGCGCCCCTGGATCCAAACCCTGATTGAAAATCGTAAAACAAATCCATCCCTGCGGTATGGTGAGTTCAAGCAGCTGCTCGCCGAGGATCACAAAAAAGTCTTTGCCTTTTCCCGCACGTATGAGGGCCAGAGCCTGCTGGTCCTGTTAAACTTCAGCGAGACTGCACAGGAAATCCTGGTTCCGGTTTCGGGCCTGGGCTGGGACTCGGACCATGAAGTTCGTTCGATCCTGGACAACAAACTCCTGTTCATGGACAACCATCATATTGTGGTCAACCTGCCCCCCCTCGGGGGCGCCTGGATCCGCTAGTCCTCCCCAAAGAATCCAAACGCGCGCCTGCAAACACCGGCGCGCTTTTTAAAGACAACAACCCCTGGCGTTCACCCGGCGGCATCCGCCGGCCCAACCCACAGGGAATGTTCTGGATCCCAGGTCCAACCAGGGCCCGGAATGTCCATTGCGCTGCGAGACCAACCGGCTGCGATTCGGGAGCGTGTATCTTCCCAGGAGTGCAGACCGCTCAATGCGTCCGCCTGTTCAACGTTACAGGCGCCAACTGCTGTCCCCATGACCAGCGCCCGCTCCGGAGAGAGCTCCCTGAGGACTGCGGCCAGAAAACCGGCAATGCTTGCATCCCCTGAACCGGTCGTTCCGACAACGTTCACCTGAAAACATGGCGACCACAACTCGCGGGAATTCCACAACCCCTGACCGGGGGGCAGTGCGCGACCGACCTGACGCCAGCCTGAAGGGGTCGTGCTCCGCAGGTACAGGCCGCGGTGGCCCAATTTAAGCACAACGATTTTTGCGCCCATCTCGATCACCTCCTCGCTCAAACTGGAAAGCAGTTCTGCAGACAGGTTCTGCAGCAACTGTTCGTCCCTGTTCAACCGATCGTATTCTTTACGTCTCAGGATAAACAATAATTCTTCGAGACTTGGCAAAAAGATATCGACATGGGGCAGGGCTTTTTCCAGGATCATGCGCCAATCAGCCCGCCCGCTCTCTGAGCTGGGATCCGGAAAGGCCATATCCAGGGATACCGTCACGCCGGTCTGCCTGGCCCGTCCCAAAAGCTCTACCAGCCCCGCGCCGTCATTGACATACATCTGACGCATGATCGGTGGATAGCCGAAGTGAAACAAATCCACCTGCGAAAGCAGGTCAAAATCCAGATCGACAGCGCTGAAGGAGTCATTGGCACCCGGGCAGTGCAAGAAAATCCGGTCCTGGTCAGGAGGGCTGATAATTACGGAATAAGATGTGACCGCCTGCGCCTCCCGTTGAATACCCGAAACCAGCCGCGGGTCTTTCTCCTTTACCAGGGACCAGACAATCTCCCCAAAGGGATCACAACCGACCCTGGCCATTAACCGTACCGGCACCCCCAGGCGGTGCAGCGCCAGACCGGCGTTAGACACCGGCCCACCGGTCGCAAACCGGGCCGGGCCGCACTCAATCAGTCGGCCTGGTTGAAAAAGTGCGCCAAACACCCCGGGCGGCAGGTGATCGAGGCTGGGGAAGATATCCAGGCAGATATGCCCGGCGACAACAGCAGATTTTGGCAAACTCATACACCTTCCTGTTTTCGATTCAGTACTATAATACTTCATCTTCATAACCAGGTTAAGTATTATGCCAGCCATAAAAGTGACTGATCTTAAGAAAGTATTCAAGAGCAAACGCAAGGAAGCGGGGATGCTGGGCAGCCTGCGTTCCCTGACCCATCCTGAGTATAAGACCATCGAGGCCGTCTGCGGCCTTTCATTCGAGATGGAGGCGGGAGAACTACTCGGGTTCATCGGCCCAAACGGCGCTGGAAAATCAACCACGATAAAAATTTTAACCGGCATCCTCTTCCCCACAGGAGGGGATGCCAGCGTGCTCGGCTATACCCCCTGGAGGGACCGCCATAAGCTGGCTTACCAGATCGGCACCGTTTTTGGGCAGCGGCCGCAGCTCTGGTATCACCTGCCGGCTATTGATACATTCACGCTGTTTGGGAAAATCTACGAACTGGATGAACTTGTGCTCAAACGGCGGATCGGTTTCCTGGCAGAAACATTCGAAATCGGCGACCTTCTCGAAATCCCGGTTCGGAAACTCTCATTGGGTCAGCGGATGAGATGTGAAACGGCTGCGTCTCTCCTGCACAGTCCAAAACTGCTTTTACTTGACGAACCCTCCATCGGCCTGGATGTGGTAGCCAAGCAGCGCATCCGGGATGCAATCCGCGAGATGAGCAAACTCGAAAACGTGGGCGTCCTGCTGACTTCCCATGACGCCGGAGACCTGGAAGCTCTCTGCCGGCGGGTGATTATAATCAACCACGGACAAATCGTATACCACGACAAGGTTTCCAATCTAAAGAGAAAGTATTTGACCTCCAAACTTGTCGAGGTCCGCTATGCAGCAGAAGTCAACCAGGATTTTCAGATTTACGGCATGGAGACCCTCAAAGTTGGACGTTATGGAGTAAAACTCAGGTTCGATACAAAAAATACATCCGTAGACCTGGTCATGTCCAGGCTTTCGGAAAAAGGCAGCCTGGTGGATATCACAATTTCTGATCCACCCCTGGAAGAAGTGATTGCGCGTATCTATGAGGAAGCTGCATAGATGAGACCTTTCAACAAATACTGGGCGATATTCAAGATCCAACTGCTTAATGTGATGGCGTATCCTTCTGAACTGCTTGGGCGCAGTTTCAGCATCATCATTTTTATGCTGGTATTTGCCAGCTTGTGGCGAACCGCCTACGGCATCGCCGGGACCGATACCCTGCAAGGGATCACCCTGCCCGGTATGCTCTGGTACTTGATGATAGCCGAGACGATCGAATTAAGCCGCCCGCGGGTATCCACTACCATCAGCCGGCAGGTCAAGACCGGGGAACTGGCTTACGTGCTGAACAAACCCTATAATTTCCTGGCCTACCATTTTTCGACCTCCTTTGCAGACAGCCTGTTCCGTATGCTGACAAACGCATTGATCGGCGGCATCGTTGTCAGCCTGATGTTCGGCAGCCCGCCCCCGGCCTGGGGCTGGCCGCTGGCAGCCATTGCGCTGATCGGCGCCTGGGCTCTGAATTTCTGCATGATGGCCTTGATCGGGCTGGCTGCTTTTATCACCGAAGAGATCAGTTCTTTCGAATGGATCTTCCAGAAGGCGCTTTTTATCCTGGGCGGTATGATGATACCGCTGGAGTTCCTGCCCGGCTGGCTGCGAACAGTCGCCGAACGACTGCCGTTTGCCTATGCCATGTATGGACCTGCCCGCCTGTTCATCGACCCGTCGCTGGAGGGTTTCTATTCCCTGCTTGCCGGGCAGCTGGTCTGGTTGCTCGTACTCGGGGGGGCCCTTGCCCTGGCATATAACCGGGGCGCCCGCTACCTGGCAGTAAACGGAGGCTGAGATGTTGAAGCGAGAACTCACCTTCCTGTTCGCCCTCTGGAGAGCCAACTTACAAGGAGCCATGGAATTCCGTGTCAGCTTCCTGCTGCAAATCTTTGGTATGGTAGCCAACAACCTGCTGTATTTTGCTTTCTGGCCCGTCTTTTTCAGTCATTTCGATGACATACACGGCTGGACACTCAACGATATGTTGATCGTGATGGCTATCGTGTCTTTCTCCTGGGGAATTATGACCTTCCTGTTCGGCAATTTCAACTTCATTAGTGAAGTGATCGCCAACGGCCGGCTTGATTATTACCTGTCACTGCCGCGTCCCGTATTGACACACCTGCTGGCTTCCCGATCCAACGTCAGCGGCCTGGGAGATATCGCTTTCGGTGTTGTGGCATACCTCTTGTCGGGCCAGTTCCAACCCGAACAGATACTGCGTTTACTGTTTGGCGTCTGCATATCGGGAACCATCCTGCTGTTCTTCATGACACTGGTCCACAGCCTGACCTTCTGGGTCGGGAACGCCACTGAACTGGGCAACCTGGGAGTGAATGCTCTGTTGACATTTTCACTGTATCCAATAACCATCTTCGACAACACAGCCAGGTTCTTCCTGATTATATTTGTACCCGCCCTGCTGGTCGGGAGTGTGCCTGCCCAGTTCGTGAAAGCATTCAGCTGGCAGGGATTGGTTCAACTCAGCCTGGGGGCATTGGTTCTCACCGCCCTGGCGATCACGGTCTTTACCCGCGGCCTGAGGCGGTACGAAAGCGGGAGTGCTATCCAGGTGGAGGTGTAACCCTCGACCCGGACATACGTTGGGTACACCGTGTATGCGCAGTCTGGTGACGAGACCGGCACACCGGGCGTCAAAACGGACGAGAACATCCGCCGCAAAACGCAGTGGAACAGCGAAAGCAAAGCCGGCTTGAGCATAGAAGGTCCCTGGCGCATGCCCGAAAGCGGCAAAATTACCACAGAGAGAAACGAACCCCCATCCCTGCCCAATCACTACCACAACCTGATCCGCTTAAGGAATATCCATCCGGTACGACAGGTTGGTGAACCCCACCTTGCAAACTCACAGAAAACCGCTGTCTTTGCCCAGCCCGGGCAATCTGCTGCCAGGCTCTTCAACCCCCGTCCTGCGTATTGAAACGAGAATTTCGTTTTTTTCTGGTATAATCACAGCCCGTGACTGGTCCTGTCTGCGGTTAGTGTTGAAAAATAGCTGCGGCCACGGAGACCTGCTCAAACAATTTATTAAGGAGAAGCAAACGTCATGCCGCTCGACAAGGAAGTTAAAACCAAAATAATATCTGATTACCATCGTCACGAGACCGACACCGGCTCGCCTGAGGTCCAGGTTGCTATTCTGACCAAAAGGATCTTACAACTGACAGACCACCTGCGCGCGAACAAGCACGACGAGTCGTGCCGCCGGGGTCTGCTCAAGCTCGTCGGCCAGCGCCGCCGGCTGCTGGCTTACATGCGCAACACCAACTACCAGCGCTATATTGAAGTCACCGACAGCCTGAAGCTGCGCCGCAAATAAGTTCAATCGAGTAGATGGGCGACACTCCCTTGTGCCCATCTACTCTTTTTTATCCAGGGGCGAAAACGAAACACCGCCCCGGTTTTTATGAACCCGACCGTCAGGTATTGAATAGTGTTGGCAACCAGGTTGTTGTCGCCGCTCTTCAGTCCCTGACCAGGCGGGTCAAACAGCGAAAGCAATCCAGGCTTTGCTTTCCATAGGAGATTTAATAAAATGAAACCCGAAATAAAACGCTACACCACTGCTGTGGGAAGCCACGAAATTACCTTTGAAACAGGTAAATTGGCCGCGCAAGCTGGCGGCGCCGTAACCATCCGTTTGGGCGATACGCTCATCTTTGCTTCTGCAACTATGAGCCCGACCATACGCGAAGGCATCGACTTCATGCCGCTCAGCGTAGATTTTGAAGAGCGCATGTATGCCGGCGGCCGGATCCCTGGATCGTTCTTCAGGCGCGAAGGACGACCGAGTACAGATGCCATATTGGTCGCACGCCTGACTGATCGCCCGCTCCGCCCGCTGTTCCCCAAGGGAATGCGCAACGACATCCAGGTGATCATGTACTCACTCTCTGCAGACTCCAAGAATCCGATGGATGTGCTGGCAATCAACGCCGCCTCTGCGGCGCTCTCGATCTCCAACATTCCCTGGGACGGCCCCGTTGGTGCAGTTCGTATTGGCCACATCAATGATGAATTCATTGTTAACCCGACCTTTGAAGAGATCAATGCATCCGATATCGATCTGCGCCTGGCCGGTACCCGCGAAGCGGTCCTGATGGTTGAGTGCGGCGCCAATGAAGCGCCGGAAGCGCTGATGATCTCGGCCCTGGAATTCGGTCACAACGCCATCCAGCCATTGATCGATATCCAGGAAAAGATGAAGACGGAAGTCGGAAAACCAAAAACCGAGCCGATCATCGTCCTGCCAGAGGAAGAACTGCTGCAAAAGGTCCACGCCTATGTCAACGACTCCATGCGGGCTTTACTAGATAAACCGCTAACAAAAGAAGAGTTCTACGGCGGAATGGAAGAACTCCAAGAAAAAACTCTGACTGAATTCTCCCCTGAAGGGGCTGATCCGAATACCCTACCCAGCCAGCTGGACGTCAAGAATGCATTCCATGAGTCAGAAGCAAAAATCGTCCGGGAACGGATCTTGAACGAAGGCAAACGTCCTGACGGGCGCACCCCTGAGGAGATTCGCCCAATCTGGTGTGAAGTCGACCTCAGCCCGCGCGCACACGGCTCCGGCCTGTTCACCCGCGGCGAGACCCAGGTCCTGACGCTGGCTACCCTGGGAACCCTGGGCGAGGCTCAGGAACTTGATAACCTGACGCCGGTAGACAATAAGCGCTATATGCACCATTACAACTTCCCGCCATTCTGTGTTGGCGAGGTACGCCCGCTGCGCGGCACATCCCGGCGAGAAACCGGGCATGGCGCCCTGGCAGAACGGGCCCTGGAACCGGTCATCCCGGCTGAAGAAAGCTTCCCTTATGCATTAAGGCTGGTATCTGAAGTAATGGCTTCAAACGGTTCTTCCTCGATGGCCTCGGTGTGCGGTTCTACGCTGGCATTGATGGACACCGGAGTTCCAATCAAGTCCCCGGTTGCGGGTGTCGCGATGGGATTGGTCATGGAAGGGAACAAATACCAGATCCTGACCGACATCCAGGGCACGGAAGACCACCTGGGAGACATGGACTTTAAAGTCGCTGGAACCGAGCAAGGCATTACCGCCTTGCAAATGGACATCAAGATCAGCGGGTTGAGCCGCGAATTGATGGCCCAGGCGCTCGAACAGGCCCGAAAAGCTCGCGGGGCCATCCTGGAAAAGATGCTGGAGGTGATCCCGGCGCCAAGGAAAGAACTGAAAGACCATGCCCCGCGTATCATTACCGTCAAGATACCGACAGACAAGATCGGCGCCATCATCGGACCGGGCGGGAAAAACATCCGCGCACTGCAGGAAGAGACCAACACCAAGATCGATATCCAAGAAGACGGCACCGTCTATATCGCCTCGACTGACGGGATTGGCGCCCAGCGAGCCAGGGAGCAGATTGAAGCCCTGACCGAAAGCGCGGAGATCGGCCGGATTTATACCGGCAAGGTTGTACGCGTGACCGATTTCGGCGCCTTCATCGAAATCATTCCCGGCACAGATGGGCTGGTTCATATTTCCCAACTGGACAGCGAACGGGTCAACAAAGTCGAAGATGTCTGCAGCCTGGGCGATGAACTGACCGTCATGGTCATCGACATCGACCCGCAAGGGAAGATCAGACTTTCCCGGCAGGCCGTCCTGGAAGGTTGGACAGCCGAAGAAGCCCGAGAGCGGGACAAACCGCGCGGCAGCGGCGGTGGTAACCGTGGACGAAACGACGGCCGCAATGACCGCCGCGGCGGGAGCCGTCGACGATAAAAATTTCGATGACTTTCAGGGCAGGTTTCGATACCTGCCCTGTTTTTTTATCCACAACCCAGGGCATAAAATTATTTCCCTGCCCGGATGTCACAACCTTTGGAAAAGAAAAAGTCGGTTATCCTTTTGACCATAAGTAACCCGCCTGCACACCATCGGCAGTTTCCTCAAGGTACTCAGGCCCGCAACTTTCGGTGCGTGAGCGGCATACACAGGCGACATATTTTCGATTTCAGCATTGGTTAATCCGAATGAACCGCCGGCAGCTTTCACAGAGGCCGCGGCCTGCCTATAATAAGCCTCCTGATCGTCAGCCCAAGCCGCAAACAAACAATTTCACCTAAACAACACCAAATTCCGGCCATATTCCGTCTAAGCCTGCGCACATTGCAAGCAAGGGACGGCGTGATATTGCATTTATTCTTAATCATCGACAAAGGCATCCATACATATCGATCAAAGCTGCTGCCCTTCAAGGCCAATCTGCAAATAAGCGACATCCCGGGTTTGTTTTCGAGCCGCCGCACGTAAAATCTGCTATTCTACATCGGTTTTTTGCACAATCCATGACCGTTACGGTTCTCACTGTACGAAAAGAAGAACAAGTTTCACGGGCGCCTGGCTGCCTTGAATTTCTCAAGAAAGACGTTGTCCGTACTAATCCTGCCTGCGTCAAAAATGAGGCTCCAAACAAACCCGAACGATCTCCCCCTGCCCCGCGGCAGAAAAATCCATCTCCCCTCAATTCCCGGTTACCACCCAGAAAACTTCCGTCTGGTGATCTACATAATATACCGGAGCGAGAATGGTTTTATTCTTTCTGTGGGATATTCAAGTTTTCACCCTGGGCTGCCTTCACTCCATCCACAACCAAGGCGCAACAAGACGCCAGCCAGCCGGTTTCCTCCTGGAGCTGTGCTCAAATTTAGCCTTGGCTGATAATATTTTTGCGCCGGGATCGCGCCTCTCGCTGGATGCCGATCAGCCAATACACCCGAAATAACCGGGCTTCTTTCTATCGACGAATCGCCTCCGGGAAAACATTTTTTAGCTGCGTCTGAATCTCCACATCCAGACCCGACCGGGCAGCAGCTAATTCCCGGATAAACTGGCCGCTCAATTGGGCTTAATCGATCCGCTTTCTTTCAAGTTCCGGCGGATGCTTGTGTGGGCATACCTGTTCGTGTGCGCCGGGAATGCATTTGGGCTAAAAGAAACCCTGGTGAGGCAACTTCCAGGTGCGTTCATCTGGATCTGGATTGTCAACAGCGCCAGGGTCTCTGTATCCTTCTGTGCGACTCTGACCAGGAAAAAGCCTGGGCCATGCGGCCTTCCAGCGTCCGGGTGAAGCCCTGGCCGGGGGTCTGCCGCCGCAGCAGGGAGAACACGCAGCCGGATCGTATTTAGAGTCAGCGGTAACAAATCCTGTCCCTGACAGGGAGTGGATAAAAACGGATGAATAAATAGAATGGCTGTCTCCTGAAAACCGCTATAATTAACAAATGGGCCAACGCTTACCCCGTTATCCAACCAGATTCCTGGCAGCCTTCATCACCTTTTTGATGCTGCTGCTCATCGGAACCGCCGGTTATTACTGGCTGGAAGAGATGAGTCTGGTCAATGCACTGTATATGACAGTGATCACTATCAGTACAGTGGGTTTCGGCGAAGTGCACACCCTCTCCTCCACAGGCCGCTTGTTCACTATCGGATTGATTGTCGGCGGCGGAGGCCTGGCGGCTTTTTCAATCACGACCGCAGCCGATTTCTTTATGTCTGGAGAGTGGCGCACATTCTGGTTACACAGGAGATATGCACAGATGTTATCAACCCTAAAAGACCACGTTATCGTCTGTGGGTTTGGTCGTGTCGGGCACCACGTAGCAGAAGAACTCACGGACGAAGGGGTCCCCTTTGTTGTCATCGACAACAACCCAGACCGTATTGCGCATGCCCAGAAACATCATTACCTGGCAATGGAAGGCAATGCGGCCAACGAGACAACGCTGCGGGAAGTCGGCATCGAAAATGCCCGGGCAATGATCACCGCCGTTGGCACCGACGCTGAAAACGTCTTCATCACCCTGACGGCGCGCAGCCTGCGCCCAGACATCTTTATTGCCGCCCGAGCCAATTATGAGGATTCCGAACCGAAACTGCTTAGTGCGGGAGCCAACCGCACCATCCTGCCTTACCAGATCAGCGGAAAGCGAATGGTCACGACAGTCCTGCGACCCAATGTAGCCGATTTCCTAGACGAAGTCTCCCACGCCGGAGGCCTGGAATTGCTGCTGGAACAGATTAATATCGATGAGGGCTCAGTCCTTGACGGCCAGACCCTTTCGGAAGCTCAACTCGGCAGCCGGTTGGGGGTCACCGTACTCGCCTGCCGGAAACCGGACGGAACTTATGGAACACATCCCGGCCCCAATATGACCCTGCAGTCTGGCACACTGATCATTGTCCTGGGTACCCGCCACCAGATTCAAGAGCTGTTAAAACTGGCCAAACCAGATGGGAAGACAGGCTCAACCGGGACCGGGTAAGGATCAATCGGCAAACCCCATCTTAAATAAATCAGTAATATTTATACAAGCTGGAGGTATCAAATGGCTACTTACGAATGTCTGGTGTGTGGCATGAGCGTAAACGCTGCCTGCGGAAAATGCGGCGCACCCCTTGTCAATGCCAGTATCACAAAAGACGACGGAACCATCGTCCAGGTTTCGGAATGCCCTAACGGGCATGGAAAGATAAAGTCCCCCCAATGTTGTGGTCAGGATATGATCTGCAGCCTGAAATAGACAGCCAAAAAGCACTTCAAGAAGATCAGCCTGCACACAATCCCAGTTTTCGTGTTGGTTTTTGGATTTCATTGCTTTTCTTTCGTTCTTTTCCAGCATCCCGTGGGGCCCATTTCCAAAGCGAGATAATACCTGCCCTCTGGCGCAGACTGCCAGGACAGGTATAGCGTATGGCAACCCCCCTCCCCGTGTGCGAGCGCACGGACGGCGCAGGGAGTGGCGTTAATACCCAGAGGGCGTCAGGCTTTTAACTACTTCCTTAATAAATCAACCTTTCCCCGGTGAACTGTGCGATACTTGCCAAGCGCAACCATCAATCATCACGCAGGAAGGATAAAATGAAACAATTCTGCTTGACAGTTTCAGCGGGAAAACGCCTGATTGCCAGGGCGCTGTCAACACACCCTGACATCAAAGTCATTTTAGAATCCCGTACCCTGGTCATCCTGGCCGGAACCACCAATGGCTATATAGCCGAGGAAATATTGAATACGCTTGGAATGGGAGGCGCCTTCAACCGCAGGAAGTTTGTGCGCGGCGTCACCCTGCCGCCCAAACTCCCCACCACGGAAACCGGCCGCCTGCCGGACGAAAGCGAATTCCCCGGAGATGTGGTTATTTCAAAGGGGACCTGGATGAAGGGTAAGACCATTTTCGACGTGGTCGATACCCTGGAAAGCGGGGATGTGATCCTGAAAGGGGCTAACGCACTGGATGCCGAGCGCCGACAGGCCGCCATACTCATTGGTCACCCCAGGGGCGGCACCATTGCTTCGATCCTGCAAGTTGTGCTTGGCAAGCGGGTTCGGCTGATCCTGCCGGTCGGTCTGGAGAAGCGCATTCCCGGCGACCTGAACGCAATCGCCAACCGCGTCAATGCCCCAGACAGCCAGGGGCTGCGGCTCTGGCCGGCGCCCGGCGAAGTGTTCACCGAAATCGATGCAATCCAAACCCTGACTGGCGCCAGCGCAGAACTGGTTGCCGCAGGCGGCGTGGGCGGTGCAGAGGGATGTATCTGGCTGGGAGTCGAAGGAACAAGGGAGCAGCTGCAGGCGACCAGCGAGTTGATACAGTCACTCGCCAAAGAACCCCCCTTTGAGATATAACTGCGACAAGTTCAAATCCTTGCTCGTACAGAAGACGCGGCGCTTTATTCAAAAAATGTTGGGTAGAAACGGCTGGTTGGTTAAGTAGAAAGGCGCCCCGGCATGACCAAACAGCCGGGGCGCCTGTAAATACTATGTCCTGTCCCTGCTACGGTGTTGGCGTGAGGGTCGGGGTGGGGGTGGGGGTATCCGTATCAGCTGCGCCTCCCGAGATCATTGTCACCGTCGGTGTAAAAGTGGGTGTGTTAGAGGGCGTCAGCGTGATCGTTGGTGTGGACGTTGGCACGGTCGGCGTCACGGTGGGGGTATCAGTGATTGCCGTAGAAGAGGGAACCGTCGCAGTTACCGTAGGCGTATTGGTGGCTACAGAACCAGAACCCGGACGGTAGATGCGAGGCGCAACCCACAACGCCCGGTCCCCACTGTAATAACCAGCCGAGAGTATCGTCAACATGAACTTTACGTCTTGTCCGGCCAAAGAACTGAGATTAATATCCGCATTGTAATACCAGCCTTCGTATTTTTCTGCAAAGGACCAGTAGGTATAGATCGGACCGCTGCCGATCTGGTAATCCAGCCGGAAGATGACATAGCAATTGACGGCGCCGTACTCGCAGTTGACCATAGCCTGGAAGCGGTCGCCATTCTCAACACGGAAGGCCGGGTAGGTACCGCGGATATATCCGTTGTAAACCGCCTGGGGCATCGTTAACAAACCCGGGCTGGAACTCGTGGTTCCATTTTCAAGCTTGGTGGAGGATTGTTTCAGGACAAAGCCGCCCGCATTTCCCTCTGCTCCGGGACAGGGGAGTGTCTGACCATAACCGTTCGTCCACACCGCGTCGCAGGCGCTGGCATAAAAGTCATAGGTACCTGATGTCGGTGTGCCGCCCGAGCTCGACCCCGTCACCCGGATATCGACCCAGAAAGCACTATTGGCATTCCAGCCAATTCCAAAGACCGAGCCATGTGCATTCTGAAGCTTCCAATAACCGCGGTAGCTTCCGGCTGCGCCCGGTGCGGTCATATCCACACTGAGGTCAACCGTCTGACCGGGAGCGACCGTCGTCGGGAAGGCTGTCGGAGAGGCTGCAGCCATTTGTTCGCCGCTGGAAAAGACCAGGTCGTAGTCGGTTGTCCAGGTGCAGGTACCGGAATTCTTCAAGCGCCAGGTCTTTTTAAACGAGGTACCCGCTGCATAAAGAGAACCGTCGGGAACCGTGACATCGGAGATAAACGTCGCTCTGTCCGTGCAAGAGGATGGCGGCAGTGTGGCCGTCGCCGTCGGAGGGGTACCGGTCACTGTAACAACCGGAGTTACGGGGGTCACACCAGCATTGGTAATCATGGGATGGCCCCAAACAGCACGATCGCCGCTGGCAACCCCACTCGAGAGGATCGTTAGAATGAACTTGACGTTTTGTCCGGCGAGAGAATTCAGATTGAGGTCAACATTGTAATAAAGACCTTCGTACTTTTCCCTGAAAGACCAGAATGTATACACAGGACCATTGTTAATCTGGTAGTCCAGCCTGAAGGTTACGTAACAATTTGCAGCCCCATACTCACAACTGACCAAAGCCTGGAAGCGGTCACCGCTCTGGACGACCCTGGCCGGAAAAACTCCCTGGATATAGCCGTTGTAGACATTCTGGGGCGCTGCCAATAAGCCCGGCCTGCTATCCTGGGTGCCATTTTCAATTTTAGGGTTATTTTGCTTTATGACAAAGCCCCTGGCATCTCCATCGACCCCAGAGCAGGGAAGTATCCCGGCGCTGCTGGTCCAGGTTGCACTACAGGCTTCTGCCGCAAAATCATAGGTAGACGATGAAGTCTGGCTCGAGCTTACATTTATTTCAACCCAGAAGTTGCTGTTTGCATTCCAGCCGATACCGAAGAGCACGCCAGATGAGTTTTTGAGCCTCCAATAGCCGCGATAGTGACCGGCCGTGGATGGTGCGGTCATTCTGACGGTTACATCGACCGTCTCGCCAGGGGCGACATTTTTCGGCAGGTTTACCTCGGCGGGCGCACTCATCTGGGAACCACTAACGAAAACCAGCTTGTAAGCGGTTGTCCAGGTGCAGGTGCCAATATTCTTTAACCGCCAGGTCTTGTCAAATGCAGTCCCAGGAGCGAAATAAGTCCCATCCGGTACAGTAACATCTGCAATAAACTGCGCCCAATCACAGGTACTGGCTGCCGAAACACGCGGCGCCGGCGGCGCCAGAGTCACCATCATTGCAGCCAGTATAAAAACCGACATTATTCTAAATAACAATTTCATACTTCCTCCTCGGGATCTCTCCAATCAAAAAGTTAATCCGAATATGGACGCCAGCTAACAGAAGAGTTCCAGATATAGTATATATGCGGATAGCTAATTATTCAATACGACTTTTTGACCAATCAAGACACCTTATAATACAACCATGCCCAGAAAGATCTTACACCTTGACCTGGATGCCTTCTTTTGCGCCGTAGAAGAACAGCGCGACCCCGGGCTGCGCGGAAGACCTTTCGCGGTTGGCGGGAGACCAGAGCAGCGCGGCGTGGTTTCATCCTGTTCTTATGCGGCCAGGCAGTTTGGAGTCAGGTCAGCAATGCCCACGGCAAGGGCGCTCAGACTGTGTCCCAGCCTGGTGGTTGTACCCGCCAGGCATCGCGCCTATAGTGAAGCCTCCCGGCAAGTAATGGAACGGTTATACCAGCTAACCCCACTGGTTGAACAGATATCAATCGATGAAGCGTTCATGGATGTCAGCGACCTTCCGGATGATCCCGAACAACTTGCACGGCGATTACAGGCCCGGATACGCGACGAACTCGATCTGCCCTGTTCGCTGGGGGTTGCAGCCAATAAACTGGCAGCAAAGATAGCCAACGATGTCGGTAAGAAAGCGGCCCAAAGCTCCGGTCCGCCTTACGCAATCACGGTTATCCCGCCCGGTACAGAGGCAGGCTTCCTGGCGCCCCTGCCAGCCGAGATGCTCTGGGGCGTAGGCCCAAAGACAGCGGCGCGCCTGGCAGACCTGGGGATCCGCACCATTGGGGATATTGCTGCCTGGCCTGCAGAAGATCTGATCCACCGTTTCGGTGAACATGGCCGAGAACTGGCGCTCAGAGCGCAAGCACAGGACGATCGCCCGATTGTAACCGAACACGAGATAAAATCAATCAGCCAGGAAACGACCTTTGCGCGTGACATCGGCTCCGACAAAGTAGTCCGGGATACACTGCAAGCCCTGGCGTCAAAGGTCTCAACAAGGCTCAGGGAATCTAACCTGGCCGGCGTTACAATAAAAATCAAGATTCGCTGGCCCGACTTCACAACCCTGACCAGGCAGGTTACCTTGCCGCACCCCACAGATCAGGAAAGTGTGCTCATCAAAACCTCACTCGACCTGCTGGAAAAGGTACGCCATAGCGGCCAGGCAGTGCGGCTGATCGGCGTCGGCGTCAGCGGGTTAGGCCCGCCAATCAGGCAGCTTTCTCTTTGGGATCATGATGAGGAGAAATCCCGGCTGCTGCAAGAAGCAATTGATTCATTAAAAGAAAAATATGGCGAGCAAGTCATACAAAAAGGAAAACAAAAATCATAAACAGCGGCAACTTCACATCGACAACCATTTTCTGCTATGATCATGATAGATTGTAAGTATTGACGTTTTATGTTTCCCTCAAGGTTTGAACCACTGTGGATTCGCTGGGGTGGACCAGCACCTGGAGAGCGCTGATTATCTCACCACAATAACAATGCCTGATAAAAAAAGAGAGCCCCCCCAAAAATTCTACCAGAATGAACTCCTGGCCGGTGAACCAATCATCGTTTCGACAATCAAATCCGGATATTCGATAAGCAGGGACATGCCAGCTTCTGACCAGGACGCGCATGCCATGCTCGATTCGCTCGGTTTTCGTGTATATTTTATAGTAGATATCCGCGTACTCACACTAACCTTCGATGATATCATCAGCGCCTCTACCATCGGCGCCAGGGGGGAGAAACCCTTATGGCACCATCCGAAGATCAAAAAGTTGATCTTCATCACAGAAAGTGAACTGGCCTATAAGGCCGCGGCAGGGCTCCGCAATCTCTTGTTCGGGTACCTGGACACCCTGGTCTTTCCAACCCTGGAGGAAGCACTGGAGTATTGTCGTTCGCATTGATAAAATTGGGGATAGAAAGCAAAAGCGCCGCCGTTAACGCCCCCCTGCACCCCAAAAACATTTCCTAAGAGGAGATCATTACATGACCATAGAAACCCGATATGTCCACCTCAGCACCCAGGGCAATGCCGACATCCATGAAATTACCCCACAAGTAGAACAAGCTGTCAGGAAAAGCGCCTTGCAGAATGGTATCGTGACGCTCTTTTGCCCTTCTTCCACAAGCGGGTTGACAACAATCGAATATGAAGCGGGGGCGCTGAGTGACCTGCGGCGCCTGTTTAACGAGATGGTCCCCGAAGACCGAGACTATGCGCATAACGCTCGCTGGCACGACGGCAATGGGCACAGCCATGTTCGTGCGGCTCTCCTGGGTCCTTCACTGACCATCCCGTTTGTTGACGGCTGTCTGACACTCGGTACCTGGCAGCAAATCATATATATAGACTTCGATGTACGCCCGCGCAACCGAAAAATAACCGTTCAGATAATCGGGGAATAAAATCAAGTTGTAATATTTGTTTCGATATATTAATATAAGATAAACAATAGCGAACTTTGACCAGGTGTTCATTGAATAGTAGTGTGAAAATGGCAGTGTGGTAGTGAGAAAGAAGCTTTAGATGTCGCGCTTCCTTCGCGATCGGTTTATTTCCATTCGCTCAAAAATAATCTTGCCGTATCTGTTGCTGGCGCTGACACTTGCCGTGGCTGCTGGATATATGGCATGGCAAATTGCAACCGAATCGATACAGGAACGTTTCGTAAACCAATTAATTGAAGTCGGGAAAATATCTTCCGACGGCCTGGTCCGCCAGGAAGACCAGATGCTTGAAACCCTGCGTCTGATTTCAAATACCAAAGGCCTCACACAGGCCATCCTGGAAAAAGACCCGTCTACATTACGCTCACTGATCTTACCAATCGCAGCCAACGCCCAGGAAGAAGCGGTGATCGTTCTGAATCTCAAGGGGGTTGCGATCATGTCAATGTACCATCGCCCCGGAGGATTAATCGAAGAATATACTTACACCCAGGGAGACGAAACGATGCAGTCCTGGCAAATTGTCCTGGACATTATCAACAATAAAAACGATCCAAACGGGAATAAATTTCCTGGTATCTACGATACTCCTTTAGGGCCTTACTTTTTTATTTCCGGACCGGTATTTGAAGACAACAATAAACTGGGCGGGGTAATCCTGGTAGGGCGCTCAGCCAACCAAATCGTAAGTAATCTTCGTAAGGAAACCCTGGCACAAATCACGCTATACGATCAGCAAGGTCGTGTACTGGCGACAACCTTCCTGCAAGATCCCCAGCTTTCCACCTCAATTTCATCCGGGGTAATCGAAAAACACAGCACTTCGAGCCTGATCCGATCGCTGTCATCTTCAGAGATAGAATACAACGAAGTTTTAGGCGTCTGGAAAGCCCGGCAAGAGAATATCGGGGTAATCGGGGCCTCTTTTCCCCAAAACTTCATTGTTCGGATGGGTAATACTACCTGGATACGGATATTTACAATCATCCTGATTTCCATATTAATTACGATAGCGGTAGGGAGCTTTCTTTCGAACCTGATCAGCATACCCATACGAAAACTGGAAAAAGCCGCCTCACGCATTGCAAACGGAGACCTTGCCATTCAGATCGAGGCAACCGGTAACGACGAGGTAACCCGGCTGACACGAGAATTCAATACAATGGCGAGGCAGCTCCAACAATCGAAAACAGAAATTATGAATGCCTACGAAAGTACAATCGAGGGATGGGCACGGACCCTGGAGTTGAGGGATCGGGAAACTTTCGAACATTCGCTTAATGTTGTAGATTTGACCCTACGGGTAGCAAAAAAATTTGGCTTTCGCAAAGAAGAGTTGGTTAATATCCGCCGCGGGGCCTTTCTTCATGATATCGGCAAACTGGCTATTCCAGACGAAATTCTTTTAAAAAAAGAGCCATTGACCGTGGAAGAGTTAAGTATTGTTCGTGATCATCCTCAAATTGCTTACGATGTATTAATTAATATCAATTTCCTGAAAGACGCGATCGATATACCCTATTGCCATCACGAATATTGGGATGGCAGCGGATACCCGCGAGGATTAAAGGGAGAAGAGATACCATTAGCTGCGCGAATATTTACCGTTGTTGATGTGTGGGACGCAGTCCGGTCAAAACGACCTTACCATAACGCAAGAACAAGAGAGGAAGCAGAAAAGATAATCAGGGAAGGCATCGGAAATTTATTTGACCCCAACGTTGCGGCCGTATTCCTGGAGACCATCCGAGGAAAATTAGGATGAAAGAACAAAATCGCCAACAAAACATCTCCAGGTTCGGGTTTTCAGTTTTACTTCTCATTTTAATTATGATTTGCAGTTTGTATACCTGGATCGCACAGTCGATTGAACCGCTTTATGATTTGTCGGGCAGTGAACAAATCCCGGTCTCTATAAATTCCAATTATTCAGCAAACTACAGCCCAGACGACCTTGATCCGGTCGCCGAAGTCAAGCTGAGCCTGCTGCTCGATCTTATCGTAGAGAACGACAGCGGTCTAGATCCAGCAGACCGGTTCGCCACCCTGGAAATCTCTATGCTGACATCCATTCCAACTGTCACGGCGCCCGGGATAACGCCGGGCGAACTGCCCCCAACCACCGCAACCTTTGGCACCCCAACAGGACTCCCCACATTCCAGGCGACCAGTACACAGGCAATCCCCACGACTACCTCTGTCCATCCTACACTAGAACCTACATCAAAACCGACCTCATCGCCAGTTCCAACAAAAGACTCCCCACCAACAAAGAAGCCAAACCCAACCCAAAAACCAAGACCAACGCGGAACCCGAACGGAAGCCTGCCGAATGAGAATATCACCACGGTCAAGGAGGAAACCACAACCTCACAGAAAACAAGCCGTCCATTCAAGGGTGGAGTTATGCTCGCATTTTTATCAGCCGGATACCTGCTCGTTTTACCGTTGAGACAACCTCGGTCTTGAAACAATCCGTTATTTCCTCTCACGGGATTTTTTAAAAGCCTGTGAGCACGCATCAGATGAATTATGATGTGTAATGGTAAAACAGCCTGGCAAAGAAAATATCCGGACAGTCGCACAAAAAAATGAGGAGGCATCATGAGAAAACAAATCCCCACCCCAAGTCTGTTGGTCGTACTGCTCCTGCCAATCCTGTCATCCTGTAATCTGCCCCTGTCCGCCGAACCGTCTACCCCACCACCGGCAGCAGCCGCCACAGAAACGATAACAAGCGTGGAAGGTGCACCGGCTACACTTCCACCGATCGACTGGTCAGACGTCGAGGCGGGTACGACCATGCTTTGGTATGACAACAGCCTGCTGGTCTTTGTACCAAAAGGTGAATTCCTGATGGGGAATGATGGTCGAGATACTCCCCAGCACGGCGTATCCATTGACGATTTTTGGGTATACAAAACCATGACGACCAATGACATGTACCGTCTTTGTGTTGCCGCAAATATCTGCACTCCGCCCACGTCGGGGGAGGCTTTTCCGAACTATCTCGACCCGGAAATAAAGGACCACCCGGTCGTCGGCGTAAATTGGGAACAGGCCCAGACGTACTGCGAATGGATGAATGCCCATCTCCCAACCGAAGCCCAGTGGGAAAAGACTGCCCGCGGGCCCAATGGGAATCCGTACCCATGGGGCGATGCCCAACCAACCTGCAGCCTGCTCAATTATGAAGCCTGTGAACTGAAACAGACCACTAAAGTGTATGATTACCCGGAAGGATTGTCTTTTTATGAGGCGGCGGATATGGCCGGCAACGCCTATGAGTGGACCGCAGACTGGTATGCCTATGATTACTACGACCAATCACCGGATGTGAATCCAACCGGCCCGGAAGAGGGTACGGTGCGCGTGGTGCGCGGCAGCAGCTTCACAACCCGAGAGGACAGCTTGCTCTCAGCCCTGCGGTTTGGCCTCGAGCCCAACAGCGCCAGGGAAGACCTGGGGTTCCGTTGTGTGGTCGGTGCGGACGCATTCCAATACGCTCCGTTCTGCCAGCTGACCGCCCATATTCCTAATCCGGGGCGGGTCTCTCCATTCCCACCGGAGGGCAGCCCGGGAGCGATTGGAGAGGGCGATCTGCCCGTTTGTGAAGCAGATCCCCCCGAATTACGAGCAACCCAATATTGTGCTGACCAGGGCACCAGCACTGGCGGGGCGACAGTGACCTATTCAGGAGAATTGGTTTCTACCGACCCCGGTTGTATTGCGGGCCCATCCCCGATGGGCTGCACAGCACATGAAGGTTCAACTCTCGAGGTTGAGTTGTGTAATACCTGCCTGCCAGCCGTGATGCTGGCCGGGGATTTCGCTCCAACCTGCGCGGCGGGATATGCGCTGGTCGACGGGATGTGCGAGTTTGCTGGTCTTCCACCCGACCCCGGCGGGGAATGCCCTCCAGGGTGGTTCTTGGTTCCCGAAGATGGCAGCTGCATAGCAGGCTTACCGCCGAGTGAGCTCTGCCCGGAAGGCTTTGCCTATCACGCACCCAGCGGCTGCTGCGCGGCACTCTTCACCACCCCCAGCCCAGAGTTTGCAGGAATTCCACCACACGCTTACCCGGGCTGCCCCATTGGAACGGATTACGACCCGGCAAGCGGGTTTTGCGTCATTACAGATCTCGGAGAAGTGGAACCCGAAATCGCCTGTGAAACCTTTACAATTACAGTAGGGTATTGTGAAGAAGGAGGCAATAACGATAATGGTACCTGCCAGAGGCAAGTATGCGGAGGACAGGCGCCGGTTTGGTGTGAACCGCTCTGTTCCTGTATCGGTCCTGCGGATCCATGTCCATGAGAAGAATTCCCTCGTCAAACCGGGGGAATTCATTGACCGGTAACCGTCCAAATTGCATTGACTCCCCTCCCCAGACCCATACTGAAGCAAAGGATAGGATGAGTCTGTGAAAGCAATGCTTCTAAAAGCGCAGAGCAACCTGCGCTCGAACAAAAGACCTCTCGACCTGGTTCAAATTCCCATACCGGCGCCTGAAGAAGGGGAAGTCTTGATCAGGGTATCTGCCTGTGGAGTATGCCACACCGAACTGGATGAAATCGAAGGCAGAACTCCACCTCCCCACTTCCCGGTTGTTCCAGGTCACCAGGTAATCGGACATATCGAAGCCCGGGGGAAAAACGTTGCAGGATTCAAAAACAACCAGCGAGTGGGCGTCGCCTGGATCTATTCTGCCTGTAACAGGTGCGAATTCTGTCTTTCCGGGCAGGAGAACCTCTGTACTTCATTCAAGGCCACCGGCCGCGATGTGAACGGCGGTTATGCCGAATATATGAAAGCACCGGCTGCTTATACACACCCCATCCCGGACATCTTTTCAGATGCCCAGGCCGCACCTTTGCTGTGTGCAGGGGCGATCGGGTATCGCTCGCTGATGCTCACCGGGCTGCAAGACGGCCAGTTTCTTGGGCTGACCGGCTTCGGGGCTTCAGGGCACCTGGTACTGAAAATGAGCCAGCATAAATTCCCAAAGACACCTGTTTATGTGTTCACGCGCAATCCTGCTGAACAGAAATTCGCCCTGGAACTCGGTGCAGTCTGGGCCGGGGATACCGAGGATACTTCTCCTGAGCAACTGCACTGCATCATTGACACCACTCCCGCCTGGAAGCCGGTTGTTGAAGCGTTAGCAAACCTGCGACCCGGGGGACGGTTGGTAATCAACGCCATCCGAAAAGAAGAAGCGGATCGATATTACCTGACCCGCCTGGATTACCCGGCCCACCTGTGGCTCGAAAAGGAAATTAAGAGTGTCGCAAACCTGACCCGGAAAGATGTCGGCGATTTCCTGAGACTGGCTGCTGAGATCCCGATAAAACCTGAAATCCAGAGATTCCCCCTGAAGGATGCCAACCAGGCCCTGGTTGAATTAAAAACCGGAAAGATACGCGGGGCAAAAGTATTGGTCGTTCAGGAATAAAAAAATGGACCTCTCAAAAAGTGAGCCGCCCAGTTGTGGGGCTTTCAAAACCGTTCGTCAACGCCAGCAACTATTTCGACGATCCTGCGTATATAGGGTACAACTATGATACGAAAGGAACTTACAATGTCCGGACCTTATAAATCCCTATATCGTGATACATCCAACCAGATGTTTGCAGGTGTATGCTCCGGCCTGGGTGCATATTTCAATATTGACCCAACGGTTATCCGCCTGGCGTTTGTACTGGCGATTTTTATGTCTGGGGGCATCATCGGGCTGGCATACCTGGTTATGGCGCTGATCATTCCCGTTAAGCCCGATCTCGAATAATCCATCCCCGTGATCCTTTCCACTGTATGCGGGGATTCGGTAAAGACCCTGCCAGATCCCCACATACCCATCTTCCTTCTTTATCAAAAATCAATCTTTAGCAAATGACAGGAAGACATCTTCCAGGGTTGGCTCACCTGCTTCAACGGCTGTCGCCTGTAAGCCTGCTGAAGCGATTACTTTCTCCAGTTCACGTTTCCCAAGCCCACGCGGGCAGATCACACGCAAGTGATCACCGGATAGACCAACCCGCATAATCGATCCCAGTCCGGGTAAGAGGTCCAGTCCTGCCAACAGCTGGTCTGTGTGAATATCCCAGACATCCCCCGGCAGGATTTTTGATTTCAACGCAGCGGGCGTATCCAGGGCCAGCAGTTTGCCGGCTCGCATAATCCCAACCCGTTCACAGTATTCGGCTTCGTCCATGTAGTGTGTGGTGACAAAAACCGTTACTCCCTGAGCAGCCAACTCATAGATCAATTCCCAAAAGATTCGCCGGGCAGTCGGGTCAACACCGCTGGTTGGTTCATCCAAAAATAACAATTGAGGTTTATGCACCAGGGCAATGCCCAATGCCAGCCGCTGGCGCCAACCGGCTGACAGGCCGCCAGTCAACTCGTGCTCATGGCCAACCAGGCCTACCAACCCCAGGGTTTCTTCAATCCGCTCCCGGTCATTAATCCCATAGACGCCGCCATAAAAGACCAGGTTTTCGAGCACTGTCAGATCGTCATAAATTGCGAATTTCTGAGACATATACCCCGCACGAGCACGCACCTCTTCCGTCTGGTGAAAGGCATCGTAACCCATAACGACCGCCTGGCCGTCTGATGGCTGCAGCAGGCCAAGCAGCATCCGGATGGTGGTTGTTTTTCCACAACCATTCGGGCCCAAGTAACCAACGACTTCCCCGGGCTGTACCGCAAAGGAGATATGATCAACTGCTACAAAATCACCAAACCGTCTGGTCAGGTTATCAGCCACAATGACCGGCCCGGCCATCTCAACTGCCTCCATGGCTGCTTTCCGAGAGGGCAATGAATACATCTTCGAGCCCGGCCGGGACCATACCAAGCGCAGCCACCCTGCCCTGCCCGCTGGTCACCTGTCGTGGGAGACGCCGGATGACTTCTTTTGCTGTTCCAGATCGTATCCGCAAGTGCAGGCGGTCTCCAAAAATCTGGACATCCTCCACATCTTTATCTTCCCCGGCAATTTTCCGCAGCAGAAACAGAGGTTCACCTCGCAGTTCCAGCACCCGACCGGTAAGCAGCGCTCGCAGCTCGGCGGGCGTCCCGCCGGCAACGATATTTCCAGCGCGCATAAAACCAATCCGGCTGCAGCGTGCGGCTTCATCCATGTAAGGGGTCGAGATGATCACCGAGACCTGCTGACCATTATTCCCATCATTGGAGTTTGACACCAGCCGGATCAGCATCTGCCAGAAATCCTGCCGGGTTACAGGGTCCACGCCGGTGGTAGGTTCGTCCAGCAGCAGCAGGGTTGGCCGGGTGACCATCGCAGTAGCCAGACCCAGCTTTTGTTTCATACCGCCTGAAAGCTGCCCGGCACGCCGGTCTTTGAATTCCGCCAGGCCGACAAAGTCCAGTATCTCCATGCTGCGCGGCAGCCACTCACTGGCTGCCAGGCCGCGGACTTCGGCAAAGAAGCGGATATTCTCCAACACGCTTAAGTCTTCATAGAGTGAGAATTTTTGCGACAGGTATCCCAGCCGGGCGCGCGCCTGTTCTACATTCCTAGAGATATCATACCCACAGACCTCAATCTGCCCCCGGTCTGGCTGCATGGCCCCTACCAGCAGTCTTAATATTGTGGTTTTCCCGGCGCCGTCTGAGCCAACCAACCCAAAGATCTCTCCGGCTTTCACATCCAGGCAGACATCCTCAACTGCCACTGTTTCGCCAAATGTTTTTCGCAAATGCAGTGCTTCCACAAGCAGTGTCATCCTGGCTTCCTATCCTTCCTGCTGGGGACGGATCACCACCATGGCGCCTTCCCCGGCCAGGCTTTCTAACTGTGCCCGGCTGGGTTGCCTCGGCAGGCCATGGGCTTTCTCCATCATCAGACCGATCATATAAGGGCGCCGCTCCAGGCGAACTTCCAGAAAATCTGCATAACTGGACGGATCAGTTACAATCTCCGCCGTGCCCTGCCAGCGACGCCCCTTCACCCGGACTTCAACCCGGGGGTCAGCCTGAATATTGCGAAGCCAATCTGCTTTCAGTCCACGCGCCGACCCGATGTGGATCAGGCCGTCAATTTCTTCGTACTGGACGGGCGTCACACGTTTCAATCCAGATTTTCGACCAGTGGTGGTCAGCAGGAGTATAAGTTTGCCAATGATCGGACCTGCTCCAACCGCATACAGAAAGCGGTGGATCTTCTGGATATTTTTCATCTTGTGCCAGTTAACTTTTGTCATACCCACAGCGGCGCTCCTTATTATTTATGGAAAGTTACATCTGCGGGCATGCCCGGCTTAAGCCTGCCCCGAGGATCATCGACCTGAAGCTTGACAGCATATACAGTCGCACTGCGTCCTTCCACCGTCTGGACATTCCGGGGGGTGTATTCAGCCTGGTCTGAGATATTAATCACAACTGCCGAGAACGCTTCTCCGGGGAAAGAATCGACCGTAACGGCCGCATGCTGCCCCAGGCTGATTTGACCATAGCGGTCTTCCGGCACATAGACTGTAATAGTCAGTGTTTCCAGGTTGGCCAGAGTAAAAACCATTGCCCCGGGCTGGACGTATTCGCCCGGTTCGACGTTGCGCGTCAAGATTGTCCCATCCATCGGGGCATACAGGGTCAACTTAGTAATCTGAACATCGATCAACTCCAGGTTGGCCTGCGCCTGGTCCACAACTTTCTGAGCCTGTTCCGCCGCAGCCTGGGCCTGCTGCATGAGTCCTTCCGAGGCGACCACACTGGTAGCGCTCGCTCCCAGGCGTAAATCACGCAAATATTCAAGCGCAGAATAATATTGTTCCTGAGCCACAGAGACATCCGCCCGCGCCTGGAACACCAGACCGGCTGCATCTGCATCCAACAGATCGTTGTAAGCTTTTTGAGCCGCTTCCAATTCATCTCCAGCCCGGTCAAATAACACCTGGCTGCTGTCTGAAAGGTACTCATCGCCCGTGCAGCCATAGAGGGAGTTGGTCAGGCGTGCATTGTCGACAAAGTATCCATCGTTTGTTCCACAATGCATCCGATTGTAGCGGCCCTTGGGAACATCCGAGGTTACCGAATTCTCGGCGCGTTCGTCAACATCCTTGGTGATCAGGTAATTCTGGCGTGCTTCCAAAAGCCGCTTTTCGGCCTGAACAAACGCAGAGGCTTCAAGAGACTCTGTTGTACCGGCTAATTTTTCGCGGGCCTCTTCCAGCTGCTGCCAGGCGAAATCGACCTGTGCCTGGGCAGCCAGGATCTGTTCATCACGGGTAAAGTACCAGTCGGGTTGATCAAACCGGTCAGCCTCTTCTGTATACCAGTCCCGGAGACGGGATTTCTCGTCCTGGGTCAGGGCTGCTTCGAGTGTAAGCTGGTATTGGGTCCGGGCAGCGCCAGACGCCTCTTGTGCTGCCTGTGCTCCGGCAATGGCAGCTTCCAATTGGGCCTCTGCTGCGGATCGCTGTGCAGCCAACAGGCTTTCATCCAGGTGAAGCAGCGGGTACTCGCTCTCGACAACCTCTCCTTCGTCAGCCAGGACTTCAACAACTCTCCCTGCCATCTCGGGAGATACAATAATATCAACAGCCTCGATCGTTCCCGAAGCCTGCAAGCCGCCGTTGTTCTCGCTGAACAGCGCCTGCAAACCAAAGTAACCACCAACCAGCACAGCCAGTAACAGAACAACAATTACGGGGACGGGGGGACGTTTGTGCTGCATTATGAACCTCCTAATCAAGTCGTTTGCGGAAGCGTAAGGCCGCCGCGGTCATTATTCCAATACCAAAAACAGCCAGTGGAATAATTTCTGATTTCAATGCCGCCGCACCGACACCCTTGAGCATCAGTGAACGGATAATTACCAGATAATAGCGCAGTGGGATCAGATAGGATACCCAGCGCAGGACGGCAGGCATGGCTTCCAGTGGAAAAAGGAACCCGGAAAGAAAGATTGCCGGCAGCAGTGTCATCCAGGTGGTCAGCATGGCTTCCTGCTGGGTGTTGGCAATTGTAGAAGCGAAAAGGCCAATCCCCAAACCGGAAAGCAGCAGCAGACCAGAAAGGGTAATGATCAACCCCAGGTTGCCCCGCACGGGTACGCCAAAACACAGGTTGCCGAGCGCCAGGACCACCAGGGTATCGAACAGGGACAGGATGACGTATGGCATTAACTTCCCAACCACCAGTTCCCACGAACGTATCGGCGTCACGATCAATTGCTCGATTGTGCCTCGTTCCCGTTCACGCACAATAGTCGTGGCGGTCAGAATGGAGGTGATTGCAAACAGGATCATGCCGATCACGCCAGGGATCATGAAATAGGCGCTGACCAGGTCGGGGTTGTACCAGACCTGGGTGCGTACTTCCAGCGGCGGTTCCACCCCGGCGCTACGTCCCAGGCGGGCAGCCTGTTCCTGCATCAGTTTGGCGGCGTGAGACTGTCCGATCAACCGGGCGGTAGAAAGTGCGGTGGCGCCCACCGTCGAGTCGGACCCATCCAAAACCATGGCGACCTGTGCATCCCCGTCCAGCAAGCGCTGGCTGTAATCCGGCGGGATGATCAACCCGGCCCGGGCATCGCTGCTCTCGATCAATTCGCGGATGTCGTCTTCGGAGCCGACATCATAAGCGATGCGAAAATAATCCGCCGCCCGAAAGGCGTCCAGGAGTTTACGAGACTCGGGACTGCGGCTCTGGTCCCAGACCGCCAGGGGGACATTCTTCACGTCCGTTGTTGCGGCATACCCCAGCAGGAACAACTGCATGACAGGGATGAATAAAATCATCATCAGTGTGCGCGGGTCCCTCAGGATCTGAATAAATTCTTTACGGATAATTGAGAATAAGCGAGAGTTCATATGTCTCCTATTCTGCCTGGCTGCCATAGATAAATCGAATATCCGGCAGCTCGGTGAAGTAATAGTGAACCCAGATATACAGGTGATTGAATAAAGCGGCCAGTAAGGCTGCCTTCGACAGGAAGACCAGCCCGAGCGACCACAAGAGCAGGAAAGCAAACTTGTACATGGCATTGTCAGAGTGCCTGAACATACCCTGCCGGATAAATGGCTGGCTGCGATACAGCTCGGGCTCAAAGTGGTCGGCGCCATAGGCCCGGTCCATTCCAAAGCAGCGGACCACAGAGTACAGGGTATAGACGGCCGGAATTAACAAAGTCACTGCCAGTCCGTACGCCAGGTACGGGTATACACCCAGGGTACCCCGGTTGGATATCCCCAGCAACACGATCGACAACGGACGAGCGGCAAATAGAATCGTGAATACAATCTTGTAAACCAGGAAACCCCGTTTCCCGAACCGGTTCGTCATCCAGTGATGGTAAAGCTGTCCCCGCCAGACAAGCAGGACAACCACCTGGTGCAGCACCGGGACAAGGATCGCGGTCCAAAACCAGACCGGTGTACCAACTCCCCACAACTGCCCATCAAGCACTTCCCCACCTGCCAGCCAGGCGACTGCAGCCAAAAGCAAAGCCAGGAGCAAGAGATGGATGAACTGCCCCTTATACATTCTTACCGTCCTTCTCTTTCAGCACACCGTGCAGGAAGATATCCATGTACGCTTCGGCTGCGTTCTTTGGCATCAGGCTGCTCACCACCGAATCCCGGATAATCATCTCGGTCAGGAAGTAAGACAGGATCAGCCCGAAAAAAGCCCGCAGCAGTAAAGCCGGGTTGGTCACACGGAAATTCTTGCGGGTTTTGACCAGCTTCTCAAATAGTGGAAAGACTTTGGGCGTAAGCTCGTCTAAAAGCTTTGCCCCGTGCTTGCCTTTGAACTCCACGATCTCGATCAACATTAAATTGACATAGTACGGATTATCGCCCATCTCTTCCACGATCAGCCGCATCGCATTCCGGGTAAACTCTTCAATGTCCTCCCCTTCAGCCGCCATAATACCGGGAAGTAATTTCTTATAGGGGTGTTTGTTGATAATAATGGATTCAAAGATTTCATCTTTGCTCTTGAAATGGTTGTAGATGCCCCCCAGGGCGATCCCAGCCCGGTCTGCAATCTGCCGCATCGAAGTAGCCGAATACCCCTGCCCGAGAAAGAGTTCGTAAGCGGCCTCCTCGATTGCCAGCCATGTGCGCTCACCCTTGGATAACTCTTCAGAACCCATGATACTCCTTCTTGTTGTGAACGAACGTTCGTTTATATAATTCTATTCATTTGCGCAACTTTGTCAAGGATTTTTCGTATATAAAGTGACCAGTACCAAAGTGAACCGGAGAGCTTCCCGGCTGCCGGTCAGACGGACCAAACCTGTCATAAATTCATTGTATAATTCATACAATACTTCACTAACTGAAACGGGACGGCAACGATGTTCAACTTAACCTGGATTGAAATAATCTACTGGGCAGCCACGATTGTCGGTGGAACGCTCTTTATCCTGCGCACCATCATGCTGGTTGCAGGTGGAGGCTTTGACCATACCGATATAGACAGTGGGATCGACGCCGAGATCGGCACTGATTTTGACCCCGGCATGGATGCCGACACCGGTGTAGACACGGACCTGCATGCAGATGCAGGCGCCGACACCGATCACGGCTCCGATGCCAGCTTCAAGTTCCTGTCCTTACAAAGCCTGACAGCCTTCTTTATGATCTTCGGTCTGGTTGGACTGGCATTATTTAATTCGTCCGCACCCGGTTTCTTGACCTTTCTTGGAAGCGCCAGCGCCGGTCTTCTTGCCGCCTGGCTGATCAGCTGGATGCTGAACCAACTCTTACGGCTGCAGTCTGACGGCACCATCCAGATCCACAATGCGATTGGCGAAAAGGGCTCCGTCTACCTGACGGTTCCCGCCAAGGGCTCCGGGCAGGTGCAGGTCGCCATCCAGGGCGCCTTGAAAATCTATGACGCCATCTCTGCAGATGATAAAAAGATCCTTACAGGAGATAAAATTCAGGTTACTGGCGTTGAGAACAATCAAACCCTGATTGTTAAAAAAGTCGCGTAAGTACAATATTCTTAATCAAGGAGGATTATCATGGGTGCTGCATTTGGTGTAACCGCTATCATTGCCCTGGTTGGCATACTCTTTTTCGGGTTTGTCTTTTGGGCCAGCCGCTTCAAGCGCTGCCCTTCGGACAAGATACTGGTCATCTACGGGAAGGTCGAAAAAGGACGCTCCAGCAAGACGATACACGGCGGCGGCGTCTTTGTCTGGCCTCTGATCCAGGATTACGCCTACCTGGACCTGACCCCGATCACGATTAACATCCCGCTTGAGAATGCCCTCTCGCAGCAGAACATCCGCATCCACGTGCCGAGCACCTTCACTGTGGGCATCAGCACGACCTCGGAGATCATGGCCAATGCCGCCGAACGCATCCTGCACCTGCCGCTCAGCCAGGTCGAAGACATGTCCAAGGAGATCATTTTCGGGCAGCTGCGTCTGACGGTCGCATCCCTGACCATCGAGCAGATCAACCAGGACCGCGAAAGTTTCCTGGAAGCCATCCGCCACAACGTCGAACCCGAGCTCAACAAGATCGGCCTGCACCTGATCAACGTCAACATTACCGACATTACCGACGAATCAGATTACATCGCCAGTATCGGCAAGAAAGCCGCGGCAGTGGCCATTAACCAGGCCAAGATCGATGTGGCCGAGCAGCAAAAACTTGGCTCGATCGGTGAAGCCGAAGCCATCCGGGACCAGGAGATCAAGGTTGCCGAAGCCATGGCCAAAGCCGAGATCGGACGCAAGACTGCCGAAGCCGACCAGCGAAAAAGGGTCCAGGAGCAGGAGGCCGACGCCGTCCAGGGCGAAAACATCGCCAATGCCAACATTGCCGACTACAATGCCGAACTGGATATCAAGCGGGCTTCTGCCCTGCAGCGCGGCGAGGTCGCCAGATATGAAGCGCAGGTTACCATCCAGAAAGCCATCTATGATGCCGAACAGGAACGCCTGCGCGCAGAAGAAGTAGTGCGTGAAGAAATCAAGAAAACCAAGATCGAGATCGCGGCCGAAGCTGAGGCCGAACGCATCCGCCGGGAAGCCAAAGGCAACGCCGATGGTATCCTGTTCAACTACCAGGCTGAGGCGGAAGGCATCCGCAAGGTATTGGAAGCCAAGGCAGAGGGGTACCGCAACCTGATCAACAGTGTCGGCGGCGACTCGCAGGCTGCTGCGACCCTGCTGATGATCGAAAAGCTCGAAGAACTGGTAGCCCGGCAGGTCGAAGCGATCAGCAACCTCAAGATCGACAAGATCACCGTCTGGGACTCAGCCGGGAGCGGCGATGGGTCTTCCACCGCCAATTTCATCTCCGGTCTCTTCAAGAGCCTGCCCCCGCTGCAGGACATCTCAGAAATGGCCGGTTTCGAACTGCCGGAATACCTGGGGAAGGTCAAGGAAAACGACGGGACCAGGACACCGGCGCCCACCAGCACCGAGAGGTCGGGCAAGAAGCCACGCAAGGCCACTCCCCCAGACCAGGCATAACCAACGAGACCTGACCACCAGCCCGGTTCGCATGAGCCGGGCTGGTATGTTAAGGAGATTGATCCCGCCGCTTCGCAAGGACACTTCGTCTGGAGGAAGCCAGGCTTACACCAAAGCCCTCACTATCCATTCCCATGCAAATTGAGTAAAATCACCCCCATGCAGTCGCCACCCAAATCCAATCCACGCGAGGACTACCAACACCTGCGCCACAACTTCACCGTCAACCTGCTGGATGGAGGTTTCTTCGGTTTCGCACTCGGGTTTGCTTCGTTTGTCACGATCATACCGCTCTTCATCAGCAACTTCACGCAATCGGCGGTGCTGATCGGGCTGATCCCGGCCGTCCACAATACCGGCTGGAACCTGCCCCAACTGCTGACCGCCGGATGGGTGTCCCGGTTGCGGCGTTACAAGCCGGTGGTCATGCTGCTCACCATCCAGGAGCGCATCCCTTTCCTGGGGCTGGCGATTGTGGCCTGGTTTGCACCACAGTTGGGCAGTACCGCCACGCTGGTATTGAGCTTCCTGCTGCTCGCCTGGCAGGGACTGGGCGGCGGTTTCGCCGGAAACGCCTGGATGAGTATGATCGCCAAGATCATTCCACCGGAGCTGCGCGGCACTTTCTTCGGTTTGCAAGCTGCGGCATACAATGCGCTGGCGGCTGTCTCCGCCATCCTGGCCGGCTTGCTGCTGGAACGGTACGCCTTCCCGACGGATTATTCCCTATGCTTCCTGGCTGCAGCGGTTTCGATGGCTGTCTCGTTCGTATTTATCGGTTTAACCCGCGAAGCCAGCGACCCTCATAAGGAAATTCCGGGAGACCTGCAAGTCTACTGGAAACGCGCACCGGAAATATTGAAAACCGACCGGAATTTTGTGGCCTTTCTTTCGACGCGCTTCTTTGGCCAGATGGCGGTCATGGGCGCGGCCTTCTATATCATCTATGCCAACCGGCGTTTCGGGATGGACGAGCTGACCGCCGGCCTGATCACCAGTGTCTTTATGGGCGCCCAGATCCTGGCCAACCCGCTCATGGGGCAGTTGGGAGACCGATGGAGCCACCGCAGCGCCCTGCAAATTGGGGCCCTGGCGGCGCTGCTATCTGCCCTGCTGGCCTGGCTCGCCCCGACCCTGAACTGGTTTTACCTGGTCTTCATCCTGATTGCAGTTGCCTTCGTGGCTGTCTGGACCACCAGCCTGACCATGACAGTGAATTTTGCCCGAACGGAGATCGACCGGCCGCTGTATATTGGCCTTTCAAACACCCTGACCGCACCAGCTGCGATCCTGGCGCCATTGCTGGGCGGTTGGCTGGCCGATACCACCGGATTCGAAAGCACTTTCATTGCTTCGGCAGCCAGCGCCATCATTGTGCTGGTCATTTTGCAGTTTTTCGTAAAAGATACAGATTAGATAGTTTTTGAGAGTTTTCCCGGGTAAGATTAGGGTTGACTGCAGATTGCCATAATCCCTTCCGGGTACAATACTGCTTGCACCATGAATGGAAAAAGGACTTTTAATGGATAAAGACCCTAGAATTGAAGCACTGCGCGACATGCGTTCCAAAGTCAACCAGGGGGGCGGACAAGACCGGATAGAAAAACAGCACGCCAAAGGCAAGCTGACCGCCCGTGAACGCCTGAGCCTGCTGCTCGACCCCGACACGTTCCATGAACTCGAACCTTTCATCACCCATCAGGGCGATGAAATGAACATGTCCACCGAAAAATATCCCGGGGATGGCGTGATCACCGGATACGGACAGATCGACGGCCGCACCGTATACGTATACGCCCAGGACTTCACCATCTATGGGGGCACCCTGAGCGAGATGCAGGCCCGCAAGATCTGCCGGGTGATGGACCTGGCGCTGCGGAACGGCAGCCCGATCATCGGCCTGATCGATTCGGGCGGGGCGCGCATCCAGGAGGGCGTGCGCGCGCTGGGGGGCTATGCAGAGATCTTCCGGCGGAACGCCCAATATTCGGGAGTCATCCCCCAGATCAGCGTCATGCTGGGACCCTGCGCCGGCGGCGCGGCCTACTCCCCGGCCCTGCAGGACCTGATCATCATGGTCGAACTGCAGTCGTTTATGTTCATCACCGGGCCGGAAGTCATCAAAGCCGTTACCGGTGAGGTCATCGACCCTGAATCGTTGGGTGGGGCTGAAGTCCATATGTCGAAAAGCGGCACGGCGCATATGTCGACCCCTTCGGAAGAAAGCGCACTGGCGCTGTGCCGTTACACGCTCTCGTTCTTGCCATCCAACAATGTTGAGAACCCGCCGTTCTTCCTTCCCGCCGACGACCCGCAGCGTATGGATGAAAAGTTGAACTCGATTGTCCCGATCGATCCCAGTATTTCATACAGCATGCATGAGGTGATCGAGACCGTTGTCGACCGGGACAGCTTCCTGGAGATCCAGCCCGCCTGGGCCGCCAACGCCATCATCGGTTTCGCCCGCATCGGCGGGTATAGTGTGGGGATCGTCTCGCAGGAACCGTCCGACCTGGCCGGTGTGATCGACATCAATGCCGCCGATAAGATCACCCGCTTCGTGCGCCTGTGCGACTGCTTCAACCTGCCGCTGGTCACCTTTGTCGATTCGCCCGGATTCCTGCCGGGCGTCGACCAGGAACACAGCGGCATTATCCGGCACGGCGCCAAGGTACTGTATGCCTATTCGGAGGCAACGGTCCCCAAGATCAGTATCATTACACGCAAGGCATATGGCGGCGCGTATGTAGTCATGTCCAGCAAGTACCTGGGGACCGATATCAACTTTGCCTGGCCCAGCGCCGAAATTGCCGTGATGGGAGCGGAAGGCGCCGTCAACATTTTATACAAAAGACAGATCCAGGCCGCCGAAGACCCGGAAGCAGAACGAAAAAGGCTGACGGAGGAATACCGGCAGAAGTTCAGCAATCCATACTTTGCCGCCAGCGCCGGGTATATCGACGATATCATCGAACCGCGCGAAACCCGCTCGAAGATTGCGGCCGCCTTATCGGCTTTACAAAGCAAAACCAGTGACGTTCAGCCCCGCAAACATGGTAATATTCCTGTATAAAGCGACCCAATGACAAACCATATCGAAGAAAAACAACTTGCCGCTGCCCTGGCCGTCTCGATCGCGCTCGCCCTGCAGCCAAAGAACAGCATACAAACATCGACACCGAAGGACAATATCAGCGCCTGGCAGCTGGCCAGAAGGCTCGATCACCTGCGTAAACGAGGCAAACTACGATGAAGATCAAAGTCCGCATCAAACAAAAGACGTACGAAGTGGAAGTCGACAACATTGACCACCTGCCAGTACTGGCGCGGATAGGCGATGAGACTTTCGAGGTCTGGCCCGAAAACCTCGAAAAACTACAGCCCGGGACTGAACTCACCGGAATGACCTGGAAGCCGGAAACTTTTCCCAAGGCAAGGCGGAGCAGTCACAAGCAGGTACTGGCCCCAATGCCGGGGACGATTTACGAGATCGTGGTCAAGCCCGGCCTGAAGGTTGAGGCCGGGGATACCCTGCTGGTGATCGAGGCGATGAAGATGAAGAACCACATCCGGGC
Organism: Anaerolineales bacterium; assembly: GCA_016927315.1. Classification (GTDB taxonomy): domain Bacteria; phylum Chloroflexota; class Anaerolineae; order Anaerolineales; family Villigracilaceae; genus JAFGMV01. The sequence goes on along the minus strand of JAFGMV010000039.1, from coordinate 6,272 downwards.
CGGCCGCTGCGGCGTCATCGGCAAAATCGATGTAACCACCGGGGAGACCGTCAAAGCCCGGCAGTTGCTGCTTGAATATGCGGATTGAAAGCACGGCAGACAAAGAGCCCTTAGAATAACCGTTCCATGCATGAAATTTTACAGAACATCCCGGGCGGAGGGCGCTTTGCAACGGCAGGGCGGGGGCAAAATAATCCAATTGCGCTTCCGGTCTCTAGCATGAAGGCGGGTCGCCGGGCAGCCGGTGGGTTACCCGGTAGGCGATTTCCATGTGCAGCGGGTAGAGCGGCAGCAGGTTGGAATAATACCCCTTCCCGGCGTAGTCCCGCATCAGCCGGCTGGCCCGGCTCAGTACTGCACGGTCCCAGTTGAGGGGCAGCCCCATCAGTTCCCGGATGGCCGGACCCGGCAGCGCATTGGTCAGGGCGTGGTAGACGCGAAAACCCAGCTTCCAGGCGTCCAGTTCGCCGTAGACGGACAGGGTGGTCAGCCATCCCTGCTGCAGGTGACGGGCCTCATGGGCCACCAGGCTGAGTAAGTACGGGTCATCTGCAGCAGTCTTAAGCGAATAGAAGCGCGGATTGAGGTAGATGCCCCGGCCGGGCCAAACCATCGCCCCGGTGCTTTTACCCTGGCGGCGAAAACCGATGTGGACCTTCTCGGAGGTGATGAACTCGACCGCCGGCCGGCCGTATTCGCCGGCCCCGGCCAGGTTCTCAAGCACTGCGTTTACCCAATCCTGATGACCCTGGTCTGACATATCTATCCTCGATTACAATTGGCGGGGCCCCCGGCCAGGCAGCGCCGCCGGGGACACAAGGATATTTTCCAGTATAACGTAAATGAAAAGATTTAACACTCTGCTCTTCACCACTGCCCTGTTGAGTCTGAGCGCCTGCTCCGGCTGGAGGACGCCGCTGCCAACTGCAGCGGTCACCGCCAGCCCAGCGCTCACGCCCAGCGCTGCGCCCACGGTCACGCAGACCCTCACCCCAACCATTACGCCAACAGCGACCCTGACGGCCACACCCACCCCGATTGTGGTGCGGACACCGCCGGCCGGGTTGTTCTTCTATCCCACCCGCCTGATCTACCCGGTGTGGGGAGAGATCGAGCGGGAGCAGTGGCTGCGCCGAACGGTCTGGACGAAAGACCTGGCCTTTTCGTACAACGGCGGGCAGGTACTGCTGGCGGGTGCAGAGAATGGGATCAACCAGATCTTCATCGATGATGCGCTGCGGATTTCAATCGTCCATCCGGATGCCAGCCAGGGCGAATTCTATTTCGATGTCACCTGGGACTGCCAGTATCACCGCTACCCGGCAGGGCCATTCGACCTGACCTCGTATTTCAAACCCGGCAAGAACCTTGTGCATGTCGAGCTGATCGATATGTGCCCGAGCGGCTGGGGGACAGATGGGATCTACCTGGTGGAATTTCGATAGGTTTTGATAGTCTAATGGATTTAGAATCAAGGATATTTTAACAAACACTGGAGAGTACTATGCGTCAAGTTGCCATCATTGGTATTGGACAAACCATTATCGGGGAGCGGTGGGACCGCTCCCTGCGTGATATCGCCGGGGAGGCGGTCTTTTCTACCCTGTACGACGCCCAGCGCGAGCGAGCCGAGGCCCTGTTCGTCGGGAATATGATGTCCGGAACCATCAATAACCAGAACAACCTGGGCGCCTACCTGGCCGATTGGATTGGGATGTGGGGCGACGAGGCATACAAGATCGAGGCCGCCTGCGCCTCAGGGGCGGCTGCTTTTCGATCTGGCTTGATGGCGGTCGCTTCGGGAGAGATCGATTCAGCCATCGTGGTCGGGGTGGAAAAGATGACCGACCAGCAACCGCACGACGTGACCGCCGCCCTGGCTACTGCGGCGGACGCCGATTGGGAGGTCGAACAGGGGGTCTCCTTCGTTGGCCTAAACGCCCTGATCATGCGGCGCTACATGCACGAATACGGATGGAAACACACTGATTTCGCGCCGTTCTCGATCAATGCACATGCCAACGCCGTGTACAACCCATTTGCGCGCCTGCAAAACACAATCACCCTGGAGGTCTACCAGAAAGCCCCGATGGTAGCAGATCCGATCAACCTGATGGACGCCTCGCCTATCGGGGATGGTGCGGCAGCGGTATTTATCGTCCCCCTCGACCAGGCCCCGCTCGACGGGCGCAGCGTGGTGGTGGCCGGGTCGGCAGCCGCGACCGATACAATCAGCGTCCATTCCCGGAAAGATCCGCTGGTCCTGGCAGCGGCACAGGCTTCCGTCAAACAGGCCTATGCCCAGGCCGGCACGGGGCCGGAGGAGATCGATGTCTTTGAACTGCACGATGCTTTCTCGATTATGGCTGTCCTGTCGCTGGAGGCCTGCGGTTTTGCTGAACGCGGCCAGGGACCCCGGCTGGGGCTGGATAACCAGATCCACCCCAAAGGCCGCCTGCCGATCTGCACGCGCGGCGGGCTGAAGGCGCGCGGGCATCCCGTTGGGGCTACGGGCCTCTACCAGATCGTCGAAATCGTCCAGCAGCTGCGCGGCGAGTGCGGCGAAACCCAGGTTGAAAACGTGCGTACCGGGATGGCCCAGAATATTGGCGGTTCAGGGGCGACCATCCTGACCCATATATTCAAAGCGGTCTAAAGGCAGCATCAGGAAGTGATTTTTTGGTGATCTTTTGGTTATTGCCTAACCCGGAAACTTATCCTATACTATGGTATAAGGCCCAAACAAAGGAGAGATGATTGTGAGAAAGCGGTTACCACCAGATAAGCAGCCTCATAAGATCAGCGAAAAAAGAAGCGAGAAACGGCGCACCTTTGGGTACTATATGCCTGTGTTCGACGAACATGGGGATGAAGTAATCGGGCATCTCTCGGATGTCAGCCAGGCAGGATTCAGGATCGACAGCCGCGAAGCCATCTTGACCGACAAGCTTTTCCGCCTGCGCCTTAACCTGACCCCGGAAATTTCGGACAAAGAATTCATCACATTCGTAGCCCGTTCGATCTGGTGCCAGCACGACCGTTTCGATATTTGGACCCACAATGTTGGGTTCAACATCGTTGAAATCAATCCCGAAGACGCCGAGATCTACCGCATCATCGTTGACAAATACGGCTCCACAGAAAAAAGGTCTTTATTTTAGGCGCCCGCCACGACCAGCGCACAATAAGGCTGCACTGCCGTTTGTAATACAACCGAGCGGCGGTGTTTCTTAAGGAGAAGAAAGTGGTTGAAAACCGTAAAGAGAAACGCCGGAACCTTTCTTATTACATGCGGGTCTGGGATGAACGCACCGGGAAACCCATCGGCCACCTGTCGGATGTCAGCCCGAGAGGCTTCAGGATCGACTGCCAATCTGCACTGCCTGTCGGGCAGGATTTCAAACTGCGCCTGGATCTGAACAATGAAGTATCGAACAGGTCATTTATGATCTTCGTGGCGCGCAGCAAGTGGCGCCAGACCGATAAGTACGACCCCAACCTCTACAATGTCGGCTTCCAACTGATAAAGATTTCCCATTCTGACGCCCAGGCCTTCAACCGGATCATGAGCCTGTATGGGGAGCAGGAAAAGAGCAGTGTGTGGTAATCATAGAGGGCATTTTCCCGGTTTGTATCCCCCTCCATCTGCAGCTCCAATTACATACCGTGCGCTTTAAATCCGCCCGGCGGCGGATTAAATCGAGCGGCGGGTCGATTTAATCCAGACGGTACATGTCTCTCGCCCCTGCCCCTCAACCGGCGGGAAAGACGTCATCACACTGCCACTGCACGATTTACATCTGTTTGTGTTGTTTTTTTTCTGTCGGGTTATTCGGGTATTGAGGGGGCGCAAAGACGCTGCCGCGATTGAATTTTGTACGGTGCAGACAGCTCCCTGCGGGAGTGTTTCGCGAAAATCCTGCCTCAGGTCGTAAACGCCGGTTACCTCCGACTCCTGTTTAGCCCGGATAACTTTCCAGAACTGAGAAAATGCCTAAGCCCGCACAATCCGTTCGAAGAATAACCAATGCACCCTGATACACATGCCGCAGGTTGATTAGGAATCTGCATAATTTTAAGTACACCCGGCATCGAGGAGTTGGCCAGGGCAATCGCATTTGGATTATTGACAGTCAAAAACAAGAGTTAACTGTCATTGCGAAGGCATTAGCCCGAAGCAATGACATCGTTATGATGGGTAATTTTTTCCAATGCGATTGCCCTAAGGGGTTGGCTGAATAGACACAGTTTTGATGTAAAATTGGGGAATGAGAAATTTTCTGAGGTTCATCATCCGGGCAGTCTTTAACCTGATTGCCCGGGTAAAGATACACGGGTTGGAACATGTTCCCGAGGGGAATTTCATCATTGCGTCGAACCACCTGGGGCTGCCGGACGGCCTGATGGTGTTCTATGTGCTTGATCGCTGGAACCTGATCACAATGGTGGCGGAGAAATGGCGAGACCGCTGGCTCTTCCGTTTTTTAGGACGGTACCTGAACTTTATCTTCATCGACCGCTTTAACCCTGACATCCGGGCGATGCGCGAGATCCTGGGGCTGATGAAAGCCGGGAACATCCTGGTGATTGCACCGGAGGGGACCCGCAGCCGCACCGGCGCCCTGATCGATGGGAAACCCGGGGTCAGTTACCTGGCTGTCAAGGCCGGTTACCCGATCGTGCCGGTCGGGTTATCGGGGACTGAAGACAAACACCTGATGGGAAATTTAAAACGCCTGCGCAAAACGCCGATGGCGGTCAATATCGGTGAAGCCTTCACCCTGCCGCCGCTGCCGAGGGAGAACCGAGACCAGGCGCTGCAGGAATACACCGACGAGATCATGTGCCGGATCGCCTCCCTGCTGCCGGAGGAATACCGGGGCGTCTATGCGAATCACCCCAGATTAAGGGAGTTCCTGAAAGATCAGGCCGGTTTGGAGAGCAGAGTTTAGATTGTCGATTTTCGATTTGCGCTCCGGATAACGGGATCAGTCGTCCAGCGGGGATTTGACCGCCAGTCCGCCGCGGTTCAAGACATGAGTGTAGATCATGGTGGTGCGGACGTCTTTATGCCCGAGCAGTTCCTGGACCGTACGGATATCGTAACCGTTCTGCAGCAGGTGGGTAGCGAAGGAATGGCGGAGGGTATGGCAGGTGACGCGCTTCCTGATCCCGGCCTCCCGGGCAGCCCGTTTGACCGCCCGCTGCAGGGCAGACGGTTCGATATGCTGGCGTCGTTCCACCCCGCTGCGAGGATCGAGGGAGCGTCTGATCGACGGGAAAAGATACTGCCAGATAAATTCTGAGGCTGCGCGCGGGTATTTTACTTCCAGGGCATCGGGCAGGTAGACTTCCCCGAAACCGGCCTGCAGGTCTTCTTCATGCAGGAGACGGGCGCGTTCGATCTGCCTTTCCAGTTCGGGGACGACGGAATCGGGCATGGGGGTCACGCGGTCCTTATTCCCTTTTCCATTTCGGACAGTGATGGTTTTGAAATCAAAGTCGATATCCTTGATACGCAGGCGGGCGCATTCCATCAGCCGCAGGCCGCTGCCATACAGCAGGCGGACCATGAGCACATGGATGCCGTTGAGGTGGTCTAGAATCTGCATGATCTCGCCGCGGGTGAGGACGGTGGGCAGGCGTTCGGGCCGGCGGGCGCTGGCGATCATGACGGGATCGACTTCCCTTCTGAGCACTGCGCGGTAAAGGAAGAGGATGGCGCTGAGGGCCTGGTTCTGGGTGGAGGCAGACACGCTGCGTTCCCGGGCGAGATGGGTGAGAAAGGCCTGGATTTCCGGTGCGCCCATCTGATCGGGATGTTTTTTATCGTGGAAGAGGATAAAGCGCCGGACCCAGTCGAGATATGTTTTTTCGGTGCGATAGGAATAGTGCCGGGTGCGGAGGGCGTCTTGCAGTTGGTCGAGCAGTTTTTTAGGCATAATACTTCCCCTGTTTCGAGTGTATAATTAACGGGAGGGTACTGACCGGGGTTTGTGGAAAGGCAACCCGGGCAAGAGCATGTTTTTTTTACTGGTTTGTGGTTGGGAAACTGGTTTTGGTTACCGGGGCCCCCTTGTAAGTCATTTTTTTGCGGACTAGATTGGTATCGTCATTAATTGTACACTATTTGTGACATTTGTAATCTATAAGGTTCTACTGTAACTTTGTCAACCCAATTGCTAGTTAGCCCGTTACCATTCAAGCAGGAATTGACTATGACAGTTAAGTTAATATATCATACGGATGAAAGCTCGTCAGGCGGTCTATCT
>JAFGMV010000038.1 GCA_016927315.1 Anaerolineales bacterium | reverse complement strand
GCTAATCGTTCCCTTCTTCCGGTTGTTTGTTAAACAGTATTCGTCTCGAGATTGTTCTGGGATCGGGTCCCTGTCTGGTTCGATCCATTTCAGGAGCCCCACAGGTTTCTCGGATTATTAAATTCCCCTGGATCTTGACTTCTTCTTCATCCTTTTGCCCTGTTTCGATCTGTCTCAATATGATCTCTGCTGCAACTTTGCCCATTTCACCGACCGGCATATTTACAGTTGTTATCCCCGGCCTGAAAATATTCGTAAAGTCGCGATTATCATAGCCAACGACTGCAATGTCATTGGGAACCTGCAAGCCAGAATCCTGGATTGCATAGATGGCCCCCAGGGCCATCAGGTCATTGCCGGCGAAAATCCCTGTTGGGTGTTTCGGTAGTTGCAGCATTTTCTGTGCAGCCGCGTAGCCGCTTTCAATTTCCCAGTTCCCTCTTTGCAGCCAGTCTGTACGAAAGGGTAATTTATTCTCTTTCAGTGTGTCGCGATAACCTTTCATACGGGCGCGACAGTTATGCCAGTTTTCCGGCCCGTTGATATATGCGATTCGTTCGTGTCCCAAAGCAACCAGATGGCTTACAGCCAGCCTGGCGCCATAGTAATCATCTGGAACAACAGAGTTATTAATCGGTGAGCCAAACAATCGATGAACAAACACCCGGGGTTTCTTGGATTGTTTTAGAATATCGTCGCTGGTCATGTGGGAATATTCAACAAAAATGATCCCATCAACCGGGCGATTGATCAACGTCCGGATTGCAGCCTGTTCCTGTTCAGGATCCCAGTCAGAGTTTACGATCAGGCTCAGGTAATTCTTTTCGATCAGGTAATCCTGAATCCCGCGTACGATCGGGGGAGTAAAGGGGCTGAGTAGATCATCTACGACGATCCCGATTGTTTCAGTCCGGTCTGTGCGCAGACTTCGGGCAGCAATATTGGGGCTATATCCCAGGCTCTCAGCGCTATGGAGTACCTTTTCACGAATTTGATCGGAAACCGGGTAATTACTATTTGACAATACGCGGGAAACCGTTGAGAGTGAGAACCCGGTTTCTTTTGCAATATCTTCTAATTTGACGGTCATTGGGTTATGTGCCTTTGGGTATGTCAGAAAACGTTTTCTGCTGTAAACATAGTAGCAGAAAACGTTTTCTGAGTCAAGTATTATTAAGGTTATTGTTATTTTAGGTTTAGATTGTGCGCGAATGGCGCACAAATATCTTCCCCATTCTGGGAGTCCATGCTTCATTGCCTGGAGGGTCCGACCTTTTGGATTGCGCCACAATCCTGTTTATGCAGTCAATTTCTCAGGCTGTTGTTTTTTACATGTCGAATGGGTTTATTTGCAGTCAGTTTGCTGCGGGGCAGTCTTCAATCAAATACGCCAGAAAAATCCTGACGATCTCTGGGTCAAATAAATGGCCGCTTTCGGCTTTAATATACGCAATGATCTTGTCTTCCGGCCAGGCGCTGCGGTAGGGACGTTCTTCCTGCAGGGCGTCATAGACGTCTACAACCGCAAAGATCCTGGCCTCGATGGGGATTTCCCCGCCTGCCAGACCGTACGGATACCCCGAACCGTCGAAGCGCTCGTGGTGGTAACGCGGGATAACCAGGGAATCCTTCAGGAAATCGAACTCCTGCAGCAGTTCAAAGCCGATCAGGGGATGTTTTCGAATGATCTCCCATTCAGCCTCGCTCAGTTCACCTTCTTTCAGCAGGATCACATCCGGGATGGCAATCTTGCCGACGTCATGCAGCAGGGCGCCCTCCCGGATCTGCTGCAGGGTGTATTGGTTTTTGACCCCGGCGCGCTTTGCCAGTTCAACAGTGATATCAGCCACGCGGTTGGAGTGCCCGGCTGTTTCTTTGTGCCTTACCTCCAGCGCCCTGGTCAGGCTGTGAAGTGCGATGGTCGTGTTCTCCCGGGTCAGGAGTTCGCGTTCTTTCTCGATATTTTCTTTATGGGTGGTTGCTACGATAGCGATCACCCCCAGGATGATGTTGATCGTCACCTGGACGTAGATATCCTCATAGGCGATCAACCCTTTCGGGGCGAAGCCGGGAGTCAGCAGCAGGGTGATCACATTGCCAATACAGTATAGGACAGTCCAGCGCCTTCTCAAAAAAATCGCCGCCAGGCCGTATCCAATTGTCAGAAAATATAGGGTATCTTGGGGGTGGTGGGTGGTCCCCAGGTATATATTAACAAAGGTGTTTGAAGGGACCAGCAGCATCAGCAGGAGAATTCCGATGCTGTGCAGTTTTGTGCGTGAAAAAAAGTAAATCCCCAGCAGGATCACAAAACTGAGCAGGTCAGTTGTCGATGAAAGGTTCCCGTTCAGCGACGAATCCAGCATGTATATCGAGAAAATGAGAAGCAGGCAAAGAGACAGGATCGCAGCCAGCCGGGCATTCTGGCGTTCCCGGATGCCCTGTACCTCCGGGTTTGGAGCAGCCAGCACTTTGTATAACCAATCGGGGATATCCTGCATCTGTTGAATGACGGATCTCCTGTCATCACGGTTCAGAACATGCTTCCTTAATCATTATACAGAATATGCTGACTTATGGATACAATTACAGTGTGCTGTGAAAATATCTGAACTGAAATTCTGGTATTTGAAGGTGCTTGATTGGGTCCAAGTTTAGATATTTATGCAAGAAGCAGTAAGAAAAACACTTGCGCCGGTGCGTTTGGCTTCGGCGCCGGGATGCAGGGGAAGTCCAGTCAAGGAGGCTTGCATGCAGGGCAGCGATAAACTCAGGGAAGACCTGGAAAAGATCCGCATACAGGCTGTGCTGGCTGTTGATCCCTTTGCTGCAGTCCTGCACCACCTGGAGTTGGATGCAGGGCGCCTGGTGCTTGGCAGCAGGTCCTGGCAGGCGGATTCGCTGGATCATATTTACCTGGTGGGCATCGGGAAGGCGGCCTGCGGGATGGCCCGGGCCGCCGCCGCCGTGCTGGGAGATAGACTGACCGCCGGGATCGTGGTCGCCAGGTACGCGCATCCTCCGGGCGGCGGGCCGCCGGACGGTGTGCGGGTGTTCGAGGCCGGCCATCCGGTCCCGGACCAGGCCGGGGTGCGGGCCTCACAGGCCATCCTCGATTTGCTTGCGGGTTGTGCGGCGAACGACCTGCTGCTGGTACTGATCTCGGGCGGCGCTTCTGCGCTGGCGCCGGCCCTGGTCGCGGGCATTTCCCTTTCCGATCTCCAGACAGTCACGGCGCAGCTCCTGCACTGCGGGGCTTCGATCAATGAGATCAATATCGTCCGCAAGCACCTGGATGCCCTGAAAGGCGGGCAGCTGGCGCGCCTGGCGCAGCCGGCCCGGCTGGCCTGCCTGGTGCTGTCGGACGTGGTAGGTGACCCGTTGGACAGCATTGCCTCGGGCCCCACCGTGCCGGATCCATCCACCTTTGCAGATGTGCACCGGGTCTTGGGGGAATACGGCCTGCTGGACCGCATCCCCACACCGGTCCTTGCGCATATCCAGAAAGGGATGCGGGGCGAAATTGCAGAGACGCCCAAGCCGGGGGAGGCCCTGTTCAATGAGGTCGAAAATGTGATCGTCGGCTCGAATCGCCAGGCCGCCCAGCAGGCGCTGGAGACGGCCCGCTCCCTGGGATACAACTCCCTGCTGCTGACCACCCACCTGGAAGGCGAAGCCCGCGCCGCCGGGAAGTTCGCAGCCGCCATTGTGAAAAGCCTGCGCAGCCAGGGCGGTCCCGCCGGTCTTCCGGCCTGCGTCCTCATGGGAGGCGAGACCACCGTGACCGTTACCGGGGCAGGGAAAGGCGGCCGTAACCAGGAACTGGCCCTTTCGGCCGCCATCGGTATCGCGGGGATCGATGGGGCGGCGGTGATGTCGTTTGCCACCGACGGGAACGACGGCCCGACCGATGCAGCCGGCGCGGTTGTGGACGGGTTCACCTGCCGGAGAGCGGAAGCGCTTGGCCTGGACCCCCTTGTACACCTGCGGCGCAATGATGCTTACCCGCTGCTGGAAGCCGCCGGGGACCTGCTTGTCACCGGGCCGACCGGGACCAATGTGAACGACCTGGTGGTGATCCTGGTCCGCTGAACCAACCGCGCCGAAGACGCGGTCGTTCCCGGCGGCGGGCAGCCGCTCATCAGGGGGATGCTCAGGGCGCCGCGCTGCGCTCGTGCTGCGCCGCCAGGCGGTCGAGCAGGTTGTACATGTAGCCGTTGATCAATGTAAAACGGGTGCGGTCGGCCAGGATTTCTTCGGGCGGCTGGATGAACTCCCCGGCGGCCAACTCATTGGCGCAGTATTCCGTCAGGCCCCGAGCCGTCTCGAAGGTGGTTTCAAGGTGGAACTGCAGGCCGACGACCTTGTGGTTGTACAGGAAACCCTGGTTGGTGCACGCCTGGCTGCTGGCCAGGTGGATGGCGGTCCCGGGGATTTCGAACGTGTCCCCATGCCAGTGGAAAGCCGGGAACTGGTCCGGCAGGAAAGAGAACAGGCGGGTGTTTTTGGCAGCCGGGGTCATCTTCAAAACGTGCCAACCGATCTCGCGGTTCCCGTTCGGGGTGATTCGTTTCCCCAATACGGCTGCGATCAGCTGCGCTCCCAGGCAGATGCCGAGTACGGTCTTGCCGCACAGGATGGCTGTTTCGATGGTCTGTTTTTCCTGCACCAGCCAGGGGTACTGTTTTTCATCGTACACGCCCATCGGACCGCCCAGCACGATCAAACAGTCGTACTCACCGGCCTCGGGCAGGGGTTCCCCTGCATACAAACGGCAGAGTTGGGCCGGGCGGCCATTGGCCCTGGCCCAGGCGCCGATACTGCCCGGTCCTTCAAAGGGTACATGCTGCAGAGCGCACAGTCTCATCTTTTCATCCTCATACCGGAGAAGAGTCGTTAGGGGTCATTTTGTCGTGAGGTGTTGTCCCAAAATGATTGTAGCAGTCCGGGTCGCTTCTTCCTATTACTCATTTGGGGTATTTGGGGGTGGATCGAAGGCGCGGCGGCCTCCGTTTTCCTTACCCATTCGGGTAGTGCGGCGCCTGTCAAAGAGGCGCCGCGCCGGGTTTTAGGGAGGGTTTGCTTGTGAAAGGCGAGCCCCCAGGGGTTATGGTTTGCCGGCCAGCGCGGCCCCGATGATGCCGGCCTCATTGAAGGTTTCCGCGATGGCGATCTCCGCCTGTACGGTCAGGTAGGGCAGGAACTTCTCATACTTTTTACTCACGCCCCCGCCCAGGATGATCAGGTCGGGCCACACCAATCTTTCCAGGGTTTTCAGGTAGATGTCCAACCTCTTCCCCCATGCTTCCCAGGACAGCTGATCCCGCTTGCGGGCTGCATCGGAGGCGGATCGTTCGGCGTCTTCATGGTTGATCTCGATATGACCCAGTTCGGTGTTGGGCAGCAGCACCCCGTTTGTGAACAGGGAGGTACCCAGGCCGGTGCCGATGGTCACCAGCAGCACCACGCCTCTGCGGCCCCGACCGGCGCCGAAGGCCATTTCTGCCATCCCGGCCGCGTCGGCGTCATTGACCACGGTCACCGGGCAGCCCGTGGCTTCACGGAAGAGGGCCGCGGCATCGGCGCCGATCCACTTTTCGTGGATGTTGGCCGAGGTACGGGTGATCCCCTGCTGGACGACGGCGGGAATCCCGCAGCCGATCGGTCCCTGCCATTCGAAATGCCGGGCAATTTCAGCAACCGTCTTTGCAACCGGTTTGGGTTTGGCGAGCCGCGGTGTCGGGATGCGGCAGCGTTCTGCCAGCAAGACTCCCTGTTCCACATCCACAGGAGCGCCCTTGATCCCTGATCCGCCAATATCGATCCCTAATACCTGCATGAGAATACCTTTCGCTTCGGATTATAAACGATTTCTAATTCATGAAGCTGGTCATTGGTTTCACCGGGAGGCTAATCAATTAAGTGCCGATCCTGAAAATAAGAATGTCTTTGCGATGAGAGCGCTCTCCCCGATGACACTCCCCGGTACTGCCCCGCGAGCGGGGCAGGTGTACACCGAACGCAGTGCGGTGCAGTTCAGGTGAGCAATCTCAAAAATTGCATCTTATTCTCATTATCCAGGAGATTGCTTTGCCATACCTGTCCTGGCTGCGGACGGCGCCAGGGAAGAATGGCTCGCACATTGTCCCCGAATGGGGAATGACATCAATATGAAGTATATTTTTATTTTTAGGATCGGATCTTCGTGAGATCGAGATGGAATCCCCAAAACGAAATGAAAACCCCCAAGTTCTGAATAATTTCATACCGGTGCAAAGGGCTGCAGCACCCGGTACCTGCGCCGTTTTCTGCGCAATGCCAGATTGAAAGGCACAAAGATCGGCCAACTGTGATTGGTGGATAAAAGTGCTCTGGATATTTATATCCAGAATGCTCAAGAAGAAGCCGACCAAAGCGTTGGGCCAAAGTAGTTTTTGTTTTACCAGCAACCGTTTACGAATGCAGAGGAATGCTGCTCTCTGTGTTCAGATGGCGAAATGGTCATTCGCCATCCTTACTCAGACGCTTTGTGTGAGACATCTGTATCGTCAAAGAAAGCAGGCGCTGCCTGCTGGAAAAAATTTAGCCGTATAATGTTAATAAGAAAAGGCTAATAAACAATCTTTTAGATTAGCGGTAAACATCGTTTACAAAAGGAGGTCTTGTGCGAAAAATCCTTTCTTTGTTATATATGTTCGCTTTGATCTTGACTGCCTGCACACCGCCAAATCAAGCACCTACGCCGTCATCAACACCACAGAAGGTCATCACGCCCACAAAAACACTGGTTCTCTATGAGAATATTCTCGTTGTTGATAGTACAGTGGACAGCGGGGCAGGTAGTTTTCGTGCAGCCCTGTCCAAGGCAGAACCTGACGACACGATTACCTTTAATCCAGAGATATTCAAAATAGATGATCCCGCCACAATCGCCATCCTCCAGCCGCTGCCCGAACTCAACCAGGACTACCTGACAATCGACGCCAGCAATACCGGAGTCATCCTGGACGGTGGTGGTGGCGGTTATGGTGCTCTCAGTGTCAACGCCCAACATATTACGATCCAGGGACTTCATATTGTCAATTTTGATGGTACCGCCATCACCCTGTGGGAGAATGCCCACTACAATACCATTGGCGGTGATCCTCAAATTGGCGCAGGACCGCTGGGGCAGGGTAATTTGATCACTGGTAACCGGGATGGCATCATTATCCAGAAAGGGGGCAGCCACCATACCATTGCCGGGAACCAGATTGGGATTGAGTTCAATGGCCTTGTTGGCAATACCTATTCCGGCATTCAGATCAATGATCATTCCCCGGGAAATGTCATCGGGCCTGATAATGTGATCGCTTACAGCGGTGCTCCCAGCATCGATATTACTACCGGGGATACACAGGGTACCACCATTACCCGCAATCTGATCTATGGAGAGGACACTGTCCTTCGACTGGTCCCACAGGTTGAAAGCCCGCCTGCTGCCCCGGTGATCCTTTTCTATGAACCATCTGGAACGGTTAGCGGGGTGGCCTGCCCGGGCTGTGAGGTAGAGATCTTCTCCGGAGAGGACAGGTGGGCAGAATTCTATGAAGGCATCGTCACCGCTGACCCGGATGATATATTTACCTTTTCTGCTGGTACTCCCTTCTCAGGGCCAAACCTAAAGGCCACGGCCACCACACCCAGCGGAGCCACTAGCAATTTCTCTCTGCCCACACCGGGTGAACGTTGGACCCTCGAACTGCAGGAAGGAAATACGTCTCCGGCGCAAGTCCTGACTTCCCTTTCCTCGAAGGATATTGTTGAAGATAACCGCATTAGCCAGCATGGATATTACCCTTACTGCTGGTTATATTGCTGGGCAGGTGCCCCATTTCTGGATAACCTTGGCGGTATGGGCATCAAACGCATCCGCCTGTCCTTCAATGAGATGGAAGTCTCCTACGACCTCAATCAATCTGAGTATCTTGATGAGAACCACGATAGCTGTATCAATGCATTTCAAAGCGAGGATATGACCATCAGTTACATCATCAGTTTCTGGGGCAAGGAAGCACAAAACGCTGGGGGTGAAATACCCTGTGAACGCTTTGCTAATGCGGGTCCTGGCGATCCTGAAACTGAAGATTACCTGCAGTATGTCAGGGACATCGTTGAGTATCTCAGCGAACGGGGAGTCCACGAGTACGAGATCTGGAATGAACCGGACAATTTTGCCTGCACCCAGGGCATCAGATCGGAGAATTACATCACACTTGTTTCCCTGGCAGTGCCGGAGATTAAAGCGATCGATCCGGAGGCCAGGATCTTTGTCGGCGCTCCATCTGGCACGGATGGTCCCGATGCCGCGGCATACCTGCGAACAATTGCGGATGCGGATAAGATCATGCCGATTGTGGATGGCCTGACCTGGCATCCTTTCTACGGTCCCTCGCCGGCATTCTCGAACGGGGCAAACTATTATTACAACTATCCTACGTTTGCTAAGGAGATCAAAACCCTGGCTTCCGAATCAGGGTTCACCGGGGAGTACCGGGTTGACGAACTGACCTGGCGGGGATTGCGGAACGCCGATCCCGGTCAACCCTGGGCCTATGAAGACCTGATAATGCCAAAATACTATGCCCGCGGCATTCTGATGCATCTTGGGATGGATATTGCTGCCGGTGTAGACGTGGATGCCAGATATCAGTTGGTTTACTCCACCGTGAGAAACCTCTCCACCGTAATGGCCGGGCATACGGCAGCCAACCTTGATGTAACTATCGAGAGCGATGCGGATAACATCCTGTCTTACAGCTTCTTGCTTTCCACTGGTGACCAACTGTTCACTCTGTGGACCAACGATGCTGCTGTGGAATACGATCCCGGTATCGATGCCACCCTGATCTTCTCTTTCGAAGAAGATATGCCGGCCTCCGTCACCGGAATTGATGTGCTGCAAGGTTATACCCAGCCACTGGAGTTTGAGGTCAATGGCAACAAGTTGATCATCGATAATCTGCTGGTGAAAGATTATCCGATCATGATTAAGTTTAGCGATTCCCAATGAGAGAGGGACTCCTCAATTTGCCTTTTGCTTAAACCACTTGTGGGCTGTTTTGGACTCGAACGATGGTAAAAAATGGCACCTGCGGCTCGAAGGATATTCAGAAAAAAATAGGAATCTCATTGAAAATCTGGCAAGTCTTCTAAATATAACCTGATATCGAACCGAATCATAAAAAAACCACTCGAGATTATTCTCGGGTGGTTTGTGTACCCCCGCTGAGACTCGAACTCAGGCTTTCGGCTCCGGAGGCCGACGCTCTATCCACTGAGCTACGGGGGCAGGTTTCTGATTGCGAAGCGGATTTTACCACATCTCGCTTCCCCTGGTTCAGGTTTCGACCCGGTTGGTCAGGCTTGATAGCTCGCCGCGCAGTTCCCGGATGATGCGGCTGTTGCCGCTTTCATCTCCCAGTTTGAGAGACTGCTCTTTCTTATGGGCCAGTTCCCCGCACACCTGGTAGAAGCGCCGGGTGGCCGCCCCCCGGCTGGTGAACAGAGCCAGGGTCCTGGCCGCCGACTGCTTCAGCAATGAAATGGCAGTGTAATATTCCCGTGAGGTCAGGCGCCCCAGCTGGACCTCTTCGGCCAGGTGTTTCTTGAGCAGGTTCTGTTCGTGGATGATCATCCATACGATGAACAGGAACATAAAGGACCAGCCGCCCCAGTCCATCAGGGAGCCAAGCACACACAGGACCTCGTTCGTGTTCGCCAGGGTGTTGTGCAGGGCATGCGCCAGTATGGCCGTCCCCAGGCCGGCCAGCGGGGCAGAGATCTTCACCGCCCAGTTGCGGTTCATGCGGGCGATCCCCAGCCCGATGCCGGTAAAGGCGGTGTAGAAGGGGTGCTGCCAGCCGACCACGAACACACGCACGAAAACCAGCGACCAGAGCCCTTCCCAGCCCCCCTCGAGGTAGCCCAGATTGTAGATGTAGTGGGTATTCTCGGTGGCCGCAAAGCCCAGCGCGGCGATCCCGGCATAGATGATCCCGTCCAGGACAGAGTCGAACTCCCGACGGAAGACCAGCAGCACCGCCAGTACGGCGACCCCTTTCAGGGTCTCTTCCACGATCGGGGCCACGATCGTGCCGGTGGAAAACTCTGCCGCATATTCAGAACCGGTGAACATGAACACGCCGATCCCGGCCAGGGTATTTAATAAGAATGCGCCCCCGGCGGCAAAGATGACCCCCCAGGTAAAGACCACCCCCAGCAGGAACCGGGGTTCCTTCTCGAAACGGTCCAGCCAGTAGACGAACCAGGCGAACAGGAACATCGGGGCGAAACCGAAGAACAGTGAAACCAGGAAAGGCATTGGGTGACTCCTTGGCAGCGTGTCAGTCTTCCTCGAAGATCAGGTCGGTGCGTACGATCCGGACGGATTCCGGGGGGATCTGCATTTCGTCCAGGACTTCCTCCACCCGTCCGGTCGCACCTTCAAGGTTGGTCAGGCGCAGATAAAGGCGCGGGTGACCTTCTTCATCCGGGCTGGTGAGCTGCAGCCCTTCGATCAGCGGCCGCAGGTCATAGGCTTTGCTGCGCCGTTCGCGGGGCAGCGACTCGGCGCCCAGCAGCGCAGCCAGCCGCCCGGATACCGCCTGTTCATCCGCCAGGTCGAGCAGAGTCGCTTCATATTCGGCCGACCGGACCAGCGTCTGCAGGGCTCTGCCGCGCAGCGCCGCTGTCTCGATCCGGTAGATCTCCAGGCCTGGCGGCGCAGCTTTCTGCAGCGTGACTTTTATGGCAGGGAGGTCGAGCTGTTCCGAGGTCTTTTCCAGCCAGATATCGATCAATTCTGCCCGGCTGGCATATCCCAGCGGCAGCGCCGAGGCGATCTGGATCTTGGGTTGCGGGTGGAAGCCGTGGCTGTACAGCAGGGGCAGCCTGGCCCGGCGGATGGTCCGTTCCCATAGCTTGTGCAGGTCCAGGTGCCCGGTATAGCGCAGTGCGCCTTGTTTCCCAAACCTGATGCGCAGGCGCCAGGGCTCATCCCTGTTTGTATCAGGCATGTTCTTTCCAGAGTACCGCCCGGTTGCGGCCGGTTTCTTTGGCCACGTACAGGGCTTTGTCGGCGTGGTCGAGCATTTCGTTCAGGCTCATGCCGCCTTTGGTACCGGCCACGCCGGCGCTGATGGTAATGGAGATCGAGTCGCTGCCAGTTTCCAACGCTGTGTTGGACAGGCTCTTGCAAAGCCGGTTGGCGATCTGGGCGGCTTCCTGGGGCGGGGTCTCGGGCAGTAAGAGCAGGAATTCTTCTCCGCCGTAACGCGCCAGGATATCGGTGCAGCGAATGGATTTATTCAGCGTCTCGGCGATCAGTTTCAAGACCTGGTCGCCAACGGCATGACCGTACTTGTCGTTTATCGGTTTGAAATAATCGATATCGATCATGATCAGCGAAAGGTGGATATGATAACGATTGGCGCGCTCAATCTCTTTGTTGGCCAGGTCTGCAAAGTAACGCCGGTTGTACAGGTTGGTCAATGGGTCCAGGGTTGCCAGTTCTTTGACATGATTGAGCAGCTGAATCCTTTCGGTGATATCGTGCAGCGTAACCAGGAAGCCCAGGTGGACATTGTTGTTGTTATTCAATTCGACCAGGTTGAGTTCGTAGTTCTTCAGGCCGTCTTCACTGTGGTTCAATTCGATTTCATAGCGCTGGTCACGCGGGTGCAGGCTTGCGTTAACATCCATGGGGAGTATCTCATACAGTGAAGCGCCAATCGCCTGTTTACTGCTGACCCCCAGGATCTTCCTGGCAACCGGGTTGATATCGACAACCCGGTTATGGATATCCAGTACCAACATGCCGTCCTGCAGGCTGTCGACCAGGGTTGTGCGGGCGACGGGCATGATATCGAACAACCGGTGGCGAAGGATGCTGATCCCGATCGCAGCGCCCGAGAAGGCAAAGATAATTGGGGAATAATCCATTTTTAAGGCCGGGATGAAGTTCAGGGTATAAATGATCTGGAACAGCAGGGGAGTGATCGAACCCAGCAGCAGCCAGCCGGCCTGTTCACGGTAGAGCCGGTACGATTTCAGGAATTCGACCGCGATGACGAAGACGCCAACAATGAACACGCCATACGCGTAGATGCTGTTAACCCAGAACCAGACCATTACTTTTGCCTGGTAGGCAGTGATGGATGGAGTCACGGCAGTTACGCTTATATCCTGCCAGATCAACCCATGCAGGTCGTTTGTCAGGACCAGGAGGATGGTGAGTACCGGGAGGATCCACAGGACCAGGTAGTTTGGGAAGGTAGCCCACCTGGGGTGGTCCGCGTAGCGCAGGGCAAACATCAGCCACAGGATCGGCTCGATGCTGAAGAGCATGTACCCGACCTGGGCCCACAGAATTGTAAAATGGGAGGAGATCGTCAACAATTCGATCGAAGAAACGGATATCCAGATACTGATCACCAGCATATAAATTGACAGGACCAGCGCCCCGCGCGCTTCACGCCTTAACCAGGAATAGACCGCCACTGCAAAGGAACAGGTGGCGGCAAAAGGAGCCAGGGCAAGAAATATTGAGTATTGGTCCATGAAATACTGGATTCGGTTTCCTTTGAGAAAATCGCAATATCCCGGCCTGAGGGTTTTGAAAACCTGCCGTGCCGGTTATCTTGCCAAAAATTATACTCTCACTTGCCAGGATGACGCATTACGTTTGACTTGCAATTACCGGTCGCCGGCGAACGGCAAAAACAGTCCGCTTTCGCGGGCCTGTATCCAACTGCCCTCTCCTGCCGGGTGATGCAGATGTAGTTGGGGGTGAGGTGAAATGTAAATGATTAAGATAGCTGGAGCTAACGGGTATCACAAGTTCGAACTTAACGGAGCGCTGGGCTCAGGATACTGGGTTAATCCACACCCTTGGGGTGATCGTATTGCTCACGGCTGCCTTGGCGACCGGACCTCGGGACATTTCCAGCTTTCCCCCGGCGTTTCCCGGCGCAGATCGGAGAACACCGGCAGGATCCCGCACGCGAAACACTGTTCCCGGCAGTCGCTGCGGACCTGTCCGTCAAGCGATTGACGATAATCCTGGTAAAGGTAGTCCTTCCGTACAGCCGTGCTGATATGCTCCCAGGGAAAGATCTCGTCCGCCGGCCTGGGCCGGTGTGTATAGAAAGACGGCGCCAGACCGTTTTCTTCAAACGCTTCCATCCAGGCTTCATTTCGCATGTGTTCGCCCCAGGCGTCGAATTTGGCGCCTTTTTCCCAGGCAGCCTGGATCACACGGCTGATCCGCCGGTCGCCGCGGGTTAACCAGGCTTCCAGCAGGGTATCCCTGGTCTCGGTCCAGGATAATTTAATGTTGCGGTCACGCAGTTCCTGCCGCAGGAGCGCCTGTTTGTCCATAATTTGTTCAACCGTGTCACAGGATACCCACTGGAAGGGCGTGTGCGGTTTTGGGACGAAGGTGCTGATGCCGGCGTGGACCCTGGCCTTCATGCCAATCACCTTGCGGCCTTCGGCCAACACCTGTTTGCAGAGGGAAGCGATGGCTTTCACATCTTCCAGGGTCTCAGATGGATGCCCGATCATGAAGTACAGTTTAATCGTTGTCCAGTTGCGGCGGTAAATTTCCCGGGCGGTTTCCAGAATCTGCGAATCCGGAATGTACTTGTTGATGATCCGGCGCATCCGCTCGGTGGCCGCTTCCGGGGCCAGGGTGAACCCGGTGCCGCGCCGTTCCCGGAGCGTTTCCATCAGGTCGATCGAGACCGATTCGATCCGCATGGAAGGCAGCGCAATCGAGATCTGGCGTCCCTTGAAACGGTCGCTGATCGTTTCAACAAGTTCCAGGATATGGGTATAGTCTGAGGAAGACAGGGAAAGGAAGGAAAGTTCGTCGATCCCAGTCGCTGCGACAGCTTTTTCGGCCGCCCGGACCACTTCCTCCACGCTTCTTTCCCGGACTGGACGGGTGATCATGCCGGCCTGGCAGAAACGGCAGCCGCGCGTACAGCCGCGCATGATCTCCACGGTGGCGCGGTCGTGGACGATGCTGATGTTGGGCACGATAAAGTCTGTGGGCGGCGGCGGCAATTTGGCGACGATCCGCTTGGTGACGGTTTCCGGCGCTTCGGGGACCAGGGGCCGGATACGCCGGATGGTCCCATCTTCGAAGGTGTCGACTTCATACAGGCTGGGCACATAGACCCCGGGGATACCGGCCAGCGCTTTCAGCCTCTCGCCCCGGCTGGCCCGCCCCGGTTTGTTTTCCTGGAGCGAAGTGATGATATCATGGATGACTTCTTCCCCTTCCCCGATTACGAAGGCATCCATAAAGGCGTGCATCGGTTCGGGGTTCATCGTACTGTGTCCCCCCGCAATGACAATCGGCTCGTCGTCGCCCCGTTCGGCAGCCAGGATGGGGATGCCGGCCAGGTCCAGGATATTGAGGGTGTTGGTGTACAGCGTTTCGTAGGGGATGGAGAAGCCGACGATATCGAAACTGGACAAGGGGCGCCTCGATTCGAGGGTATAGAGCGGAATGTGGTTTTCCCGCATGATCTTTTCCATATCCACCCAGGGGGCGTAGGCGCGTTCGGCCAGGGCATCCTCTCTCTGGTTGACCTGGTCATACAGGATCTTCATGCCAACATTCGACACACCAATGTCATAGATCTCGGGAAACACCAGTGCGACGCGTGTTTGGGCGCTGTCCCAATCCTTGGTGAGGCTGTTCATTTCTCCCCCCACATAACGCCCAGGCTTCTGTACCTTTAAAAGGATCCGCTCGAGACGGGTTTCGATCTGTTCCGGAGTCAGCATGGGGAGAATTATACCTGATAAGATCAGTCCGAAAAGGGTAGCCCATATGGGGGAGCCCAAATGGGGCGTAGTGGTGAATTGGATTTGATTGTAGAATGCTGGGTGGAAGAGAAAAAGGAGGCTCCAGATGAGAAAATTATCACTCTCATTGCTTGTTTTGTTCGCGTTTGTGACCGCTTCTTGTGCTCAGATGCCTGCGGCTCCGCCGCCGGTGGTCGAGACCGTGGTTGTGACAGTTGTCGCCACCCAACCGGCTCCGCCCACACCGATCCCGACCCTGCCGCCCCCGCCCACGGCCATTCCAACCCTGCCGCCCCCGGATACGGCCACGCCTGAACCGACCGCAGAACCGGCTGAAGCGCCGGCCGAACCGGCTGCCAATAACGCTTCCCCGGCAGATCCGCCGGCAGCGGAAATCCCGGTGCTGTCATCCTCTGATGGCGTCTTTACCAGTATCACCTGGAAGACCGATCATTTTTCACTGCGCTGTGTCCCCAAATCGAATACCTTTACAGTCGTAATCGATAATGGCTATGTAGAAAGAGTCTATTTGTATTATCGTATTCGAGATAAGAAAAACCCCGATTACCTGGTCAGTGAGTGGAAAAATGGGGGTGAGATGGAATACATTGGGAAAGATACCTACGAAATGGTCTTCTCAGGTGAGCTGGTCCATCCAGACCTGCGCGCAAAAGAGGCCTTTTTTGACTTCCAGTTCATTGCAACCAACAAGGTTGACGACGTTGTCAGCCGCACCGAGAAACTGGAAGATTACATTACTTACTCGATCGATTGTATCGAGTGAACCAACTACCCACCGCCTGACAGTTTTAGCCCGTCATGGTTTCTGCATGTGGATTTGGCATGGCTTTGCCGTGCCAAATCCACATGTTATTGATCGCTTTAGCGAGTAGAGGGCGCGGCGCCCGAAACAAAAGACCACCCGTACAGCGGATGGTCTCGACTGGTCTTCCTGGGCGCCATTCGCTACCAGGGATCATCGATGTACAGCGGCTGCTCGAGGAAAGACGGATATCCGTCTCTTCCCTTTTCAGATAAGAACAGCATCATTCGCAGGCCGTCATTTTCTTCACTCTTTTCAGGGGTCCCGATGCGGGTGCTGGCGCCCGGCAACCCTTCCCAACCGGCTGTTTCATAAAAGGTGTTCATCTTTGGATCGCAAAACAGGATCGCCGCGTCAACTTCACTGTTATGGATGTAATTTGTCGCCGCTTTTACCACTTCCAGTCCGAAACCGTTCCCGCGGTAAGGCGGGAAGGTAAAGACATTTCCTAGTCCATAAACACGATATGCTGTTCCTGCATGTTCCAGGTTCATGTTTATGATTTCGGCATGGCTGAGCAGGGCATTTCCCTCGGCGATGATGAAGTGTACCGGATCCTGTTCCGGTGGATAAGTATCTTCTGTAAACTGGTACGGACCTGAGAAAATGAACGGCCATTCCACTTTCATGAAGGCGAGAATTTGCCACTTGAACAACTCTGGCAGCTGCCGGTAATGATAAGGATGGACTTTTCGCATGACTTGCTCTCCTGTTCCTGGTAAGGTGACCTGGAGTCTACGACATCGATCCCGGAAATGTCAAGTCATGTTTTTATTATGACAAATATTTTACCGGACAAATCCGCAAAGCATGTCAATTTTCATTTCCTGCGCTTTACTGTGGTGCGGCCGCCTTCATTGTCATTGACGGCCGCTGGTTGACCCTCCCCCGCATACACGTAGAAACTGCTGCTTCAAGCACCTGGTACGTAAACTCGCTGCCGCAAATGGATCGAATTCAACATACCTGGTGAACAGGCTTCCCCCTGCTTGAAGAGGGAAGCCTGTCAAAGGTTGTGGTTCGTCGGGGTGTTACTTTTGCCTACATACTTTTTCGCAGTGTTTCCAGGTTATCTTTGGCGGGCTGCGCCGTTTCCCAGAATTTTTCAAGTTTCTCACAGGCATAGTCCTGGCATTCTGCGCAGGTCGCCAGGCTTTTTCCCAGCGCACAGGCGCGGATCTCACACATGCGGCAGTAACCGCCAACCAGTCCGCTGGCAGCCAGGCAGCCGTCACAGGTGATGTCTTCGATGGTCATCTCGGGAGCGTTGAATTCAACTCGCCATTTAACCAACAAGGCTTCTTTTCCTGGTTGATCGTCAGCTTGTGTAAGAAGATACGCTTCACACTGGGCGCAGTCCAGCCCGCAGGGGGCAATCAGGGTGGTCATGGGGGTGTTCCTTTCTCCTCAAAAGATAGTAAAGTCACGAGCAGGCAGATTGTAGCACATATGTTCTGGTTTGGAAAGTCTTGAAGCGGATTTGTTGAAGCGGATTTTTTGTAAAGATCCAGGTGGTTATGTAGGCGCCTTTTTATGTCTTTCGGGTATCCTGTACTCATCCTGTACT
>JAFGMV010000037.1 GCA_016927315.1 Anaerolineales bacterium | reverse complement strand
TTGGCTATTGCAATCGACTGTTCTGAGCCAAAGAACGGATTCTCGACAGACGGAACGATCACGCACATCAGCCCACCGGCTTTTGCGGCTGGTGCATCTGCAGGGGTTGCTTTAGGCCCGCAAGCACCAAGAATCATGCTCAGGACAAACAACATGCTTACGAAAACAGTTAACTTCTTGCTAGACATACTCTTCTCCTAATTTATGGTATTGAGTAACACTTGAACAAACAGATATTCCATAGGGGTTATTTCAAATCCTTTACTCGTATGAAAACTCCTTTCTGAGGCTATGCCTCAAACGTTTTGTATTTCAATTGGCCTGCGATTATTTGATCTCCTGCTGTTCCTGCAGCGCAATTCGTTCCTGCATACGCTGCTGCACCTGGTCAATAATCACAGCCAAAACAATAACAATACCTTTAATCACATTCTGCCAGAATGACGAGACTCCTAACATCACCAGTCCGTCTGTCAGAACACCGATCACAAAGGCGCCAATTATTGTGCCGCCCACACTCCCACGCCCACCGGCCAGTGAAGTGCCTCCCAGCACCACTGCAGCGATGGCAGTCAATTCATAGGTATCTCCGGTCATGGGATGTGAGGCAACCAACTGTGAAGCAATAACTAGGCCGACCATTGCTGAGCAGAATCCGCTGATGCTGTAAACAATGATCTTCGTGCGGTTTACACGTACACCTGAAAGATCGGCTGTGTCTTCATTCCCGCCAATTGAATAAACATGCCGGCCAAACGGCAGACGGGAAGAGACAAAATAGGCGATCAACGCAAAAACGATCATGATCCAGATGGAATAATTGATGCCCAGGAAGCTGCCTGCCCCCAGCAACTCAAACCCGGTATTCCCATACTCAGGCCGCCCAACCAGATTCGCAAAAGTGTAACCGTTATTGCGCAGCCCGGCCATGCCACGCGCCACATATAACATTCCCAGTGTTGCAATAAAAGGAGCCACATTGAAGCGCGTGATAACCCAACCACTGATGGTACCCATAAAGGTTCCCACTGCCAGCGAAATAACAATGACCATCCAGGTGTGGGGGTAGAGAATGACGCCTAGCTGTGGAATAATGATCCCTTCATTAATTAATCCACCGGCAATCATGGCGGTCAGGCCCACAATCGATCCAACCGAAAGGTCAATGCCGCCCGTCAGGATCACAAAGGTCATTCCGATTGCCAGCAGTGCATAGATTGCAACATGCTTCGACATAATCACAATGTTTGCTGTACTGATAAATTGTGGCGACATTGATGTAAAAAATACCAGTACAAGAATGAGAGCAATAAAGGTTCTGCCTCGCAGCAAAAACTGCTGTACATCTGTTTTGGTAATACTGCGCTTTTTGGTTTGCTCTTCTGTTTTCATTGGTTTACTTTCCTGTTCCATATTTCTTTTCTCCATTCGAGGGGACTATCAAGAGCTGAAGCGACAACCAGACCTTCTTCGGTTGCATTTTGATGGGAAAATTCTCCCGTAATAACGCCTTTTGTCATGACCAGGATTCGGTCGGACATCGCCAGGACTTCCTTGATTTCAGATGAGATGAAAATCACACCGTACTTCTGCTCTGCCATCTGATTCATAATTTCGAAGATCTCCGACTTGGCCCCCACATCAATGCCGCGCGTCGGTTCGTCGAGCAGCAGCACTTTGGGATGGGTCAGCAGTCCCTTCGCGACGACCACCTTTTGCTGGTTGCCACCACTGAGCGCCGTGATCGGCTGCTGCGGATTTGCAACGCGTATGGATAAATCTTTAATTTGCTTTTCCACTGCGGTTTTTTCTTTACTGCGGGCCAGGAAAAATCCCTTCAGATAGTTTTTCAGACTGGACAGCAGCATGTTGTCCAATACTGACAGCGGTTCCACCAGTCCATAACGCTGACGGTCCTCCGGGACCAGCACAAAGCCGGCCTCAATCCGCTCGGCGACGGATGTTCCTAACACAGGCTTGCCATCTAACCAGATATTGCCGGTCGCCAGCGGACGCGCACCCGCCAGGGCATCTACCAGGTCGGTCCGTCCCGCCCCCATCAGGCCATAAAAACCAAGGATTTCTCCTTCCCGCAGTTCAAAAGAAACATGGTCCAGCAGGTACCCGCCACCAGCACGGGGCAAAGTCAGGCCTTCCACCTTGAGCAGAACATCTCCCAACGGGCGTTCTTTGCGAGTGAACAATGCCGCCGGGTTACGCCCAACCATTTCTTCGATCATCCAGGGAATATTGATATTTTGGGTCTCTGCTTCTGTAACCTTTTTCCCATCCCTCAGAATGGTGACGTGATCGCCAATTTGAAGTATTTCTTCAAGTTTATGCGAGATATAGATAATCGCTACACCACGCGCTTTGAGCTCGTTGATCACCTTGAACAACACTTCTACCTCGGTAAAACTCAGCGCCGAAGTTGGTTCATCCATGATCAAAATACGCGCATCCTGGGCCAGCGCTTTCGCAATTTCGATAATCTGCTGCTGGCCGATGCGCAGATCCCCCACCAGCGCATCCGGAGAAATATCCTGTCCTAAACGTTCAATGAGTTCTTCAGCTTGTTCTCTTTGCTCTTTTCGGTTAATTACCCCGTTTTGACAAATTTCACGCGCCAGGAAAACATTATCCACCACACTCATATTGGCGCATAAATTCAACTCCTGAAAGATGATCCCAATCCCCAGGCGGGCGGCATCCAACGTTGAGTTCAGGGTGATTTCCTCTCCATCAAGTAGAATCTTGCCATTCGTTGGTTTCTCCACCCCCACCAGTATCTTCATCAAGGTCGATTTTCCTGCCCCGTTTTCCCCAATCAGGACATTGACCTTCCCTTTTCGAACGTCAAACGAAACATCATCCAATGCCAGAGTTCCCGGAAATATTTTCGTAATATTTCGTGCTTCCAGAATGATGTCACCATTCACTTTAGGTGCAGCGTTTGTTTTGGAATTGGTTACTTGAGTACCTTCGGGCATGGATTATTCTCCCAACTCGATCTCAACCGGAATGATATAAACTTCTTCCAGGTTTATTGCGATCAGATTGAATGTACGGATAGTGAAGCCTCCTTTGAAAGAGATCGTTTTCCCATTCAAGTTCTCTCGATCCAATGTATCCAACATCTGGAGGACACGGTTGTTCATTTCCTTGGCCACTTTTCCAAATTCAGTCTGCTCTTTAAAATCACCGAACTGCACCAGGCCCGTTGCATCACGTACAGAGGCATCATCTCCGGGGAGACGGGGACCTAAATAGATCAGCACTTTGATCGGTCCGTCATATCCATCCAGAGTCACTTCCGCCGTCCCCTTACTTGTCTCTATATCGACACTGGATATTGTGCCCCTGCCCTTAATCATATAAACATGTGCCTCGCCCTCAGTAATAAGGCCATATTTATTCACTACTGGTATCAGGTCTTCTTTAGAAACAGTACCGTCAGCATCCGGCTGCATTTCCGTTAGTACCTTTGTGATATCTACCGCCTTACTCTCAAAAGCCGGCAGCACTTGTGACTCCCATACGCCATCCACATAAGCAACAGGGTCGAAGGTTTCATCCTGAACGGTTTTTTCGGCATCTTCAATGGTGACAACCGTAAACCCGAAGCCCCCTATAAGCACCAGGATCACCAGACCTGCCAACGCGATGGCAACTGAAATTATTCTTTGTTTCATACCTTCATCCTTTTTTGGGTTGATATAAAACCTGTTGAATGGCTGTCTGCCAACCATCGAACAGGTTGTTTGCGCATTCAACGTCCATTGAAGATGAAAATTCGACAAAACCAAAGTGATGCTTATTTATCTCTTCCATGGACTTGTAAATATTCATTCCAAGAAATCCATTAAAAACAGCGCCCAACGCCGAAAGCTCCGGAATCTGTGCGGCGCGTACCGTCAACTGATTTAGATCTGCTACAAATTGCATCAAAAAACGATTGCGGACCGCGCCCCCGTCTGCATGGATCATGTTGAGCCGTACACCAGACTCCTCGCTCATTGCCTTAAGCACGTCGGTAACGATATAACCGATTGACTCCAGCGCCGCTCGAACAATATGCGCCCGGGTGGTTGAGGGTGTCATCCCCAGGATCGCAGCTCGAGCATCTGTACGCCAATAAGGTGCGCTAAGACCTACAAAAGCAGGTACTAGATAAACACCATCACTATCTGGAACTGAAAGCGCCAGCGCCTCCGTCTCAGCAGGATCTGAAATCAATTGCAGCTGGTCCCGCAGCCAGGTAATTGTCGCCCCTGTAAAATTAATGATCCCTTCATAGGCGTACGTTGGCTTTCCATCAAAAACCCAGGCGAGGGCAGTCACTGTTCCTCGCGCTGAAAGTCGTTTTTCAGGGCCGATATTCAGCAATATCGACGACCCCGTGCCAAAGGTTACTTTGGCGCTGCCCGGTTCAAAACAACGCTGGGCAAATAGGGCAGCCTGTGAATCTCCCATCACCCCACAGATGGGAATATGTCGATCCAGAAATCCTTCCAGATCTGTTTCCCCATAATGGGCTGAACTTTCCCGCACATCTGGTAATTGACCAAATTTCAAATCGAACACCTTGCATAATTCCTGATTCCAGGACAATTTGTTAATATCATAGAACAGTGTCCGGGAGGCGTTCGTATGATCCGTTGCATAAACTTTTCCGCCTGTCAGACGATAGATCAAATACGTTTCGATCGTGCCGAATAATGCCGATCCATCCAACAAGGAGCTGCGTAATTCAGGGCGGATATCCAGCAACCATTTCAATTTGCTGGCCGGAAAATAAGTGTCAATTTTCAGACCGGTAAGATCATGCACGAGTTTTTCGTGACCGGCATCTACCAGGTTTTTACAAATCTCATCCCCCCGTCGGCACTGCCAGACAATCGCATTGTGCAGCGGCTGGCCTGTGTCCCGGGAAAAAATGACAAAGGTTTCGCGCTGGTTGGTGATACTTAGCGCCTGCACATCAATCCATTGTTCAGAATGACGATTCAAAAGAGAAGAAGCTGCTTTGAGTGTATTAGCGTAGATTTCATTTGCATCGTGCTCTACCCAGCCCGGACGAGGATAAATTTGTTCATGAGAGATTGAAACCTTGTCTAACAGCCCTCCTCCTGCATCAAACAGCATCGCTTTGGTGGCTGATGTGCTCTGGTCAATCCCAAGAATATAGTTCATTCCGGAACCTCAACATAGATCAGGTCTCGAGCGCTCTGAGCCAATCCTCCCGGTGTGATTCCATAATATTCTAAGATTTCATCCTGACTACCATTCACGTTATATTCATCAGGAATTCCAATGATTTTAAAGGGATTGTGTAAACCTTCCTGAAGTAAAAATGATGCACAGGCACAACCCAAACCACCATGGATGCTGTGCTCTTCGACGGTAATAATTACTCTGGAATCTCTGGCCGCTTCCAAAACTGCGGCTTCATCCAGGGGCTTGAGCGTATGCATACTGATAACACCGCACGATATACCCTGTCCTTCCAACAGGTTGCAAGCCTCTACCGCTCGAAACACTGTTTCACCCGTAGCAATAAAAGTCACGTCCGATCCTGTTTTTAATTTTATCGCTTTGCCAATCTCGAAATTGGTGCTGGGATCATGCACATGGGGGACAGCTTTCTTTCCAAAACGGATATAAAGCGGGTAGGGATAATCCAGTGATGCTTCTATCGCCTTGCGAGTCTCGAAGTTATCTGCCGGTACAACAATGTGGATATTATTGACTGCCCGCAAGGCTGCAAAATCATGCAGCGAATGATGCGTTGTACCCAGGGCGCCATAGCTGACGCCTGCACTAATACCGATTAATTTCACTGGAATATCAGAATACGCAACATCATTTTTGATTTGTTCGAAAGACCTTGCGGTTAAGAAACTTGCAGGAGATACAGCAAAGACTTTTTTCCCGGTAGAAGCCAATCCAGCGGAAACTCCCACCAGATTTTGTTCAGCAATACCGATTTCCACAATCTGTTCTGGAAGTTTTTGACCAAAAAGCACGAGTTTTCCTGAACCGCGCGAATCTCCGGTTACGACCAGCAAATCCCTGTGCTGCTGGCCTAATTCCAGCAATGTATCTGCAAATACTTCCAGGTTAGGTTTACCGAGTTCCATATTGAACCTGCCATGCTTCTTCCGCTTGTTGCAACTCAGTCATCGCAACAACAAATTCCTGATCAGTGGGGGTATGATGATGCCAGCTGACCTGGTCTTCGATAAAACTGATCCCTTTCCCCTTGGTGGTATGCGCCAATATCAAGCTGGGTTTCCCTTTCTCGAATGGGATCTGACCGAAAACCTGAACCAATGCAGCGAGATCATTCCCATCGGTCTCCCGGACAGCATATCCGAAAGCTTTGAATTTGTCACTCAGAGGTTCCAGTTGGCTTACTTCTTCCGTTCGCCCGGTGATCTGTAGAGTATTGCGATCGATGATCACGACCAGATTATCCAATTTGTAATGTGCAGCGCTCATCGAAGCTTCCCAATTAGAACCTTCTTCCAGTTCACCATCGCCCAGCAGCGTGTACACTCGATAGGAAAGTCCATTCTTTTTGCCGGCTAAAGCAATCCCGACCGAAACAGATAGTCCATGCCCTAAGGCGCCCGTATTATGCTCGACCCCGTTCACTTTCCGTGTGGGATGCCCAATGAAATGAGACTGAAACTGATTCAAGGTATCCAGTTCTTCCTCCGGATAGAACCCCTTATCTGCTAAAACAGTGAATAATGTTTCCACTGAATGACCTTTACTCTGTATATACCGATCTCGATTGGGATCTGTAAAGTTTTCCGGGGAAACATTCATAACGTGGTTGTATAAGACATTCAGGATTTCTACACACGACAGATCACCCCCGGTGTGCCCGGCATTGGCTTTTTTGATTATCGAAAGGATTGCCTTTCGATATTGTATTGATTTTCGCTCAAGTTCCTGAATTTCCATACATCACCTTTGTTCTCTTTGAATATTTATTCTTACTTGCTAGTTTATTCTTACGCCCATAGAATACAATATTCCCTGGGAGATTGTCAAGAAATATCGTATAATTATTCACACTAGAATATTTATCAACCAAAGGAGCGGCATCGTGGCTCAAATAGATGAAATAAGACTCATGACACGCATTGCCAGGATGTACTACGAAAAAGACCTGGCCCAATCAGATATTGCCAGGCAGCTGGGGTTATCACAAGCAACGATATCCAGGTTTCTAAAAAAGGCGAAAACCGATGGCGTTGTTCGGATCAGCGTCAGAACCCCAAAAGGAATCTACTCTCAACTTGAAGAGCAGCTTGTCGATAAGTTTGAATTGATCGATGCGATTGTGGTCGACAGTCCTGACAAGGATGACGAAAATAATATTTTACGGGATATCGGCTCTGCTGCGGCCTATTATCTGGAAACCCTGATAAAACCCAACGATATCATCGGAATTTCATCCTGGAGTTCCACCCTCCTGGCTTTGGTCGATGCCATGCCTTCCATCAACGCCAAGAGAAATAATAAAATCGTCCAAATTCTTGGCGGAGTAGGAAACCCGGCCGCGGAAGCACACGCAAACCGGCTGACCAGCCGTCTGGCTGACCTGGTTAACTGCGAAGGGATCTTCCTCCCCGCCCCGGGGATCGTCGGTTCCCACCAGACATTAAAGCTTTTTTATGAGGACGAATATGTCAATAAGGCAATTAACTTATTTGAGAAAATTTCAATCGCCCTGGTTGGCATTGGCGCCCTGTATCCATCGAAACTTCTCACAGAAAGCGGGAATATCTTCTCAGCTGCAGAAATTCAAGAATTACAAAATAACGGTGCGGTTGGTGATATTCTTCTACATTTTTTCGATATCAATGGGAACCCTGTAAAATCTTCACTTGACAACCGGGTGATTTCCATGAAACTGGAAGAGCTGCAGAAAGTGGAACGGTCAATCGGGATTGCTGGAGGGCAAAGAAAGTTTGATGCAATTTTGGGAGCCCTACGGGGCCGATGGATCAAAATCCTGATCACCGACATCCACAGCGCCCAAAAGCTTGTTGAACAACCAAAATAGTTTTACGATCAACACAAGAGATTAAAAACTTCAACTCGATTATATTCGTAACCGTTTATTGTTATCAACCCCTATAGCCGCTTACCAGAATGGTTCTTTGCCCTGAAATGTTTTCGCCGGTAAACGACTGCTTTCCGGCTGTGCAGTTCCATCTGGTCTAACAGTTCCTCCACACAGACCCGTCCTGCCCGGGCTCCTTCCAGCCGCCTGACAGCCGCACGGTGACAGGCCTCCAGGCATGCGAGTATAATACCCGAAACGGTACCAAGGAGAGACAATGCCATCTGTCATAGACCCCCTGACCATGTATGTCGACGACCTGCCTGCTATCTGGTCCCCGGTACAATGGGAGTTAACTGAAGAAGAACGCATCCAGGCGATCAACGACCAGGCCGCCGCCAGCCTGTTGTGGACCATGGACGCCCCGGAGGCTATCCTGCGCCTGCTGCTGGATGAGACCGCCATCAAACAGTTCTATGAGCCGCCCGCCGGCTATCATCCCACAGAACAGGGCAGCTGGGACCCGGACATTTTGACCTTTGGTCCCCAACGCGGGATGAAACTGGAGGAGATTGAACGTACTTCCGAATACCTGCGGCTGGTTTATAAGGTCGAAGATTTGGGGTACTGGGAGTTTAGGATCGAACCGGAGAAAGTAATCATCGAACGCATCTAACCGGGGTCCTGTTGGGGAGCCAGGCTGCGGCGACGCAGCGCCTGGAAAACCATGCCGGAGTGGAGATCCTTCACGCCCCCCGGATATCCACAGAGCCCTGGCGCTGTTCGTGAACAGTATCGATCGCCGTCACGGTCACAACCTCACAACCGGAGAAAAGAATGAACCCAATGGTTCCCGGGCGTCAAGACAGCCGCCCAGGCGGAGGAGAACGGTAAGGCTATGCAGTTTGGCCCCCTGACCGTTGAACAAATGGCCAAGATCGACCGGATCCTGTCGGTCTCACAGGACGGGAGTTGAACATTTCTTCAGGACCCGTTCGCCAACAGATACCGTGAAGCAAACATTCCCGCCTGTCCTGTTTTCCGCTTCACTACGGTGTTTTAATAAACAGATAGGACCTGTTCGAAAATATATCCTGTCTTTTCCCCAACGGATCATTATCTTTTTTTAAATAACGGCGGTAAAAATAGAATTTACGGCGGTAAATTACCATTTTACCGCCGTAAATTTTTAATTAACCGCCGTAAATCTGAAACGAGCGCCGGGCGGTTGAAATCCTGCCCCGTGCGGCTGCATCAAAAGCAGGGTTTTCTTATTGATTGTCCGGCTGGCTGAGACCAGCCGGGGGGAGTCGCCACTCACTGACCGTCAGGAACAGATCCAGCACGAAACTTTTGCCGGCGCCCGGGATGGTCAGGTGTTCTTCCAGCCACTGGTGGGCGCCGTGGCCATATTTACTGTTCTCCCGCCATGCCACCAGTGTTTTCCAGGCAGCCGGGATATCCTCCCAGGGGTTTTCCACCTCACAGCGTGTGACGCCATACAGCCCTCCCGGAAGACTTCGACCTGCCTGCCTTTCATGTGCAGGCGCTGGCCGCCCCGGTACTGCAGCCATATCTTTTACGCGTCTTTCAGGACCGGCATGCAGTCCTCCAGGGAGCACCAGACGAACAGGCCCGCACACACCTGCTTGGCCTGAGCCGGACTGTCCGGGTGGTATCGCCGCTGCCCCTGCTGGAGAGCATCGCTGAATTTGCATCCCAGATCATTTCGCTGTATTCTATTGACAAATAGATAATTATCGATATAATCTCAAATAGATGACTATCTATGAATGATCCTGATCCCGTCCTCTTTGCAAAAGCGCTGGCGGATAAAACCCGGCAGAAAATCATGCAGTTGTGCTGCTGTACCGAAATCACGGTTTCGGAGATCGTTGCACAGCTGGATGTATCCCAGCCGACCATCTCCCATCACCTGGCCTGTCTACGTGAAATCGGACTGGTGGAAACACGTGCAGAGGGGAAACAAACTTTTTACTCGCTCAACCAGGAACGGGTAGCTTTCTGCTGCGGGCAGTTGATGATCAGGCTGGCCCCGCAAACAGAAACCACCGGGAAACTGAAAAAGGCGCTGGAAACTGAACCTGTTTCAAAATAAAGGGATGCGGTCTGCTGCTGCAGGCCGTTACTTTTGAGCAAATATATAGACAAACATCTATTTAATAGGAGAAATACGATGTCGCAAGCACCAGACAAACTTCATGATACTGTTCGTGATTATTACGCCGAACGTGCCCGCAATACCGATTCCTGCTGCAGCTCAGCACAGTGCTGCAAAACGAAAAACGTCATTTACCCAGAAGACCTGCTAGCAGATGTACCGGAGGATATTGCCGACTTCAGCCTGGGCTGCGGCGACCCAATCACCCTGGCCTGTCTGGAAGCCGGCCAGACAGTTTTGGATCTCGGTTCAGGCGGCGGCCTGGACTGCTTCCTGGCTGCAAAAAAAGTTGGCCCAACCGGGCAGATTATCGGCATCGATATGACCCCCGAAATGATTGAAAAAGCACGCGCCAGTGCAGACCGCCTGCGCCTGGAAAACGTCGAGTTCCGCCACGGAACCCTGGAAGCCCTGCCCGTCAAAGAGAACACCGTCGATGTGATCATTTCCAACTGCGTCATCAACCTGGCGCCTGATAAGCACGAAGTCTTGACAGAGGCCTTCCGGGTACTCACTCCTGGCGGCAAACTGGCCATCTCGGATATCGTGACACAGGGGCCACTGCCAAAAGAGATCAAAGAGAGCCTGGCCGCCTGGGCAGAGTGCGTCGCCGGCGCCCTGGATATCAACGAATACACTGCCGTGCTTGAAGAGGTGGGTTTCACAAACATCGAAATCATCCCGGTCTACTTCGATCCGGAAACTGTCAATGAGGCCGTCACCGAACCGGAAAGATCTATCGACCCAGACACCATACCACAGGAGATGCTGACAAAAACCGTTTTCAGCGCCAGGATCAGCGCTTATAAACCCGAGGAATAAGCTGAACCAGGAATATAATTAGCCCTCAAACTCTACTCGCCAGTTCAACACCATCCTACTTGATCACCAGGAGACATAAATGAAAGCAATCAACAACCAGATGTACAACGAACTGGCAGACGCCTGGTGGGACGAGAACGGCAAGCTGCACCTGCTGAAAGTGATGGTCAACCCCTGGCGGGTACCCTATTTTGCCGAGGCGCTTCACAAACACTTCGGGCTCGATCTGGTGAGGCTGCGCCTGCTGGATATCGGCTGCGGCGGGGGCGTGCTGGCGGAAGAATTTGCCAGACTGGGCTGCCGGGTTACCGGGATTGACCTGGCAGAAAGATCCCTGGAAGCGGCCCGGGCGCATGCAGATAAAGGAAACCTGTCCATCGACTACCGCCTGGGCGCCGCCGAAAACCTTGAATTTGACAGCAGCAGCTTCGAGGTGGTCAGCTGCTGTGATGTCCTGGAACACATCCGGGACTGGCGAAAGGTCATCGCAGAAGCCTCCCGGGTAATCAAACCCGGCGGCTTGTTTTTCTTCGATACCATCAACCGTACCACACGCAGCCAGGCAGCCTTTATTGACGGGCTGCAGGAAAACCCGCTGACAAAGCTTTTCCCGCCCGGCGCCCATGTCTGGGAAATGTTCATTACACCCGAAGAACTTAGCCAGGCGATCGAAGCACACGGGATGCAGTTGGAGGGAATGAGCGGCAGCGTAATGACCGGTAATCCCTGGTCGATCCTTTGGGAAGTGCTGCGCCATAAACTGGGCAGAACCACAGTAGCCGAACTGGGCCGTAGTCTGGCGCTCAAACACGCACCGGATTTTTCATTGAATTACCTGGGATATGCCAGAAAAGCAGGGTACTCATAATGGAAAATATTTCTGTCTCACCTGCATTGCCTGCCGAAAGCACAGCTATCCAGACCCTGCTGCAGGCTGCCGGCCTCCCCCACCAGGATTTCGCCGATCACCTGGAACATTTCCTGACCGCCAGGGTTGGTGAAAAGGTTATTGGCGCTGTTGGCCTGGAAGTTTATCGATCCACGGGCTTGTTGAGATCCCTGGTGGTGCACCCAGACTACCGGGGACAGAACCTTGGCCGGCTGCTGACGGCACAGATCCTGGAAACGGCCCGCACCCTGGGCCTGAAAGAACTATTCCTATTGACCACCACGGCAGCCGGATTCTTCCCGAAGTTTGGTTTCGGGCTCTGTGAACGCGGGTCGGCCCCTGACGAGATCCGGGCAACCAAGGAATTTACATCCATTTGCCCGGCAACGGCGGTCTGCATGGTCAGGAAACTTTAATGGTTGTCCCCAAAATGTTCTACGAAAGCTTTCCTGGCAGCCTGGTACCCCATTTCTATTAACGGCCCCGAGACTTCATCGTAATCAAGGATACGCGCAGCCGGCAGGAAATCGTCCGGGGCGACGACCACCACCTTAACCTGCCGGTAACGATATGGCTTACGTCCTTCGGCCCTTTCCTGTTCGGCAAAACGATTGTACGCATTGATCAGCCGCAATCGTTCCCGGAAAGAGGCCAGCAGAGCCCAATCCAGGGTCCAGGTCAGGGCATCTCCAAACGACTCGGGCAGTTCCCTGGCCATTGGCGGGACATCTCCATCGGATGGCCACCAGGGGGTCATCAAGACCACCACGACTTCGACCGGCGCTTCAATCGGTTCCTCCCAGACAGCGTCCAATGCCGCCCCCAGAGGCGTATTGGCGACCACCGCTCCATCCCAATAATGGGCTTTCGTTTCGGGGTCATAGGTCCATGGATAAACGAGGGGAATGCTGCAGCTGGCCAGGACACGATCCAGGGTAATCCCAGCGACTACATCCTGGCGGGTTTCACCAGTCTGTCTGTGCAGCAACTGCCGATTGCAGAATATGACCCGTTCCCCGGTCTGAACTTTTGTAGCTGCAATCAGCAGGGTTTTCTGGCTTTCGGCAATCCTTTGGGCATCAAAGTGCATCCGATCTTGCAGGGTTCTCTTGAGAGGGCCGGTATCCAGCAGATTGATCCAGCGCCCAATCAGGCGTTCGCCCAGCCATTTCGGCAGCAGCGGCAGCGGCGGCCAGAAATGATCCGGGGCAGGTGAGGTCGCCAGGTCGGACGGGACCCGGGGGAGTCTCACACCAATAATTTCCCTGAACGCCCGTCGTGCGATCCAGCGCGAGACAAATTGCATCCCCGGCGGCAAGCCCTGGATATCGTGCTCCCGTAAACCCAACCAGATCGTTTCAAGCGCTTCGGCAGATATCCCCTGAACGATTGCCGCGCCATTGACTGCCCCGATTGAAGTTCCTACCACAACCTGGGGATCCCAGACACCGGAATGATCCTTATCCAGGCCGGTTTTGCCTGCTTCGGTTAAGAACTTATAAACACCAGCGTGGAAAGCCCCTCGGCCACCCCCACCGGATAACACCAGTGTTCGAATTCGCTTCATGCCAGCTCCTTACCCTGCTTGCCACCTGGCATAAACCGCCTGCGAAAGCAAACGCCCGGCGCTCTTCTCAACAGTTACAAGTTCACCACAATCCAGACTGCCTTCAAAACCCTGCAGGGTCTCATCCAGGACCTGGTAAATATGCAGTGCGGAGGCTTTAACTGCATACACAGTGACTACAAAAAAAAGCGGCTGCTGGCTCAAGATCTTCCGGCAGGCGGCCATCAGGGCCGGCAGGGACTTATAGACTTCCCAAACCTCGCCTTTCGGTCCGCGCCCGAATTTAGGCGGGTCAATCAGGATCCCATCATAAGTATTACCGCGTCGTCCTTCTCTCAGAACGAACTTCAAGGCATCCTCGACCAGCCAGCGCACAGGTTTTTCGTCCAGGCCAGACAATATCTGGTTCTCCCGCGCCCAGGTCACAGCCTTTTTAGAAGCATCGACATGAGTCACATGCGCCCCGGCAGCCGCCGCTGATAACGTCGCCAGGCCTGTGTAACCAAATAGATTCAGGATCTTGACCGGGCGCCCGGCATTCTGGATCACTTCTGCAGCCCAATCCCAATGCGCTGCGCACTCGGGAAAAAGTCCAAGATGGCGGCCGGGAGTCGTCTGTGCCCAAAAACGGATTTCTTCTTCACTCCCCAGAAGTGGATAAGCCATCTGCCACTTTACAGGCACTTTCTTTTGAAAATCCCAATGCCCGCCGCTTTCCTCACCAGTTGGCTGAAAAACCGCATCCGCCCGCTGCCAGTCGCTCTGAGATAAGGTCGGGCTCCACATAGCCTGTACTTCAGGTCGAATAAAACCATATGGCCCGAAACGTTCCAATTTCAGGCCATTCCCAGTATCTAATAGCTCATAATCTATCCAATTGTAAGCATTCTGTATGGTCATTTTCATGGTAATTGCGCATATGTCCATTGGTACTACTTGCCTTCACCCTGTAAAGACTGTATAATGTGGGAGAAAGTGGTAGAAAGTGGAGGACGCCGGGAGACCCGGCGTTCACCAGTTAATGGAGAGACAGAACAAATGTTCCTAGGTCAATACCAACACTCACTGGATGATAAAGGCCGCCTGACTGTTCCGGCGCGCTTCCGTGAGTTGCTGGAAGGCGGGGCTTACATTACCCAGGGCTTTGACCGTTGTCTGATGGTGATGACAGACTCCTATTTTGAAGAAGTCTACAAGCGCATCAATGCAATGAACCTGACCGATCCGATCGCCAGACAACTACGCCGATTGATCCTGGCGAACGCCTACGTGATCGAACCCGATAAAGTCGGCCGCATCAACATATCGCCTAACCTGCGTGAGTTTATCGGATTAGACAGCGAAGCAGTCATTGCTGGTCAGGGAGAGTACTTTGAAATCTGGACGCCCGAACTTTGGAATGAACAGGTGCTTCAACTTCAGGATGCCGAAGCCAATAACCAACGGTTCTCTGCCCTGGACCTCTCATCAAAACCTGCACTGCCAGATTAAGTCTCTCAATGAATAAAGACAAAGTGCACGAATCAGTACTTTACAATGAAATTATACACGCATTGCAGCCCAATAGTTCAGGTCTTTATGTTGATTGTACAGTTGGTGCGGGTGGACACGCCCGCGGAATTTTGGAGGCCTGCGCACCAGGCGGGCGTTTGCTGGGATTTGATCTAGACCCACAAGCGTTGGCGATTTCCCGTGAGACCTTGGCTCCTTACGGAGATCGTGTACAACTGGTCCAGGCCTCCTATACATCACTGAAATCTGTCCTGAAAGAAATGGGCTGGGATGTTGTTGACGGCATCTTGCTGGACCTGGGTGTCTCATCGATGCAGCTGGATACTCCCGAACGCGGTTTTTCTTTTCAGGAGGATGGCCCCCTGGATATGCGCTTCGGGCCAGAGACAGGTTTGAAAGCTGCCGACCTGGTCAACAATGCTACTGAAACAGAATTGGCCGACATGATCTTCCGTTATGGTGAAGATCGACTCGCCCGCCGTATTGCCAGGGCAATTGTCAAATCCCGGCCATTGCGTTCGACCAGTGAATTATCGCAGGTAATCAGGCAGGCAGTAAGAAATTCTTCGGAGCGTATCCATCCTGCCACCCGCACTTTCCAGGCCCTGCGCATCGCCGTCAACCAGGAACTGGAGACAGTCAGGGATGTTTTACCACAGGCTCTCGAGGCCCTGACAACAGGCGGCAGGCTGGCAGTAATTTCCTTCCACTCATTGGAAGATCGGATCGTGAAAGAATTCATGCATCGAGAAAGCCGAAACTGTTTGTGCCCTCCAAAGCAGCCAATTTGTACTTGTGGACACAAGGCAACGATAAAAGAAATACGCCGTAAACCGGTCTGGGCGACAGAACAAGAAATTAAGGATAACCCACGTGCACGCAGCGCCAGGTTACGAGTTGTTGAAAAAATTGGCTAACAAGATTAATAAGCAACGAATAGAGAAGAATGCAAAACTTCAACCGTTTCATCCACGCGTACAAGCAGGCGCCCTGGCGAACCCAACGTCAACGCATCGGGGTGTTTCTGCTCGGCATTTTGCTCTTTTCTATGGTGGCTGCTTTATACCTCAACATTACTGCCAAAGCTGCCATCGTTGGTCGACAGATTCAAGAAAGTGAAACTCAAATTGCTGAAAACAAACGAGCCAATGCCAACCTGGAATCTGAAATCGCAACACTACTGGCAAAGGAGAATGTTGAAGAACGTGCCTTTTCTCTCGGATACCAAATTGTGGTGCCTGAAAATATTGAGTACCTGGTTGTACCAGGGTATGTAGCCTCACAGCCATTCCAACTTGCGATGCCTCCATCTCCCAAGCAGCATGCTCCCACGGTTCCTCCAGAATATACACAATCGCTATTGGACTGGCTTGATCAGAATTTGTTTACCCCTGCGATTGTTGCCGGAGGTTCACGATGAGAAGACAATACGCCTGGCGATCTTATTCCCTGGCAATCTTAATGGCGATGATTGGTTTATTGGTTCCAGTACAGATCATTCGAATCCAGACCAGTCAGGATGTGGACGACTTGATCGCACAGGGCAACCGCTATGCCGGCTATTACCATACATATTATCCCAAGCGGGGTGAAATATACGACCGCAGCGGGCACCTCTTGGCTGGCAATAAAACTGTCTTTGAAATCGGAGTGGACCTGAGAAATCCATATATCGATGCACATACAATTGCCCTGACCCTGAGTGTACATCTCGGTCTGGATTACAATGGACTCTTTGAGAATCTGGAAAATCCCAAAGAGGGCGAATACTACATCGTGATAGAGGACTTCGTTCCCGCTACTGTAGCCGACGAGTTGGAGGCGCTCAAAGCAAAGCTGGAGGAAGAGGCCGAAGTAAATAACGAGTCCCACCTGGGCACCCTGACCGGCCTGGAATTCAAGGAACACCTGCAGCGCAGCTATCCGGAAGGCTCACTGGCATCCAACGTTATCGGTTTTGTTACCCTTGAAGGTCGTGGTTACTTTGGCGTCGAAGAAAAATACAACAACCTGCTGTCCGGGGAACCCAAAACGGTATGGGTCCCCTCAGACCCCAATCGAGCACTGGAAATCCCCAATGTTCAAGACGGGACCACATTAATTTTGACCATCGATCGGGAACTGCAGGCTTCCGTAGAAAATATACTGGACAATGCCCTCTACACGTATGGAGCCGAAAACGGATCGATCCTGGTAATGAATCCCGGTAATGGTGAAATCCTGGCAATGGCCTCCACCCCTCGTATGAACCTAAATGAGTTCTGGAATTATGAAGCTATCTATGATAACGCCAGCGAATTCAACCGCCCGATCAGTATGCCATATGAACCCGGTTCGACCCTGAAAATACTGACCGCTGCCGCCGCTCTGGATAATGGTACGGTTCGCCCGGACACAACTTTCATTGATACCGGTGTGTACAATGCCAGCGGGGCCACCATTAGAAACTGGGACGAAAAAGCCTGGGGAGAACAAACCATAACTGGCTGCCTGCAGCACTCACTCAATGTTTGCCTGGCCTGGATCGCCAATGAAATGGGCGCCTCCAGCTTTTACGACTACATGCAGGTGTTCGGGCTCGGGCACCCGACGGGCGTTGACCTGGCCGGCGAAGCTGCCGGAAGGCTTAAAATTCCGGGCGATGCAGACTGGTATCCCGTTGACCTGTCCACGAATGCCTTTGGCCAGGGAGTTTCTGCCACACCCATCCAGATTATGATGGCTGCTTCGTCGATCGCAAATGAAGGGAAAATGGTTACGCCGCATGTCCTGCAGGCGATGGTCCAAAACAACCAGCAGTACAACAGCTCACCACAAAATGCAGGGTCGCCTATCTCTGCCGAGACAGCACAAACCCTGAGCGAAATGCTGGCTGTCGCACTTGAAAACGAATCTTCCATGGCTCTGCTCCCCGGATATCGCCTGGCAGGGAAGACCGGAACAGCCCAAATCCCTAACAAGAATGGGTATTATGAATATGGGACTACCAATGCCTCATTCATTGGTTGGGGTCCGGTAGATGACCCCCAATTTATGGTCTATGTCTGGCTTGAGAAGCCTTCCAGTTCCATCTGGGGATCGGAAACCGCTGCACCGGTATTCGCCCTGGTGGCACAGGATACTGTCATTGCGCTGAATATCCCGCCGGACAATATCCGCCGTCAGATATCTGCCGGACGATAAGGATACCTGAGTGTTAACACTAGCTGATGCGATCGAATCTTTGGTAAATATCCGCCTGGAGGTGCTGACTCAAGTCATCACTGATACGGCGGTTGACTCGCGCCAGGTCATTCCTGGAGGAATGTTTATCGCTGTTCCAGGCGATAATGTCGACGGACATAACTTTATAAGCGATGCGTTCCAACGCGGGGCCTCATTCGCTTTAATTCAAAATGATATGCCCGATACATTCCAGGTGATTGACCTGCGTCAAACCGGCGCACAAATAGATATCGATGCCTTCACCCTGCCAGTTTGCCTGCGTGTCGATAATACAATCAACGCCCTGCAGCAAATCGCCCGTTACTGGCGGCGCAAGCTGGACCTGCGGGTGATCGGGATCACAGGCAGTGTTGGAAAGTCAACTACAAAAGAACTTGCCGCTGAGGTGCTAAGCCAGCGATACCGGACAATGAAGAATCCTGGCAATCTCAATAACGAGATTGGCCTGCCGATGACCATCCTGCGCTTGAGCCATGGTTACGAGCGGGCAGTACTCGAAATGGGTTTCTACGTACCAGGTGAAATTGCACTCTTGTGTGATATTGCCCAGCCGCAGGTCGGTGTAATCACGAACATCGGCACCGTTCATGCTGAACGAGCAGGTTCACAGGAAGCGATCGCCATCGGAAAATCTGAACTGGCGCAGTCCTTACCGGCAGACCCAGAAGGTATCGCCATCCTGAATTTCGATGACCCCTGGGTACGTAAAATGGAAGAGAAAACCCAGGCAAAGGTATTCTTCTATGGACTTTCTCCCGACGCCGACCTTTGGGCTGACGAAATCGAAGGGCTTGGTCTGGAAGGGATCCGGTTTCGCCTGCACTTTCGTAATGAAGTCCTGCATGTTCGGGTCCCATTGATCGGGCGGCATTCAGTTCATACCGCCCTGCGAGCGGCGGCCATCGGCCTGGTAGAGGGCCTGACCTGGCAGGAAATTTTCGATGGTTTGAAGCAGGGCCATACACAGCTGCGTCTGGTCGCTGTTCGCAGCCAGACCGGCGCCCTATTGCTTGACGATACTTACAATGCTTCCCCCGAATCAATGCTGGCGGCACTTAACTTATTATCTGAACTGGATGGAAGGAAAATTGCGGTACTGGGTGATATGCTGGAATTAGGCCAATATGAACGCCAGGGTCACGAGATGGTTGGGGCACGCGCTTCACAACTCACAGACATATTGATCACGATCGGGCCACGTGCTCATATCATTGCACAGGCAGCCAAAAAATCTGGTATGAACAAGAGCAATATCCGGGAAGAAGAGGAACTCGAACCGATTACCAGGTGGCTGCAGGAAAATTTGACTGCCAGGGATGCAGTTTTAATAAAAGGCTCCCGCGGCCTGCACCTGGACAAGATCGTTTCGGCATTGGAGAAACAAGCATGAATCAGACCGCATTGGCGCTGAGCCTGGCCGGTTTATCCTTTATGATGACCGTTATCTGGGGCGGGCCATTACTGCGTGTATTAAGACATTTCAAAATCGGTAAATTAATCCGGGTTGAGGAACCTGGTCACCATGCTGTCAAGATGGGCACCCCCACCATGGGCGGCGTCATGATCCTCCTGCCGGTTCTGCTCCTGACCGTATTACTGAATGCCGTTTCTCTGATTGGTTTCACTGAAAATGGTGTTGGGCGATCCGTGTTGGTCCCTCTGATCGTCTTGCTTGGTTATGCCACACTCGGCATGATCGATGACTGGGAAGGTATTCGAGGCAAACGACGCGGCGATGGTATGCGAGCCAGGACAAAATTCACCGGGCAAATGGTATTGGGAATACTGACAGCTCTGGTTTTGAAATATATACTCGGTGTTCCCGACCTGTTCGTCCCGGGAATAAAGGGGTATTTCGAACTGGGTATCTGGTATGTGCCCATTGCTGCGGTCCTTATCGTTGGTATGTCAAACGCAGTGAACTTTACTGATGGGTTGGACGGCCTGGCTGGCTTGATTTCGGCCACCGCCTTTGCCGCTTATGGAGGCGTGGCCATGCTCCAGGGACAGGTCTTCCTGGGACGTTTCTGCTTCACCCTGGTGGGCGCCATATTCGGCTTCCTGTGGTTCAATGTCCACCCGGCGGAACTCTTTATGGGTGATACCGGCTCCCTCTGCCTGGGAGCTACCCTGGCCGTCGTGGCCTTGATGACTGCCCAATGGGCTATCCTGCCCATTATTGCCATCATTCCAGTCAGTGAATTATTCAGTGTAATTATCCAGGTCGGATATTTCAAGCTGACGAAAGGCAAACGCTTCTTTAAAATGGCGCCGTTCCATCTGCACTTTGAATTACTCGGTTGGAGTGAAACCCAGGTCGTCCAGCGTTTCTGGCTCATCAGCCTGCTGGCTGGTATGCTCGGCATTGGTCTGGCGATGGTATAGGAACGAATATGCTAACGAATTGGCAGGGTAAACGCGTGGTTATCTTGGGAACTGCTCGACAAGGGCAGGCCCTGGCGCGTTATCTTGCCACGCATGGCGCCGAAGTAGTCCTGAATGACCGCCGCACAACTGAAGAACTGCAAGCTGTGCAAAAAGAACTCGCCCATCTGGAGATTGAATGGGTGGCTGGCGGTCATCCGGTAGAAATTCTGGACCATACCGATTTGGTCTGCCTGTCTGGCGGTGTCCCCCTGACGCTACCCATCGTAACCGAAACGATCAAGCGCGGTATTCCTCTTTCCAATGATACCCAGATATTCATGGAAGCTGTTCCCTGCAGGACCATCGGGATTACCGGCTCTGCCGGGAAGACGACCACCACATCGCTGGTCGGCAAGATGGCAAAAAACGCGGCCGCGGCAATCAACAAAGACAATTCCGCTCTTTCAAAGAGCCAACACCCCAAAGCTGTATACGTTGGAGGGAACATCGGTGATCCGCTGATCAATTATCTGGATGAAATGACTCCTGACGACATCGCGATCCTGGAAATATCCAGCTTCCAGTTGGAACAAATGACCATTTCTCCTGATATTGCCGTCATCATGAACATTACGCCCAACCACCTGGACCGGCATGGCACCATGGATGCCTATACTGCCGCCAAAGCCCGAATTCTGGAATACCAGGACGAAAACGGTATTGCGATTCTAAATCGGG
Organism: Anaerolineales bacterium; assembly: GCA_016927315.1. GTDB lineage: Bacteria > Chloroflexota > Anaerolineae > Anaerolineales > Villigracilaceae > JAFGMV01. The sequence goes on along the minus strand of JAFGMV010000037.1, from coordinate 26,479 downwards.
ATGATCCAGGCTCATGGTCTTTACGGGAAAAAGTCAAAGGACATCTTGTTTCCTTTGGCCTGTGCCAGCCGGATCGCGACCAGGACGGCACATTTATCCAGGATGGCTTTATTTATTCACAGAATCAAAGCGTGGTTGTCTCAATGGCTACCCAGGATGTTATCCATCTGCGCGGCTTTCATAACCAGATGAATGTCCTGGCTGCCTGCGCAATTGGACGTTCAGCGGGTTTTCCCCTGGATACCATGCTGACAGCGATCGATGAATTTCGGGGAGTGCCCCATCGCCTGGAATTTGTCCGTGAATGGAATGGGGCGCTCTGGTACAACGATTCAATTGCCACAACCCCCGAGCGCACGATGGCGGCGATCCGCTCCTTTTCAGAGCCTATGATCCTGCTCCTGGGTGGGCGGGACAAAGACCTCCCCTGGGAAGATCTGGCGCAACTCATCCAGGAGAAGAAGGTGCAGCCGGTACTTTTTGGCGAAGCTGCCGTGAAAATCGAGAATGCACTCAAAAAGGCAGGGGGACAATCCTCTTCCTTGAGGATATGCAGTAGTCTCAAAGATGCTGTACAAGCAGCCGCTGATATCGCCCGGCAAGGAACCATCGTCCTGCTCTCTCCCGGCGGAACCAGTTATGATGAATTTTTTGATTTCGAAGAACGTGGAAAAGAGTTTAAAAAATGGGTACAGGCGCTTTCGTAAAAGAACACTCCAATCATCCGGACGACGAGCAGAAGGCATCCCCGCGCCGGTACAGCATAGATATTCCCCTGATGCTGACCCTGACTGCGCTGATCGTGTTCGGCCTGACAATGCTCTTCTCTGCCAGTTGGGATTTCTCGCTGTTGATCTTCGATTCTGCAACTTATCTGTTCACCCGCCAGCTCATGTGGCTGGGAATAGGGATCATCCTCGCATTCTTACTTTCACGCCTGGACTATCACTACTGGAGAAAACTGGTGATCTTTGCCATGCTGGGAGCCATTATCAGCCTGATCATGGTATTGATCGTCAGCGAATCACGGCATGGAGCAGTCCGTACCATCCTGGATGGATCTGTCCAGCCTTCGGAGCTTGCAAAGCTGGTGACCGTCATTTACCTCTCAGCCTGGCTGTATTCAAAGCGGGAGCAGATCTCGAATGTCCAGCTCGGTCTGCTCCCATTGGGCGTAATCCTTGGTATCATCGGCGGCCTGATTTATCTTCAACCTGACCTGAGCGCGGTTGGAACCGTCCTGATCTTGGGAGGCCTATTGTTCTTTATCGCCGGCGGCGATCTAAAGCAGATCACAATCCTCCTGCTGGCAGCCCTCTTTTTCGGCTGGCTGGTCGTTAAGGTCAGCCCCACTGGTCAGCAGCGGATCCAGGACTTCTGGACTGGCATTATGGATCCAATGCAAGCTTCATACCATGTAAGGCGTTCTCTGGAAGCGATCGTCAAAGGCGGTATCTTTGGCGTCGGTATCGGCCGGGCTGACACCAAGCTGACTGGCCTGCCTGTCCCTCCAACTGACAGCATCTTTGCCGTCATCACGGAAGAACTGGGATTGTTCGGCGCGATTGGAACACTTGGCTTATATGCCATGCTGGTCTGGCGCGGACTGGTCATTGCCCGCCGTGCGCCCGATATGCTGGGAACCCTGCTGGCTTCCGGACTGGTCTTCTGGATTGGAATTGAAGCGCTTATCAATATGACGGTCATGGTAGGGTTGATGCCTTTTGCCGGGAACGCGCTGCCTTTTATCAGCGCCGGCGGATCCAACCTGGTGGCTTCCCTGTCTGCCATAGGCATTTTGTTGAATGTTTCCCGTCAGAGCAGGAACGCCGCCCTGACGGATGAAGAATGGAGAGAATACAGTGCGACTCTTGATCTGCGCCGGCGGAACCGGCGGCGGCGTGTATCCCGCCCTGTCCGTTCTGCAGAATGCGAGCGATAAAGTGACCGAGGTCCTGTGGGTCGGTGTAGAAGATGGTATGGAATATCACCTGGTTAAGCGCCAGGGGATCCGTTTCAAAACCATCCCTGCAGCCGGTGTCCATGGGATTGCCTTGAGTAAATTACCCGGTAATTTACTCAAGCTTGCCCGCGGCGTTCTTGCGTCCCTGCAGATTCTTCGGGAGTTCAATCCTGACGTACTGTTCTTCACTGGCGGTTATATGGCCGTACCGATGGCCCTGGCCGGATGGAACTACCCGAAACTTCTTTACGTACCCGATATCGAGCCAGGTCTGGCGCTCAAAACACTGGCCCGCTTTGCAAACCAGATCGTTGTCACAGCCGAAGAATCCCTGCAGTTCTTCCCAAGTTCAAAGCATGTGACAGTCAGCGGCTACCCTACACGCCAGGACACGACCTCCTGGGAGCACAATGCTGCCCTCAAATATTTCGGCTTCAGGGATGATATTCCTGTCCTGTTGGTTACCGGGGGGAGCAAAGGAGCCCGATCGATCAACCAGGCCGTTCTGGCACACCGATCTGCCCTGCTGGAAAAGGTACAACTCATTCACATTACCGGCTCCCTGGACTGGCCAGAGACAGAAGAATCGCTGGCAGCATTATCCGATAGGCAAAAAGGACGTTACTTCACCAGCGAGTACCTTCACGAAGAGATGGGCGCCGCCCTGGCAGCGGCGGACCTGGTACTTTCCCGTTCGGGCGCTTCCTGCCTGGGAGAGTATCCGCAGTTCGGCCTGCCGGCCATCCTTGTCCCTTACCCGCATGCCTGGCGCTATCAAAAAGTCAATGCAGACTACCTTGTCAACAACAATGCAGCCGTTATGATCAAAGACGACCATCTTAAAGATGAACTGCTTGCAACTGTTCAACGCTTGCTGGAAACCCCCGGTAAGCTGGAAACCATGCGAAAAGCCATGCGCTCTCTTCAAAAGCCACATGCTGCCCGGAAGATCACTGCCCAATTAGCGGAACTCGCGGGAGAAAGCAAATGATTAGCATTAATTACCTGTTCTGGACATTCGTAATTCTATTCGCCATCATAGGTGGGATGCGCGGTTGGGCAAAGGAACTGCTGGTAAGCTTCAGTGTAATCCTTACACTGGCATTCCTGCATTTGATGGAAAGGTACATTCCCTTTATCCAGATCATGGTTCCAGGCACCGACCCGAGCACCATCAAGACTTTGTTCTGGATCCGGATCAGCATACTGGTTACCCTGGTTTTCTTCGGTTACCAGACCGTGGCAATTTCACGATTGAGCTCAAAAGCTGTCCGCGAGAAACTGCAAGACACCCTGCTGGGTATATTCTTTGGTGCGTTGAACGGTTACCTGGTTGTCGGCTCGATATGGTATTACCTGGACGCAGCTAATTATTCGTTTGCATATTTCATCCATCCGGCAACGCTGCCGGTGGATATTGGCGGCCCGATCACCGCTGCAATCGATAAGATCATGCCCTACCTGCCTCCCCACCTGTTGGGAGAACCAGCGATCTACTTTGCTGTGATCCTGGCTTTTGTATTTGTACTGGTGGTGTATATCTAATGACACACGTACATTTCGTCGGCATCGGCGGCAGTGGACTTTCTGCCATCGCCCGCCTTCTTCTCGAAAGCGGCTATACAGTCACGGGTTCAGACCATGAACTATCACCGTTTGCCGTCGATCTCCAGAAATCGGGGGCTACGGTCCATATCGGACACGCTGCCGAGCATATCTCCGGAGCCGATTGGGTCGTGCGCTCTTCCGCAATCCCGGAAGACAATCTGGAAGTACAGGCCGCCCTGGCTGCCGGCATTCCGGTTTACAAACGGGCAGACTTTTTAGGACGTTTGATGGCAGATAAAACCGGTATCGCCATTGCCGGAACACATGGCAAGACATCAACCACAGCGATGCTGGCCTGGACCTTGTCTGAACTCGATCAGGATCCATCCTTTATTTGCGGCAGCACACTCAACAACCTTGGCGTCAATGCCCACGCAGGCAAGGGTGATACCTTTGTAATTGAAGCAGACGAGTACGATCGCATGTTTCTGGGACTGCAGCCCACGATTGCCATTATCACCAATGTTGAACACGACCATCCAGATTGTTACCCGACATTCGGGAACCTGATCGAGGCATTTGAAAGCTTTGTGGAACTACTACCGAACAACGGGACCTTGATCGCCTGCGCCGAAGACACGGTCTCTTTCGGCCTGATCAATCACGCCCGGCGACACGGCCGTCGTACGATTGCCTATACCATACAAAACGAGATCACACTCACCAGCCCTTTGTGGGTTATGGCTCGCAACGTGAAGAGAAACCAGAAAGGTGGTTTCACTTTTGAAGCCATAAGCAATGCCCCCGGCGGGAACTTCCATAGTATAAAAGTCGAACTGCAGGTGCCAGGCAAATATAACGTTACGAACTCCCTGGCTGTCCTGGCCGTGATCGCACTCCTGCAGCTGCCCCTGGATAAAGCCGCCGATGCATTGGCAAGATTCAATGGTACCAAACGCAGGTTCGAGTTGCACGGTGATGCAAACGGAGTTTCGATCTACGATGACTACGCCCATCATCCTACAGAAATCCTGGCGACTTTGGCAGCCGCCCGCTCACGTTTCCCAGATCGGAGGATATGGGCTGTCTGGCAGCCACATACCTATTCTCGAACACAAATGCTGCAAAAAGAGTTCTCGCAAGCTTTTGGCAAAGCAGATCACGTCATAGTAAGTGAAATTTATGCTGCGCGTGAAGCCAAACAGGGATATTCTGCCAGACAGGTTGTTCAGGCCATGCAACATGCCTCTGTCAAATTCATTGAAACCCTACCCGAAATAAGCAATTATCTTCTTGATCATCTGAAGTCTGGGGACGTTGTTTTGGTGCTGTCTGCCGGTGATGCTATTCAGATTAGCGCCGAAGTTCTGGAAAGGTTAGAGAAAAAGGAAAAGCAATATGGATAAACAAGAGGAGATGCGCAAATTCGAGAGCAGCACAATCGTCCTGCCCCCAATTAAAATGATCCTTGGAGATATTCCCACGCCGAATCCGAGCCGTGTTCGTGAAATTCGGAAAAGAATCTACACCAAGGAAGAAATCGTACGCCGCCTGATCGTCGGCCTGATGGAAAAATAAACAAGATGAAAACAGCCCTGCCGAACACCGACCTGCGCGCCATCTTTGGCAAACAGCTGCAAGAAAATGTATCCCTTGCAGCCTATACTTCGGCGCGGATCGGTGGGCAGGCTGATCTTTTGGTGACCGTCAAGTCTGCCGATGAACTGGCAAAAACAGTCCAGACCCTATGGTCAATGGAGAGACCGTTCTGCATCGTGGGCGGTGGATCAAATATCCTGGTCAGTGATAAAGGCGTTCGGGAAGTGGTCATCCTTAACCGAGCCAAGAAGGTTACCTTCAACACCAACGACCAGCTCTCTGTAACGGCCGAATCGGGCGTGATCTTCAGTAACCTCGCCAACCGGGCCGCTGGCAAGGGTTTCTCCGGGTTGGAGTGGGCTGCCGCCATTCCCGGCACGATTGGTGGGGCGGTATACGGAAACGCCGGGGCTTTTGGTGGTGATATGGCCGGCAGCCTGATCTGGACGGAATTGCTCACCATGAATGGCCGGGAACGCTGGCCTGTTGAGAAAATGGAATATGACTACCGTACCAGCCTGTTCAAAAGGACCAGGACTTCAGCTGTAGTTTTATCAGCCTGCCTGCGTCTTGAAAACGGCCATCCCGGACAAATCAAGGCACACATGCAGGAGATCATCGAGCGCCGTCGCAGCACCCAGCCCCCGGGCGCCAGCATGGGGTCGATGTTCAAAAATCCACCGGGTGAACATGCCGGCCGTTTGATCGAAGCCGCCGGCTTGAAAGGCACGCGCATCGGGAATGCAGAAATCAGCCAGGTGCACGCCAATTTCTTCATCAATCATGGAGAGACCAAAGCAAGTGACATCCGTGAATTGATCCTGCTGGTCCAAAAATGTGTTGAAGCAGGATGCGGTATAAAGCTTGAACTTGAAATTGAATTGATCGGTGAGTGGTCATGATGAACGAACAACGAAAACTCAAAGTAGCCATATTATTTGGCGGCCGCTCAGGCGAACACGAAGTTTCCCTTAACTCGGCCCGTTCCGTATTGTCCGTTCTGGATCCTTCTAAATATGAAGTTATCCAGATCGGTATCACCCGGGAAGGGAATTGGTTGACCGGAGAGAATGTCCTGGAAGCGTTGGTAAGCGGCCAAACAGCCCATCTTGAACCGGTGTTTCTGCCAGGAGAACCAGGCAGCTCTTCACTATACTTTTCCCACCCAATCTCAACCGGTAACAAGCTGGAAACCTTCTCAACAATCGACGTCTTCTTCCCGGTCTTGCACGGCACATATGGTGAAGATGGAACCCTGCAAGGCTTGTTCGAAATGGCCGACGTCGCATATGTGGGCGCCGGCGTCACCGGATCAGCCGTTGGCATGGACAAGGGCATCTTTAAAGACGTGATGCGAGCCAACGACATCCCGGTTGTCGAAGGAATAATTGCCCTGCGCTCTGAAATTGAAGCGGATATGGATGCAGTTATAACCAAGGTAGAGCAACTCGGCGAATATCCCTTCTTTGCCAAGCCGGCAAACCTGGGATCCTCTGTTGGTGTTTCGAAATGCAATCGTCGCTCCGATTTGCAGGAAGGCCTGCTGGAAGCAGCAGCTTATGACCGCCGGGTATTGATCGAATGTGGCATCCGGAATGCACGTGAAATCGAAATCAGTGTCCTGGGTAATGACAACCCCAAGGCTTCCGTTCCTGGAGAGGTCCAACCCAGCAGGGAATTTTATTCCTACGAATCGAAATATGTGGATGGGTCTTCCGGTCTGCTGATCCCGGCGCCGGTCTCGACAGAATTAAGCGAATCGATCCGGCAGATCGCTGTAAAAGCCTATAAAGCCATTGACTGCGCCGGGATGGCTCGTGTCGACTTCCTGCTCGAAGGCAGCAGCGAAAAAGTGTATCTCAACGAAGTCAATACCCTGCCTGGGTTTACGCAGATCAGCATGTATCCGAAATTATGGGAGAACACCGGCCTGCCTTATCCCCAGTTGATCGACCGGCTGATCGAACTGGCTCTCGAACGCAAAACCGATCGTGATAGGATTGAACGCCGTTTCCGGAGTGAAAAGTGACACCGAATCAGAACCTGACACGCGCCGAAGCTGTTCGCCAGCGCCGGACACAGCAAAGTACACGTCCGAAGAAGAGAAAGACCTCCGGGTATGGCGTCAAGAACCTGGCACCCATCACAACACGCGGGGTCTCTGCATACATCGTTCCTGACAGGAAAAATCCGGCCGAAACCCGTCAGTATGCGGTCGCCTTAAATGCCGGACAAGCCTCGCTGCGGCTCCCTTCGCTGCCAAAAATAAAAATCGGGTGGCGCTGGCTCTCATTTGCCCTGGTAATTCTTATAACCTGGGCCCTTTACACACTGGGTACTGCACCGCAGTTCAGCGTACAGGCGGCTGAAGTACAAGGCAACGTTTATGTGAATTCGAATGAGATCAATAATATCCTGGACCTGCAGGGACGGTCGATTTTCACCCTGACCCCAGCAGGTATCAAAGAACAGCTGGGGAGGACTTTTCCTGAATTGGCAGAGATCGAAGTCAGCGTAAACCTTCCCAACCAGGTCATTGTGGATGTTACAGAACGCCAACCGATCATCAAATGGCAGCAGGGTGATGGATATACCTGGATCGATGCTTCCGGTATCGCTTTCCGCCCAAGGGCGGATGTACCCGGCCTGATCAATGTAAATGCCCTGGCTGCCCCTCCGCTGGTCGCCAAAGCCGATGATGATCCATTCACCCCGGCTCCATTTATCACCACCGATATGATCGCAGCCCTGCAAACACTGGCCCCTTTCGTACCGGAAGGAACTGCCATCACCTACGATCCTTACTATGGTCTCGGTTGGTATGATAATCGTGGCTGGCAGGTCTATTTTGGACACGTGACTGAAAATATAGCGTTAAAATTGAGGATATACCAGACGATGGTTGACTGGCTTACAAATCGCGGCTTGAAACCCACACTTATCAGTGTCGCGTACACGAATGCTCCTTTTTATCGATTGGAGCCTTAGGCAATTATGGACGAAATTGTAGTTGGAATCGACGTTGGCACCACAAAGATCTGCACCCTGGTCGGTCGGGTGGAAGATAATGATGCCATTCGTATTATGGGAATCGGACTGGCGCCGTCTGATGGTATCCGCAAAGGGATCATCGTCGACCTGAGAGCAGCCTCGGCTGCGATAAAAAACTCAGTCGAGAAAGCCCAACAGACCTCCGGGTTGGAAATCACCTCTGCCCTGGTCAGTATGGCAGGGGCGCACGTTTCATCGATCAACAGCCGTGGAGCGATTGGGATCTCCAGCGGCATTGTCAGCGAATATGACCTGGTACACGCCCTCGAACAAGCCCGTGCGGTGGCCATCCCGCACGACCGGGAAATCATCCACATCATCCAGCGAGGTTTTGTGATCGATGGCCAGGATGGCGTCCGCACCCCGGTCGGGATGCATGGTCATAGGCTGGAAGTCGAGGCGCATATCATCACCGCAGCCGCCGCGACAGTAGACAACTTGCGGCAGTGTGTCGGCTCAGCCAATGTGGAAGTCCAGCGGTTTATCTTGAACCCGCTGGCCTCCGGGGAAGTTGTCCTGACCGAAAATGAACGTGAGATGGGAGTCGCTGTCTGTGATATCGGCGGCGGCACCACCGACCTGGCGATCTATGTCGATGGTGACGTCTGGCATACCATGGTACTGGCCGTCGGCGGCAATCACATCACCTCCGATATCGCCCATGGACTGCGGTTGGCAATCCCCCAGGCCGAAGAAAGCAAGCTCCAGCAGGGGCATGCCATCCGGGCTGAAATTGGTTCTGAAGAATACTTCAGCATTCGTCCCTTCGGAGAAGATCATCCGGTCCAGATCAACCGCCAGGACCTGGCGCATATCATCGAGGCCCGGGTCGCAGAAATGTTCCATCTCACCCTGCAGGAGATCAAACGTTCCGGCTATGATGGTCTGCTGCCTGCCGGGATGGTCCTGACGGGAGGCACCAGCGCCTTGCCAGGTATCAGACGGGTTGCCAGCGAAGTACTGGGCATGCCTGTTCGAACCGCCCGGCCGGAAAACCTGGTTGGAATGGTCGATAAACTCCAATCTCCGGCTTTTTCAACCAGTGTGGGCCTGTTACAATGGGCTTTAACCATGCATGACAATGACTTCGGTATGGAGCCGGGCCGACGATCCAGAGGCCGCCCTAACCTGGATTTATCTATTGTTAAGAATTGGATCAATCGTTTGTTGCCCTAAGCGGTTCCGGCCGCTTTTAATGATCGCGATCATCAACCAACATTGGTAATCGTAATGGAGGAACACAATGGACACTAACAGAAAGCAAACCGAATCATTTGCCCGCATCAAAGTCATCGGGGTTGGCGGCGGCGGATCGAATGCCGTCAACCGCATGATCGATGAAGGCATTCAGGGCGTTGAGTTCGTTGCAGCCAACACGGATGCGCAGGCCCTGATGCTCTCCAAGGCTCCCAAACGAGTGCGCCTGGGAGATAAACTGACCCGCGGCCTGGGCGCCGGCGGAAACCCCGAAACCGGGCATAAGGCTGCCGAGGAATCAGCTGACGAGCTCTACGAAGTGATGAAAGGCTCAGATATGATCTTCGTGACAGCCGGAATGGGCGGCGGTACCGGAACCGGTGCTGCCCCCGTGGTCGCGCAAATCGCAAAAGAATGTGGAGCACTCACAATTGGTGTGGTGACCCGTCCCTTTACTTTTGAAGGAATGCGCCGGTCACAGTCAGCAGAGGAAGGGATCGGAAAGTTCAAGGAACACGCCGATACCCTGATCGCCATCCCTAATGACCGCCTGCTGCAGCTGGCGGACAAACGCTCCAGCCTGCAAGATGCCTTCCGGCTGGCCGATGATGTCCTGCATCAGGGCATCCAGGGCATTTCCGAGTTGATCACCATCCCCGGACTGATCAACCTGGATTTTGCCGATGTGCGGGCAATTATGTCTGAAGGCGGCGCTGCCTTGATGGCTGTCGGCCATGGCTCGGGTGATGAACGCGCCCGCCAGGCGGCTGAAAAGGCCATCTCGAGCCAACTGCTCGACATTACCATAGACGGTGCACGCGGTGTACTGTTCAATGTTACCGGCGGCACCAACCTGACCCTATTTGAAGTCAATGAAGCTGCTGCCATCATTCGTGAAACTGCTCACCCGGATGTGAATATGATCTTCGGCGCAGTTATCGATCCGACTATGGGAGAAGATGACCTGCGGGTAACCGTGATTGCAACCGGTTTTGAGCGCAGCGGCGTCCCCCGCCGTGCGCTTGAGCGTCCACGTCCGATCTCTACCCATATGGATTCTCAACCTCCCTTCATGCGTCCGAAGGAGAGCGTCAGTGTCAGTGCTGACCTGAAACCACAGGAAAGACCGGCCTCGAACAGCGGTACCCAGGCCTTCAACAATGATGACCTGGATATTCCAACCTTTCTGCGAAACCGCCGCTAAACCGGAAACGGATAGCTGAAGGAAAGACTCGGTTTTCAGTTTCCGGTAGAAATACGGTCCAGTTCCTCCAGACAGGGCAGTCTGCTCATGCTTAGGGCAAAGTGTGTCTGACTGCCCCGTCATTTAGCAGGGCAACCCAAGTGGGTTGCCCTGCTTTTTTTTTATCCATTCCCGGAAAACTCACGCTTCACAGCGACCTATAAATATTACATCGCGGGTAATGTTATGTTAGAATATTAATAATGAAAACCAGCCCTCCAACCTCGCCAAAGCACAACTCATACAGGATCCACCAGCGCCAGTTTGTAGTGCAAATTCTGCTGCCGCTGATCCTTTTATTGTCGGTCCTTATAGCAGCCGGTTTCCTGATGACCTATGGCGCCAGCGGCCAGGCGCGTCCATGGGCTGATATCGCCGCTATGCTGCTGATCCTTCCGGTGCTGGCCCTGGGGTTGGTCATCCTGGTACTGGTCACCGCCTTGATCATCCTGACTGGCCGCCTGATAAAGATCCTGCCTCCTTATTCCGCCATTGCCCAGGAGTATGCCCAGAAAGTCCCTCTCTGGCTCCGTAAAGCAGCCGATAAAGTCGCAGAGCCCCTGATCTGGGTCAAGAGCAAATCAGCCATGGTGAAAAAACTTACCAAACGTTCATAACAAGGACTGTGGAAATGGAAAAAGAAATCAACAATACCTGGAAAACCAGAACCCTGGTCGCTGGCGCCCTGATCGGCGCCCTGACTGGTCTGGGTGCAGCCTTCCTGTTGACCCGCAGGGCTGAGCAAGAGGGTACAGACCTGAAAATCAGCACTGGTCAGGGTTTGAAAATGGGTATGCTGGTCGTTGGCATGCTGCGCTCCCTCATGAACCTGGGAGAGGATTGAGTACGCCGCTCAATCTTCTAGCTACCGCAACAGCTGCCTGGAGGTTCCTTCCAGGCAGTTGTTTAAATCCCCGCAGCAGGCAAACCATCACTCATTTGCTGGAACATCAGCCCCCCAAGATCCGGGCTGTTGATGTTCGACATGAATAGAACAAACTTTTTGGAGATGAAAGCTTAACCTGCTTTCACCTGGCTCGTTCAGCCCAATTGAATACGAATAAAAATTAACCAGAACAGCGTCCTGCTTAATTGCCCTGCAGCCATATTCCATGTATGATGATTTCAGGAGCACCTCCGGATTTGTCTCGACTTTTCTGCTCACCAATACAAGGAAGAACCTGATGGATCCTGCCGGTAATAACCTTTTCTCAACCTTTAAAAACCGCTTCCTGACGAAGGGGAGCCCAAAACTGCGCTGGCTGTCCGAAGGGGATCAAACCGTAATGACCTGGGCCGCCAAGGTTTTCACCCGCGAAGATCTGCCTGAACCCTTCATGGAATTCTTCGACGCCTTACCCGCCCGGGATAAAAAACCTTTCCCCTATATGATCCTGATGCCCACCTACAAAGGCTACTGGAAGCCAGAAAACAGACGGATGGTCTGCTCCATCAGGAAAAACATTTATATTCTTGAAGAAACGGGGAAAGGTGTACTGACGCTCTGCTATCCTGCCAAAGATATCCATTACATCGAATTCGGAGCAATGCTCCTGCAGACCTGGCTGACGATCTGTGGAAACACCCGCCAGCACGGGCTGCAAACAACCACGTTGAAATGCAATGCGGTCACAGAAGTCTATCTGACACCCATTATCACACAAGCACGTCCCGCACCCGCTAAATCGGGACGCAGCCGCCTGGAAAAAGAAAAAAACAAGTTCAACGGTCTGGTCAGCTCGAATTTCAAGTTTATGAACTTCGCCAAACGCAGCCTGCGGGCGGGAGACACGGTCAGCCAGATGGTTCTGCAGCCCAGGATCCATACCGAAATCCTGAAGCTGTTTGGGCGCTCCCTCTATCTGATCAAATCCCCGGCCCACCTCTGTTTCCTGACCAATGCTGAGTTGATTATCATCCGGGACGATGACAGCCGTATCTGGCAGAGAAAGCAGCCGTATGGTGGCATCTGGACCTACATCCCCCTGAAGAAGATCGTCTCCCTTTCTCTGGAACCCAACGACAAAGAACTCCTGGAGCTAACGGTCAACCTGCCGAAAGACCAGCAGATAAAACTGCTCTTCCATCCCGACAAACAGCCCGAACTGGAAAACCTGCTGGAACGCTGCAAGAAGTTCAAGCAATGAACAACTGCGGCTTGAAAGAGTAGGGTAGGCCAAGGACTGGAAATCAAGCATGCAGCGAAACTGTCCGAAGTGACCATCCTGAAAATGGATGTCACTTTTTTCTTTTTAATGCATCAAAGTGATATAAATATCATCAAAGGAGTCAGCTATGCCATTATATGAGTATCAATGCAATGCCTGCCACCAGTCTTTTGAAGAACTGGTGATCTCCAGCCGGGCAGAAGAAGTACACTGCCCGTACTGTAAAAGCACCGAGGTCAATAAAAAGATTTCCAGCTTTGCGACCAAATCCACCGGGGCAGGTTTCTATTCTTCAAGTGCTTCCTCCTGTGCACCCAGCGGCGGCGTCTGAGGGCTTTGAGATACACCCGTGAGGTGTCCAAACCGATTTCAGAAACAGGGGCAGGGTCTTCACGCTTGCTCCCCCAGCCCTTCTGTTGTAAGATTGACAAAGTCTCCTTTCAAGATGTTTCGTAAGCGATACCGCTGGTCCAATTCCTGCTTAGAAGAGAAGCCCGATGTTAGAAAACCCGATCGTCTGGTGGGAACTGGCCACCCAGGATGCAGAGAAGTCCATCGAATCCTTCCGCACCGTCTTCGGCCGGGACCTGACTTACTACGAGAGCGTCGGCTTTTACACCATGCAGCACGAGCCCAAGATGGACTGCGGCGGCATCTTCACCCTGCGCAAAGCCCGACTGCCCTTCCTGGCGCTTAATTCCAGGTGGAAATGATGCCTTACCAGTGATCGTGAGACTGCCACGCCTTTCGGGCTCGTAGAATCATGGCTGCCAAGGGGACGATGACGCCCTGCGGTCTCACAAAAACATGAAGCTTTTAGGGGATGTATGGCAGAGTTTGCGAACTGACCAGTACCACTACTTCAAAACATCAGCCATATGGTTTGACCATATCTGCGGCTGAGGTGAACCAGGTTTCTGACTGACTCGGACCAACTCACTGGCTGGGATGGTCGCAAGACGGCCTATCGCTCCACCAGTTCCCTGGCGCATCGCCCGCCTGCCCGGTGCAGTTCTGCTGCGGGATACCGGAAGATCGGGAGCACAGACAGCGCTCAGGCGCTGCTTTTCAGGCAGACCAGGCCCTTCAGGTAAGCCCCCTCCGGGAAGTGGAGCGCCACCGGGTGGTCGCCACCCTGGGCCAGGTGATCGATAATTTTGGCTTCCACGCCGGCATCCAGGGCTGCCCCGGCTACGATCTTCTGGAACAGCTCGGCACTCACTCCCCCCGAACACGAGAAGGTCACCAGGATCCCGCCAGGCCGGAGCAGCTTGAAAGCCAGCAGGTTAATGTCCTTATAGCCGCGGGCGGCCTTCCTGGCCTGGGCAGCCGTCGGGGCAAACTTGGGGGGATCGAGAACAATCAGGTCGAAGTCGCGCCGCCCGTCCCTAAAGCTGCGCAGCTGCTGGAAGACATCCCCCTCCAGCCATTCGCTGCGGTCAGGGTCCATCTGGTTAGCCACCAGGTTCTCCCGGGCCAGGGCCAGCGCTTCCCCGGACGCATCGACTCCCACGACAGACCGGGCGCCGCCCGCCAGGGCATTCAGGCTGAAGCCGCCCGTATAACAGAAACAGTCCAATACATCCCAGCCGTCGGCCAGCGCCCGCACCTTGAGGCGGTTGTCCCGCTGGTCGAGGTAAAAGCCGGTCTTGTGACCGCTTTCCAGATCGGCAGTGAAGGTCAGGCCGTGTTCACGGAAGCGGATCGGGAAGGCCGGTTTCGCCCCGCGCAGGGGACCGACCACTTCGGGCAGCCCCTCCAGCCCGCGCACCTCCGCATCGGAACGCTCGAAGACCGTCTCCAAACCAGTGGCTTCGAGCAGCAAACCTGCCAGGGTCTCTTTCCAGTGTTCGATCCCGGCCGTCAGCGACTGCAGCACCAGCACATCCCCATAACGGTCGACCACCAGCCCCGGCAGCCCGTCCGATTCGGCATGGACCAGTCGGTAAGCCTCTGTTTCGGGGTCCGCTCCCAGGCGGCTGCGAGCCTCCACCGCCTGGTTGATACGGACGCGCAGGAAGGCTGCGTCCACAGCCTGGTGCGGGTCGAAGGTCCAGACCCGGGCCCGGATCTGCGAGTTCGGACTGTACGCCGCCCGGGCAATGAGGTCTCCCTTCGAAGTCAGTACCTCCACGGTTTCCCCCATCGCCGGGTCGCCCCCAACGCGCCCAACCGCCCCGGAAAAGATCCACGGGTGGCGGCGCAGGAGTGATTTTTCTCGACCGGGTTTCAAGATCAATTCAGGCATGGGGGAAGTATATCACCGTGCAGCGTGAATGTTCCCAACCAAGTTGGAACGTCCCGAAGATTTCCTGCCAAATCAAATTCACTATAACTCAAAACTTCGGGACGTACTCCTAAGCCCCAGGTTGGTTGATCAATGTCAAATTGCCCTAATAAAATATGTCATTGCGAACCCCGGAGGGGCGTAAAGCAATCTCATCATCACCAGTTATACTCAAGCAATCGATCACCGGTCACTTAAATCCCCGGCTGGAATAACAAAGCCTGTAAACAGGCTAAGCAGCTTCGCACTATAGCCCAAGATGTGATTGCTTTGCTAATCAAAATCCTGAATAATCGACCCGCCCCGGCTTTCTTGCGCTCAGACAATGGCAGCGAATTCACCGCACAATCTGTGCAAGCCTGGCTCGTACAAAACAATGTTGGCCCTGTCTTCATTCCTCCGGGACAACCCTGGAAGAATGGGTTCATCGAAAGTTTTCATGACAAGTTCCGCGACGAGTGCCTGCAACATGAGTGGTTTCAGCCTCTCCTGGAAGCCCAGGTAGTTATTGAGGCCTGGCAATTGCACTATAATAGCCAAACGGCCACACAGTTCGTTGGCCTATCAAACTCTGGCAGCTTTCGCGGCTGAGTTCACCATCCAACCTGCTCAAACTCTCATTCCGGTTGGGTATAAAAACTGAGGCATGTCAGACTGCAGGTACCTTGATTTCCGTAAATTGAGAAAGAACAGGCAAGACAAAATAAAGAACAAGAACAGGTATCGTATTTTCATGATTCACCATTAACAAAGTTCTACTTCTGGCAACCGGACAGTTTACTTTAATAAAGATCATAGGCCAGGAACATAGCATTTGTCACTGAAATATCAAACGTATCCTGCTAGTGCGCTGCTCCTTTTCAACACCACCCTATTGGGTTTCAGTTACCTTGCGGATGCTGCGCGGTTTCTCGGTATCGTAACCTTTGGCCTGGGTCAGGTGGTAGGCCAGCAGCTGGGCCGGGACGATGCCGATAATGGGCGTCAGCCACTCTGGGATCTCTGCCGGGAGACGGACCGGTACATGGGCCAATTCCAGGGCGGTATCCTCATTCGAGATCACCAGCAGGTCGGCGCTCAAATCATCGCGTAAGCGTCTCAGTACTTCCAGCATCGAGTGAAAGACCCTGCCCTGTGGCGCGACCGCGAAGACCGGGAAACCACTGGCGACCATGGCAATTGGTCCATGCTGGAAATCGGCCGAAGAGTAGGGCTCTGCTTCAACATAGGTCAGTTCCTTGAGTTTAAGCGCCCATTCGAAGGCCGTGGCGTAATTATAGCCGCGGCCAAGCACAACACACTGGCTCATGTAGCGGTAGCGCTGCGCCGATAACGCCAGCGACTCATCCAGGGAAAATACCCGCTCGATCCACTGTGGGAGCAGCTGCAGGTCACGCCAGGCCTGTTCCGAGCCGGACAAGGCCGCCGAAAGCATGGCAATGGCCAGCAGTTCGGCGGTATAGGTCTTGGTAGCCGCAACCGCCATTTCCGGACCAGCCTGAATGTCCAGTACATAATCGGCGCATTTGGCCAGGGGTGACCCGGGTGCGTTGGTGATCGCCAGGGTCAGGCAGCCCTGATGCCGGCCTTCTTCCAGTACAGCCAAGATATCGGGTGACATCCCGGACTGCGAAATACCCACCACCAGGGCATCCTTGAGCAGGGGTGGCTGTTGGTAGTAAGTGAACAGAGAAGGCGTTGCCAGGGCCATTGGCAGCCGGTTGAACGAACCCCACAGGTAATTGGCATAACGCCCGGCGTTGTCGGAGGTGCCCCGGGCAGCCAGGAAAGCAAAGGCCACCCCCCGGGCCCGGATAGCACGGGCAATTTCTTCCACGGTTGTGCGCTGCGACCCAAGCAGCGCCTCCAGGCGGGCAGGTTGTTCGAATATCTCAGAATGCAGGCTCATGGTTATCCTCTGGATGCGTAATACCATCATACAATATTTTTCCATACCCTGGTATTCACAGCGAAAACCCCCAAGAACTAAAGGTCATACATCCCGGGTATGGAAACCGGCAGTTGTCCCTGCCAGGGAATTTTTCCAAACATGGCCTTCGCCAGGGCATCCAGCGATGGCTGGAGAATACTGTAGGTGCACAAATAAGTCCTGACTTGCGGGAATGCGGCCAGGTCGTACGGCAGCCGCAGGGCGGCCGCAATGAGGGGGATGTTCTTCCCGGCCAGTGCCGAGACCAGTTGAGCCTGCCCCGGTTGGACATAGGCATTCAGCGTACCGATCACGACCAACCGGTACGCGGTCAGCGACTCACAAAGCTGGCTGATGTCCTCCGCGCTGGGGGCCTGGGAAACCAGGTATTCATCCACATCCGGATGGTAAGCACGCAGTGCCTGCGCCAGACCGGGATTCACATACGAAGAAGTGTCGGCCGGAGTCAGGTCAGCCGGACGCATCATCACCACGGCTGTACGCTGCCCGGGGTCCAGGCGCAGCGGCAGCACCCCATCCAGGTCCCGGATCAATGTAACCGATCGCTCCGCAATCTCTGCCGCGATGTTGGTATGCTCGCTGCAGCCCACTACTTCCAGCCCAGGCTGCGGCTGCCCACCCAACCAGTTCTTCAAGTCCAGCACACGCTGGACGGAGTCTTGCATCTCTTCACCGGTCAGGTCCCCCGCCTGAAGGGCCCGGGAAAGAGCCTGGTATGCCCGCCAATGTTTCTCATAATCCTCCGTGATCAGCAGCAGGTCATTCCCAGCGACCGCCGCCCGGATGATCTCATCTTCCCAGGCTTCCCCCTGGTTGATAGCCAGCATATCCATGGCATCGGTTACGGTCACGCCCCGGTAGCCTAATTCGCCGCGCAGCAGCTGCTTCTGCACCCGGGCAGAAAGCGTGGCCGGAACATCCTGGCGCGAATCCAGAACCGGCAGGGCCACATGTCCAACCATGACCAGCCTGACCCCTGACCGGATGGCATCCTTAAAAGGTGAAAACTCCACCCGGCGCATCCGCTCCAGGTCCTGCGTGAGCACCGGGATTCCATGGTGGGAATCTCCGCTGGTATCACCGTGTCCTGGAAAGTGTTTGGCGGCTGCGGCCACACCGCAGGATTGGATACCTTCTAACATGGCAGCCGCCAGTTCGCCTACCAGGGAAGGGTTTTCGCCAAAGGAGCGGATACCGATGACGGGGTTTTGGGGATTGATATTGACATCGCAAACCGGGGCGTAAGCCACATTGATCCCTACGGCCGCCAGCTCCCGTCCAAGCACCAGGCCGGCTTTATGAGCCAGGCCGGCAGACCGGGTGGCCCCCAGGGCCATGTTCCCCGGCAGGAGGGTCATTCTCCCTCCGATGGCCATCAACTGGCCGCCCTCCTGGTCGGCAGCGATCAATAACAGCGGCAGCCCCAATTCTTTGGCCCGGACCTGCAGTTCGGCAGTCAGACTACGAACCTGGTCCACCTCTTTGAAATTGAATGGCCGAAAGAGCGTCACCCCGGCCGGCTTATACTGGCGCAGTGAGCGCAGCATCTCGGGTGGAACGCTGTCTACGCCTCGAAACGCCAGCAAGATCCGTTGGCCGATTAAATCTGATTGGAAAGGAGTTGAAACCGGCATCGAGCAGGGCTACCCTTTCAGGCCAGAGATCATTACCCCTTCCAGAATATAGCGCTGGGCAAAGAAGAAAACGATCATCAACGGCACCGTGGTCAGCACTGCGGCAGCCATGATGGTCGGCCACTGCTGGACAGAGCTGTTGATGTTATAAAGCGTTGCGACATAAACCGGCAGCGTGTACAGGTCGACCGTCTGCAGGTAGAGCAGCGGGTTGAGCAAACTGTTCCAGAAACCGACGAAAAGGAAGGTGGCGATGGTTGCCAGGGGAGCCTTGACCAGCGGCAGGCAGATCTCCCACCAGATCTGTAAATGGTTGGCGCCGTCCATATAGGCCGATTCATCCATCTCCCTGGGGATCTGGGCCATCGACTGCCGCAGCAGGAATATCCAGGCAGCGCCACCTGCGAAGAACCCGGGGATGACAATCGGGTTGAAGGTGCCGATCCAGCCAAGCTTGTTGAACAACACATACTGCGGTACGATCAAAGCCTGCGGCGGGACCATCATCGTCGACAGCATCAGGAAGAAGACCGCTTCGCGTCCCGGCCAATTGATCCGGCTGAAGGCATAAGCCACCACCGAAACAGACATCAAGGTTCCCACCAAGGCCAGGGCCGTATAAATAACAGAGTTGAAGTAGGAGCGTAAAAAGTCTGAGTCTTGCAAAATATTCAGATAGGCTTCCAGTGTAGGCTGGTTGGGTATCCAGACGATTCCGGGGGAATTCGCCTCAGCCAGGGTCTTCAGGGAGGAGGAGATCATCCAAAACAGTGGAAAACTCATCAGGACCGTCGTCCCTGTTAAAAATACATATAACAGGATACGCAGTGTAATTGACCAGGCTGTTCTCATTGTCATCTCCTAATACAATTCGTAGTTAACCCAGCGATCCTGCAGCCTGAACTGGATGAGCGTAACCACCAGGATGATCACCAGGATGATCCACGACATCGCCGATCCATACCCGATCTCGAAATGACGGAAGCTGGCCTGCCACAGGTAGTAAACCATCGAGATGGTCGAGGAGACCAGCGGCTGGTTATCACGGTAGAGCACATAGATCGGTTCAAATATCTGCATGGAGGCGATCAGTCCAACGACCAGGTTGTAAAAAATATAGGGCGTCAGCAGCGGGAAGGATATTTTCCAAAACCGCTTCCAGGCGCTTGCCCCATCGACCTCAGCAGCTTCGTGCAGTTCTTTCGGAATATTGTTCAGCCCGGCCAGGAAGATCAACATCATTGCGCCGCAACCCCAGACCATCAGCAAAACCACCGACATCTTTGACCACATGGGACTCTGAACCCAGAGCGGTACCCGGTTTTCCGCCGGGAACCCGGCTTCCAACACCTTGTTGAGCAGGTTGAACTTGTTATTGCTGAGCCCCAGGAAAAAGGCATTGACGACTTCAACTCCATAGATCGCCGCCCGGTTAAGATATCGAAAGGGCGGGAAGGTATTCGAAAATCCACGGATCAATAGATTGATGATCCCGGTGCCCGTATTGAGCATCAACCGCCAGCACAGCAAGACTGCTGTGTTGTAACCCAGAATGACAGGCAGGTAAAAAGCCATGCGGAAAACCCGTTCCCCATGCGTTTTCTGGTTCAGCAGGATCGCCAGAACCAGGGCAACGCCAATCTGGAGAGGCAGGCCCAGGACGGTAAGAAACATCGTATTGAAAAATGAAGCCCGAAAGCCGCTGTCGCGGAAGATCAATTTTGCATAATTTTCAAACCCCACCCACTGCGGCGGTACATTTTCAGTTACCCGGTAATCAGTAAAACTCCAATACAAAGATAATACCATCGGAAAGATAACAAACAAAAGAAAGCCAATAATCCAGGGACCGGAGAATAAATATCCGGAAAATGTGTTCTCCTGCACCCTTTTGGTTGCACCTACCAGTCTGGCAACCAAACTAGCAATATATCCCAAGCCAAGGCTGGTAAAAATAATGAAGACCACTGAAAACATGGCTGCGATTATTACATGGATATAGGGATTGTCCATCATCACGCCTTTCTTCTGAAAACTGTCCAGAAACGGGATGGGCAGGAAACCCACCCATCCCTGACTTATCGTAAAAAACTGGTACTACGACTATTTACCAAGCGCCTCAGCATATTCAGCCTGGATCTTTTCAACCACTTCTTCCGGGGTGAGTTCTTCGGTCACCAGTTTACCAAGTGCATCCTGCATAATGGTTGACAGCTTGGATGATTCGTAAATGCCGGCAAAGCCAACTCCATATTCAGCAGCCAGTTCGGCTTCGATCTTCAACTGCGGAGATTCAACCACATACCCATACTGGGCATCATTGCGGGCCGGGATCAGGCTCATGGTTTCGTTCCATTTATGGTTGGCTTCCTTGCTAAAGGCTATCTTCAACCATTCGGCTGCCAGTTCTTTGTTCGGGCTGTACTCGGGTACTGCCAGCCAATCATTGAAAGCCAGCACTACAGGTTTGCTGTTCGGGAAGTTCTCCGTGTCACCGTAGAAAGGATCGATGCTGACATTTTCCCAAACCGGGCGGTCAAATGGAGGAGCAGCCCAGCCAGAGTGTGCCAAGCAGACGGCGCCATTATCCTGACTGGTCTCGTCGTTGACATCGATGACAGACCCCTGACCGGTTGGAAGCGCCCCGACTGCATCGGCAGCGGGTCCGTAGGTAGCCACACGCATGTCATACAGGAACTGGGTTGCGGCCAAGGCCTCGGCGGAATCAAAGTTGGGGCTTCCATCGGCCTTGTACAGCTCTCCGCCCAGGGAATAAAAGACCAGCAGCCACCACTGCCAATCGGCCATCGAACCGGCGTCAACCGGAACCAGGGCCTGCTGGGTCAGGGAATTGGTGGCAGGATCGATCACAGAGGTCTGTTCGGCAAAGGAAACCCACTCAGCAAAGTTTTTGGGAGTACCTGTAGTCCAGCCGGAGTCTTCCATCAAATCGGTGCGGCAGAAGACGTAGCGGGGAGCAGTAAAGATCGGTAAACCGCGCAGCTTGCCTTCATATTTTGCATTTTCAAGTGCGGGTCCAAAATTGGCAATATCGGCCCAGGCACCTTCCCCAAGGTAGGCATCCATGTCGGCCAGGCTTTCACCGTACAACGTATTCATTTCGGAACCCAGGTTGATAATATCGGGACCCTCGCCGGCGGCGAAGAAACCGCTAAAGGTGGTATCCCAACCACTCCAACTGCCCTCCGTAATTTCAACCGTTACACCGGGGTGTTCGGCTTCGAAGGCCGGGTTGATCTCAGAATTCAGCCATTCGATGGTATCAGGGGTGTAGTCCAGAAGGTAAACCTTCAGGGTCACATCATCCATTGGGGCTTCTTCAGCTGGTGCTTCGGTTGCAGCTTGTTCTTCAGCGGCCGGGGCTTCAGTTTTCGGGGCAACAGTCGCCTGCCCACTGCAAGCGGCCAGAACCAGGCTGGCCAACACCAACAGACTGATCAGTACCAGTTGTTCCTTGTGTTTCATGTCTCTCTCCTTGAATATATGGATCAAAGGTTTTACAATTGATCCAGGATGAGCTTGATCTCGTCCTGAATATGTGTCCAGGTCACCTTTCTGCCATCAGCGAGAGGTGGCCTGCATTTTTTTAAGATCGGTCAACCACACCTCCTTTCTCTTCATCATCGTTCACAAAACACTTGCTATCAACATATCGATGTTATGTGCAAACCGGTTGATGAATCCCTGCACATAGACCTGAATACTTAATCCGGTATCTTCGATCAAGGGTGTCAGGTCCATGGCATAGGTCAACCTGCTGGAATCATCGACCGCGTGCGAGGCATAATACGTTGCATTGGCCAGGCGCCTACCCATGGTTGCCAGGTCATAGCGTTTGCCGCCGCTGATCTGTGAATCGAAGACCCCCAACAAAGCACTTTGTAAATTATCATGCAGGGAACAATCAAAGGTCACTTTTTCTTCATCCGGCATCCAATCCAGGGCTCGCCATACTTCGCAGCCATACAGTTTTTCCGGACGGTTCTCTGCCGGTAATTCCCGGATGGCTTTGATCACTTTTATTGCCACGCCAATGTGGGTCTGATGTTTATCTGCCAGGTTATGGGTATAAACAACCCGTGGAAAAGTCGTTTTCAGGATATTGACCAGGTCTTCGATCAACAGAGGGTCGGAACCATCCTTGACCAGTTTGCTCGGATAGTCCAGCATGATCTGGGCTGCATAATCCCCGATAAAAGCGGCTTTTTGTTGTTCCTTGAAACGAACCTGCCGCATTTTTTCATCATCATACTGTTCATAGAGACCCTTCCTGGGAGAACCGCGTCCATCGGTAACCACCACACCGGTAAACCATTGAGCCTCCTGTTGGAAACATTCCAGGATCGGGCTGACAGCCATAATTTCGAGGTCATCCTGATGAGCACTGATCCCCAGATGTGTGGTGCGGCTTAAGGCTTCACCCACAGGGAGCCCGTCCGGTATATAAATTTCAGCGGCAGCGTTGTGGTAGTTCATGGCTGTTCCCATCCCAAGGACGGCAGGCTGGCGGCAGCAATCGACTGCCCCACCCGGCGGCTCTTCTCATCCGGCAGCTGGATGTGGACCCGTTTACTCAATTCGGGAAATTCGGCGTTCAATACGGTCCGGGCGCCTTCCAGGATCAGATCCCCCCCCCGACCGGTAGTACAGCGCCCCAAGATCAGGACGTGCTTGACTTCATAGAAATCTGCATAATGGGCCAGGGTATATCCAAGATATGTACCCATGCTCTCCCAGATTTTGGCAGCACCCTCTAGACCGGCTTCAAGCTTCCCCTGGACGAATTTGAGCTTTTCAGCATCCGTTATCCCTGCAGGGATCTGAATGCCTGCTTTCGGCGCCAATCGGAAGACACACTGCTGTGAAAAGTACATAGAGCCACAACCACGATCACCAGACCATTCATCGACCGCCGCCTGTGGGCTGTAATCAACCGGGGCGAAAGCCAGTTCATTCAGCCAGCCACGAATATGTCCGTTCATATCCACATAACCGGCGGCCTCACTCGATCCCATCGCAATCCCCAGAATGCCGTTATCTTCCAAAGACATTGAACCTGCCAGGGCGGTTACATCACCGTCATTAATGATTTTCAGAGGCACCTGCATCTCTTGCTGGATGCGCAGGAACATATTCTTGATCTCGCCGAACCTATCGCGGGGAATGCCCCGGAATAATGAAGCCACCATCGGTCGGTTGTCAATATAGATACCGGCCGAACTGCCGCCGATTGCATCTACCCGGGGCATCTTCGAGGCAGCCATCTTAAGGGCCGCCATGACTTCACGGTAATGATATTCCGGATCCTTTTTCTTACGGGGTTCCCAGATCACTTCTTCACTGTAGTGCACATTGCCATCCACCACAGCGCTCACTTTGCGATCTGAAGCTCCCAGATCAAACCCGATTCGGCAGCCGTCCAGGTGACGACCAAGTGCTTTACCAATTTCATTCTGAACGGGAACCGCTTCAGGATCACAGAGAACAACCGAAAAGGTCTTTTCATAAACCTGTTCCCCCATGAAGTGATAATCAAATTTCCGCTCTCCATCAGGAGCGTAAACCCGGGAAAGGTACTCTCCAATTGGACGAGGCCCACCGATATACAGTTTAAAGCCGCCTTGCTGCCAGAGTATGAACTTGACAATGCGCTCGATATATTGGAAATTCTCTTCGAAGTCTGGGTGATCTTCAGGAAAAACCTGTGTTTCGTAACGGGACAAAAATTTGTTCTCGCGCTCCAGACCAATTACAAGCGGTACACCAACCATACTGGTACGCTTCTGGAAAGAACGATTTGCCAGGACCGCGGGGCAAAAATCTTCGTCCAATGCGGGGATAAATCCAGGTTTTACTAACTTCATCGTTGATATGCCTCCAGGTTCAGATACCATCCTGCAGTTTACTTAACGCCATCCGAAGGGCAGCAGCCAAATAGCAGTGAATAATCTCTCAGCAACAGTGCAGACGCCCCCAGGATAACCGCATCAGGTCCGACCTCGCTAATCTTGATCTGTGTGGTCTGCCCCAGGCGGGACATCGTCATCTGCTGCATGGTTTCAGTTATCATCTGGAGCCAGGGTTCCCCAAAATGCGTCATATCCCCGGCCAGAACAATATTGTGAATATTCATGGCTCCCACCAATGCAGCAATTGCGATGCCCAGGTATCGGCCTGCATCCATGACCATCTGTCTCACAGTGGCATCGCCAGCTGCAAAGGCTTCCTCCAGCACTTCCAGGGACACCTCTTCAATGCCATCGGCATCCGGGGAAACAATCTTTGAGAGTTGATACTGCCGGGTGAGTGCCTGGACACTTGCAACCGTTTCCAGACAGCCGAAATTGCCGCACCTGCAGGGCAGACCGCCTTCACGTACTACCACAACATGACCGATTTCGCCTGCCCCTCCAGAATCCCCTACAAAGAGCTGGCCGCCGACCACCAGACCGGCGCCGACGCCATGACGTACATTGATCAAGATCAGGTTTTTATCAGATCCGGCATCCTTTCCAAAAGTGACTTCAGCCATGGCGGCTGCCTGACTGTCATTCAACAGGGTCACAGGTAAACTGTAGCGTTCGGTCAACAGGCTGCCTAATGCAAGATACTGCCAGTCCAGGTTCACTGCACTGATTACCATACCATTACTGGAGTTGACCAAGCCAGGGGTGCCCACTCCGATTCCGACCAGAGGACTATAAGATGACTTTGCCAATTCATCGATGATTTCATAAACCAGTTTGATTGCTTCGTCCCCATTACGGTTCCTGACAAGTCTCTGAGCGGTCTCTTTGATTTCACCCCTCAAGTTGATAATGGCGCCGCGAAACAGGTTATGCGCCAGATCAAGTCCGATCACATAGCGTGAGTCTGGAACCAGACTGAGCAATATCGGAGATTTTCCTCCAATCGACTGTCCGCGACCGACCTCATCCACAAGCCCTTCCAGCAATAATTCCGTAACAATATCTGAAACAGTTGTTCGGGTCAGATGGGTGATACGTGCGATTTCAGCCCGACTGATACTTTCGTTCTCAAAAATTGTTTTCAGAACCAGGTTTCTATTATGTTCCTTGGTCTGTTGTCGTGTTGCTTTTCTCATAGGTAGGTACTCTTTTCCGGGATACTTTGTTAGTTCATTGTACTTATTTACAAGACTTAGTATAGTCATTTTTTTGAGAGAGTCAAGACCCAAAACAGTTTTTTTAATTCAATCGCCCTAAGAATTATCAAAAAGACCGGTTAAAGCGTACTTTAACCGGTCTTTTTATACCTTGCATCATTCAGATATACCTTCTCTACTCCCTCTTCGTTTGGAACATATAATATGCTTGTATGGTAGCTACAATGGTATTGTCAACAAGTGATACCAGGTGGGTGTCTATCAATTCGGGGATGAGTGATAAGCAGACTCCCAGCAGCCATCAGGTTTGGCGCTCATCTGAGCCGCCCGTACAGGTGACAGGCGTTCAGAGCTGACCTTGTTCAAGTAAATACCCGCCTGGGTATACCGATCCTTGAGCCGTCTGCAGCCATATCCTTCCATCCCGCCGCCAATCTCCCAACTCCCGGATTAAGTCCTTTGTCTTCCGGCCACAAATCGCCCTGAAATGAAAGAGAAATGCCGGCGGAGTGAATAAAAAGAAGTCCCGGTTGAATAAAAACCACACGGTACCTTTTGCCAAAAAGATGCGCATTTATTGGGTATCCGCTCGAGAGCGGATTGGAAGGAGTCCGTATTTGTTGTGGAAAAGATCCAATTTATTGGAAAGCATATCCTTTTTTCGGGCGGACGAAAGTCACCTGGACTGTTT
>JAFGMV010000036.1 GCA_016927315.1 Anaerolineales bacterium | reverse complement strand
GCTGCGAAAATATCTGAACTGAAATTCTGGTTTTTGAAGGTGCTCGATTGGATCCAAGTTTAGTTATTTATGCAAGAAGCAGTAATTCATACTAACTGTATCATTTTCAGTGTTTATATGTCAAGCAGCGATGGGCAAAGGGTTACCAGATTGGTTCTCTTGATTGTGAGGCCAGCCTGTTTCTCCTTGTCAGGCAGGAGAACACGGCATTCGCGATGGATTAAGCGGGCGATTATCAGTAAGTGATATAGGTCACAATAATTTTTACTTATGGCAAATGTGACATTTATTCTTTTGCTAATGACAGCTTGCACTTGGTTTTTTGTGGGTTATCTTGTAATTTAATAATGTAAGTTTTGGCCCAATTTTTTCGCGATATCGGACTTCTCGTATTCACGTAAAAATGCCAGTCGTGTGCGATAAGCGTTGTTTTTTGCGAAAATAAATTCT
Organism: Anaerolineales bacterium; assembly: GCA_016927315.1. GTDB lineage: Bacteria > Chloroflexota > Anaerolineae > Anaerolineales > Villigracilaceae > JAFGMV01. The sequence goes on along the minus strand of JAFGMV010000036.1, from coordinate 137,223 downwards.
TAAACTGGGAGAATGTACTCATGAGACGATTACGGATTCCCCAACTGAGGAAAGTCTTGTTAGCTGCTGCATTGTTGTTTGCCTTTACCGGTCTTTGGTTGGCTGCCAGCGAACCGGCTCAACTAGTTCAGGCGTCCAGGCTGTCGGATGAGGTAGAAGGTGTTGATCACAGCCAGTTTGAAGTTCTTAAACGTACTTTCGAAACACCTCAGGATGTGACCAACGTCTGTCTGGCCTGTCATACAGACGCAGGCGATGAGATTCAGCACACCACCCATTGGACCTGGGAATTCATAAATGAAGAAACCGGTCAGGTTGTTGGCAAGAAAACCCTGATCAACAATTTTTGTGTTGGGATTCAATCCAATGAACCCCGCTGTACCAGCTGTCATATCGGCTATGGCTGGAAGGACAACACCTTCGATTTCTCTGCTCAGGAGAACATCGATTGCCTGGTTTGCCATGATACCAGTGGGACATATGCAAAATTCCCGAGCGGGGCAGGATACCCGGTTCTGGGTGAAGCCAAGGAATTCAAGGGGAAAGCATATGAGCCGGTGGACCTGAGTGTTGTTGCCCAATCAGTGGGGAGGACTACCCGCCAGACATGTGGAAACTGCCATTTCTATGGCGGCGGCGGAGATGCAGTAAAACATGGCGACCTGGATAGTTCGTTGATCACCCCACCCTACGAACTGGATGTGCACATGTCTCTTGAGGGAGGTAACTTCAGCTGTACTACGTGCCATGTGACTACAGACCATGATATTCCTGGCAGCCGGTACAGTATGGATCCGGAGTATTGGCAAGGTTGTACCTCCTGCCACACAGAAGATCCACATCCTCTGACTCTCCTCAATGTGCACGCACAAAGGGTAGCCTGCCAGACCTGCCACATTCCTGAATTTGCACGCGGCGGGATTGCAACAAAAATGACCTGGGATTGGTCGACTGCGGGTGAACTGGAGGATGGCAAACCGGTTACCAGGAAAGACGGCCAGGATCAGGTGATTTACGATGGACAGAAGGGCAGCTTCACCTGGGCTGAGAATGTGGTTCCCCGGTATGGGTGGTTCAATGGCGTCGTCAGCTACAATCTGGCCGGGGATGTAATCAATCCGGATGAAGTTGTATCCATCAATCATTTCGAAGGCAGCAAAGAGGATCCCAATGCCCTTATCTGGCCTTTTAAGCGTTTTGATGCGATCCAGCCTTATGATTCTGGAAACAAGACGCTGGTAATCCCGCACCTGTTCCCAAGCAATGCAGAAGATACGGATGCCTACTGGAAGGGATACGATTGGGATGCCGCCATTGCTTCCGGTATGGCTTATGCGAGCTTACCTTACTCTGGAGAATATGATTGGGTAACAACTGAAATGTATTGGCCGGCCACCCACATGGTGGCGCCGGCCTCGGATGCACTTACCTGCCTTGACTGCCATACCTCGGATGGGAGGCTTGATTTTGCAGAACTTGGTTACAGCCAGGAAGATGTATACCGGTTATCAAACTTCCCCCCGACCTTGACGATTGAATTAAAGAATCGGCAGCTTTCCTCCCCCGAGACTTGTAAGCAATGTCATGACCAGCAATATGGACTCTGGGTTGAGAGTAAGCACAGCACCAAGAGCGTGAGCTGTATTTCCTGTCACCATCTGGAAGGTGAATTGGAACATCCGCTGTCTCCTTATACCTCCTCCCGTCTCTCGGACGTGTGCGGCGCATGTCACCTGGAAGAATTCAGGGATTGGGAGAACAGTGTCCATGGCGAAAAGGGATTAAGCTGTGCCACCTGTCATGAACCACATGCACAATACCAGCGTATTTCTGGCGACCCACAATCCACAAGTTGTGATACCTGTCATGTCGAACAAAGCGATACGTACCAGCATGCTGTACACAAGGAAGCCGGATTGAATTGTAATGAATGCCACAAGAATACTGACCTGAACACTGGCCACACCTTTGAAATAGGGTCGGATACCTGTCTGAAGTGCCATGCCGAAAATATACACGGCGCCGCCTCTGCTTTTGCAGAAGGCGATGTTCAACAAGGCGAGACCCCTGCTGACCGGGAAGATGCGGAAACGTCTGATGCCCATCTGGATGAGCCGGAGGCGCCGACCGGTACTGGGATTGGGCTGCCTGGCTGGATGCTTATCTTGTTCGGCGTATTGCTGGGCGCTGGCGTATATTGGTTGGTAACTTACCCGGGCTTGTCTCAACGCAGCAATGTTCCTGATAAAAAAGAGGACAAGTAAGAGATACGGGTATGGCCAGCCTGTCCCAAGCATTGCTGGTAATTGTTTGGAGGTAAGCAATATGAGTGACGAACAAAAAAACAAGAGTCAAACAGAAAAGGACCTCTCCAGGCGAGATTTCATCAAGCTGTCGGGGACGATGCTTGGCGCTGCGGCGCTGGTTCCCCTTGTCAGTCAAGGCGCCAGGAAACTCAGCGGTGGTGAACAGACAGATGGTCCTCAATGGGGGATGTTGATTGATATCAATAAATGTATCGGGTGTAACTACTGCACCTATGCCTGCCAGGCTGTAAATAACCTGTCTGATGACATGCTCTACAATGTGGTCACGAAAGAAACTACCCAGACCGGGGTTGAGTTTTTCCTGTCGCGTCCGTGTATGCACTGTACTGATGCGCCTTGTACACATGTCTGTCCGGTAGGGGCAACGTACCAGCGGGAGGATGGAATCATTGCCATGGATTATGATCTGTGTATCGGCTGCAGGTATTGTGAGGTGGCCTGCCCATATGATGCACGTGTCTTTAACTGGTACAAACACACAGAAACCAGTGAACGTGTACCGGATTATGGCGTACCCGAAGTGCCGCCACGTGACCGCGGCGTGGTTGAAAAATGTACATTTTGTTCACATCGTATCGATGCAGGTCTGGAGCGAAACCTGATTCCCGGGGTTGATCCTCAGGCGACCCCGGCCTGTGTGGTGGCCTGTCCAACGGGGGCCCGGGTTTTTGGTGATTTGAACGATCCAGAAAGTCCCATTTCTAAGACTTTAAGTCAAACAACACTTACTTTGCGCCTGCGTGAAGAATTGAGTACAGCGCCCAAGGTTTACTACGTTCCTCCTCAACCGAATACTGAAACCGGATCGGAGAACAGCTGATGATAACCCCGGAAGTAAAGAGTTTCAAAATTCATTTTGGGAAGAAAGAAGTATATATCTTCCCTTATTGGATCGGTTTGCTTATTTGTGGGATCGCATTTGGCCTGGTTGGCGCACATCAGGTGTTTACCAGGGGATTGCAGGTGACTGGCCTCAGCAACCAGGTGCCCTGGGGACTGTGGATTACTATTGACCTATCGGCTATCGCCCTGGGAGGCAGCACATTTGTCTTCGGGGTTGTTGTTTACCTGCTCAGGATCAAGCGTTTCGAGATCGTTGGCAAATTAGCGATCCTTTTAGGTTTTTTGGGGTATTCTACAGCGGGGATGGTGCTGCTTTTTGACCTGGGGAAGCCCCTGCGTTTCTGGCACCCGATCATATTCTGGCAGCCGCATTCCCTGTTGTGGGAAATCACGATGTGTGTGGTGCTGTATCTGACTGTGCTGGCGGCAGAACTGCTGCCTGTGGTTCTCGAGCATCCTGTTTTTTCAACACATCCGTTCTTGGACAAATTCCAGATCCTTCGAAAGGCAATCAACCTGCTGCACCGCCTGGCTGACTGGCTGCATAGTATTGCCCCTGTGTTGGCTGTCTTAGGTTTGACGCTCTCCCTGCTTCACCAGGCCTCACTGGGGGCAACGTATTCGGTCCTCTCTGGACGCGGGATGTGGTTCAACCAGAGTGCGCCGGTTCAGTTTGTGCTCTCTGCCATGGGAGGCGGAACATCTCTGCTCTTCTTCTTGAGCGTGGTTGTCTTCCGTATCATGCGTCCTGGTTTGGTAAAGGACGATATCCTGTATGATGTGGCCCGAATTGCTGGCGCCATTGTCTTGCTTTGCATCTATATTCGTGTATGGGACTGGGCGGTTACCAATTACTATAGTTTCGATACGGAAGTGTCACTGCAAACAAGTGTGCTTAATTCGATCGCTCCCTATTCGGCAACCTTTTGGATTGGCCAGGTGATCTTTGCCTTGATCCCGGGAACAATATTATTGTTGTCCAGGCGAGTCAATAACTTTAGAATACTGATGGCGGCGGCTGTTCTGCCGGTTATTTGTACTGTTCTGGTACGTTGGAATTACAATTTTTCTGGATTGATCGCTTCGATCAGCTACAGTCCTTTCAACCCGGCGGTAATCCTGAATTCTTATGTGCCCACCTGGCAAGAATGGTCAGTGGCTTCCCTGGTGATCTCTTACTGGCTTCTCCTTTTCAGTTTAGCGGCGCACTATTTACCCTTTACTTCGCAGGCCAGCAGACACTAATAAATTCACACTTTGTCTTATCACCATAGACGGCGGGTATTCACCCGCCGTCTATGGTGATTTAGTGTATGATTGATTAGGAATGTTATTTACCTTTCTGATCTATTTCTTTTACGGTCTGGCTTTCTTCAGTATGGGCCTGGCCGTATTACTTGAGAGTACTCGCGCCCCAGTTCTGACGGAAGCGCGTATCCTGCGTCCGCTGGCATTTTTTGGATTGCTGCATGGCGCACATGAATGGTCGGAAGTGTACCTTATCCAGGCCAGCCTGACCGGGTTCCCAAATCCCGTGTGGCTCAATTGGGCCAGGCTGTGCCTGCTGGCAATCTCGTTTATGGTTCTGCTTGTATTTGCGATCCGGTCTTTTTATGCATTACCCCGGCAATCGAAGCGTGATACCCGGTTTTGGACGTATACAATGTGGGCATATATCTTTGGTATCCTGCTGGTTACGTTGCTTACCCGGCAGGATGTGCCGGTCACTTCTTATGTATTTATTGATCTCATTTCACGTTATCTCCTGGGTGTGACGGCGCCGATGCTGGCAGCCTTTGCCTTGAACAGGCAAAGCGCCCAGGCTTTTCATCGAGGTCAAAAGAAGCGGGGTGTTTACCTGATCGTTATGGAACTGGGATTCACGTTTTATGCAATATCTCAACTTTTTGTCAACCAGGCCTCACTTTTCCCTGCTTCTGTCTTGAACCAGGAAATTTTCCTGGCTGTGGCAGGCTTCCCCATACAAGTGGTTCGCACACTGGCAGCGATCGTGATCACAGTCATGATCCTGTTGGTGATGAAAGAAACTGAAAATGAACGCCAGCAGGAACTGGCAGCGGTTCAGGATGAACGCTTGAAAGCCTTGGAACAACAGGAGGCTTTACAGCGCAGCCTGTTGCGCCATACAGTCAGCGCCCAAGAGGAAGAACGTGCCCGTATCGCCCGGGAACTCCATGATGAAACAGCCCAGATGCTTTCGGCGCTCTCCCTGGAGGTTGCTTCGCTGCAAAAGGTAGCGCTGGTCGATTCCAAAACCAGTCAGATAGTGGGACGATTAAAGGAACTGACTAAGCAGATGTCGCAAAAGCTGTACCGCCTGATTCATGACCTGCGACCGGCCCAGCTTGATGATTTGGGCCTGGCTCCGGCAATCAGATACATCATCGACCAGGATTGTTGTCCCATGGGCATCGAGGTCGAGTTTGATATTAAGGGGAACCCGCGCCGCCTGGAGCCTCTTATTGAGACAGTCCTGTTCCGCGTTGCCCAGGAGGCATTGATAAATATCGTTCGTCATGCCAGGGTAGATGAAGCCGAACTTGATTTGGTCTATCAAAGTAAACAGGTAGTATTACTGGTGCGGGATTACGGTAGAGGTTTCAATCCTGATGATGATTTTGAAGCGCCCCGTGGTTGGGGATTGGCGGGTATGCGGGAGCGTGTGGATTCTGTTAATGGCCGGCTTATTATTGATTCTGCCATTGGACGTGGTACAACCATAGAAGTCTTCATTCCAGCCCCGGAATACATTCCGGAAAACGAGGAGTCATAAAGGAAATGGATAAAATCAATTTGCTGCTTGCTGATGACCATGACGTTGTACGGACGGGATTGAAATCATTTTTAGAAGGACAGGGAGATTTTGAAGTCATTGCAGAAGCACGGAATGGCGCCGAGGCTATTGAACTGGCGCTTGAATACCGTCCTGATCTGGTGTTGATGGATGTCACCATGCCCGACCTGGATGGGTTAGATGCCACCCGGCGGTTGAAAAAGATCATGCCTAACTGCCTGGTGCTGGCCTTGACTGTCCATGAGGACAAACAGTATTTCATGGAGATGCTGGCAGCAGGCGCCTCGGGCTATATTACAAAACAGGCGGCAGGAGATGAACTGATTTCAGCCATCCGTACGGTTGCCGCGGGAAATGTTTACCTGCATCCTGCCCTGGCACGCTGGCTTCTTAACGATTACCAGCAATTGATCAAGCAGGTTAAACCCAAGCCGCCGGTTGGCAGCCTACTCGATCTGGATGAGAACCAGGCTGGGGCCTTATTGGGATTGGAAGTGTTGAGCATGCGTGAACGGCAGGTCTTGGAGCTTGTCGCAGATGGGTTTACGAACCAGGAAATTGGTCACCGGTTGAACCTCAGCCATAAAACAATTGCCCGTCATCGCGAGCGGATCATGAAAAAGCTCAGCCTGCACTCCCGGACAGAGTTGGTAAAATTTGCCATCCGTACTGGCCTGATTTCCCCTTGAAACAGCCAATCAATATTACAATCATCTGACAAAGCCTGTTCACTGCCCCGATTCGTTATAATCGGGTCAATCTGGTATGAATTCTCCTACATTTCTCAGGCTTTATTAATGTAAATATGTAAAACTATATTGCTTGGGGTTTGTGCCCCCTTTCACAGGTATTTCTGGAGGTTATTGATGCAACCAGTTAAGTTTATTATTGGTGGAGTACTGATTTTGGCTGCGGTAGGTTTGGGATTTTATTCATTTAGCGTTACCAGGCAAACAGCAGAATATTTCATGACCGTGGATGAATTGATCGCAGAAGGTCAGACTGTGGTGGGAAAGAACATCCGGATTTCTGGCGCCGTTATCGGGGACACGATCGAGTATGATGCCCAAAGCCTGACCCTGAAATTCACCGTGGCCCATGTAACCGGTGATAATGATGAAATTGAAGCACAGGGCGGCCTGGCTGAAGTCCTTCATACCGCGGTTACCGACCCGACCCGAAACCACATCGATGTTGTTTATGAGGGCGTTATGCCTGATTTGCTGAGGGATGAAGCCCAGGCGATCATGACCGGTACTTTACATGTTGATGGAACATTTTACGCAGAAGAATTACTGCTTAAATGCCCCACACGCTACGAAGAAGCTGTGCCCGGGCAGGTTGAACAGGCTAGCAGGTAAAGTTCGGAGAAACCTATGATTGCAGATTTTGGCTATGGCATCCTGGTGGTGACTTTCCTGCTTTCGCTTTATAGCGTCGGAGCGGCTGTTCTGGGAGCACTCAACAAATCAACGGCCATTGTAGAAAGCGCCCGCCGGGCGATGCTGCTTACCTGGCCGCTGTTGACATTATCTTCCCTGGCTTTGATCTACCTGTTGGTGAACAATCACTACGAAGTTGAGTTCGTGTACCAGGTCACCAGCCGCAGTATGCCAACCTACCTGAAGATCACGGCTTTATGGGGGGGGCAGTCCGGATCGCTGGTTTTCTGGTCCTGGTTGATGTCGGCGTTTGCCTCCCTGGTGACCCTGCGTAAATGGGATCGTGACAGAGAATTCCTTCCTTGGGTGATCGCGGTCGCCTCGCTCACCATGGCTTTTTTCCTGGCGATGAATGTCCTTTTTGAAAATCCTTTTGCCCGTTTCTGGCAGACGGCTGCTGGTGTTGAAGCCTACACGTTCAAACCTGCCAATGCCCTTCCGTTTGCGCCCCAGGATGGCCGCGGCCTGAACCCGCTGCTGCGCCACATCGGGATGGTAATCCACCCGCCGATGCTGTACCTTGGGTTTGTGTCCTTTGTGATCCCCTATGCCTTTGCCATCGCGGCCCTGATCACCGGGCGTACCGACGACCGCTGGATCCGCCTGACCCGCCGCTGGACCTTGTGGGCCTGGCTCTTTCTCGCACTGGGGCTTGTCCTGGGCGGGCGCTGGGCTTACGATGTCCTTGGCTGGGGAGGTTACTGGGGCTGGGATCCGGTCGAAGTTGCGGCTTTCATTCCCTGGTTGATCGGCACTGCTTTCCTGCATTCTGTCATGATCCAGGAAAAACGAGGCATGTTCAAACAATGGAATATGTTCCTGATCGTCCTGACCTACTGTGCAGTAATTTACGGAACCTTCGTTACACGTTCCGGTTTATTGTCTTCGGTGCATGCCTTTGCCCAAAGTGCGATCGGGCCGATGTTTGCTGTCTATCTCAGTCTGATTTCCATTGGGTCTGTAGCCCTGATCATCTGGCGTTGGGGCGATTTGAGCTCTGATATCGAGCTGAAGTCTGTTTTCTCCCGTGAGAGCCTGTTCCTGATCAACAATTTCCTTTTCTTAACGCTGGCATTCATTTGCTATTTAGGTATGAACTTCCCTCTTGTTGCCGAGATAATTACCAATCAAAGAGTTACAGTCGGCCCGATCTGGTATGAAAGGATTACCGCGCCTCTTTTTGCCGCGCTTATGTTTTTAATGGGCGTTGCGCCTCTGTCTGCCTGGGGCAACTCCACGCTGCGCACGCTGGGGCGCGCCATCTGGAAACCGGCGGTTGTATCCCTGGGGATAACGACAGTCCTCTTTTTCACCTATACAAGGAATGCGATTGCACTCACCGGATTCTTCCTGGTGTCCTTTGTCATCCTTGTCTCCCTGTATGAGTACTGGCGGGGAGCCAGGGCCCGGCAGACAAGCCAGGGAGAAAATTTCTTTGTGGCCTTTTGGAAACTAACAGCCCGGAATCCGCGCCGGTATGGCGGTTATTTTGTTCATATCAGCATGATGCTGATGGCGATTGGTATCCTGGGGATTGAACTGTTCCAGGTCGAAACACAGGGTACTGTTCAGGTAGACCAGTCGATCAACCTGGGTGGATATACGGTTAAATACAAAGATATTGCTCAGTTCCCTGGTCCTGATGGCCGGCAGGTGACCCGGGCGGTCGTTTCTGTATACCAGGGTGATCAATACATCAGTGAACTCCACCCGCGTATCGATTACTATTTCGAATCACAGCAAAGTATGACTATCCCGGGGCAGAGGCCTACCCTGAAAGATGATTTGTATATCCTGCTGGTTGCTTGGGAGCCGGTATCAACGGCCGGGGCAACCTTCAAGATATTTGTCAATCCGCTGATCAATTGGTTGTGGATTGGATCGATTTTGTTTTCTGCAGGCATTTTGATTGCCGCACTCATCCCTGACAGGTCTCGGGCAGCCGTTCGAGAGAAGAAATCGGTGCAAGTAGCGCAAACCAGTGCAGCAGACTGAAGCACAAGTATGGAATGAGTAATAACATGAAAAGATACCCCCTCATCTCACTGTTGGTTCTTATCCTGGCATTGGGGATCACAGGAACTGTTCTGGCTCAGGATGTGCGACCGACAGATGATGAAGTCAACGCAATTGCCAAACAGTTGTACTGCCCGGTGTGTGAGAATACCCCTTTGGACGTGTGTCCGACGGAAGCCTGCCGGGAATGGCGGGAACAGATACGCGCTATGCTGGCCGAAGGGAAATCGGAAGAAGAGATCAAGCAGTTCTTTGTAGAATATTACGGTGCGCGTGTCCTGTCTGAACCCCCGCGTCAGGGCTTCAACTGGGTAATCTATATCGTTCCACCGCTAGTCATCCTTGCAGGTGCTGGAATTCTATTTATGGGATTGCGAAAATGGGTAACCCCGGATGATCCAGGACATGACCGGGGAGCAAAGGAAGCGCCGGGTACTGCGGACGAAGAGAATGAATACCTGGCCCGGATTGAAAAAGAACTGTTAGGGAAAGACTAATTTTTCATCTTTGCGAATGGAACATTACTTTACCCTCCTATTCGGAAACAGGAGAATAACCGCATGACCGAACAAACTACACCCGTTCCTGAACGAGCTGTCCCAATCTGGGTTCAGATCATTGTCTGGATCCTCCTGAGTGGATTGCTGGTTCTGGTAGCGCTGGGTTTGAAGAATGCCCAGAATCCGATCATCAGGGTGGGTTCTGAAGTGCCCGATTTTAACCTGACCTTGTTCGAAGGGTACACTTATGAAGGCAGCCCGGTGGTGTCGCTCTCGGCGCTGCATGGCAAGGTTGTTGTCCTGAATTTTTGGGCGTCCTGGTGTAAGCCCTGCGAACAGGAAGCCGCCGAGCTTGAAGAAGTCTGGCGTTCCTATGCAGAGGTCGATGCAGAGGTAGTCTTCCTGGGGGTCGCCTGGACGGATACGCCTGCAAATTCTTTGGAATACCTGCAGAAGTTCGAGGTTACTTATCCCAATGGCCCAGACCTGGGCTCGCGTATTTCGGCTGTTTTCAATCGCAACCTGGGAGTCCCGGAAACGTATCTGATCGACAAAGAAGGGATACTGAGGGCGGTTAAGATTGGTCCGTTTGCTTCTAACGCTGAAATCAAATCCTTTATCAATCCGTTGTTGTCTGAGTAAGGAATATAGATGGAAATAGGCGCCGTCTTTTTATTGTTTGCAGTCATCCTTCTTGTTGGTTTGTTCCTGGCCCAACCATACGTCGAAAATAAACGCGGTCTTTCCCACTCGATTACAGCAGCAGAACGTGAGCGTTCTGCATTGTTGGCGGAACGAGACCGTATTGTTAATGCCCTGGAAGAACTGGATTTTGATCATGCCTTGGGAAAAATTCCGGAAGAGGAGTATCCTGTTCAGCGCAAAGACTTGTTGAACAGGGGCGCCAGCGTATTAAGCCAGCTAAATACAACTGAGCGTGCTGCCAAAGATCCATTGGAAGCTGCCGCTGCATCCCTTCGGGATGGGAAAGGGATACCGGCTCTTGACAGCGAGGATGAGCTTGAATCGATGATTGCTGCTCGCCGGGCAAAGCGCAAAGACAAGTCGGCTGGTTTCTGTCCGAAGTGCGGGAAACCAGTCTTGCGTTCTGACAGGTTTTGCCCGAGTTGTGGTAAACCCACTCACCAAGAGGGGAATTCATGAAAAACCATATGTATGTACTGATCCTGATTGGCGCCCTGGCCCTGAGTGCCTGTACCCTGGCTGAGGATATCCCCCCCCCACCTGGGTATGCTGCTCCTACGCCGCAGCAAACTATGAGTCCGTCCTTCCCTGCCCGTACGCCTGACCTGAACAACGGGGCAGCCCTCTATCTCGAGAAATGTGCTCCCTGTCATGGCCTGACCGGGTTGGGAGATGGGGAACAGAGCGCACAATTACCGGTTGAGGTTGCAGTTCTCGCCAGGCCTGAAACAGCCCGGCAGGTTTCTCCTGCCCAGTGGTTTACAGTCGTCACACAGGGAAACCTGGAGAATTTCATGCCCCCCTTCATCAGCATGAGTGAAGATGAACGTTGGGATGTAGTTGCATATGCTATGTCTTTGAGCACTGGTACTCGCCAGGTTGAAAAGGGTCAGGAGCTATATGAAGCAAACTGCCAGGAATGCCATGGCGGGGATGGAAGCGGGGTCAGTGAGTTTGATCTTTCGGATCAGGCTGCCATGGCCCGTTACTCTGCAGCGGACCTGTATGCATTTATTGGTCAGGGTGCGATGCCGAACATGCCAGCATTTGAGGACAGGCTGACGGAAGATGAACGCTGGGCGCTTACCGCTTATCTCAGAACCCTGACCTTTCCGCCGGCAAAGCCGGAGATTCTGGTTTCCACTCCAACACCGGCAGCCGAATCGGCCGCAGCCGGAGAACCGTCAGAGGTCGAAACGACAGTCACACCTGAAGGCTTGGGTTCAGTGGCTGGAGAGATTATCAACGGATCTGGGGGCGCGACACGGGCTGGTTTGGAGGTCACATTACAGATTTATGAGCATGGGCAGGATGGTAGTTTTGACCCGGCAAGTACATCCCAAACTACGGTAAATGCGGATGGCAGTTACCGGTTTGATGATGTTGAACTATCGTCCCAAAGCGTCTATCTGGTCTTTGTTGAATACGATGGTATCGAATATCAATCAGAACCGGTTTTTGGAAGCACTGCAAGCAGCGAGTTATTTCTGCCGCTGACAATTTACGAGACCAAACCCGATACTTCGGGTTTGTATGTTGACCGCTGGCATATTTTCTTGAACTATACGACCCCTGATTCTATTCAGGTAATTGAGCTTTTTGTCATCAGTAATCCGGATTTGCAGGCTGTCGTTCCTGCACAGGCGGGGCAGCCTATCCTGAATTTCAGCCTGCCGGCAGGTGCATCCGGCCTGCAATTTGAAGACAGCGAGACCCCGGGACGTTTTCTGGCTGCCCCGGATGGAGGTTTTGGAGATACGGCTCCGATCCTGCCGGGGATTGGTCAGCATGAAGTCGTTTTTGCTTTCAACCTGCCCTACGAGAAGAAGATTGATTTCATGCAGCAAATTGAATGGGAAGTTGACTCGGCTGTTGTGATGGCCCCACAGGGGGTCAATATCCAGGGTGATTTGTTGAGCGATGGCGGGTCTCGTGATTTCCAGGGTTCAGCTTACTCACTCTATAACAGCCAGTCCATTCCTGCTGGCGGCAGTCTGTCGATGACAATCTCAGGAAAGCCCAAGACCAGCAGCACCGCAACCATAAACGGAGCGGATACCAATCGTAACCTGATGATTGGAGTGGCTGCATTGGGAATCGCACTGATCCTGGTCGGCGCCTGGTTCTATTGGCGGGACCGCAATCTGCCTGACGATGACGAAATCGATTTCATCGAAGAGAGTGATGATAATTTTGGGGATGCCGATAGTCTTCTGGATGCGATCATTGCCCTGGATGATCTGTATCGTGAAGGGAAACTCCCTGAAGGATCCTATCAAAAACGGCGCGCAGAACTCAAGGCCCAGTTAAAAGACCTGGTGAATTAACTCTCTATGATCAGTGTTCGTAAACTGGTAAAACGCTTTGGCCTAAAGATGATCCTGCGCGGGTTGGATTTTGAAGTCCAGCCAGGAGAATTTGTTGCCCTGCTGGGGCCGAACGGTGCTGGAAAGACGACTTTCCTGAGAATTCTGGCCTCGCTTTCACGACCGTCTATGGGCAGTGTGACCATTGCGGGGTTTAGCCTGCCGAAGGAGGCTGCCGCTGTCCGGGTGCGCCTGGGTGTGGTCTCGCACCAGCCGCTGTTGTATGGAAACCTGACGGCTGAAGAAAACCTGAACTTCTACGGCCGGATGTATGCAGTACAGGGGTTGGAGGAGCGTATTACCCAGGTTCTGGAAATGGTGGGTCTTTCTGTGCGCCGCCGCGATCTGGTGCGAACCTTCTCCAGAGGAATGCAGCAGCGTCTGGCCATCGGTCGAGCGGTTCTGCATGATCCACAGGTGATGCTTTTCGATGAACCCTATACCGGGTTGGATCAGGATGCTTCCAACATGCTGGATGGTGTATTATCTACGGTTGCCAGCCAGGGGCGAACGGTTGTAATGACCAGCCATGACCTGGCCCGTACTGAAGCTCTTGCCACCCGGTTCGATATTCTCTCGCGGGGTGTGATTGCCGCTTCTGCCAGTCGTTCCCAAATGGGGAAAGGGGACCTGATGGATTTCTATAAGGCAAGCCTGGTATGAGCGCGCAAAGAGAGAAAGACCAAAAACCTTCAGCGGGTTTCCTTAACTCAGTGCTGGCAGTTGCCCGGAAAGATCTTGCCGCCGAACTGCGGTCCCCTGAACTGCTTCTGGCCATGCTGGTATTTGCACTGCTGGCGATCTTTATCTTCAATTTTGCCCTTGATCTGGAACCGGCATTGCGGAGCAGGGTCACTTCAGGTGTGTTGTGGACGACCTTCGCCTTTTCCGGAACCCTGGGTTTGAACCGTTCTATGGCGGTTGAGAAAGAGAATGGCTGTCTCGACGGTCTGCTGCTGGCGCCCGTGGACCGGGCGGCGATTTATTTTGGAAAAGCGATCAGCAACCTGTTGTTTTTGCTTCTGCTTGAAGTTGTTGTGATCCCTGTCTATAGCTTATTATATGGAATCAATCTGTTCAACCCGGGTTTGCTTTTGGTGGTATTGCTTGGTTCGGTCGGCTATATCGCGGTTGGGACCCTGCTCTCCGGTATGGCTGTCCAGGCTCGCACCCGTGATGTACTCCTGCCGATCTTGCAGTTTCCGATTATCCTGCCGATGTTGATTGCTTCCATTAAGGCCAGCGATGGATTTCTGACCGGGGTTGGCTTGGAGGACGCTGTGCCCTGGATCATACTTTTAATCATCTATGATGTCATCTTTCTGGCGATTGCCCTGATGGTCTTTGATTACGTTGTGGAAGAATAGTTATTGTTTGTGAGGTAAAATGGAATCTAAACCAATTAGTTTGATGATCCTTGATATAGTATCTATCCTGCTTCTGGCGGTTTCGACTTATCTGGCGCTGGTGTTTGCCCCATTGGAAGCCGCCATGGGTGCTGTCCAGAGGGTATTCTATTTTCATGTGGCAACAGCCTGGGTGGGAATGCTGGGCTTTATTGCCGCCGGGATTACCGGCATTGTTTACCTGGCTACCAAGGATTTGAAGTGGGATATTATCGAAGTCGCTGCGGTCGAGATAAGCCTGGTCTTTTTCCTGATTACCATTGTTCTTGGGTCTATCTGGGCGCGTCCAGTATGGAATACCTGGTGGACATGGGATCCTCGCCTGACGACAGCGGCGATTATCGAACTTTACTATTTGGCATATTTTATGCTGCGGCAGGGGATTGAAGAGCCCGGGCGCAGGGCAAATTTCGGTGCTGTCTATGCATTGTTAGGTGCTCCCACAATACCACTTACATTTATGGCTATTCGCCTCTTCCGAACCATCCACCCGGTGGTTGTGGGGTCCGAGAGTGCAGAAGCCCAGGGAGGTTTTAATATGACCGCTGATATGAGAACGGCTTTCTTTTTCGCACTGTTTGCTTTTACGGTTATCTTCATTGATCTGCTCTGGAACAGGATTCGCCTTGGAAACCTGCAGCAGAAACTGGAACAGCTCAAGCTGAATATACTGGAATAGGAGTCTGAAATGCCCCCTGATACTTCAACGTATATGATTGCCGGTTATTCCTTTTTCTTCATCGTTTCACTGCTTTATTTGCTGAGTCTGTTTATCCGGCGCCGCAACCTGAAGCGGGAACTCGAATTGCTTGAAGAATTAGAAATAGAACGTAAATAATATTTATCCGTACAAAAAAGCCCGTTATAATAAGAAAGTGGGCTTTTTTTGTACCCAGCAGAATCATGAACAGGGATAAGTGGGACAAGGTACTTCTTCGTATATTGATGACAGTCTGGTTGAGTATGTTCCTTTTACCAGCCATTACCCGCGTCAATGCTGCTTCCCAGGCAACCCCACCTGGCCCGGATCGCTATACTGCCATCACTGTAGAGTACACTGCCTATACCTGGTGGATGGCGGCATGGCATGATAATCAGGTGGTTTGTGAACTGGTGGTAGACCATGAGGGCAGTCCTACCCTGGCTGAAATATTTGATCAGTGCGGCGAGGATGTTCATGATATTTTTTTCGAGCAGCAGCCCTGTACCAACCAGCAGTACTATAAGAAACAACCCGCCTGTGAAGGGTATTACTTGTATGTTGTCGACAGCCAGCCCGCTGAAAGGGAAATCGCAGTAAAGCTATCCCCTCCCGTCGTCTGGGTGGATGTGACTGGCTGTACGGGGTTATCGACTACCTACACAAATATCTGTGAAGAGAGCCCACATCTCTTGCTGACCGGGTACGAACCGCTTCCGAATGAAGAAATTATCAGCATCGAGGGAATACTGGATGGAGAGCCGTTCAGCTGCGATCCGGAATGTAATTTAGAACTGCCGATTACGGGGCAGGATACGATTTCCGTAGAATTCTGGGCTTTTTCCAGTTATGGCGACAGCAGTGAACTTTTTGAAGCACAGGTGCGCGTTGCTGAAGTGAGCAATGACAATCCCGATGAAAAAGCCTGGTATGTGGACGTACTCAGTGATCAATGGATTGGCCAGCCGGTTGCCAGTTGTGCCGAAAGCTGGGAATCCTTTCCCCCGGTGGGAGGTCCTCCGGACTGGTTGATCACACCCAAGCGCAGTGAGGATCTCAATTCTAATATTCCTTACGGTTACCTGGCGGGGAACCTGATCAGACAGGGTATTGTCGATGCGGGTTACTGTCCGGATGGTGGTTTACTGCCAGAAGGAACTGCCAATTCCTGCGGCATGGATGCTGCCCAAAATGCTGTCGAAGAATGGCAGAATGGATTTGATGAGAGAATTCTGGAAGTCGCAACTGATACCGGGGCCCCCGCCCAGCTCTTGAAAAACCTGTTCGCCCGTGAAAGTCAGTTCTGGCCGGGTATTTACACCAACCCGGAAGAGACCGGTCTGGGGCAGCTCACTGATGGCGGCGCTGATATTACGCTGCTCTGGAATCCATCTTTTTTTGAACAGTTCTGCCCGTTGATCCTCTCTGCGGAAACCTGCCAGGATGGTTACCTGCACATGGATGAGGAAAACAAGGAGTTCCTGCGGATTGCGCTGGTTCAAAATGCCAATGCCTATTGTCCGGAGTGCCCTTATGGTCTGGATTTGACCCAGGCAGATTTCAGTATCAATGTGTTTGCCCACACCCTGCTGGCCAGTTGTGAGCAGGCAGGACGAGTGGTACGTAATGTGACGGGTCAGGCTCCGGGTAACCTGACGGGATATGAAGACATGTGGAAGTTTTCCCTGGTGAATTACACGGCTGGTCCTGGCTGTCTCTATGATGCCGTGGAGCTTGCCTGGGACAAGGAAAAGGTATTGAATTGGGATACTGTCTCTGAAAACCTGATGGGGGTGTGTTACAACGCAGTCGGTTATGTAGAAGATATTGGCAAGGAATGACCTGCCTGTTTGAAGATTGATCCCCTGAGCATTTTGCCCGGGGGATTTTTTTATAGCGGTTTCCGGGCATAAACGCGGGAGTTGACGGTCTGAACGCTGGCGCACCTGGCAGATAGTATGACAACAGCCAGACTTGTGCTACACTACTATTATCTGAATATATCGAACAGTCTTCCCTGCCAAAGGAGGAAATATGCTCACCACTGTCGAAAGAGTATTGTTCATACTGGCAGTTGCTGCCTCGTTGATTTTCACCTGGACCGGCGTTCAAAGGATGGTGAAACTTATCAGCGGCGGCCGGGGACACCCTGATTGGAGTCTGGTCAGGAAGCGGTTGTTGACGGTGTTAGGCAGGATCATTATTTTCCAGCCGGTTTTTCGCTTTCGTTTCTGGGCAAGTTCCTTTCACGCACTGGTTGGGTGGGGCTTCGGCTTTTACCTGCTGGTCAACCTGTTCGATGTGATCCGGGCTTACGCGCCTGGTTTTCAAATGCAGGGGATAGGTGGGGATGTTTACCGCCTGCTGGCAGACATCCTGTCGGTGGGCGTTTTGATTGGGGTCCTGTTTTTCCTGATCCGGCGGTTTGTGTTCTGCCCTTCGAACCTGCTCATCCGTGAGACGACCCTGCTCAGTTCGAAAGCGCGCCGGGGCATCCGGCGTGATTCTGGGATTGTGGCAGTGTTTATTTTCCTGCATGTGGGGGCGCGCTTTACAGGAGAGTCATTCCTGATTGCCAGGCAGGGGGGGGATGCCTGGCAGCCGTTTGCCACACTGCTGTCCAGGGTGTGGTCTGGTTGGAGCGCATCCGCATTGATGGTCGGCGAGCATGCTGCTTTCTGGCTGGCCCTGGGGTTGATCCTGGCGTTCTTGCCTTACTTCCCTTACTCTAAGCATATTCACCTGTTCTTCGCCCCTCTCAACTTCCTCCTCAAACCAGAACGAAGGTCGATCGGTGAGTTGAGTTACATCAATATGGACGATATGTCTGTCGAGCAGTTTGGCGCAGCCAGGCTTTCCGACCTGGGTTGGGAACAGATCATGGATGCCTATGCCTGTATTATGTGCAATCGCTGCCAGGATGTTTGCCCGGCCTATGGCACCGGTAAGGTGCTCAGCCCAGCCGCCCTGGAGATCAATAAGCGTTATTACCTGAATAACAAGGATCTGAAGGAGGCGGGCCCGCTGCTGACAGAGTTCGCTATCAGCGAAGAGGCTGTCTGGGCCTGTACGGCATGCGGGGCTTGTGTGGATATCTGTCCGGTTGGCAATGAACCGATGCGCGACATCCTGGAGATTCGCCGCAACCTGGTGTTGATGGAAAACAAATACCCCAAACAATGGGAGAATGCCTTTCGCGGCATGGAACGTAATGCCAATCCCTGGAATATTTCCCCGGCCGACCGTATGAAATGGGCCGATGGGTTGAATGTTCCAACCATCGAGAAGAACCCCGCCCCCGATCTCTTGTGGTGGGTAGGGTGTGCCCCGGCGACCGATGCCCGCGCTCAGAAAACTGCTCAGGCTTTTGCGAAGATCCTGAATGCAGCCGGTGTGAATTTTGCTGTGCTGGGGCAGAATGAATCCTGTACGGGTGATTCTGCCCGTCGGGCCGGCCGCGAAGACATCTTCTTTGCCCTCGCAGTGACCAATGTCGAGATCTTGAACGAGATCAAGCCAAAACAGATTGTGACTACCTGCCCGCACTGTCTGCATACCCTCAAGAATGAATATCCCGCTTTTGGCGGCGAGTACGACGTGATCCACCATACCCAACTGATCAACGAGCTCATGGAGCGTGGGAAATTGAAGCTCGACAGTCACAAAGCGGCTGGTGAGGTTACCTTCCACGACCCCTGTTACCTGGGCCGGCATAATCATGTCTACACTGCACCGCGCAAGACCTTGAATAACGCCGGGCTGCAGATCAAAGAGATGGCAGAGCATGGCGCCAGGTCCTTCTGCTGCGGCGCCGGCGGCGCCCAGATGTGGAAGGAAGAAGAGCATGGCCAGCACAGCGTCAACCTGACGCGCTTTGCTGGAGCGAAAGCAACTGGCGCCGGAACATTGACGGTAGGTTGTCCTTTCTGCCTGACGATGCTCAGCGATGCTTCCAGGGCTGATGGTGAAGTGATACAGGTCAAAGATATCGCTGAAGTTGTGGCCGAACGTTTGGCCTAGACGGGCAATCGGGATTGTGAGCGGCTCTCTCTTTCTGGAGAGCTGCTTTTCTATTTCCAATTTGGTTTGCGCTCAAACCGTTTCTAAGGTAACCTACAACTAACCTGAAAACAAATATCCTGTTGTTACCGGAGGACGATCACCATGCGAAAACGCTTTGTCCTGTTCGTTGGTGTTTTATGTGCTGTGTGCTTTATCCTGGCTGCCTGTGGGGCAGGCCAGCCAGCAGATGATTCTGATGAAGTTGCGCAAATTGTATCCCTGACGATGACGGCTATCTCGTCTGAAGTTAGTACGCCTGCGGTAGACGCCGCAGGCGGGTTGAAACCCCTGGCAGATAATTGCGAAGACCTGAAAACTTCCCTGGGAGCAGCCATGGGAACCACGGT
The DNA here is from genome assembly GCA_016927315.1 of Anaerolineales bacterium. Taxonomy (GTDB): domain Bacteria; phylum Chloroflexota; class Anaerolineae; order Anaerolineales; family Villigracilaceae; genus JAFGMV01. The sequence goes on along the minus strand of JAFGMV010000036.1, from coordinate 117,694 downwards.
GACGGTCGAAACTGTCCCAGTAGAGACCAGCCTGAGCGGAGAAACAGGCACGGCCTGCCAGATGACTGCGGTCAGCGGCGGCGCCCGGTTTGGAAATGTGCTCGAAGTTTCCAGTAGTTTACGGGGCTTGCTGGAAACTCGGGACTGGACCGGATACCTGCAGTTACCCTGCCTGGGGCACGGCGGCGCCGGACCGGTGGCAGACCAGTTGTGCTACACCTATGAAAATCAGGTCTGCGAGATCATGATCGCCTATGAACCGTTGGAAATGTCCCTGTGTGAAGGGATAGAAGGGCCTATTGACGCCTGCCTGGATGCACTGACACCGGAGCAGAAACAGTACAAGGTGATCCAGACCTGTGCTGAAGGAAGCGCCCAGGTCCAGAAGGGCGCCATTACCGGATTTGCACAGATGCTGGATCCCTATACACCAGGGATGACGATCTATGCCCTTGATCCTGTCACAGGGAAATGGGCTTCTGCCCTGACGGCCGAAACCGAAGGCCCGGCGCCGTTTACGCTTGAGGTTGTTCCCGGCTCTTATCAAATATTCAGCTCCCTGGGGACCGGGTATGCAGCCGCGGATGGCTGGTCCCTGGCTGCGATAAGCGTGGAAAGCGGGCAAACGGTCTCTGGGGTCAACGTGAGCCCGCCCGGGGCTTCACAATGTGGCCCCATGTTCGGTGTACCGGCCTCGCCTGATGGCCTGCACCCCCCTCTGATTGGCGCAACCGCAGACTGTATTGTTTCCCTGGACCTTCCCAAGGCCGAACCGGCTCGCATCGAGTTTGCCGCCGGGACTTTCCAAACCCAACTGCATGGGACGCTGGGCCCTCAAGGCCTGGAACCGTATGTCCTGTACGCCATGCAGGACCAGGAGATGATCCTTAATCTTTATCCAACCGGACCAGCTTACCTGGTCGTCTCGGGCCTGGATGGGACAGTGCTTGTTTCGAAGACCGCGGAAACCACTTCTTTAATCGTCCGGCTGCCGCTTACCCAGGACTATTACATCGATATCAATTCCCAATCAGGAGAGACGATCGCCTATACTCTGGCAGTCTCCATTCCTCCCGGCGCGGCTGCGAACAATGGCCGGGTTCATCCCAAAGTGGAACCGTTCTCAAGCGGTTTGATGCAGAGCCTGGCCGCTCATTCGGCGCCGGTCATGCTGCCTCCCGAGTTCCCGGCTGAAGCCGGGACACCCGGGATCGTACCCTACCTGTTTACCGCCCGGGCAGGTGAATATGAGGCCAGCCTGGATTACGGTCTCGACTGCCGCGGCACCGGCGCCTGCCATTATGGGGTCATTACCGGTATGCAGACGGACTCGGCGGTCCCGGTCGGCACGACGACCTTTCCTTTTGAGGCCGGTCGCGCCAGGCTGACGCCCCTGGCCAACGGCATTACCGGTTACTTCGTGGATTACACCTGCGGCGCCAACTGCAATGATGCGGTTGTCTGGTGGGTATATGACGGGTACCAGTATTCGATTGGGTTGAAAGCGGGACCGCGCACACTGGTGATTGCCCTGGCGAACGCCGCCATTACAAATTCCATGCCGTAAAAACAAACCAGCCTGGTGCCAAGGGCCGGCAGTAATTTACACTGCCGGCCCCCTTGGTTGCTATCAATTAGCTATCCATTGGCAATCAAAATAGAGAATTACGATCCTGCTGCGCTATAATGTTTATACATTTTCTGCTAAAGTATCCCTCTATGGACCGAGCCGCAAAAGGAACAGTCACTGAGCCCTTACCAGCCTGGTGAAGTATATTGGCAGGATAACCGGCTGCGGTTCTGATTCCAAACAGGGATGCAAAAAGGATGAGGAGGTTATTTTATGAAAGTGCTGCTGCTTTACCCTGAGATTCCGGATACCTTCTGGAGCTTCAAGCATGCCCTGAAATTCATTCGCAAGAAAGCTTCTCTGCCGCCGCTCGGGTTATTGACTGTGGCTGCGATGCTGCCGGAGGCTTGGGAAAAACGTCTGGTGGACCTGAATGTTCGCACACTGACGGACAAGACTCTCCAGTGGGCGGATATGGTATTCATCAGTGCGATGGTTATCCAGCGCAAATCCACCCGGAAGTTGATTGCGCGCTGCAAAGACGCCGGGCTGAAAGTCGTTGCCGGGGGTCCCCTTTTTACGGCAGAATCTGAAAAGTTCGAAACCGTGGATCATTTTATCCTTAACGAAGCAGAGATGACCCTGCCGCCTTTCCTGCAGGACCTGGAACAGGGTTGCGCCAAACGTGTCTACACCTCCGATGAATTCCCCGATATTCACCACACTCCCGCCCCCATGTGGGAGCTTCTCGAGCGCAAGCACTATGCAACCATGGCGATACAGTATTCGCGCGGCTGTCCGTTCGATTGTGAGTTTTGTAATATCACCACGTTATTCGGTCACAGGCCGCGAGTGAAGACCGCTGAACAGATCATTCGCGAACTGGAGGCGCTCTACCGGCTTGGCTGGAAAGGGGGTGTCTTCTTCGTGGATGACAACTTTATCGGCAATAAACGACACCTTAAGCAGAGCTTGCTGCCGGCCCTGATCGAATGGCGCCAGGGGAAGGTCGGGCTTACCTTTCATACCGAAGTATCCATTAACCTGGCAGACGATGATGACTTGATGCGGTTGATGTCTGAGGCCGGTTTTACCATGGTCTTCATCGGGGTTGAAACACCTGACGACGAAAGCCTGGCATCCTGTAACAAGAAGCAGAACCGCAACCGTGACCTGGTGGAAGATGTCAAGAAGATCCAGCGCAGTGGGATGCAGGTACAGGGAGGCTTCATCATCGGCTTTGATAGTGATACCCCTTCGATCTTCCAGCGCCAGATCGAGTTCATTCAAAAGAGCGGTATTGTGACCGCCATGGTCGGGCTGCTCCAGGCCCCGATCGGTACGCGACTTTACGAGCGTATGAAACACGAAGGCCGCCTGATCGGTTCTTTCTCAGGTGACAACGTGGATGGCGCCACCAATATCATTCCCAAGATGAACCTGGATGTACTGGTCAATGGCTATAAGAACGTGGTCAAATATATCTATTCTTCAAAGCATTATTACACCCGGGTCAAGACCTTCCTGAATGAGTACAAAGCGCCTGAAATCAAAGTCCCGCTCGATTTCCAGCATGTGATGGCGTTCTTCCGGGCCAATTTCCTGCTGGGGATTCTCGATAAAGAGCGCTGGCACTACTGGAAATTCTTCTTCTGGGCCCTCTTCCGCCGCCCGAGATTGTTCCCGATGGCCATTACTTTTGCGATTTACGGGTATCACTTCAGGCAGGTGTGCAACCTGCACATTATCTAAAAGGGATACGAGACAGTCGTTTCTAAAGCGACTGTCTCGTATGGCTATATCCATTCCCCCGCAAGCCATAGTAAAATTAGACAGAATAACTCATAATAATATGCAACCTATCCGTTGTTTCTGCATCCAACTTTCAGGAAAACGAAAACACGAAATGGAGAGTATTCATGGCTGAAAACTATGACATTGTTGTGATCGGGGCCGGCCCTGCCGGGTATGTGGCTGCTATTCGGGCGGTACAGCTGGGCAAGAAGACGGCCATTGTTGATAAAGAGTGGCTGGGAGGCGTCTGCCTGAATGTGGGCTGTATCCCTTCCAAGTCGCTGCTCAAAAATGCTGAAGTAGCCCATACGCTGCGCGAACGCGGTAAAGAATTGGGATTTTCGTTCGAGAACCTGCAGCTGGATTTCAGCGCAGCGGTCAAACGTTCTCGCCAGGTCTCGAACCGGCTGGTCAAGGGGATCGAGTTCCTGATGAAGAAAAATGACATCCAGGTCCATATGGGTACTGCCAGGTTGACCGGCCCCCGCTCAGTAGCCGTGACTGGCGCCGAGGGGGATGTGACCGAATTGAACGCCGAAAACATCATCATTGCCACCGGAGCCAGCCCGGCTGTCCCCGGGGGTTGGAAAGTAGACGGCGAGAAAGTGGTGACCTATCGAGAGGCCATCCTGCAGGAAAAACTTCCCAAATCGGCTGTCATCATCGGCGCCGGGGCGATTGGCGTCGAATTCGCAACGGTCTGGAGCGCTTATGGTGCACAGGTGACTATTGTAGAGATGCTGCCGCATCTGGTCCCGCTGGAAGATGAAGAAGTCAGCGTTGAACTGGAAAAGGCCTTCAAGAAGCGCAGGATCGATGCCCTGACCGGGCACAAGGTCGAGAAAATCGAGACCACCGGAACGGGGGCGAAAGTAACTGTATCTGCAGCCGGGGAAGAGAAGGTGGTGGAAGCCGAACAGGCTCTGGTGGCGATCGGGTTCCGTCCGAATTCGACCGGGCTGGGATTGGAAGAGGCTGGGGTACAGGTCGACGAACGCGGTTTTGTCCGGGTCGATGAACGGATGCAGACCAGTGTGCCCGGTGTGTACGCCATCGGGGACGTGACCGGCAAGCTGATGCTGGCCCATGTCGGTTCTGCCATGGGCATTGTGGCCGCTGAGGCGATTGCCGGGCAGGAGACGCCAGTCTTGAATTACGAAAATATGCCGCGGGCTACGTACAGCCAGCCGCAGGCGGCCTCCTTTGGCCTGACCGAGACCCAGGCGCTTGAGCGCGGGCATAAGGTCCGTGTGGGGCGTTTCCCCTTCCAGGCCAACGGCAAGGCCCTTGGCCTGGGGGATTATGCCGGCTGGGTTAAGCTGGTGGTGGATGCAAAGCATGGTGAGATCCTGGGGGCTGCCATGATCGGCCCGGAAGTGACCGAACTGCTGCCTGAACTGACCCTGGCCAACATGGCCGAACTGACCATTGAAGAGATTGCCCGCAACGTGCATGCCCACCCGACCCTGTCGGAAGCCCTGATGGAAGCGGCGCACGGTGCTGAAGGACAGGCCATCCATATATAAAAAAGGCTGTTCCAATTGGCATTGGAAGGCAGCTCAAGGCAGCACAGCGCCCGGATCATAAACGATCTCGTTTATCGTCCGGGCGCTGTGTTTACTACTGTCACGGCTTTTCCACGCTGTCTTTGCCGCGCATCAGCCGCAGCCAGGGAGGCAAACAGTCACACTTTTGTTATTGATTTGTCGACATAGCTACTGTATATGCTTTATATTTGCACTGATTTGTTCGATTCTTACCGATGGGATACGCAATCTGCTCCTACGGCTCAGAAAGCGGGAATGGCCCTTCACAGGTGAAGCCAACCGGGGCCATGGGAGTCTTATACTGGTACATATCAATATACAGCGCATATTCGATTCCTGGCCCGGTGACCATATAGATATCCAGGATTGTATCTCCCTCGGGTATGCTGCCGCTGCGCTCATAGGTGAGCGATTGGCCTTCGGGACCGCGTAAAGTATCGAGATAAGCCCTTTCCCGTGAGGGTCCGGTAAAAACATCCCCTCCCACCTGGATGGGATTTTCGGGGGTGAACCCATAGGTATTGTCCTCTGATATTTCACAATCTACCGCTGCATCGATGAAGTGAATGGAGGCCACCATACTTTCGAAAGTGCCCTTCCCGACGTCATCCCAATCAGAGGCTGAATCACCCTGTTGAGCCATCCCGAACCCGAATAAAAAGAAATCGGGCCGCGGAGAGACCGCAAAGGCACGACCGGTCGCTTCTATCCCTTCCCAATCTGCGGTGACATCTACACCGAGCCCGACAACATTGTCGACCGTAATTTCATACGGTTCGCTTCTATCCATGGTTATTCCATTCCTCGCGGTAGAGGTAAGATACCCGTCGATCTCGTCTTCCAGGGGCGTTGCTCCATCGTAACTGCTTCCGATGATCGAGATGAAGTACTTCTCTTCGGATATGAACACGCCGTAACCGGCATCTTCATAAGCAGTTTCAAGTGGCGCTTCAACGGTAAAACCATCCAGGACGACCAGGCGGCTGAAATTCCCGCCAGTACCAAAAAGGTCATCAAGGGCAGCCTCCGAGGTGGGGGTGAAAGCTGCCTCTGGTGTTGGGGTGTGCCTGGGTGTTTTGGATGGGGCAGAAACCAGTGTGGCTGTTGGGGTCCCGGGTAACAATGTCGAACAACCCAGACTGACCAGTATAAATATAGATAGAAAGGTGTATTTCCATTTCATTGAAACTCCCTTGATATTCTCTTTGATATGGCGAGATTACATGGTTCCACTATACACCAACCCATGCCCGGGGACAAGATTCGGGAGTGAATGTTGAGACTTTGCCTCAGACAACAAACCTTCATCGATAGTAAGTACCAGTAAGGCTTCCTTATTGGCAGGCCTTGCCTGAGTTCCCCAATTGTTTTATAGTTGTTCCGAAATAAAGTTTTTGATAACCCGGATTGCACCACCATACCAGAGGCGATAAGGGCTTCTATGGATGTGTGCATCCAACAGGTGAATGGAATGAAAACTCCCAAAGAAATTGTTAAAAGCGGTTACGACAGAGTTTCTTATGCATACCGTGAAGATGCTCCCGACACAAGCAGTGAAACCTTCAAGATGTACAAATCCTGGATCGATGAACTATCGGAATGGCTGGAGGCTGGCTCTACGGTGCTTGATCTTGGTTGTGGCTGCGGTATTCCGGCTGCGCAAATGCTGGTCCAACGCTTCAAGGTAACCGGAGCAGACATCTCTCCCGTACAGATTGAACGGGCCAAAAAACTGGTTCCCCGGGCCGCTTTTGTGTGTGGGGATATGTGTGACTTGGAATTTGCTCCGAACGCATTCGACGCGATCACCTGCCTGTATGTCATTATTCATGTTCCCCTGGCAGAGCAGCCGGAACTGCTTGCTAAACTCTGGCAGTGGCTGAAGCCGGGAGGTCTGTTGATGCTGGTTGTCGGTCATGGTGAGTGGACCGGCCAGGAAGCGGATTGGCTCGGTGTAGCGGGGGGAACTATGTACTGGAGCCATGCTGATCGGGCTACCTATCTCGATTGGCTCAGGAAAACGGGTTTTGATATCCTCTGGGATCGGTTTATTCCTGAGGGAGATGGCGGGCACACACTGATATTTGCAAAGAAGAACAGCATCCTGCCTCCGCCTGCGACGATGTCGAAATGACAACCCCGGCTGCGTACTTTCTCAAGACCCCACAGGGGAATTCGTATCAGTTATATACTCGATACGATCTGTTAACCCATTGTTTATATCGGAAAGGTAAAATTGGTATACAATCTGGTTAATGGGGAGGCGTGGAGAACGTGAACATTTATTGTATTCAATGATGATTTCTTCCTGCGGTAGAAAAGATTTGGTATTATTTATTTGGAGTGTTTTATGGAAAAGAAACGAATTGCTGTAATGACCAGTGGGGGTGATGCACAGGGGATGAACGCAGCCGTACGGTCGGTGGTCCGAACGGCCTTGGATAAAGGCGCCGAGGTCTATGCCATTTACGAAGGTTATCAAGGTCTGGTCGACGGTGGACAGTGGATTTGCAAAATGGACTGGGATTCCGTCGGTGGTATCATGCAACGCGGCGGTACAGTGATCGGTACCGCTCGCTGCCAGGAATTCCGAACAACTGCAGGGCGGATGGCTGCTGTAAAGAACCTGATCGAAATAGGGATTGATGGATTGGTGGTGATCGGCGGTGACGGTTCCTTAACCGGCGCTAATGTGCTGCGCCAGGAATGGCCCCAATTGGTAAAAGGATTGGTAGAAACCAACCAGATCAGCCGCAAACAGGCTGAAGAATATCCAAATCTGGTGATCGTGGGGCTGGTTGGTTCGATCGATAATGATTTCTCCGGCACCGACATGACCATCGGAACCGACAGCGCTCTGCATCGTATCACCGAGGCCGTCGATGCCATTACCAGTACCGCTGCCAGCCACCAGCGTACTTTTGTGGTCAAGGTGATGGGTCGCAACTGTGGGTATCTGGCCTTGATGTCTGCCCTGGCGACCGGGGCGGATTGGGTATTGATCCCTGAATATCCACCGGATGTTGAAAACTGGAAGGATGTCATGGCTGAGCGCATGCGGGCTGGTCGACAGGCTGGCCGTCGCGACAGCATGGTGATCCTGGCGGAAGGCGCCCAGGATATCAACGGAAATTACATTGGCAGTACTGAAGTAAAGGATGCCCTGGAAGAGCGCCTGGGTGAGGAAGTTCGTATCACCGTCCTTGGGCATGTCCAGCGGGGCGGCCGCCCCAGCGCTTTCGATCGCATCCTGGCGACGCTGCAGGGATATGAGGCTGTTGAGGCCGTCCTGACAGCTGATCCGGAAGACGAACCAGTCGTAATCGGGATCACGGGCAACCGCACTTCCCGTATCCCGCTGATGGAGGGAGTCGAGAGAACCCGGGCTGTGGCGGCTGCGATTGCAGAAAAGGATTATGAAAAAGCCATAAGCCTGCGTAGTTCCGGCTTTGTGGATTCGTTCAGGACGTTGAAGACCATAGTCCGGGCCCTGCCGCATGACTTGGACCCCAAGCAAAAACGTTATCGGATCGCGATCCTGAATGCCGGCGCCCCTGCTCCCGGAATGAATACTGCCACCCGAACAGCCGTTCGCCTGGGATTGGACAAGGGGCACATCATGCTGGGGGTGCGCAACGGTTTCGAAGGGTTGGGAGAAGGGGAGATCGAGGAATTCAACTGGATGAGCGTCACCGGTTGGGCGTCGATGGGTGGTTCTGAGTTGGGAACCAGCCGTCTGGTACCGCAGGGTAAGGACCTGTATTCGATTGCACGCGCCATTGAAGATTGCAAGATTGACGCGCTGCTGGTGGTTGGCGGGTGGAGCGCCTATCAGGCGGTCTACCTGATGTATACCGAACGCAATAATTTCTCCGCGTTTAACATTCCCATCGTTTGTCTGCCGGCTTCTATCAACAATAACCTGCCCGGTTCCGAGTTAAGCCTGGGGGCCGACACGGCCCTTAACAGCATTGTCGATGCGGTCGATAAGATCAAACAGTCGGCTGTTGCCACCCGGCGCTGTTTCGTTGTTGAAGTAATGGGGCACTGGTGCGGTTACCTGGCCTTGATGAGCGGACTGGCCACTGGCGCCGAACGAGTGTACCTGCACGAAGAAGGCATCACGCTGGATGACCTGAAGCGGGATGTGACCATGCTCACTGAAGGTTTTGAAATGGGCAAGCGCCTGGGATTGATCATCCGCAACGAATACGCCAATAATATCTACAAAACGGATTTCATATGCGCCCTGTTTGAGGAAGAAGGCCGGGATCTTTTCGATGTGCGCCCGGCTATCCTGGGACATATGCAGCAGGGTGGAGATCCATCCCCCTACGATCGCATCCAGGCTACCCGGCTGGCGCGTCTTTGCCTGGAGTACCTGGTCGAGCAATGCGAAAAAGGTCAGGACGGCAATGCCTTCGTCGGCCTTGAAAAAGGAAGTTACCGGTTCCATGAAATGCGCGACTTCGAGCGCATGGTCAATAGTGAATACCAGCGTCCGCAGGAACTATGGTGGATGGAACGCAGGGAGATCACCAGAATGCTGGCCAAGATCAAACCGGATGTGTGAAACCTGGAAGCAAGAATGTAAATTTCAGCAATTTGTATTCTAGATTGCAGCAGACTGGTCAAATAAATATCTAAAGAAGGAAGGCGCCCGTTACGGGTGTCTTCTGTGTCAGGCTAACGTGAAGGGCGCCTGTGTTTGATGGAGAATTTCCTGCAGGTCGGAGCAGTTCATCAGGAACCTGTCTCACTATGGGGCGATCCAGATTTCGATCGTAATGTCTACCTATTTGCAAAACAGGTGATCACGGATGTAGATTGGAATGCAAGCTAAGCGCCAGCCATTTAGGGATATAATCCCATTAAGATGTCGACCGAAGAGCATAAATCGTCGCTGGCAGATAAATTAAAAGCGCTGGGTGTGAAGGTGGGAACAGACCTGACCCCTCCCAAACCGGTTTCTGTCCAGCCGATCGAAGAGGTGGTTCCAGGGGAATACCACCAAACATCACACGGTGAAGCGTTCGCTGCTGAGGAATGCTATCCGGCAGATTACCTGCATGGTCGTTTTGCTCTGAAGAGTGAAGTTCCCCTGGATATGCTGGCTGCCTGGGCCAGGGATTCGCGTTTAATCAGCGCTCCCCCCGAGGCTTTTGCATACCTGGACACAGAAACGAGCGGCCTGGCGGGAGGGACAGGGACATATGCATTTATGGTCGGCGTCGGGCGGTTTGAGGGGGAGACCTTCCGGCTGGCGCAGTTCTTTATGCGTGATCCGGCGGAAGAGCCGGCCATGTTGGAAGCCCTGGCAAAGTTCCTGGCTCCCACCAGTATACTGGTTACCTACAATGGCAAGGCTTTCGATGCCCCTTTGCTGATCACCCGTTATACACTGCACGATATCCCGGTCCCTTTTCAAGAGTATTCCCATGTTGACCTGCTGCCTCTGGCTCGCCGTCTGTGGCGGGACCGGCTGCCCAGCCGGACCCTGAAGTATATCGAAGAACATGTCATGCGGGCGCCGCGCAGCAGTGAAGAGGTTCCCGGGTACGAGATTCCGTATTTGTATTTTGACTATCTGCGTACCGGGGATGCCGAACCGCTCAAAGGTGTTTTTTACCATAATGAAATGGACATTCTGGCGCTGGCGGCTCTGCTCGGGTATACCTCTGAACTGCTGGCAGATCCGTTGGGTGGAAAAGTAGAACATGCTCTTGATATGGTGGCGATTGCCAAACTCTATGAAGATCTAGGCCAGTGGGACCGGGCTGCCCGTATCTATGAACAAGGACTGGAAGCCGATCTTGAAGAGCCCGATTTTTGGGAAGCAACCCGCCGGCTGTCGATCCTGCAGAAGCGGCGGGGCGACCTGGAGGAAGCTGTCAGGTGGTGGCAGCAGGCGGCTGAAAAAGGGCACATCTATGCCCATGTTGAACTTGCCAAGTATTACGAACATTGCATCAAAGACTTTGCGGAAGCCTTGAAATGGACTGAAGCTGCACTCGCGCAGACCAGGAAAAGCGGATTGCCCGAATACATGCACAGGCACTGGCAGAAAGAACTTGAGCATCGCCAGAAACGTTTGATTCGAAGAGCATAAGGAGGTTGTTGTGGCATTTAAAGAGTATCCGCGGTACGATGGCCTTGGGCTGGCCGAACTGGTTCGCAAAGGAGAAGTCTCCGCGCTTGAACTGGTTGAAGAGGCCATTGCCCGGATTGAAGCACATAACCCGGCCCTGAATGCTGTCGTCTACAAACTGTATGATGCTGCCCGTAAGGCGGCCAGAGGCGCTTCGCAAGCAGGGCCTTTCCAGGGTGTACCTTTCTTGATGAAAGACCTGATTGCGACCCTTGCAGGCGTCCCAACCAGTTCAGGGAATCGGCTCTGGAGGGAAATTCCTGCCCGCCATGACAGCGAGATCGTCAGGCGCTGGAAAGCTGCCGGTGTGATCATTTTAGGAAAGACCAATACCCCTGAATTTGGGCTGCTTCCATATACAGAGTCCAAAACTTTGGGCGCGGCCCACAACCCCTGGGATTTATCCCGTACCCCGGGTGGCTCATCCGGCGGGTCGGGTGCTGCGGTCGCGGCCAGAATCGTTCCAATCGCCAGCGGCGGGGATGGCGGTGGTTCGATCCGCATCCCATCTTCGGCCTGTGGTGTATTTGGATTGAAACCAACTCGCGGTCGTACGCCTGCGGGTCCGGATGCGGGGGAAATCTGGGGGGGATTTGCCCTTGAACATGTTTTGACCCGTTCGGTGCGAGACTCAGCCGCCATGCTGGATGCCACCCATGGGCCGGATGTGGGCGCCCAGTATTATGCCCCCCCGGTAGAGGGAACTTTCCTGGACGCCGTTAAACGTTCGCCCGGGAAACTACGCATTGCGTTTTCAGGGAAGCCCATGCTGGGAAAACATGTTGCTCCGGAAGTCCTTGAAGGGCTTGACCAGACCGTACAACTGCTGCAGCGGCTTGGGCATGAGCTGGTCGAAGATTCTCCCCGGATCGATGGGGAGGCTTACTCGGTTGCTTTCCTGACCATCCTGGCTGGTGAAGTCCGGGCGGATATCGAAGAAGCAGCCCGGGCGGCAGGCAAAAAAGTGGACGTTAGTGATTTTGATCTGGCTTCATTTGGAACCGGTATTCTCGGCAAGGTGCTGTCCGCTTCGGAATATGCGGCTGCGATGCGCTACTTGCTGCAGGTTTCTCGTGAGGTGGGGCGTTTCTTCGAAAGCTGTGATGTGCTGTTAACGCCGGTCCTCTCGACTCCTCCGGTCCGGATCGGTGAGCTTTTACCATCCGACAGTGAACAGCGCCTGGTCAAACTGGTCGGTTTGCTGAATGCTTACTGGCTGGTGGATGCTGTCAAGGTGATCAAACCGCTGGCGGCCAAGACCTATGAATTCGTCCCCTGGACGCCGGTATTTAACGTTACAGGCCAACCGGCGATGTCTGTGCCCCTGCACTGGACTCGGGATAACCTGCCGGTGGGCATGCACTTTGTCGGGCGGTTTGGCGGTGAAACAACCCTTTATTCCCTGGCCGGGCAGTTGGAAGAAGCCAAACCCTGGGCCGAACGGATACCGGAAGGTTATGAATGAGTAGCGAACCTGCCAGCATGAAATCATACAAAGCATCGGCAGCGGTGATTATTCTTTTGCTTATCCTGACTGCCTGTGGGCTGCCAGGTGTCTCCTCTGTGACCCCGATCCCGACACAAACACCAATAAATGCGCCGCTCGACCAGGTTGTGCGCCTGGAGAGCCTGACCTACCAAGAAAGCGGACAGGGCTCAAAGTACGAGTTGATCGTCCATACACCTGTTTTACAGGGCAGTGATGACCTGCGCATCCAGGATTTCATTGAACAGGTTGCTGCACTGATCCAATTGGAAGTTGGTGATTTTCGAGGATTGTTGTCGGAGATGCCCTCTGAACCGATCTCAGCAGGCAGTTTTTTTGAACTGTCTTTTGAAGTAGTTGCTCGCCGGGCAGGGATATCCAGCATACAGTTATTATCGGATGTGTATGCCGATGGCGCTGCGCATCCGTATCGGGTGATCCACTCATTCAATTATGACCTGGAATCTGGACAGAGTCTCCAGCTCGAGCAGTTGTTCATCCCTGGTTCGCATTACCTGCAGCTGCTTTCTGGTTACTGTGTGACTGAGTTGGACAGGCGGGAGATCGGCGCCTGGCACGCTGGCGCTTTTCCGGTTGTTGAGAATTACCAGGTCTGGAATATAGCTGAAGCTGGCCTGCAGGTTACCTTTAACGAATATCAGGCGCCTCCCTATGCAGCCGGGCTACAAACAGTTCTTGTTCCTTTCAGTTATCTGACTGATATCCTGCTGCCAGGAGTTGCGCCTTGAATGAATTTGACAGGAAAGCCAGGGAATGGGACCTGGAACCAGCCCGGTTAGAACGCGCCCGGGCTGTTGCTGCAGGTATCCGCAGCAGTGTCCCGCTCTCACCCCGGATGACAGCCATGGAATATGGTTGTGGGACCGGGCTGGTCAGCTTTGAATTGCGGCAGGAACTGGGAAAGATCACGCTGGCTGATAGTTCTGCAGGGATGCTGGATGTGGTGAGAGATAAGATTGCGGCCGCCGGGGCTGATAATATGCAAGCCCGGCAGCTAGACCTCCTCAGTGAACCGCTTCCCCCAGACCGCCAGGATCTGCTTTATTCGTTGCTGGCGCTCCATCATATCCAGGATATTGATCGCATCCTTGAACAGTTTTATTTACTTCTCAATCCGAAAGGCTGGTTGTGTATTGCCGACCTGGATAAGGAAGACGGCTCCTTCCATACAGATCCCTTTGATGGGCACACGGGGTTTGACCGGGCTGGGTTAAGCCATCGACTGGAAACCATTGGGTTTGGAGAGGTTGTCTCCTCAACTATATACCGGATTATGAAAGAAAGGGATGGAAAGCTGAAAACCTATCCCTTGTTTTTAATGACGACCCAAAAGATGTAACCGTTGGTGAATCCGGTAATAGGGTGTGTATCTGGTCCTGCAGTACGATCCAAAGAACATGTGTAAGAGGGTCACTTTTCAGCCAAAGTGACATCTAAAAAAAACTTCTAAAAAGTGAGGCAATCATGACAAGAAAAAGAAGCAGCCGGCACTCAGGGCGTCGGCGATCAAGAAAGACCGGATTAAGTGCATTATTTACCAATCCATCTGTTGCATTGGGACTTCTGGTCATATTGGCCCTGATTGGGGGCTTTTTGATCCTTTCGTCCCAATCAAACTCCGGCATTATTTCTGTATCCCAGGCGTATGAGAAGTACCAGCAGGGTGCCTACTTCCTGGATGTACGCGAGCAGGATGAGTGGGAGGCTTCCCATATTCCCAATTCCAATTTTGTCACACTTACGGAACTTCAGCGGCGTCTTGGGGAGGTGCCAATGGACCGGGAGATCGTTCTTGTATGCCGTACCGGAAACCGCTCTCTGGAAGGCCGGGCAATGCTGCTGCAGGCCGGCTTTACTGACGTGTATAGTATGAATGGCGGTGTCAAAGCCTGGTACGCGGCCGGTTATCCATGGCAGGGGAAGGCCCCCTGATTTGGTCCGGTTTTTTTAAGTAACTAATCGGATTTTCCGGGTTATTAATAATAAGTGAGTCTCAATGTTGTGTTATCCGAACACAACGCAATCGTTTATTCCAAAAGGAGGATCGAAAAAATGAGTTTTTCAGCCCCTACTCAGGTCGTTTGGTGGATCGCCGTTATTGTTGGTGTGCTCGGCATTCTGGGTACTCTTGTGAGCATCCCTGTTGTCAGCGTCTATGCATTCTGGCTGGTAGCCATTGGATTCATTCTTCTAGCCGTGGCGACCATCGTCAAAGGCCTGTAGACCGCTAACCTGAAGTTGTAATAACAGCCCGGCAGAAATGCCGGGCTGTTATCGTTTACGGGCAACCTCCCGAAAGTAAGCGAATGAGCCCAGGGATTGGCAGAACACCTTCGGGAGGGTTTAGTTTGAAGGGCAGAGGTGTACTTGATCTGATGTTAGTGTTCCCCGATCGCCTCTTTGAGCTGGCGGGCCAGCTTCCCGAAAGCCGGCGTGTAACGCATCTCGTCCTGGCGGGGGCGCGGCAGGATAACCGGCAGGTCCAGTTTGATACTGCCCGGTCGCTGTGTGAGCACCAGTACCCGGTCAGCCAGGAAGAGTGCTTCAGATATCGAATGGGTGACCATCAGGATGGTTTTCTGGCGGGCTCCCCAGATATTCAGCAGTTCCGTCCACATGTGCTCGCGGGTCAGGGCGTCCAGCAAACCAAATGGTTCATCCAGCAGCAGGATTTCAGGATCGTGTGCCAGCGCCCGGGCAATACCGACGCGCTGCGCCATGCCCCCTGAGAGTTCCCGGGGCCAGCTGTCTTCAAACCCCTGCAGGCCAACCTGCTGGAACAGTTCAATGGCTTTTTCACGGGCTTGCTTTTTGTGCATTCCCTGCAGTTCAAGCGGCAGGGAGACGTTTTCCAGGGCCCGGCGCCAGGGCATCAGGTTCGCATGTTGGAAGACTATGCCAATCTTGGGCTGGTTTGAACTGTCGACCTGGAATTTCAACTCCCCGGAGGTGGGGTTGATCAGGCCGGCCAGCACACGCAGTAAGGTGCTCTTTCCGCTGCCGGACGGCCCCAAAACACAGACGAATTCCTGCGAACGGACAGTAAAAGATACCCTGTCCAGGGCATGCAGGCCGCCATCTGCATCAGGGAAGACGGTCGTCAGGTCTTTTACGACCA
The DNA here is from genome assembly GCA_016927315.1 of Anaerolineales bacterium. Classification (GTDB taxonomy): domain Bacteria; phylum Chloroflexota; class Anaerolineae; order Anaerolineales; family Villigracilaceae; genus JAFGMV01. Next base: position 102,010 of record JAFGMV010000036.1, on the reverse strand, counting down.
GGATTGGGGCCGGGTTCGTTTTGGTCATTTCTCAGGGCAAGAACTCGTTTGTGAATACATCGTCCAGTTCTAATGGGGCGGTCATCAATCCCATATTCAGCAGGACCTCCTGCATATTTTTCCAGGCTTGCGGGTTTGAATACCCGGTCCGGTCGGCTTTCCAGAGTTCGATTGAGCGGGCCAGGACCTGTTTCTGAATGGTTTCGTCGGCCTGCTCCAGGTTTTCGACGTACTTCTTGCTGATCTCGTAGGCTTCATCCGGATCGGCGCTGGCGTCGTCTATGCCGCGTACCAGTGCGGAAACCATCGCTTTGACCAGTTGGGGGTCCTTTTCAATGGTGGTTTCGTTGGTGATCAGGCCGTTGGATGCCAACTGCACATAATCTGAAACCAGGAATTCGTTCAGTTCATACCCCCGGGCGCGCAGCTGCACCGGTTCATTGGCGGCATAGACAGAGACGGCCTGGTCGCGATCTGTGGACAAAGCTTCGACCTGGGTGTATCCGATTGAATCAAAGACAACATCATCTTCAGTCAGTCCGGCAGCATACAGCAGGGCATCCAACCCGATGTAATTGGCGCCGTAGAGTCCCGGCAGGCCGATGGTCTTCCCTTCCAGGTCGGCTGGTGTTTCGATACCCTGTTCTACTTTTGAAATCACAGCCACTGGGAACTGCTGGTACCATGCGGTGACATACACAACTGGCAGTTCCTTTGCGCGTGCCAGCAAAACCTGCTCGCCCGAGACGACCGCAAACTGCAGCTGGTTGACCCCAACCAATTGGACGGCATCGGTTTCAAAGGAGTAATCGAACTCGATCTGAATGCCACTCTCCTCGAAGTAACCTTTCTCGACAGCCACATAGAGGGGCGCAAATTGTATGTTGGGGATATACCCCAATGGCAGCCGGATCGTCGTCATCCCGGCCTCAGGCCTGGGTCCACAGGCTGCCAGCAGTAGCAGCAGGGACAATGTTGCAAGTAGTACTTTTTTCATTGAATGGTGTCCTCTCAAAATGGTTTTATTCTTCGTAAATTTCCTGCCAGATCAGCAGGCGGGACTCTCCCCACGCGACCAATCCGTACAGGAGTAAAGCCAGGGTGATCAGGGTGAAAATAGCGACAAAAACCAGGGCGGTATCGTACTGGCCGCGCCCGACATTGATCAGGAAGCCCAGCCCGCTGTCTGCGCCGACAAATTCCCCGACCACGGCGCCAATCACTGAAAGTGTGGCTCCTATGCGCAGCCCGCCCAGGAAGATTGGCAGGGCAGCCGGGATTTCAAGTTGGAGCAGTACCTGCAGTCGGGAGGCATGCAGGGAACGCATCAGATCGTTCAGGGCCGGTGGAACCGCCCGCAGTCCGACGATGGTATTGACCAGTACCGGAAAAAAAACGATCAGCGCCGAAATCAGGACTTTGGAAAACATCCCGGGACCGAACCAGATGACCAACAGGGGCGCAATCGCCACGGTTGGAATGGCCTGACTGGCGACCAGGTACGGTGAGATCAGGCGCTCAAATGAGCGTGACTTTGCGATCAGGTATCCCAGTATGGTTGCAGACAGTGAACCGGCGAGAAGCCCAAGTAAGACTTCGAGCAGGGTGGCGCCAGTGTGTTTAAGCAGGCTCCCGTCCATCAGCGCCCGCAGGAAACGTTCCCAGACTTCGCATGGCGAAGGCAAAATAAATGCCGGCAGGTTGGACAAGCTGGTGATTGCCTGCCAGACCAGGAGAGCTGTGACAAATGAAACCAATCCCAGCCAGAAGCGATTGCTTCCAGTTGCATGTCCGTTCTTTTGTTTTCTCCGTTCCATCTTTTTCGCTTGCATCGTATTCCTGAATTAAAAAAGCCTCACAGTCTGTTTTGTGGGGCGCAACGGCGAACCGTGTGAAGGCAGATGTATCGATACAAAATCCCGAAAACATTTCGTTTTCGGGACATGTATGACAAACCAGGCCCATACGGGCTGCCTGTTACCTTCTTCTATCCGGACTATACCGTCGGCCCCGGAATCTCACCGGATCCTGTGCACTGCACTCGTGGGCTGTACCACCGATCAGGAATTCACCTGTGTTTGTACACAGGCGTCACCTTGCCCCGAAGGTCTCTTTAGATTGTTGTAAAAATTATACCGTTTTCTTTTGGGTGCTGTCAATAATTTAAACTCGCCGCCGGATGGATTTAGCTGTTTTTTATAATTGCAGGTATTCAATCCGGGCAGAGACCGTGATTTGACAAATTGCTTCGATGTTCCGCTTACCGGGCGGGATTGTACCCCGGCTGGACTTCAACTTACCATATTCCCGGCAGCAAGCGGCAGCGTGTCCTGGCAGCGTATTCACGATAGCCGGGCAGCTCCTCCTGCAGGGTCTGGTCTTCCAGGTGCGTGCGGATGACCAGGACGGTAATGATAAAGGCCACCGGGATAAAAGCCCAAACAGCGTCCAGGAAGAGCGGCGTGGCCAGGTATGTCAGCAGGGCGCTGGCGTATCCGGGGTGGCGTACCACACTGTATGGACCGCTGGAGACTACCTGGTGGTCACGTTCTGTCTGGATGCGAACCGTACCGGAAAAGAAACGATTCTCTATCAGAGCCCAGGCCCCGATGGCATACCCCAGCAGGATCAGCGCCAGCATGATGAGCTTGACCGTCAGTCCGAACGCAGCCGACCACCCAAAGCGGACATCCAACCCGGCGACCAGCGGAATCAGCCCGCCTCCCAGTCCCAACAGAGGCGCAAGCAGTTTATCCCAGGGTTTTGTGTCTTGGTGGTCCATGAATTTGGCCCGTTCTGCCAGGATATCAGGGTGGCGCCGGGCGGCCAGCCAGCGGCTGATAATAAACCCCAGGATACTGATCATGGCAAAGCTCCAGGCTTCCCACCAGTTCCAGCGCCAGGTGATGAGCAGGGGCAGGCACGGGGTCAGGACGACGAAGATCAATAGCTGCATAAAGACACGCGGGGTCAAGGTTCTGGTTGATTTGCTCATCGGAATTCCTTTCTGCTTATACCCTTTATACACACGATCTTCACCGGATGCAATTGTCTTCGGGTAGAATCTCCCTGACCCGGTGTCTGTCTTTTCAGGAAAGTACAAAAGGGGTTCGGCAAGGATGTAAGCAAGTTCCTCGAAAAATCAAGCAGGGATTACGGGCAGGGAACGGAATAATGGAATTTTTACCTGTATTGCCTTTATAATTACAGAGTGCTGCGAATATATCTGAACTGAAATTCTGTTTTTTGAAGGTGCTTTATTGGTTCCAAGTTTAGATATTTATGCAAGAAGCAGTAGTTTGGAGAACGGGTATGAAACAAAAACTTTACATTCTGATGCTGTTTTTCAGCCTGCTGGTCTTTGCCATCCAGCCTGTCCGGGCCCAGGGCGACCAACCCCTGGTGTTCGTGATGACCATTGATGGGCCGATTATACCCAGTGCAGAGCAATATTTGGAGCGTGTGATTAAAATTGCCGAGCAGCGTCAGGCTGAATTACTGGTCTTACAACTGAACACTCCCGGGGGTGATAGTGAAACCATGTTTGATATGACCGAAGCCATCCGGGCTTGTGATGTACCTGTGGTCGTTTATGTAACCCCACGCGGGGCAATGGCCGGCAGCGCCGGGGTATTGATTACCCTGGCCGGGCACGCCGCCGCCATGACCCCCGAGACGGCCATTGGGGCCGCCAGCCCGGTTGGGTCGCAGGGAGAAGACCTGCCGGAGACCGCCAAAGAAAAATTCAGCCAGATCGTCAAGGCCAGTATCCGCTCCCTGGCTGAGGATCGCCCACCGGAAGCAATTGCCCTGGCTGAGGAGACCATCGATACTGCGCGGGCAGTCTCTGCCCGGGAAGCCCTGGAGGTTGGGTTGGTCGATATGATTGCTGGCGACCTGGAGGATCTGCTGGCACAACTGGATGGCTACGAAGTCCAGATGCCGGATGGCCCGCGTTCACTCAATACGGCCAATGCCGATGTGCAGGAACTGCCCATGACTTTTATCGAGCAGCTGCTTAATATCCTGGTCGACCCGAATATTGTTTTCTTACTGACGACCATCGGCGTACAGGCGATTCTGATCGAAATCTCCAGCCCGGGCGGCTGGGTAGCCGGTTTTATCGGGGTGGTCTGCCTGGCACTGGCGGCCTACGGCTTTGGCGTACTACCGGTCAACTGGTTCGGGGTGATCTTCCTGGTCACGGCCCTGGTGCTCTTTATCCTGGATATCAAGGCGCCTACCCATGGCGCACTGACCGCCGCGGGGGTGGGTTCTTTCATTGCCGGGGCCTTGATCTTGTTCAATTCACCCGGGACTCCCCAGTTCCAGCGAGTTTCTGTACCGCTGGTGGTGATGAGCGCCCTTTTGATGGGGGGCGTGTTCTTTGTCGCAGTCGGGTTTGCGATCCGGGCCCAGCGGGCTCCGGTCCGCACCGGGCATGAGTCACTGGATGGCAAGGTGGGGATTGCTACCACGGCCATCAAACCGACAGGACAGGTCCAGTTGGGCAGTGAACTGTGGACGGCACAAAAAGCGGATGGATCCGGTATGATCCATAAAGGTGACAGCGTCGAAGTAGTTGATGTAAGTGGCTTGCGGTTGATCGTCCGCAAGAAAGTATAAAGCCGACAGGAACGGAATGTGCTTATGACTGCAATGCCAACCCGAGACCGGATCGACCCTGGAAAAAATGATGCCCGTCCCTTGCGCCGGCCCGAGTGGATTAAAGTAAGGGCGCCGTCGGGGGAGAACTATGAACGTGTCCATAACCTGATGCGTGCGAAAGCCCTGCACACGGTGTGTGAAGAGGCCATGTGCCCCAACCTGGGAGAATGCTGGGGCTCAGGGACGGCCACCTTCCTGATGCTGGGGGACGTCTGCACGCGTTCCTGTGTTTTTTGTGATATCAAGCATGGTCGTCCGAAAACCCTGGATTGGTTGGAGCCGGAACGGGTGGCCCAGTCTGTCCGCGATATGGAGTTGAAACATGCCGTGATCACATCGGTTAACCGGGATGAACGCCGTGACGGGGGGGCGCCGATCTTTGCGGCAGTCATCCGGCGCATCCGCGAACTGCGCCCGGGATGCTCCGTTGAGGTATTGATCCCCGATTTCAAGGGCAGCCTGGAAGCGCTCAAGATCGTGATGGATGCCCGACCTGAGATACTGAACCATAATGTCGAAACCGTCCCGCGGCTTTTCAAACAGATCCAGCCGCAGGACAATTATGAATGGGCGGCGGCGACGCTCTCGAATGCCAAAAAACTGGATCCGGAAGTGCTGACCAAATCAGGGATCATGGTCGGCCTGGGTGAGACCATTGAAGAGGTCAAGGCGGTCATGCGAGACCAGCGTTCCTGGGGCGTCGATATCCTGACCATCGGTCAGTACCTGCAGCCCAGCAAGAAGCATTACCCGATTGACCGCTATTACAACCTGGAAGAATTTGATGGACTGCGAACCTATGGGCAGGAGATCGGATTCAGTTGGGTTGAGGCGGCGCCGTTGGTGCGTTCTTCTTACCATGCAGCCGACCAGGTGCGGGCGCTTTCGATCGTCCACCGAAAATTGTACCGCGATAGAGAAAAAATGTGATCAGGTTGGATACAGGCCCGCGCTGGCGAAGTTCAGCGTGAACCTGGATCGTGGATTCAATGATGGATTTGTTCGTTACTGGAATGGTGGTTGTTTGTTAGCTTCTGAATAGGAAAGAAATCCCGATGGGGGATATACTCTCACTGCAACAAAACCTATGCTGCAGGAGATTACCAAGACAATGCTATCCAGGATGCTCTATAAAATTGGACGCTGTCTGATCGAGGTCTATGCCAGATTAATGCTCAGGCTGGATATTCAATGGCATGCGTCGCTGCCGGAAGGGCCGGTGCTGTTTGCAGTCAACCATCCCAGTTCAACCGATCCTTTTTTCGTCAACCTGCTGACTCAACAGCCGATCAGCGTCATGATCTCAGCGAAAGTTTTTTCGATCCCGGTATTGGGCGCCTATATGCGAAAGATGCGCCAGATCCCGGTAGTCCGCGGGCAAGGGGAGCATGTATTGGGGCTGGCAAGACAGGCTTTAGACGAAGGCAGATCCGTAGCGATTTTCCCTGAAGGGGGGATCAGTCCTGGCAGGGATTTCCACCCGCCGCGTTCCGGCGTTGCCCGGCTGGCTTTGAGCAGCGGGGCGCCGGTGATCCCGGTAGGAATTTATTTGCGGGAAGATGGGCGTTCGTTCATGCCGGCCACCCTCGAAGGCCGGCAGGATGTCGTGACCTGGTACCTGAGGGGTCCGTATGTAATCACGGTCGGGAAACCGATGCGTTTTTCCGGGGATGCCAATGACCGGACCCTGGTGAGGAAAATATCTGAAACAGTGATGTGCAGCATTCGTTCCCTGGTCGGTGAAGGCCAGATTCGGGCTGCCCAGAACTGGGCGTGATGATTGCGTGAAGAGAAGTGAAACTATGAGAACTCTGATAATTTCGATCCTGGTTGTAATGACCATCCTCATGCTCAGCGGCTGCAGTCCTGATATGATCCAGGCAGCAGGACAGCTGACCAGCGAAGAACGTCAGGTTCAGGGGTTCAAGAATGTGGTCCTGTCCGGGTCGGGCGAACTGATCCTGACCCGGGGCGAAGCGGAGAGCCTGACAGTCGCAGCCCCGGAGAACCTGCTGCCGTATATCGAGAGTGAGGTGCGCGGCAGCACACTCTACCTTGGCCTGCGCCCGGATGCCTCCTGGATGGTTTTCACGTCGGCTCCAGTACGTTTCTACCTGACAGCCAGTGAAATCACTGGCCTGACCGTTGCCGGTTCGGGCGATATCTATGCAGACCAGGTCGAGACAAGCTCACTGGACCTGAAGATTCAGGGTTCGGGCAGCATCTGGATCGATAAATTGGACACTGTGTCGCTGGAAAATGAAATCGACGGGTCTGGTGATATCGATATCGAATTACTGCAGGCAGATGAAATTGATACCCGTATTATTGGCTCGGGCAGTTGTTCGCTGGACGGTCTGACTGCGGCCCAGAACCTTTATATTGGCGGTTCAGGAGATTACCAGGCCTCCGGGGTGAAAAGTGAAACGGTTACCGTCAATGTCGGAGGTTCCGGCAGTGTGGAAATCTGGGTTACAGAAAGCCTGGATGTGATCATTGCAGGCAGCGGCGATGTGTATTATTCCGGGTCGCCAGAAGTTTCATACAGTGTGATGGGGGCAGGTGAAATTGAACGGATTGGCGACGGGTAAAGGGAATCAATAAAGAACGGCAGGCCGGGATTTTTCTAACTGCTGTTTTTTATGCCCAGGATTGCAGTTCGAGGATATTTCCTTCCGGATCTGCCAGGTAGCACCAGGTAACCGTCCCGCGGCCCTTTACTTCAACGGTAACGATTTCCCCGATCGGGCTGCCGCCGGTGGCCAGTACTTCTTCATATGCTGTGCGGACATCGTCGACCCTGAAGGCGATATGGGCGAATCCGGGCCGGTTGACTGCGCGTTGGAGGGAGTCAAGCTGCGGAGCATAAGTGAAGATTTCCAGCGTAGGTCCTTCCGGGCCGCATCCCGGCAGCCTCAGGTGGATGCCGCGGAGGGTCACTTCCGGGATGCTGGTACCTGCTTCCATTCCCTTTCCGGTCAGGCGCCGTTCCGGGGGAACCGGTTTACATCCAAAAACCTTCTCGTAGAAGCCGGCCAGCGCCCGCCAATCTTTGGCAATCAGGTTGGTGTGTACATATTTCGCCTTGATCGTCATTAAAGCCTCCTGTGTACGGGGTTGGGTAATTGTATCAAGATTGTGCCTGTCAAGATTGTGCCTGTCAAGATTGTGCCTTGACCCGCCTAACATTCTGCATTAGAATTCGTTTCGCTAATGCCCCTTTAGCTCAGTGGATTAGAGCGTTTGGTTGCGGACCAAAAGGTCGTGTGTTCGAGTCGCACAAGGGGCGCCAGTGTAGATTGCAGAGAGCGGGTTTTCCCGCTCTCTGTCTTTCAGGGAGAATTCCATGCCAAAACGACAGGTACTGCTGACCAATGATGATGGGATCCGTTCCCCCGGCCTGTGGGCTGCCGCAGAAGCGCTTTCAGTACTGGGCTTTGTTACCGTGGTCGCCCCGCGTGAACAATCATCCGGGATGGGGCGCAGCCTGCCAAATACTTCCGATGGCATCATCCGGGAGGAGACTGTCTTTGTTGGGGAACAGGAATGGCAGGTCTTTGCAGTTGGGGGCACCCCTGCCCAGGCTGTTCAGCACGCCATCCTGGAGATTTTACCTGCCCGGCCAGACCTGGTTGTTTCGGGGATCAATTATGGAGAAAATGTTGCTTCCGGCATTACTATTTCCGGAACGGTGGGCGCTGCCCTGGAGGCGGCTTCAATGGGTATCCCGGCCATGGCAGTCTCTTTAGAGACAAAACAGGAACACCATCTTTCCTACTCGACTGAGGTCGATTTCTCTGCCGCTGCCTATTTCACAACGATGTTTGCCAGGTGGTTATTGGAAGCCCCTCTACCTGATGACCTGGCCCTGCTGAAAGTGGAAGTGCCCAGTGATGCCACGCCCCAGACCCCCTGGGAAGTAACCCGCGTATCCCGGCAGCGTTATTTTATGCCGACGGCGCCCAGGCGGGAATCTTGGGATGTCCCCGGTACAGTTGGTTATCAACACGCCATCGATCTTGAAAGCGAACCGGCGGATACCGATGTGTTCGTGCTGCAGCACAAACGCCGTGTATCGGTATCGCCTGTCAGCCTGGACCTGACAGCCAGGGTGGATTTCAAGGCACTGGACAGGTCTTTAAGGGAGAAGTAAACACTTGCCGGGCAAACCCGCGCGACCGCATTAGTTTAACGGGACAACAAATAAGGTACAATATCAGGGAAAGGAGCGTGGATGATGTCCATTGACAAAAAGCTTTTTCTGATTCTGACCCTTGTAGTCTTCCTTACCGGGTGTGCGAATGGTTCCGATTTAGCCGCGACCCCAACCAACGCGGCTGCACTGGCTGACGAACCCGCAACTCCGGGTGGTACTGAACTGGCTGTCTTTGAATTCGATCTGGCGGCAGCGCCTCCTCAACCGGATATCCCGTCTGTACATAAAACTTATTCATCTTCTTTCCTGGTGGGCGCCGCACTTGAGCCCGATCAACTTGACAGTGATGCTCATGTGGGCCTGCTGGTGCATCATTTCAACAGCCTGACGGCTGAAAATGCTATGAAACCGGTCTCTATCCAACCCACGGAAGGGAATTTCACCTGGGAGAATGCCGACAAACTGGTCCAGTTTGCCAGGGCCAGCGGTATGGCAGTTCATGGACACACCCTTGTCTGGCACAACCAGGCAGCCGAATGGATGTTCCAGGACAGTGAAGGGAACCCCCTTGAGGCTACCCCGGAAAATAAAGAACTGGTATTGAAACGGTTGGAGGACCATATCCGGGCCGTGGTTGGCCGCTATAAAGAGGATATCAATGTCTGGGATGTGGTTAACGAGGTCATTGATGAACAGGAAAATGACTGCATGCGCCGTACAGTGTGGTATGAACTGACCGGCACGGACTACATCGTGACTGCTTTTCAGACCGCCGATGAGACCGCCCCTGAGGCCACCCTGATCCTGAACGATTACAGCACGACAGACCAGAAAAAGCGGGCGTGCATTTATAAAGTCGTAAAGGAATTACAGGCGCAGGGTGTCCCGATCGAAGGCATCGGGATGCAGATGCATGCCAACATCCAGAATCCTGCCCCTGCAGCGGTTGAACAAACCATTGAGATGCTTTTTGAGTTGGGCGAAATTCACATCACGGAACTGGACCTGAGTGTTTACCCAAACGATTCCGATACTTATGAGGCCGTTCCCGAGGATATCCTTCTCAAGCAGGGCTACCGGTATAAGGAACTTTTTGAAGTATTCGAGCGCCAGTCAGACAAAATCGAGTCGGTCACCTTCTGGGGGATGGCGGACGATCATACCTGGTTGAAGACTTTCCCAATCACGCGCCTCAATCTGCCGCTGTTGTTCGACGAGAACCTGCAAGCCAAAAATGCTTATTGGGGCATTATCGATCCACTGCAGCTGCCGATCATGACCCAGCTGGTTGATATTCCCAGGGGGACACCGCAGATCGATGGGGAAGCTGAGATCTTATGGGCTACACAGCCCTGGAGTTCGCTTAAATTGTCAGATTCCGTGACTGCCGGTTTCCAGACGCGCTGGGATGAAAACAACCTGTATGTGTGTGTGAAGGCGGATGCTTCTCCGGAAGACCTGGGAGCCATTGATGTGTACCTTGATGAAAACAACGGCAAGACGGATCACTATGAAGAGGATGACCGGCATATAACCTTCCAGGGCGGGGATTGTTCGAATTGTGAGGGTGTCGTCTTTGCGATCGATTCCGGAGAAGACGGTATGCTTTTGGAAGCAGCCATTCCCTTGGGTACAGAAGCCGATATCCAGGACGAGATCGGGTTTGATATTCGTGTGGCAGCCGCAGGGCAGAACCCGGCTGCCTGGAATGACCGTTCCCTGAGCCAGGATGCAGATACTTCCAAATATGGAACCCTGAAATTTATCGACGCACCCAAAGTGACCGCAGCCGTTTATGGAACACCTGTCATCGATGGTGAAGAAGATGAGGTCTGGGCGTCAGCCAACCAGGAAGAGACCGCGGTCTGGGTGCTGGGCGCCAGCGGTTCGACCGGGACGGTAAAGACACTGTGGGACGAGGAGTATCTGTATGCCTATGTGGTTGTGACGGACAGCCTGTTGAGCAAGAAGGCCCGGAACCCCTGGGAGCAGGACTCGTTTGAGATCTATGTCGACCAGAACAATGCCAAAACCACCACCTATGAACCCGACGATGGCCAGTACCGCATCAACTTTGAGAATGAACGCTCTTACCTGGGTGGTGCGGCCGAAGAAAAGATCACCACTGCAACCAGGGTTACCGACAGTGGATATATCGTTGAACTGGCGATCCAGTTTGATTACATTAAGCCGCAGGAAGGCATGCTTATCGGGTATGAGTTCCAGGTGAACAATGACGAAAACGGAGACGGTATCCGTGACAGCGTCGTTACCTGGAATGATCCCACCCACCAGACCTACCAGAATACCTCCCGGATGGGCCTGCTGGTCTTTACCAAATAAGAACACAGGTATTCATCCCCTTCCGGATATTCCTGTATCTCAAAAGAAAAGTGGAGCCCTGGTATTGGGCTCCACTTTTTTCACGATGTGGGGGAAGCGTATGCTGGCCAGGATTATGGAATTACGTAAAGTGCATCGACATCGCAGCCATCTCCGCTATCACCGGAGGGAGCGTTTACCCTTACGTAGTAATACGTTCCGGGCGGGACCAGGTAATCCAGGTCGATTGCAACTCCGTTTGAGTTATATAGCAGGGTTGCGTCGATATTACAGTTATCAGGTTCTCCGCTGCAGGTGGTGGCATTTGGGGGCACAGCCAGAGGAATCGCGATATTTGTGTAAGCATCTGCGTTTCCGTCTCCCCAATTCAGGATGGTGTACCAGTTGTATCCGTCACTGATTTCCAGAACGACTTCATCCATGGCGATCCCGGGGCCGCTTGGCAGTTCATAATAGACCAGGTCAGGATTGCCCAGGTCGGCGCCGGTGACGGTGATGGAAGTCCCTAATGTCAGCGTAATCGACCCGCCAGTGGGGACCGTATCGGTGAGGTTGTCCTTGTTCGTTCCAATATCCCCGTTTGGCAGGGTGTTGGATGTGATGATCGTATCGGTGTCGCTGTCTGAATCGTTCCCCGCCGCGGGGTCGGTGGCTGCGCTTGAAGAAGCCGTGTTGACCAGATCGACTAATGCGGCGCCATCGATGTTGGCCGCAATGTAATAGGTCCTGCTGGCGCCTGAGGCGAGGTTGAACGTGTCCATCAGATTTCCGGTGGTATTGGGGACCGCGGTGCAGGGGGCCACACACCAGCCCCACAGTGAGATCAGGGCCGGTCTGTTATCGGTAATCGCGGCCCCGGTTACGTTGCTTGGGCCGTAATTGGTGACCGTCAGGACGTACCGGGTCGTATTACCCGGCACGTAATCGGTGGCATTGTCTGTCAGCGTGACGCCAAGGTCTGAAGAGAAGACCGGCGTATCAGTATCGGCTGCAGTGTTGTCCCCCGGGTTCGGATCGGTATAGCTGGATGGGAATGAAATAACAGCTGTGTGGGTCAGGTTGGAAGTTGCGGCCGGATTTGTGTACGCCGTGACGGTATACTGAATGCTGCCGCCGCTGTGGATGTTAACCGTGTCACTGAAATTGGATGCGCTGCCCGCAACGGGATCACAGCCGCTGGCGCTGACAAGCGCCGTGCAGGCCCAGTCCCATTGTGTCACCTGGGAGGGCAGTGCATCTGTGATGGTCGCCCCGGTGATGGGATTGGGCCCATTGTTGCTGGCAATGACTGTGTAGACGACCGTATCGCCAACCGTGTAGGCGCCGCTGCCATCGTCGTTTGTGATCCGCAGGTCGACACTGGTCTTGGGGGGCTGGCTGGTAGGTTTTGGTATGATAATCACCGGGGTATTGGTCGGATTAATGACCGCGGTCGGGCTGGGGATCGTTGTCTGTATGACCTGGGTCGGTGTGCCAGGGGCCGTTGGCGCCGGAGTCAGTGTAGTCCCTGCATCAATGGTGGGCACTGTCTCTGCCTCCGGCGCCCCTTCGCCAGGGGTGAGAAAGCTTTCATACCATTCCTCGGGGGTCATAATATTTGCTTTTACCGGTGCAAAGGAGAGCTTATCGGCGCTGTAGGATTCGGTCAGGTTGATATTAGAGCCCACATCTGCCTGTACATACCAAACATCCTCGGTGTTGAGGGCCGCCTGACCGGCAAAAATCATGAAGAGAATCCCGATCAGCAGAATGAGCATCAACAGTATCAGATCGCGGCGGTTGTCGCCAGCTTTCATTGGCCCGAGCCCTCGTCCAATGGCAGCCGGACATAGAATTTGCTGCCCGGAAAGGTCTCTTCATTGTGTCCAACGCTTTCCACCCAGACATGCCCGTGATGGGCTTCCACAATGCCTCTCACAATCGCCAGTCCCAGACCGGGGCCTCCCCCTTTGAATTTTGTTTTCCCTGTTGAGTGCAGCAGTACTTCACCGGTCTGGAAGAATTTTTCGAAGATCGAGTTTTTGTATTCGTCGGCAATGCCGATGCCGTTATCTTCAACAATGACTTCGAGTTCTTTCCTGCCATTCTGGCTGATTTGCTGTCCAGATACCACAATCCTCCCGCCGTCCGGTGTGTATTTGATCGCATTCATGGTCAGGTGGTAAAAGACCTGGTACATCAAATCGGGATCAGCCAAAAACATTGGCACATTGTCAACCTGATCCGTTTCCAGGGTGAGCTTTCGTTCATCCAGGCCGTCCTGGAAGGTTTTTCGCACCCGCCTGAAAATATCTTTCAGGCGGGTCCAATCCGGGGCCAACCTCAAAGCGTCACTGTCGATGCGCGAAACGACCAGCATGTTATTAAGGATTTCCTTCATACGGTCTGTCCCGTCCAGGATGCCGGTCGAAAGCGAATGCAGGTAAGCATCCTCCTTGGTCTTTTCCCGCAGCATCTGGGCGTATCCCTGGACAACGGTCAGTGGGCTGCGCAGTTCATGCCCGGAGACCTGGATGAAGGTGGTTTTGGTCTTGTCCATTTGCTCCAGGATCTGGTAAGTGCGTTCCAGTTCTGAAGTGCGTTCCTGCAGGTTGGCGGTCATGTCATCGAAGGCATTCGCCAACCAGCCAATCTCATCCTTGCTTTTTATTCCTGTTCGCAGGCTGAGATCCCCTTTTGAAATCGCCTGGGAAGTATTCACCAGAGAGGAAAGCGGATTAACGATCAGGCGGGAGATCAGGAAACCGATCGCAACGACGGCGATCATTGCGGCAGCATAGAGCAGGATATAGTAATTCCTGCTTGCCACCCCTGGTTGGATGACAAAATCCATTGGCAGGACGACGGCAAACACGCCCAGGTGATCGTTTCCAACCCGCAGGGAACTGCGCGCCAGGCTGTACCAGCGCCCGTCCACAGAGAAATTTTCCCCGCCGACCAGGTCTTTGGCGACGGCCAGCCGGACATATTCACTTTCAGTGATGGACAGCGCCTCCAGTTTGTCGGGGTCCTGTTCACCGCCTCTCAGGGTCGTCCCCAGGGCCTGCCCGTTATTTCCATAGACGATGATGTCGGCCAGGGCGACGCTTTTCAGGTATGGCAGGATCGTATCCAGGGAAGCGCCGACCAGCACCGCCCCCACCAGCCGGTCATCCTGTGTTACCGGCAAGACGGTAAAGTAATAATAATTGTCTGCCTGCTGTTCCCAGATACCGCGCTGCGGCGGCGTCTGGGGATCCTTTGAACTGACCAGGCGCAGTACGGCAGCAGGGATACTGGCTTGCTGGGCCGGTGAATCCTGAACCCGTCCGTCCGGCAGCCGGGTGATGTTGACCAGGGGCTTGCCGGCAGCGTTGACCAGGATGATGTTCTCTGCATCCAGTCCGGCGGCCAGTGGTTTCACCAGTTCAGATAGTTTTTGCTGGTCTTCTGTTTCCAGGGCTTCGGAGACCCCCACTGTATTGGCGACAATTCGCCCGACCTCAACGTGTTTGATTTCCTGGCGGGTCAGCCCGTCAGAAACGACCCGCCCGGATTCGAGCAGCTGGTTTGTAAGGCGTTCGCCCAGGGAGCTGGCCACCAGACGGGTGACAACGTACACTCCTGTCACGGCGACCAGCAGCGTTAGTATCAGATAAGGAAAAATTACCTTAACACGAATACTCATCTTAATATCTAAGTGTATCCATCGAACCGACCCACCCATCATTATATGTCAGCGTTGAGATAATAACAATTACAACATTATAGAGGATTTTTACAAAAAACTATAACTTGTAAGGGTCACGAATATTAAATAAAGGAACCAACCTGGCGGTTGGTTCCTTCCAGTGGGCGCTGAGGGACTCGAACCCCCGACCTCTTCGGTGTAAACGAAGCGCTCTAACCAACTGAGCTAAGCGCCCGTGCCGGGTATTATACACGAAAACCGGCGGGATTGGATGGGACAGTTTTTTCAGATTGTGCTACACTTCGATAGCATCTCGTTAGTTTATGGAGGTATGATGCGCATTATCCGTTATCAGGTCGATCGAAAAGTACCCCGTCCTGGCTGGCTGCTGGATGATAAAGTTGGGGATATCGAGGGGAACCTTTTCGGTAAATTTCGCCGTAAAGAGGCAGAGATTCCCCTGGAGGAAGTCAACTTACTGGTCCCCATGCAGCCCAGCAAGATCATTTGTGTCGGCAGGAACTATGTTGAACATGCCCGCGAGCACGGCGCGGATGTTCCGGAAGTCCCGATGATCTTCATGAAAGCGCCGTCTGCCCTGCTTGCTCATCAAGAGACCATACTCCTGCCTCCGCAGTCAAAACAGGTGGAGCATGAGGCTGAACTGGTGGCTGTGATTGGGAAACGCGGGCGAAATATCACCGCCGAAGAAGCCAAGGCGTATGTTTTTGGTTACACCATGGGCAATGATGTCACTGCCCGTGACCTGCAGCGCAGTGATGGCCAGTGGACACGCGCCAAGAGTTTCGATACCTTCTGCCCGGTGGGTCCGTGGGTCGATACGGAGTTCGATCCGTCCGATGCTGTGATCACCTGCCGGGTCAATGAACAGATGCGGCAGATGGCCTCCACCCGGGACATGGTCTTCCAGATCGGGCAGCTGGTGGCTTTCATCTCGGCGGTGATGACCCTGGAACCAGGCGACCTGATCTTCACCGGAACCCCGGCCGGCGTCAGCCAGCTTGAAGATGGGGATGTGGTTGATGTTGAGATCGAGGGCCTGGGCAAATTGAGCAACCCGGTCGCCGGTACTTAAGAAAAGGGACTCTGTTTCGTCGAAATCTTTTGGAAGTTGTAGTGATTACCGGTACGATCTTCGACATACGAAAATATTCACTTCACGATGGCCCGGGTATCCGTACGGCGGTGTTTTTTAAAGGCTGCCCCCTGGAGTGTGCCTGGTGCCATAATCCTGAAAGCCAGTCTTTTTCCCCTGAACTGATCGTGCATCCCAAGCGCTGCATTGCCTGCCGGGCCTGTGTGGAAGTCTGTTTGCAGGCAGCCATTGATGAAAGGCTGGGTACAGACCGGGGGCGCTGCCTGGCCTGCGGCGATTGTGTCCCGGTTTGTTTTTCCGATGCAAGGGAACTGGTGGGGCGGGAGATGAGGCTGGACCGGGTGATGGATCAGATCAAAAGCGACCGGGTCTTTTATGAGCAGTCCGGCGGGGGAGTGACCTTTAGCGGGGGAGAGCCGCTTTCACAGCCGGTTTTCTTGCAGGCCGCCCTGGCAGCCTGCCGGGAACTGGGCATACATACGGCGCTGGATACCTGCGGGCACGCGGACTGGGAAGTGATCGACCAGGTCCGGTCCGGGGTCGACCTTTTCTTGTATGACCTGAAGTTATTCGATGAAGAACGACACAAAGCCGCAACTGGGGTATCGAATGCCCTGGTCCTTGATAATTTGCGCAGGCTGTCTGAACTGGGGCATACTGTCATTGTGCGTATCCCTATTATTCCGGGAGCGAATGATGATCGCGGCGGCCTGGAACAATTGGGAGCTTTTGTGGCAGCGCTGCCCGGTGCGCCGCCGGTCGAACTCCTGGGGTACCACCAGACTGCCGAGGCCAAGTATGCCAGCCTGGGTCGTGAGTATGCCCTCAAGGGACTGCCTTCCCCGGATCGAGAACGGATGCAGTCACTGGCCGGGATATTGTCCGGCTGCGGAGTCACGGTGCTGAATGAATGGTGATTTCGATCTGCAGATCCACCGGCGGCGGGTTCTTTACCAACCATTGACCGCGCCTTCAAATCTGCTGTAACATCCCGTGCCAGGCGTGAATTAAATATGACCGCCGTATGGCAAAGAAATTATCACGAACATATCATCCGCAGTGAAAAAGAACACCGGAATATCGAGGCTTACATCGAAAGCAACCCGGCCAACTGGTCTGCTGATGAAGAAAATCCGAGCCATTCTCTGGAATAAACAGGTGAGGCGCCTATGCCGATGACAGAACGGGTCCGAAAATTACGCCAGCAAAGCCTGGAAGCCGAAGAAACCCTCTCCAGTGAGCGGGCTGAATTACTGACCGAGTTCTATGCCTCGGGTGCGGTTGGGCCGGGTGTGTCCATCCCCGTCCAACGGGCCCTGGCTTTTCAGTACCTGTTGGAGCACAAGACCATCTATATCGGCGCCGGTGAGCTGATCGTAGGAGAGAAGGGGCCGGCGCCTAAACAGGCCCCGACCTACCCTGAGCTGTGCTGCCATTCCCTGGCCGACCTGAACGTCCTGGATGCCCGTGAAAAGACCCGCTTCAGGGTCGAACCCGGGACTCGGGAGGTCTACCGAGACACGATCATCCCGTTCTGGCAGGGGGACTCCATGCGCGACCTGATCTTTTCCGGCATGACCGACGATTGGAAGGAAGCGTACCAGGCCGGGATCTTCACCGAGTTCATGGAACAGCGCGCCCCTGGGCACACTGTCTTGGATGACAAGATCTATCATAAAGGCATGCTGGATTTCATCGCCGGGATCGAAGCAAGACTGGAGGCGCTGGCCAGCCGGCAGGATCGGGATACCGCCGCAAAGAGGGAAGAACTGCAGGCTATGCGTATTGCCGCTGGCGCCCTGATCCGTTTCGGGGAAAGACACGCCGAAGCGGCCCGTACGCAGGCCGCCGGCGAGAGCGACCCGCGGCGCAAGGCCGAGCTCGAGCGGATCGCCGAAGTTTGTTCCCGCATCCCGGCTCGGGCGCCGCGTGATTTCCACGAAGCCCTGCAGTATTACTGGTTCGTCCACCTGGGCGTCATCACCGAACTCAACACCTGGGATGCTTTCTCTCCCGGCCATCTCGACCGGCATCTTGAACCTTTTTACCAGCAGGGACTGGCTGCCGGCGCCTTGACCCGTGACTCGGCCGAAGAACTGCTGCACTGCCTGTGGATCAAGTTCAACAACCAGCCCGCACCGCCCAAGGTGGGGGTGACTGCCGCGGAAAGCGGCACCTACACCGATTTTGCCCAGATCAACCTGGGCGGGGTGCAGGCGGACGGGAGTGATGGCGTCAGCGAAGTGACTTACCTGATCCTGGATGTGATCGAAGACATGCGCCTGCTGCAGCCTTCCTCTTCCATCCAGGTGAGTGAGAAGAACCCACAGGCCTTCATCCGCCGAGCGGCGGAGATCATCCGCACCGGTTTTGGCCAGCCATCGGTCTTCAACAGCGACCTGATTGTGGAAGAACTGCTGCGCATGGGCAGGCTGCTGGAAGATGCCCGGGAGGGCGGTTCCTCGGGCTGCGTGGAAGTGGGCGCGTTCGGGAAAGAAGCTTATATCCTGACCGGCTACTTCAACCTTCCCAAGGTCCTGGAACTGGCCCTGTACAACGGGCTTGACCCCCGCACCGGGAAGCAGCTTGGCCCGCAGAGCGGTGCTGCGAAGGCTTTTTCAAGCTTCGAAGCGCTTTACCGGGCTTTCGAACAGCAGCTGCAGCATTTTATCGAGATCAAGGTCCAGGGAAACCATGTGATCGAACGACTGTATGCTGACCGGATGCCGGCGCCTTTCCTGTCGCTGCTGATCGACGACTGTATCGCTGCCGGAAAGGATTACCACAGCGGCGGCGCCCGCTATAACACCTCTTACATCCAGGGGGTCGGGATGGGGACCATCACCGACTGCCTGTCGGCGATCAAACAGCATATCTATGCTGCCAGAGTGGGACGAGACCCGCTCCCGCAGTTGACCATGCCGCAGCTGCTCAAAATGTTGGAGGCCGACTTCTCCGGGTTCGAACGAGAGCGCCAGATGCTGCTCAACCGGACGCCCCGCTACGGGAACGATGAGGCTGCCGCCGACGATCTGCTGGTGAAAGTGTTCGAGAGTTATTTCCGGGCGGTCGATGGGCGTAAGAATACCCGCGGCGGGGAGTATCACATTAACCTGCTGCCGACCACCTGTCATATCTACTTCGGCTCGGTCACCGGAGCCACCCCGGACGGGCGCCAGGCCTGGACGCCGTTGTCGGAAGGGATTTCTCCCGTCCAGGGCGCCGACCGGCGCGGACCGACCGCGGTCCTGAAGTCGGCTGCCAGAATAGAGCAAGTGCGCACCGGCGGGACGCTGCTCAACCAGAAGTTCACTCCCCAATTGCTGGCAGATGAGAAAGGGCT
The DNA here is from genome assembly GCA_016927315.1 of Anaerolineales bacterium. Lineage (GTDB taxonomy): Bacteria > Chloroflexota > Anaerolineae > Anaerolineales > Villigracilaceae > JAFGMV01. The sequence goes on along the minus strand of JAFGMV010000036.1, from coordinate 82,713 downwards.
GCAGTCCCTGGTGGACCTGATCCGTTCCTACTTCAAGCTGGGCGGACACCATATCCAGTTCAACGTGGTCGATGCAGACACCCTGATCCGGGCCAGGGCCTGCCCGGGAGAATACCGGGACCTGATCGTGCGGGTGGCCGGCTATTCGGATTATTTCTGTGACCTGAGCGAAGCCCTGCAGGATGAGATCATCTCCCGTACGGGGCACGAAAGATTTTAGCCCTACTCCCCATTCGAAGAACATGCATGGAGAGAGACGATTGCTTTTACGCATTTGTGCACTGGGAAAATGCGTCTCCCCCATTTCCGTTTTTAGAAATGGGGGAGACCGGGAGGGGGTGGCTTTATTTGCGACCGTCCCGGATCATTTTGAATTTGCTTCCAGTTGGATTGTCATCCTGCGTGCGATGTAGAGCGGGATGATCCCAAAGATGCCAAAGAGCATATCAATGAAGCGCCAGTAGATGGGGATGTCCCTGACGGCCCCCATGATAAAGGCATAGGGCAGGATCAGCACACAGGCGATCATCCCGAACTCGATCACCCAGCGGTTGCGGACCGGGTCTTTGACTGCACCGAGGAAGGCAATCGCGATCACAAAGTGCCCGAAAGCCAGCCAGTCGTAACCGTATGCCAGGAAAGCGTGCGCTTGGTACTGCTCCTCCAGCGCCAGGTGTACCTGGGAAATCCATCCAGAAAAAAGCGGGAACCTGGCTGCGACCAGGCTGCCTTCTCCCAGCAAGGTATCCAGGATGTTCAATTCAAAACGCAGGGGAATGGCCGTCAGGCCGCTGAAAAACAGGGCCACTGTGAAGAAGATCAATATCGTGCGGATAAGATTCAACTGTTGTTTTGTGTTCATACAGTGGTTATATACAGAAAAAACTATCAAAAACTATCAAAAGCTCTCAAAAAACTATCAGGTTTTGGAAAATGAAGCGAGTTTTCCCAAAAAACGGCTATACTGGCGCTTGTCATAATCCCAGCCAGAAAGGGGAACAGCCTGTGCCTGCAAAATATATTATTGTCCCACACAAGAATCCAATTGATCCTGATGCGCCGCCAAAGTATTACCCGCGTTTGAAATCTTCGGGTGAGATCGATGAACGTGATTTGCTTGATGAAATCGTCCGGGGTTCTACGCTCAGCCAGGCCGATATGAAAGCCGCGCTTGAGGCCCTGCTGCAGGCCATTCCCAGGCACCTGGGAAATGGAAAGATTGTCCGCCTGGGAGACCTGGGCAGTTTTTATCTGACCATCCAGGCTGAAGGTTCAATCGGGCCTTCTGAAGTGGGAACAAACAAGATCAAACGGAATCGCGTTCAGTTCCGTCCGGGGAAAGTGATCCGAAGGATGTTAAAAGGGATATCGTACGAACGCGAACAGCAGGAAACCTGATAGAAACAAGTCGGTACCTGATAACCAAAACACCACGGTAATTTACCCAAAACACCGGGGTGTCCTGGCTGAATCACCGTGGTGTTTTATCTGAATCACCGTGGTGTTTTGAACAACAGATACTTACCCGTTTTCATTTTGTCCCAATGTGTTTTCAGACAAGACGATACCTGTTGAAAATGCGATACGCTCATCACTTACTTACTCTATAGACATATTCCCCGCGTGTTTTTACGGAGGCGATACCCTCACCAGCATCTCCTTGGTCTCGATGATCTCGGCCTGCAGTTTCCCGGCGCTCAGCTCCAACAGTGCGTTCTGGAAGGCTTCCAGGTGCTCGACCGGGAACTGCAGCGACAGGGTGACATCCGCCGCGAAGTCTTCTTCGATGATTTCCCCAGCGTGCGCCCCGACGGCCCGGTGGACCTGTTCCAGCAGCGGGTAGGGCGCTGCCAGCACGGCGCTGTGGACCATCAGCTTGCGCGCCCGCGGTACGTCTTTGACCACTTCCTGAACGGATTCGGTATAGGCTTTGACCAGTCCACCGGCGCCCAGTTTGGCGCCCCCGAAGTAGCGGGTGACCACTACCACCACATCCCCCAACCCGCTGCCGCGCAGCACGGCCAGCGCCGGACGCCCGGCCGTACCGGATGGTTCGCCGTCATCCGAGCAGTGCTCGGTCAGGGAACTGCCTCCGCCGATCAGGAAGGCCGGCACATTGTGGCTGGCGTCGTGGAACTCGGCCCGCATACGAGTAATAAAATCCCGGGCGGCGCGCACATCGATGGCCGGCGCCAGGGTGGTGATGAAACGCGAGTTCGAAAAATTCAACTCGCGCCTGATCTTTTCAGCGGGTACTTCGTAAAGGGACATCGTTACTCACTAAAAGATGTCTTTGCTTCGCTCACATTCGTTCGCTCACAATGACATACTAATCCAGCGCCATCTCCACCGCGGCCAGGGCATGGAGCTCGGTCGTGTCGAACAGCGGGACAGGGCTGTCGGCCTGTTTGACCAGGCTGCCGATCTCGGTGCAGCCCAGGATGATCCCTTCGGCGCCATTGGCGGCAGTTCTCTCGATAATCCGTACAAATTCTGTGCGTGAGGCCCCTTTGATCTCACCCACGACCAGTTCATCGAAGATCACCCGGTGGACGATCTCCCGGTCTGCTTCGTCCGGGATCACTACCTGCAGCCCGAATTTTTCTGTCAGGCGGCCGCGGAAGAAATCCTGCTCCATTGTGAAGCGGGTGCCCAGCAGGCCGACCGTCTTCAGCCCGTGTGCCTTGATCGCCCCGGCGGCGGAATCTGCAATGTGCAGCAGAGGGATGTGGATACCGGCCTGCACTTTTTCTGCCATTTTGTGCATGGTGTTGGTGCAGATCAACAGGAAATCTGCGCCGCCGGCTTCTACCAGGCGGGCATCCGCGATCAAAGCCTGCTCCAGGTCTTCCCAGCGTGCTTCACGCAGCATGGCTTCGTGTTCGGCAAAATCGACCGATACCAGGACACACCTGGCCGAGTGGACCCCGCCCAGCCGTTCTTTGACAGCCTGGTTGAGGATACGGTAATATTCTGCGGTTGATTCCCAGCTCATTCCTCCGAGCAAACCGATTGTTTTCATAGGACGTCTCCAGATCTCAAGGGTCATTGTGATGGGCTCTTTTTCGTGATGAAACGCTCCCCTTCCCGCGAGCTTTTCAGGGAGAGGTGTGATACGCCGGCCTGCCAGCCTGTTCGCCATCGGGGCATAACCTTGCTTTACTGGACGGTCGTCAGCAGGATCCCTGCTGCTCCGGCGGCTTCCAGCGCGGCCTGCACCTGTTCTCCTGCGCCGGATGGGACCAGGGCAATCATATTGCCGCCCCGTCCGCCTCCGGACAGCTTGGCTCCCAATGCCCCAGCCGAGCGGGCTGCTTCCACCAGGCGGTCCAGTTCTGCGGATGAGACCGTCATTTCCTGCAGTAAGGCGTGGTTTTCATCCATTAACGGGCCAAGCGCCTCGACCTGACCGCTTTCGATTTTTTCCCTGGCAGCCCGGGCAATGCCTCCAACCCGGGTGAAGACAGCTTCCCATTGCTCCGGTTTTTGCTGCCACATCCGGCGCACATCTGCCACGGCATCCCGGGTTGGGGCCGGGATACCGGTATCTGCAATCGCAATCGTGAAAGCTTCCCTGGCCTGGAAAGTTTCGGGCGGCTGGCCCTTGATGAAATAAATGGGCTGCGAGTAGGTAATGACGGTATTATCGATCCCGGACGGGGCGCCGTGGTACACCCTTTCTGCTTCGAAAGCGATCGTGTTGACCTGTTCGTTTGAAACGGGCAATCCGATGGTTGTGGCCAGCGCCCGGATCAGGGCGATACTGACTGCCGTGCCTGAGCCCAGCCCGGAGGCGATCGGGATGGTTGAAGTGATCCTGATGCGGATCGGGAGAAAGCGCCTGGCGCCCAGGGAGTTGTAGATAACCCCGATCACAAACGCCAGGGGGTGGGTATCTCTGCGCAGGTCTTCCAGCGTGGCTGTCACCCCGATATCCGGGGCATCGATCCAGGTCTGTTCATCGGGCGAGTCTTCGATATCGACCCGGGCGCTGAGTTGTGTGACCGGGACTGCCAGCGCGGGCTGCCCGTACACGACCGCGTGTTCACCAAACAGGATGATCTTTCCAGGAGCGAAAGAAGACAGCATACCGGCTTCCTAAGAAATATAAAAGACTGCCAGGACGGCCAGCCCGAACAGGGCGATGTCCAACTGCAGGGGGCGGTCGGCGAGCACCAGTTCTTCCGGCGCAGCCCCGGTATCCTTTACCTGCAGCAGGTACTGGTAGCGCAGGACGCCATACATGATAAAGGGGATGGTCAGCATCATCAGGTGGTTTTCGGGCAGGTTGGGAGCCGAGAATGTGTACAGGCTGTAGGTGATGATGGTTGTTCCGGCGGCCAGTGCGATCAACTGGTCGAGGAAATTGATCGTGTACCCTTCCAGCACCCGGCGGGAATTGGCGCTCTCTGAGATCTGGGCCAGTTCGGCCCGGCGTTTCCCGGTTCCCATCAGCAGGGCCAGGAAGGAAGTGAAGATATAAATCCAGGGAGAGAAACGCACCACATCGATCAGGGCTACACCGGCTGCCACACGGATCACATAGAAGGAGGCCAGCACCAGAATGTCCAGCAGGACGATGTGCTTGAGCCACTTTGAATAGGCCAGGTTGAAGAACAGGTAAAAGAAGGTGATGGCCGCAAAGTCCGGCGAAAGCGAGTAAGCCAGGGGGAAGGCGGCCAGCACCAGCAGGATGGCGGCGGCCCAGGCTGCTGGGGTGGGGAGCCTGCCGGATGCGATCGGCCGGTTGCGTTTGGTGGGGTGCTGGCGGTCGGCTTCTCGGTCGGCGATATCGTTGACGATATACACCACACTGGCGACCAGACTGAAGGCGATCACGCCCAGGACGGTATGCAGCATGGCCTCCGGGTTGGTCAGTTTGCGGTCGAAGACTACGGCCGCCAGGAGGAATACGTTCTTGGCCCACTGCTTTGGGCGCATGGTTTTCAGGATAGCTCTCAACATGAAGTAATTTTACCTGATTCTGGCATTTCAGCCCTGAGTGACCTGACCCAACTCCCCAACATTGACCCGGCGCCGGCCAGTTTCTTGACCGGCAGCCTCGAAGCCATATTGGAGATCCGCACCGGGGTCGATCCCCGGGAATCTGTTATAACCGGCTGTATGCGCTTGCAGGCGCTCTGCGCGGTGTGGGCTGTCATGGGATACCCAAAGGAAGAACGCCGCAAACTGAGAGACGAATTTACTACGCTGTCCGGCGGCAGGATACCGGGCGGCTGGCAGTTTATGATCCTGCTTTCAGGGGTACAATATTGGCATGCAAAAAGTACGCCTGGATGTCCTGCTGGTGGAACGGGGCCTGGTAGAAAGCCGCAGCCTGGCCCAGCGGCAGGTTATGGCCGGGCAGGTGCGCGTAGATGAGCAGGTGGTTTTCAAGCCATCCGTCAAAGTGTCTTCCAACGCAGCCCTGACGGTCGAATCGCGACCGCGCTTTGTTTCACGCGGCGGGGAAAAACTGGACAGCGCCCTGGAGAGTTTCCAAATCGATGCCGGCGGGTGTATCTGTGCAGATGTGGGCGCCTCTACCGGGGGTTTTACCGATTGCCTGCTGCAGCGCGGCGCTGCACGGGTGTATGCCATCGATGTCGGAAAAGGTATCCTGCACTGGAAAATGCGCGGCCATCCTGGGGTGGTTGTCATGGAAGCGACCAATGCACGCCGCCTGGAGAAGCTGCCCGAGCCGGTTGACCTGGTGACCATCGATGCCTCTTTCATATCCCTGAAGGTATTGCTTCCGGTGGTAAAGAACTGGTTTTCGGCCTCCCGATCCGGGAAGGAGCAGGGGGAGATTGTGGCCTTGATCAAGCCCCAGTTCGAGGCCGGGCGCAGGGATGTGTCCCGGGGGGATGGGGTCATTCGCAATCCGGAGATCCATCGCCAGGTGTTGGAACATGTCCTGGCGTTTGCCCAATCGCAAAGTTTCGGCCTGAAAGGCCTGGTGAAGAGTCCGCTGCTTGGGCCGAAAGGCAATACCGAGTTCCTGGTCTGGTTAGACCTGGCGGAAACGGATAGAACTATCGCTGACCTGATTATGGGTGTTCTTGGAGAGGAGCATGGCCCTGAATTGTCCTAAATGCCAGACGGAACTGGTCAGGCGGTATTACAAGGGCATCCTGGAAGTCGATTCTTGCCCGGCCTGCCGCGGCATGTGGCTGGATTTTGAAGAACTCGACCATTTGGAAGACCTGAGTTTTGACCAGGATGATTTCAAGGGGTCCCTGGTGCATTATCCCGATAAAACCAGCTGCTGCTGTCCGCACTGCGGCGGACCCCTGACTGAATTCCAATACCGTCTTTACTCCCTGAAGCTGGATGCCTGCCTGACCGAAAAGCATGGCTTCTGGCTTGATTATGGAGAGGATGTGCGGGTATTGGAGTTAATGGACAGGCACAAGGATCACTATGAGCGCAAGATAAGCGCCGAGGCCGAGTGGATGCAGTTTCTAGAGAAAATAAAGACCGGCTCTTTCCTGAACAACTTCAGGGATTTTTTCAAGTAGGGCATCGTTTCGTGCTATAAAATCGAGTATACTTCCAAGTCGTTAACTTATGACTGCGAATATTCGTAATTTCTGTATTATTGCCCATGTCGATCATGGAAAATCTACCCTGGCGGATCGGCTGCTGCAGCTGACGGGCACGATCTCTGACCGCGAAATGACCGAGCAGGTGCTGGATGCCATGGACCTGGAGCGCGAAAAAGGCGTCACCATCAAGGCTTCTGCAGTTCGGATGCTCTATACTGCGCAGGATGCCGTTGAGTATGAGCTGAACCTGATCGATACACCCGGCCATGTTGACTTCGGATACGAGGTCAGCCGGGCCTTGTATGCCTGTGAGGGGGCTATTTTGGTGGTGGATGCTACCCAGGGCATCGAAGCCCAAACCCTGGCAAATCTATATTCGGCGCTTGAAGCCGACCTGGAAATCATCCCGGTGATCAACAAGATCGACCTGCCTTCGGCAGCGCCGGATGAGGTGGCGGAAGATATTGTCAGCCTGCTGGGAGGCAGTCTTGATGAGATCATCCATGTCTCTGCCAAAGAAGGCAAGAACATTCAGGCTGTCCTGGAGGCCATTGTACGGGAGGTCCCCGCCCCGAAAGTCGACGCTGAGGCTCCTATGCGGGCCCTGGTGTTCGATTCTCATTATGACTCTTACAAAGGGGTGATCGCCTATGTGCGCATGATAGAGGGCATCCTGCGCCCGGCCCAGACCGTTCGCATGATGGCGACCAGGGTGGATGTCAAGCCGGTCGAGATCGGTATCTTTACGCCCGGTCAGAAACCGGTCCAGAGTCTTGCTGCCGGGGAAGTCGGGTATATCGCCACCGGCCTGAAGACCGTCCAGGATTGCCGCGTGGGTGATACCATCACCCTGGCCTCGGCCCCGGCTGCTGAGCCGCTGCCCGGCTACCGTACGCCCAAGCCAATGGTTTTCGCCGGGATTTATCCCGCTGAAGCTGATGATTACGGCGACCTGCGGGATGCGCTCGAGAAACTACAGCTGAATGATGCCTCCCTGAGTTATGAACCCGAAACTTCCCAGGCGCTGGGTTTTGGGTTCCGGGCTGGTTTCCTGGGCCTGTTTCATATGGAGATCATCCAGGAACGGCTCGAGCGGGAATACGACCTGGATATGGTCTTTACGGCCCCGACCGTGGAATACGAAGTGGTGAAGTTGGATGGCGCCAGAATCCTGATCGATTCGCCGGCCGAACTTCCTGATGAAAACGAGATCGAAGAGATCCGTGAGCCGTGGATGCACCTGGAGATCATCTCTCCGACCGATTTTTATGGTCCGGTGATGGAGATCGTTACCAAGCGAAGGGGGCACTTTGTCAGCCAGGAGTATCCGGCGCCGCACCGGGTCCAGTTGAATTTCGAGATCCCCTTGTCGGAATTGATCGTTGATTTCTTCGATGATCTCAAATCCCGGACACGCGGCTATGCCTCCATGGATTACCGCCTGGTCGAATACCGCCCGGATGAACTACAAAAACTGGAGATCCTGGTCAATGGGGAACCGGTCGACGCCCTGGCTGCCATTGTCCACAAACAGGACGCATACCATAAAGGGCAGCGCCTGATCACCAGGTTGAAAGCCACCATCCCACGCCAGTTGTTTGACGTGGCCATCCAGGCTTCTTCCGGTGGGCGGGTGATCTCGCGGGCCAATGTCAAGGCCCTTCGTAAGGATGTATTGGCCAAGTGCTACGGGGGTGACATTACCCGCAAGAAAAAACTGCTTGAAAAACAGAAAAAAGGGAAGAAGCGCATGAAGAAGATCGGGAATGTTGAGATTCCGCAGGAAGCCTTTATGGCGGTCTTGCGGCTGGAAAATGAATAACTGATTGGCGGCAACGGGAGCAACCTTCCCAGGCAGGAAATTTATGTCACAGGTACTTAAAACTGCACGCCGCTGGCTGCCCGGTACGATCATCAGCCTGGGGGTCATTGCGGCGATCCTTTATTTTGTCGAGTTCAAATCGATGTGGGAAGCCATCGTCCAGGCGGACTATCTCCTGCTGCTGGCGGCGCTGGTGGTTGGTTTTTCCTGGATTATGATGCGCGGGGTTGTCTGGCGTACCCTGCTTCGGAATCGTGCTTCCTATAAGGATACCTTCCTGACCCTGTGTGAGGGTTACCTGATGAACAATTTCCTGCCATTTCGCCTGGGAGAGTTCGGGCGGGCATTTTTGCTCAGCCGGAAGACAGAGATGGCGTTCATGGAAATCATCCCTACGGTGGTGATCGAGCGGGCTTTTGATCTGTTCTTCACTGCTGTGATCCTTCTCAGCGCCGTGCCTTTTGTAGTTGATTCCGGGGATTCATCCCGAATTGCCCTGGTCATTGGGGCGGTTGTCCTGGTCGGGTTGGCGGCCTTGTTTTTCCTGGCTCGCAACCGTGAGCGGGCAGTGGGCATCTTCTCGAAGCTCATTGAACGCTGGCCGGGGCTGCAGCAAATCGGTGATCGCTTTCTCGACTCTTTCTTTGGCGGGCTGGCAGTATTGACGGATGCCGGTTTATTTTTTCGTTTTATCCTGTTGATGACAGCCAATTGGGCGATTGCCATCCTGCAGTTTTACCTGATCATTGCTGCCTTTTTCCCGCAGGCCAGGTTGACCTGGGCTATGTTCGGGTTGGGAGCGGCGGCCTTCGGGGGTGCAGTACCGTCCTTGCCGGGCGCTGTGGGCACATTCGAGGGTGCTTTTGGGGGCGCCCTGACACTGCTGGCCGGCGGGGGCGAGGCGGCGGCATCCACCGCGCTGACAACTGCCCTGGTCGCCCACCTGTACAACTACCTGACCAGTGGTATTCCGGGTTTTTACGCAATGATGACAGAAGGTGAAACACTGGCCGGGCTGTACCGGCAGATTACCAGCTTTCGGGCAAGGCAGGAGCATACCGCCGATAAGAATGGTGGAACAAGAGACTCATGACAAGGAATTACTTGATTACCGGCGGGGCGGGATTTATTGGCTCGAATTATGTGGAGCGCCTGCTCCGGCGCGGGGAAAATGTTACGATCTACGACAACCTCAGCCGGGCCGGTGCGCCGCTGAACATCGGTTGGCTGCGTGACACTTTTGGAGAAGAGCGTTTCCAGCTGGTTGCAGGCGATGTAGCCGATGCTGTCATGTTGCAGGAATCGGCCCGGGAGGCAGACGTGATCGTCCACCTGGCCGGGCAGGTGGCTGTTACAACTTCGGTAACCGATCCGCGGGAAGATTTCGAAGCCAATGCCCTGGGAACTTTCAATGTGGTTGAAGCCGCCCGGGCTTCGAGGCGCAATCCGGTTGTGATTTACTCTTCGACCAACAAGGTATACGGTGGGATGGAAGATGTGGCCGTGCGTGAACAGGACACCCGCTGGGAATATTCAGATTTACCGTCCGGCGTCCCCGAAAGCCAGCCCCTCGATTTCCACTCACCCTACGGCTGTTCGAAAGGCAGCGGTGACCAGTATGTACGCGATTATGCCCGTATCTACGGCCTGCGGACGGTTGTACTGCGCCAGTCTTGTATCTATGGCCCGCGCCAGTTCGGGATCGAAGATCAGGGCTGGGCAGCCTGGATGGTCATCGCAGCCGTAACCGGCCGTCCGATCACGATCTACGGGGATGGAAAGCAGATCCGGGATATCCTGTACGTCAGCGACCTGCTGGATGCGTATGACGCCGCGGTCGACAGAATTGAGGCGGCCGCCGGGCAGGTCTATAATATTGGCGGCGGCCCTGAGAATACCATGTCCATCTGGGCGGAATTCGGACCGATGCTGGAAGCATTACTGGGGAAGGAAATCCCGGTCAGGCGGGATACCTGGCGTCCGGGGGACCAGAAAGTCTTTGTAGCAGATATCCGTAAGGCGGGTAATGAGTTGGGCTGGCAGCCGAAGGTTGGGGTGAAAGAAGGGGTAGAGAAATTATTAAGGTGGGTGAACGAGAACAGGGATTTGTTCTGAAATAACTGAAGCATAAAAAAGGGCGTCTGGTAAGTAAACCAGGCGCCCTTTTTTTGTTTGGGGCAAGTTGCTTATTTGTATTTATTGGGCAAAGCCGTTGAATGTGAATATCCGGTACTCTTCAACGCTCAGTGTGGATGCTCCCTGGAAACCGATGATGAACTTCCAGGGCTGGTTTATATAACCGCCGCCATTATCTCTTTCAGCGAAGTTGCCGCCGTAGGTTGCCCGGTTGTTTGCATTCCCGTCTTCCCAGACGATGGAGCGGAAATTCCCTTCGCTGTCAATGGCCATCAGGGTGTAATACCAGGCATCTGCTTGCAGAGCCAGTTCTCCTTCAAAAGGTTCTTTGTAAGCCTCGATGAACCAGAATAAACTGGGCTTGTTCTCTTCCCAGAAGTCGATACCAAATTCATTGGGCCCCATAAAGTCAAACATCAAACGATCGGCGGGTTTGAACTTGATCAGGATGGTCTGCGGCGAGCCGGCTTCCCGTCCATCACCGTATTCGTCCGGCAGGGTGTTCAGCGGCATCCAGGCATTTTCTCCTTCACCGGCAAAAAACTCAAAAACTCCATCTGCAGCATTGTAGTTTTTATCGGCCCCCGGCCCAAACTGGCCTGTCTCGTTTTCCGCTATCGCCAGTGCGTTCTCACTGATAACTTCTTGTGGTTCCACCAGCCACTGCCTGATGATATAGTCGGGATCATTGATATCCGGCGTCGGTTGTGGCGTTGGTTCAGCAGTCGCCGATGGTTGAACGGGGGGATCTGTTGGTTGCGGCGCCTGGGTTGGCGTGGGTGTTTCGCTGCAGGCGGTCAGGGCAATGGTAAACAGGAGCAGCAGAGACAGTGTTTTTTCTTTTTTTCTCCATCGTGTTTTGGGTTAAATTTTCATTTGCACGGGTTTGCTAACAGGAAATCCATACATGGGCTGCTGGTGGTGAACAGCAAGAATGCATTGATTTGCGTTTTTTTACCCCGCACAGGTATGGAAATAATTCTACCTGAAATGCTTTAATTGACAAATTTCTGACAACTTTTGACGTACCGGTGCTGGAATGCCGGGTCTGACAAACCTGAAAAAATTTCTTGACAGATCAGATGTTATTTATATAATATATGAGCAACTGTTCATATATTCAGTGACTATTATGTCGATTGACCCGCATACTGCCTTTCACCTTGCCAACCTGTTCAGCGCCCTGAGCGACCCGACCCGGTTGCGTATCATTGACCTCCTGCTGGATTGTGAGTTGAGCGTCGGGGAGATCGCCGAAAAACTCCACATGACCGAATCGGCTGTCTCTCACCAGCTGCGCGGACTGCGCCTGCAGCGAATTGTCCGGGCCCGCAAACAGGGGCGGCAGGTGTTTTACTGCCTGGATGATGAGCATGTGGCTGAACTTTACCGGCGTGGACTGCAGCATATGGAGCATGAATGAGCGTACAGCCTCATAACCACTCCCATTTGGGAGATATTCCCAATCAAACCGTTCGCCGCCTGGCGCTCTCCCTGGTGATTACGCTGTTGTTTGTCTTTGTCGAGATCATCGCCGGATTGGTTGGAAATTCCCTGGCGCTGCTGACGGATGCCGCTCACAATTTTACCGATGTCCTGGCATTGGGCCTGAGTTGGTTTGCGGTGCGCCTGGCGGGCAGGTCTGCCCATGCGAAAAAAACCTTTGGGTATCACCGGGCCGGGATCCTGGCGGCGCTGTTCAACTCGACTTCCCTGGTGGTCATTGCCCTGGGTATTTTCTATGAAGCTTACCAGCGCCTGGTCGCTCCGCCGGAAGTCCGGGCTACCCTTTTAATCGGGGTCGGGACAATTGCTGTGCTGGTCAATATCGGGACCGCCCTGTTAATCCGCCGGGGGAGTGAGCAGGACCTGAACCTGCGTTCTGCCTTCCTGCACCTGATGGGGGATGTACTTTCCACAGTGGGCGCGGTTCTGGCCGGGATATTGATCCTGTTTACGGGTTGGAATTGGTTGGATCCGCTGGTCAGTGTGTTGATCGGAGTGTTGATATTGTGGTCAGCCTGGGGAATTGTGCGTGAAGCAATTGATATCCTGATGGAAGCCGCTCCTGCGGATATCGATCTTGAAAGAATGGTCAAAGACATCCGGGCAGTGGAAGGGGTCCAGGGGGTGCATGATCTGCATGTCTGGAGTATCAACCAGGGCATGCGCAGCCTCTCTGCCCATCTGGTCACCCGGGATATCCCAATCAGTCAGGGAACTGTCATCCAAATGGAAGTGAACCGCCTGCTGGCGCAGCGTTATAAGATATTCCATGCCACTCTCCAACTGGAGTGCCAGGCGTGTGGGATGCCTCCGGAGTTGTACTGCGATCTTAATGGAAGCGACCACCGGCATTCGTGAGATCAAGCAGGATCGACGGCTGTATTTTTGCATAACAGGCTCCTTACGACCCTGGCTGGAGCGCTCTTGTTTAATATGCGCCAATAACGGGAAAGGCAGATTTTGTTAATGGGGGTTATAATCTAGCCCGTCATTTCGTGGAAAGATAAATGAAAATCCTGACAGTACTTACCTATTACCGCCCCCATACCTCCGGGCTAACGATCTATGCTGAGCGGTTGGCCCGGGCGCTGGCCCGGCGCGGCCATGAAGTTACGGTCATGACCGCACAGTATGATAAATCCCTGCCTCTGGAAGAAATGATGGAGGGTGTCCATGTGGTGCGTGTCCCGGTGGCAGTACGGATCAGCAAAGGTGTGCTTGCGCCCGGCTTCGGCCTGGCGGCGACGAAACTGGTTCTCTCGCATGATGTGGTCCAAATGCACCTGCCGCAGTTTGATGCGCCGGGGGTGGCCCTGCGCGGCCGCCTGTTCAAACGCCCGGCTGTGCTGACCTATCACTGCGACCTGCGGCTGCAACCCAATCCTTTCAACAGGATCGTCAATGCCGTTGTGCAATTCCAGAACCATATGGCCGGCATCCTGGCGGACCAGATCGTGACGTATACCCGGGATTATGCCGATCACTCCCCATATCTCTCCCGGTTCAGCCACAAACTGCAGACGATCCTTCCGCCGGTGGAACTTCCCGAGGCCAGACCCGGGGCTGTGGCGGCTTTTGCCAGAGAGCACAAAACGGGTGAGGATCGTCCTGTGATCGGAATGGCAGCCCGCCTGGCTGCAGAAAAAGGGGTTGAAGTTCTGCTGGACGCCCTGCCTGCCCTGCTTGAAAAGTATCCCCGGGCGCAGGTGTTGTTTGCCGGGCAGTACCAGGATGTCCTCAGCGAGCAGGCTTATTCTGACCGTCTCATGCCTACCATTAAAAAATATGAAGCCAGCGGGCATTGGAAATTTCTGGGCGTTCTCAACCCGGCCCAGATGGCAGCCTTTTACCCGAACCTTGATGCTCTGGTCGTCCCATCGCTCAATTCAACCGAAGCTTTTGGCCTGGTTCAGATCGAAGCCATGCTGCACAATGTTCCCTGTGTGGCCTCTGCCCTGCCGGGTGTCCGCCAGCCGGTCCTGATGCACAAGATGGGCGAGACGGCCGCGATTGGAAGTGCGGAGGAACTGGCACAAAGGCTGCTCGAAATTTTTGATCATCAGGATCAGTACCGCTGTGATACGGATGAACTGGCCCGTACCTATGATCCGGATAGCATTGCGGCAGCGTATGAAACGCTGTTCGAACGACTATTAAAGGAAAAGGGCAGGTTGAACGGGTAATCCTATGTACCTGACCTGGTTGACTGTTCGGTGAACCTGAACATATGAAAGATTTTCTATACCTGCATTTGAAAGATCTGCCCTATTTCCGTGCACTCATCAGAGGCGTGGAAGCTGTTTATTACCAGGATCTCAACCTGCCGGGCCCGGTCCTGGATGTCGGGTGTGGTGATGGCCACTTTGCTTCACTGACCTTCGATCGCAAGATCGATGTGGGCATCGACCCCTGGCATGGGCCGGTCCAGGAAGCCGGTTCACGGGAGGCATATGTACAACTGGTTGAAGGGGATGCCGGGCAGACCCCGTTCCCGGATGGTTACTTTTCAAGCGCCATCAGCAATTCTGTGCTGGAGCATATTCCCCACATTGACAGGGTACTGGCAGAAACATCCCGGGTGCTGAAGCCGGGGGCCCCATTTTATTTTTGTGTTCCCAACCCGCGCTACCTGTCTGAGTTGTCGCTTTCAACGGTGTTCGGACCTGCATACACGGAATGGTTTCGCCGGATATCACGTGTTCACCATGCCGATGATCCGGATGTCTGGCAGAAGAGACTGGACAAAGCCGGTTTTGAACTGGTGCGCTGGTGGCATTATTTCTCTCCTCAGGCGATGCGCGTGTTAGAATGGGGTCATTATTTTGGATTACCATCCCTGGTTGTGCATGTGCTCACGCGCAAATGGATCCTGGTCCCGGCAAAGTGGAACCTGGCCCTGACCGAACGCTGTGTACGAAAATTTGCTTCTCCTGAGCCAGTCGAAAACGGGACCTTTACCTTTTATGTCGCCAGAAAGCTGGCGGCTGCTGACGAGCAGCTTTCCGACGATTAACCTTTTCCACCCTCTGTGTTATGACATTCGACGAGAATTATTTTTCTTCCCATACGTATAAAAATATCTCTTTTGCGAAGTACAGCCAGTACTGGTGGTCGAACCGCTTTTATGCCATGCTGGCACGCCGTTACGGACGCCCTGGTGCGCGCCTGCTGGAGATCGGTTCGGGTATGGGACACCTGGTTGGGCAGTTGGATGATACCTTTAGAACCTGCGCGCTCGATATCAATCACTGGGCTTTATTGCAGTCCAGGAGTGTTGCCCCGCGAACCTTATTCCAGGTAGCCAGTGCTGAGGAACTGCCCTTTGCCGGGCAGTCCTTTGGGGTGGTGATCATCAAACACATTGTAGAACACCTGCCGCACCCGGAGCAGGCCATTGCTGAACTTAGCCGCATTGTTGAGCCGGGCGGGGTCCTGATCCTGTCGACGCCCAACCTGGGGTCTTTGCTTAAACCCATCAAAGGCCGGCGCTGGATCGGTTACCAGGATCCAACACATATCTCCCTGCGGGCGCCGTCCGAATGGCTGGGCATGATCCAGACTGCGGGTTTCCGGCTGCGGAGGGTTTTTGCAGATGGTTTCTGGGATGTTCCATACATACCCGTCATCCCGAATATGATTCAAAAACTGGTGTTCGGTTCCCTGGGTGGTTTCCAGGCCATAACCGGATGGGTATTTCTGCCGATGCGCTGGGGGGAGAGCATCATGGTGATCGCTCAAAAAGAAAGGAGTTCAGCAGTCCTGGCTGCTGGATGACAGAGCCTGGTAACTCTGTATCCAAGTACTGAAAAATGGAAGAACCAACTGTTCTTGACCTGTTCAAATCGATCTTCAAAGATTGGCGGTCCTTCTGGAATTTCCTGCGTTCGTTGTTTGATGCTGCACAGCGGGAACAGCTTTCCCGCAGGCTGGAAGAAGAACGGCAGGCACAGGAGAGGCTTGCTTCAACAGAAATTGCGGGCCATGAAATTGAGGAGCATTCAACCGGATTCGCGTGGCGGTCTGTGCTTGCGCTTGGATTTGGGTTATCTGCCCAGTTCCTGCTGGAACCCCCGGGACGCAGCGTGCTTGCGATCGGCTTTTACCTGCTTGCTCTGGTTTTTTTGATCTGGGGAATTGCCAGGGATGAGTGGCAGCTGCAGCCTTTGAAAACCGAATCTGCTCAGCAGGATTTTCTGGTGATTCGCATCCTGCCTCTGGCGCTGGCGTTCCTGGCGGCAGTACCTGCTTTTATCCTTTTCGGGAGGAATCAGTTTACCTGGCTTAACCTGGTATTGTGGCTGCTCTCAATTGTCTTATTTATGATCGGCCTATGGCTCCCGGGTAGGGGAACCGGATGGAAGTTCCCGGGGAGAGAAGCCTGGCCGGGGCTCCTGGCAGGGCTGTTCGTCGCAGCAGTCGTGATTTTTTTTCGGGTCTATCAGATTGCCCAAATTCCGGTTGAGCCGTTCAGTGATCACGCTGAGAAGATCATGGATGTATATGATGTTACCCAGGGCCAGACACGCATCTTTTTTCCGCGCAATACCGGGCGAGAGGCAATCCAGATATACTGGACCTTGCTGGTCAGCTGGTGGTTTGGGACAGGACTGTCTTTCCTGAGTTTGAAGCTCGGGACGGTCCTGCTGGGGCTGCTGACGCTGCCGTATATTTACCTGCTCGGGAAAGAGCTGGGAGGTATTCGGGTCGGTTTGCTGGCGACCTTCCTGATGGGGATTGCCTATTGGCCAAATGTCATTTCCCGGATCGGTCTGCGCTTCCCGCTTTACCCTCTCTTTGTAGCCCCAACCCTGTTCTATGTTTTACGTGGCTTTCGAAGGCAGAACCGCAATGATTTTATCCTGGCCGGCTTGTTTCTGGGGTTGGGGTTGCATGGGTATAGTCCCTTCAGGATCGTTCCCCTCCTGGTGCTGGTCGCCTTTCTATTGTACTGGCTGCACATGCGTTCAATGCAAAAACGCTCACAGGCAGTTACCTGGCTGATCTTCTTGATCTTTGTATCTTTGCTTTTATTCCTGCCGTTGTTGAGTTATTCCCTTGAAAATCCGAACCAGTTTGCGTACCGGGCCTTTTCCCGCCTGGGTACCATTGAAACAGATTACCAGGGGCCTTGGTGGCAGATTCTCCTGTCGAACGTAGTCAAGGGACTTCTGATGCTCAATGTAGATAATGGCGGTATCTGGGTAAACTCGGTGCCGGGGCGTCCTGCTCTGGGGGTCGTTTCCGGGGTATTCTTCCTGATGGGGGTCGTGCTTTTATTGGCGCGTTATCTTCGTCATCGGGATTGGCGTGATTTGTTCCTGCTGCTGGCCGTCCCGGTACTCCAACTGCCTTCAACGCTTTCACTGGCCTATCCTGGAGAGAATCCGGCTCTGAACCGGGCCAGCGGCGTCACGGTGGTAGTTTTCGTGATTGTTGCCCTGGCTCTGGATGGCCTGGTAGCGGGTCTGGAGCGATGGAGAAAACTTTCTGCAGGTAAGGTCCTGGCCTGGTCTCTGGTCGGACTCCTGTTGTTTTATGCCAGCGTACAGAATTACCAGTTAGTATTCGATAAATTTGCCAGGCAGTTTCGGCTGGGCGCCTGGAACTCATCCGAGATGGGCGCTGTCATCAACAGCTTTGAGCAGGAAAATGGTACGACGGACACAGTCTGGATTGTTCCGTACCCGCATTGGGTTGATACCCGTTTGCCCGGAGTCTGGGCCGGTATCCCCGATCGTGATTTTGCGGTTTGGCAGTACAATCTGGAAAGTACACTTGCTGAACCAGGCGAAAAGATGTTCCTTGTAAAAGCTAATTTGGAAAACCCGGAATTCAACGACCAGACCAGCCTGGATATACTGCAAGAACTCTACCCGAATGGTGAATTAAGGCTGTATGATTCCAGTGTCCCGGGGCACGACTTTTGGATTTTCACAGTACCGGCTGAATAGCGGGCCTGGATGATTTGAATGACATCAAAAAAACACAACACGTATTCCTGGATCTATGATATTTTACTGCTGCTGGTTCTGGCCATGGCAGCCTGGCTGCGACTGGCCGGTGCGAACTGGGGGGAACAGATGCACCAGCATCCTGATGAACTGTTCCTGACCAGCGTTGTGGCGAATTTACAGGCCCAGAAATGTGTCGACCCGGCGCTGACTGTGACGGTCTGCCCTGAAGATGAGAAACGCTGGCTGGGAGTGGGGGATTACTTCAACACCAGTGAATCTACGCTCAACCCTCATAACCGGGGGTTCGCGTTCTTCGTTTATGGAACCCTGCCGGTTTTCATCGTGCGATACACAGCGGAAATTGCTGGAATGACGGATGCGATCAAGCTGCTTGGGCGCCAGTTCTCAGCCATGGCAGACCTGGGAACCATCCTGCTGTTGTATTTCTTTGTTGCCAGGCTGTACAACCGGCGCACAGCACTGCTGGCAGCCTTGTTCTCATCTCTGGCGGTCATGCAGATCCAGCAGTCTCATTTCTTCACAACTGACCTTTTTGTCAATTTCTTCATGTTCCTGGCGATCTATTTTGCTGTCAGGATCCTGGTGTATGAACATCCGGTAGGGCAGAGTACACCCGGGGATGAAGTGAAGGTCGATGTATCTGGAAAGGACCAGGTCTCCCGGCAGTCTGTGTTCTCAGCCGGTTTGAAAAAACCGCTTCTCTGGTTGAGTGTGGGGTTCGGACTTGCCTTTGGTATGGCAATGGCATCCAAGGTGAATGCGTTTCCATTGGCGATACTGCTGCCGGCCGCCTTTGCAATACGAGCCTGGACGGTGGATCGCAGGCATTGGGCTGCAGGTCAGGAAGGGGAAGAAACCGGGGAGGCATCGACTCCCGGTATTCCTGAATACTGGTCCCGGATCCTGGTTTACCTGGTTATCGGTGGATTTACAGCCTTCCTGGCGTTCAGGATCTTTCAGCCGTACGCCTTCAATGGGGTTGGGATTAACCAGCAGTGGCTCGATAATATCCTGGAGCAGCGTGCCCAGGCGACCGGGGAGGCGGACCTGCCCTGGAATTTACAGTGGGCCCGCCGTACGCGCCTGTATTCATTTAAAAATTTGACTGTCTGGGGGCTCGGGCTGCCATTGGGTATCCTGGCCTGGAGCGGGTTTCTGTGGATGGGCTGGCGCATTCTAAGGGGAGAATACCGGCACCTGCTGCTGTGGGGCTGGACAGCTTTTTACTTCGGCTGGCAGTCGCTGCAGTTCAATCCGACTATGCGGTACCAGTTACCGGTATACCCGCTGCTGGCGATGATGGCTGCCTGGACAGTGTTCCAGCTTGCAAGATTGAAGACAAAAGCTGGCGACACAGAGCGGCCTGCTTCCTACAGCTTTAGAACTGTGAGTGCAGTAATTTGTGTGCTTGTGGCGGCATCAACCGCCGTCTGGGCGTTCGCATTCCAGAGTATATATTTGCGAGACGAACCGCGCATTGCGGCCTCGCGCTGGATTTATCAAAATGTACCGGCGCCAATAAACATTCGTTATGAAGGAAAGCAAAAACCCCTGCCGGTTCCGGCCAATACAACGGTTCAACGTGGCTTGCCATATACGACTTCTTTCTCGTTTGTGAATGAGGCTGTCGCCGATGGTGAAGTCACCCTGACATTATCAGAAGTACTCCTGCCCCATGTAGGAGCCCCGTATGGTTCGGGCGACCAGACACTGACCTTGAAGATCACTGCATCTTCAGATGTATTTGCAGATAAAGAATTGGCCAGCGTTTCTGTTTTAAAGAATTTCTCCCCAGCAGACGACCCGCGTGGAAAATCTGCTTCCTTCTTATTCGAACCGGCCCTTAAGCTGGATGCTGCTCAAACCTACTATCTGCAGCTTGAAACCGATGGCGCTCCCCTGACCCTGTATGGATCAGCCCTGATCAATGAAACTGATTACGATTTCACGCTGCCTTTCCGGGTGGATGGTTACGATGGCTTTGGAGGACTGTATCGTGGTGACCTGATCCTGCAGGTCTATTGGGATGATAGTGCCGAGAAATCAGAACGCTTTGTGACCATGCTCGACCAGGGTGACTATATCCTGATCCCGACCAACCACCAGTATGCCCAGATCACGCGCCTGCCGGAACGCTATCCCCTGACAACCGCCTATTACCGGGCCTTGCTTGGATGCCCTCCAGAAGAGAACATCATCCACTGCTATCAGGTGGCGGAACCGGGCGCTTACCAGGGACAGCTTGGGTTCGACCTGGTGGCCACGTTCACTTCCTATCCGACTTTTAAAAACCTGGAGATCAATGACCAGCCTGCTGAGGAAGCGTTCACTTTTTACGACCATCCCAAGGTTTTGATCTTCCGAAAAAACGATCAATACACATCAAACGCCGTCCGTGAACTTTTGGGAACAGTCGACCTGTCCAGTGTGGTCCATCTGACACCGCGTTCGGCTGCTGCGTATAAAGACCTGATGCTGCCTGTTGAACGCCTGGCGGCGCAGCAGGCCGGGGGGACGTGGTCTGAACTCTTTCATTACGATTGGCCTCACAATCGTAATCCGGTTCTCGGACTGCTGGTCTGGTATGTGTTCATCCTGGTTTTAGGCCTGCTGACCTATCCGGTTGTACGACTGGCTTTCCCGGGGCTGGCTGATCATGGTTACCCGCTATCCCGGGCGCTGGGACTGGTGCTGTTGGCGTATTTCTCCTGGCTGGTCAGTTCGTTTGGAGTCCCCAACACCAGGCCGACTGTCGCGATAATTTTCGGCTTGTTGGCGCTGGTCGGGCTTGCCCTGGGGTGGTACCAGCGTGATGAATTGCTGGAAGAGTTCAGGACAAGGAAGAAGTACTTCCTGCAGGTCGAATTAATATTTCTTTCGTTCTTTGTTTTTGATCTGCTGATCCGGCTTGGGAATCCGGATTTATGGCATCCGGCCAAGGGCGGCGAACGCCCGATGGATTTCTCATATTTCAATGCGGTCATCAAGAGCACTACCTTCCCACCCTATGACCCCTGGTTTGCCGGGGGATACATCAACTATTATTATTATGGCTTTGTGATTGCAGGAATGCCGGTCAAGCTTTTGGGGATCGTACCTTCCATCGCCTATAATTTTATCCTGCCGACCCTGTTTGCCACCGCGGCCTCCTGTGCGTTTTCCATTGGTTGGAATCTGTTGGCGAGCGGCCAGCGTATCAAGAAGGGTCAGCCTGGCTCATTCTTTACCCCGCTGTTCTCTGGGCTTTCGGCGGCTGCCGGGGTTGTTCTGTTGGGAAACCTGGGGACGGTCCGCACCATCAACCAGGGCTTGCAGCGGCTGGCGGCCGCGCCGGGAACGGATGTCAACCAGATCGGGTTGATCGAGAAGCTGGTCCTGACATTTCAGGGTTTTATCAAGACTCTGGGCGGCGCCAATCTTCCGGTTGGCCGCGGGGAATGGTATTGGAACCCCAGCCGGGTGATTCCGCCGGGTCCGGGGAATGAGATCACCGAATTCCCTTTCTTCACTTTTCTATACAGCGATCTGCATGCTCATATGATTGTGATGCCATTAGCCCTGCTGACTATCGCTTGGGCGCTTTCAATCTTTTTGAAGCATGACAGATGGCCTGGTTTCGGGCGGCTGGTGCTCAGCTTCCTGGTGGGGGGAATTGTCATTGGCGCCCTGTACCCGACCAACCTGTCTGATATCTATACTTATTTACCTCTGGCTCTGATCGCAGTCATTTGCAGTTTATGGCGGTATACCGACTTCTCCCGCCTGAAGGTTTTCGCCGGTATGCCGGATTGGGGCAGGCGGTTGATCGTGGTGGTCGCCGGGGTTGTCTTCCTGACTGTCCTGGCCTTTTCCCTGTACACACCCTACCGGGACTGGTATGGGCAGGCTTACAGCAAGCTGCAGCAGTGGAAAGGTCCGTTTACCCCGCTTGGATCTTACCTGACCCATTGGGGAGTATTCCTGTATGTAATCGCTTCCTGGCTGCTTTGGGAAACTCGGGAATGGATGGCGGCTACACCGGTTTCCAGTTTGGAAAAACTGAAACCATACCAATTATTGATTGAACTGGCCCTGGTGCTGTTCATTGCTGCCCTGCTGGCGCTGGCATTATTGAAGATCAGTATCGGATGGATTGCCCTGCCGCTGGCCCTTTGGTCCGGAATCCTGATTTTGCGCCCCGACCAGCCGGATGCCAAACGAGCGGTCCTGTTCCTGGTCGGAACAGCGCTGGTGATAACAATTGTTGTGGAAGTTGTCGTAGTGGTTGGGGATATTGGCCGCATGAATACCATCTTCAAGTTCTATTTGCAGTCCTGGTTGATGCTGGCGATCAGCAGCGCCGCCGCGGTGGCATGGCTCTGGCAGGCTATGCCAACCTGGCCTGCGCTCAGGCGTAGTATCTGGCAGGTTCTGGGGGTCATGCTGCTGACCGGTGCGCTGCTCTTTACGGTTTCTGCCAGCCTGGATAAGATCAATGACCGAATGGCTCCCGATGCCCCCCATACCCTCGATGCGATGGATTATATGAAGTATGCAACGTATGCCGACCAGGGGGTCAATATGGACCTGAGCCAGGATTACGCAGCGATCCGCTGGCTGCAGGATAACGCCCAGGGGTCAGTGGTAATCATTGAAGGCAATACGGTCGAATATCGGTGGGGGACCCGTTATACGATCTATACTGGTTTACCGGGTGTGGTTGGGTGGAGCTGGCACCAGCGCCAGCAGAGGGCCCAGATACCACCCAATCTGATTACGGATAGAATTGAACATATCACTGATTTCTATACCACCACGAATACCGTTCTGGCACAGGAGTACCTTGGAAAATATAATGTTTCTTACATTATTCTCGGTCAGATGGAGCGGGCTTATTACGCTGGTCCCGGGTTGGACAAATTTGAAGCGTATAATGGTATTCTCTGGAAAGAAGTTTTCAGGGAGCATGACACAGTAATTTATGAGGTGATTCAATGAGTGAAGTGATTTTTCATCTTACCACCCGGTCTGACTGGTCTGGCGCTCAAAAATCTGGAACTTATACCGCCGGCAGCCTGGCTGCTGATGGGTTTATTCACTGTTCGAAAGCGGAACAGGTCGAACGTGTCGCCAATGTCTATTTTCCGGGTCAGTCTGGTCTGGTGATATTGACCATTGATCTCCGGAAATTGAAGGCTGATGTTCGTTGGGAACCTGGAACGGACAAGCCGGACGAACTCTTTCCGCATGTCTATGGTCCGATTAATCTGGAGGCAGTGATTCAGGTAATAGAGTTTGAACCCAATCCGGATGGCAGTTTTACACTTCTGCCTGCTGTCATTCAACCTCCAGACCCAAGGTAATACAGTTTATGCTTTCTTTCTTCCTCTGGTATCTGATTGTTACCCTGCTCGGGTGGGTGACCTTTCCCCTGGTTTACCGCTTATTCCCGGCGTTGAAAGATCGTGGATACGGCATCTCGCGCGCAGCAGGCTTGTTTATCTGGGGGTATCTCTTCTGGATTTTTACCTCATTTGGTCTGACCCAGAATGACAATGGTGGGATCTTATTGGCCGGATTGGTTCTTTTGGGATTAAGTTTCCTGGCGCTGACCGTCAAAACGGAAAGCAACTTACAGGAACTGCGCAGCTGGATGCAGTCAAACAGGAAATATATCCTGGCGGTTGAAATCTTATTCCTGCTGGCTTTTGGTTTCATTGCAGTCTACCGCGCGGCCAATCAGGAACTTTACTCGGCTGAAAAGCCAATGGAACTGGCATTCATTTCGGCCATCATGCGTTCGCCGTCTTTCCCACCCAGCGACCCCTGGCTTTCTGGGTATGCGATTTCATATTATTACTTTGGTTATGTGATCACAGCCATGCTGGCCCAACTTTCCGCGGTCCCGAGCAGCGTCGCCCATAACCTGATGACTTCCCTGGTCTTTGGGTTGAGTGCGGTCGGAGCTTATAGTATTCTTTTCAACCTGCTTGCCGGCACAAAAAATGTGAAGCCATTATCATCCCAGCTGTCCCTTTCTTACCTTGGACCACTCTTCCTGCTGCTGGTCAGCAACTTTGAAGGTTTTCTCGAAGTTCTTCACCGCCGTGGCTTCTTTTGGGTGTTTTCTCCTGATGGTTCTGCCAGTTCTGCATTCTGGGAGTGGCTCAAAATTACAGATTTGATCTCACCGCCGGCCCAGCCCCTGAAATGGACGCCGGACAGGCACTGGTGGTGGTGGCAGGCCTCCCGGGTCATTCGCGATTACGATTTGCTGGGCAATCCGATGGAAGTCATTGACGAGTTCCCCTTCTTTTCGTTTTTGCATGCTGACCTTCATCCACATGTTCTGGCGCTGCCTTTTGGTATGCTTGCCCTGGCTGTGGCTTTGAATGTATTTTTAGGGGGCTGGCGTGATGGCAAAATCGATATCGCTGGTTGGTATCTGCGTGTCAACAAGACCGGCTTTCTGTTCAGTGCACTGTTGTTGGGGGGGATTGCCTTCCTGAATACCTGGGATATCCTGGTCGCGATGGCCCTGGTGGCCGGGGCGTATGTACTCTCACAAGTGCGGATTGATGGCTGGAGTTGGAAAAGGATGGGGGACTTCCTGCTGTTCAGTATCCCGGTGGGGGTGTTGGCTTTTTTGCTTTACCTGCCTTTCTATCTTGGGTTTTCTTCCCAGGCTGGCGGGCCGATGCCCAACCTGATATTCCCGACCCGCGGTGTTCATTTATGGGTCATATTTGGTCCATTATTCCTGCCAATTTTTGGTCTTTTGTTGTACCTGATGTTTGCTGAGAAACGAAAAGCCGCCTGGAACGCAGGCTTTGGCTGGAGTATGGTGATCTTATTCCTGTTGTGGGAGACTTCCTGGTTGATGGCCTTACGGCTGAAGATGTTCCGCCCAGATGTAGTTAACCTGTTCCTGCAGACACAGGGGATTACTGATATTGGCGCCCTGTTTGTGGCTGCGACCCAGCGCCGCGGGCAGTATATAGGCGGCCTGGTTACAATGATGACTGTGCTGATCCTGGGAATAGCCTACCTGGTTCCCTCGATCCAAAAAGTGATGGTCGAAGATCATGCGCACACTGATGAAAACCAGGAAAAAGATCCGGTTCCCTTTGTCCTGCTGCTGGTCGTTTTGGGTGGTTTCATGGTGTTGGTTCCCGATTTTATCTACCTGCAGGATGTCTTTGCTTCACGCCTTAACACGGTTTTCAAGTTTTATTATCAGTCCTGGCAGTTATGGAGCCTGGCGGCGGCCTTTGGGGTGGCAGTCTTGCTCAGCAATCTGCGTGGTGTTTGGGATAGGCTCTGGCGGGTCACACTGGTTGTGATGTTGTGTGTCAGCCTGACCTACCCGGTTCTGGGCATCCTTGACCGGACCAATAAGTTTAACCCTTACTCTGGCTGGACATTGGATGGAGCGGTTAACATCCGCACGCTGACGCCCAATGAAATGGACGCCATCGATTGGCTGCGGAAAGCGCCCTACGGTGTGGTTGCTGAAGCTGTAGAGAGCGGACCGGGGTATTCCAGTTATGCCCGCATATCCACCTATACGGGATTACCGACCGTGTTGGGCTGGACCGGTCACGAAGTTCAGTGGCGGGGAACTGCTGAGCCTCAAGGCTCTCGGATGGCGGATATCCAGATCCTCTACAGCACCCCTGATTGGGAAACTACCAAAATGCTCATTGATCGTTACAACATCCGCTATATTTACATCGGTTATCTTGAGCGCATGACGTACAATGTTCGTGAGGAAAAATTCGCCAGTTACCTGGAGCCGGTATTTACCCAGGGAGAAGTGAATATCTACGAGGTTCCGTAGCCGCTCGTTTCATTTCATTGTCTCACAGCAACGGATGAAAGAGATCGTCTTGTCTGGCAGGCTTTTTTCCAAGTGGTTATGGATCGTTTTTTGTCATCTTTTCTGCCGGCCATTGGTACTTCTGGGTTCGCAAAAGATTTTTTTGGTAATCCAGCCGGAAAAGAAAATCAAGATGTTACAGGAGCAATCCGATTTCCATGCTAAAATTGCGCATGATTTTCCGTCGACCAAAATCTGAGGGCGTTTTCTATTTGCTGGCCTTTATGCTGGCGCTTTTCATCCGTTTATCTGCCTTAGGACAGCTTCCCCTGACAGATGTGGAAGCCAAACTGGCGCTGCAGTCTTTGGGCATAGCAGAAGGAAAACAGGTGCTGCTGGATCCGCCGGTCAGTTACCTGTCGTTGACTGGAATACTATTCTTCATTTTTGGAGGAACCAACTTCCTGGCCAGACTGCTTCCGGCCCTGGCTGGAAGCGCTCTGGTTTTTGTCCCTAACCTGTTTCGAGAACAGATCAAACCCATACCGGCTCTGTTCCTGGCATTTGTACTGGCGCTCGATCCGGGAATGGTGGCTGTATCCCGGCAGGCCGGGGGAGACATGCTGGCGATCCTTTTCCTCTTCCTGACCTGGGCAATGTGGCAACAGCGCCGTACTGCCCTGACCGGTATATGTGGCGCCCTGGCGCTGATGTCGGGGGAGATGCTCTGGGTCGGGTTGGTGGGGCTTCTTCTGGCTTTGGTACTGCAGTGGGCATTGGGAACCCCGTGTTTGGGCAGGGAAGTTCTGGACAATGAACCAGTTTCAGGCCGTGTACAGGTTGCCATGAGCAGGTTAAGACCGGTGGTTGCTTATGGATTTGGAACCCTACTGGTGGTTGGCACTACCTTATTTTTATCGGCGAACGGTCTCAGCGCCTGGTTGAATGGTTTGTTGGATTACTTCAAGGGTTGGGCGCAAATCCCCGAAATATCCATCGGCCGCATGTTGTTGGCGCTGGTTGTCTACGCACCTCTGTCGGTTATATTTGGAGTAATTGAGATTTTTCGAGGCTGGTGGTTGGGTTCCAGAAAAGTGACGTTGATCAGCCTGTGGGCAGTAATGAGCCTGCTGCTGGTGTTTTTCTACCCAGGCCGTCGGGTTGTGGATCTGGTTTGGGTGATCGTCCCTCTCTGGTGTCTGGCTGTATTTCAGTTAACCAGGCAAAAAGAGATCCTGGCCGGTGAACGGATCGAAACTGTTGGTGTTGTCCTGCTGACTGTGGTTGTGTTGGTGTTTGTCTGGCTTGATCTGACCTCACTTAACTTTGTTCTCTTCGAGCAAAATGAGTTGTACATGAGGTTGGGATTAGTCGGAGGCGCACTTTTGTTGCTGGCCATCAGTATCCTGCTGGTGGGTCTTGGGTGGTCAGAACAGATAGCTGTGTCCGGGCTGATTTGGGGTGTTTTTGTTGCATTGGGTATATACACAATCGGGACCGCCTGGGGCGTGACCGGCCTGCGAACACCGGGCGGGGTTGAATTGTTCTCAGCGGGAAGTTCTTCAGTTGCCCAGGCTGATTATCTGCTGCAAACCGTAGACGATGTGTCTGAATGGAGTGTCGGCCACGTCGATTCTCAAGCGGTAACAATTGTCGGCTTGGAGTCGCCTTCCCTTGAATGGGTACTGCGTGATTATGATATTCAATCCCTGGATACAGTAGATTCGTCCGTAAATTCGGCACTGGTTGTTGCACCTGCCTATATGAACGAACTTAACCTGCAGGCATCCTATCGGGGGCAGGATTTTGTCTGGCAGAAAACACCGTCCTGGATATTGATGCGCTGGACTGACTGGTTGAAGTGGCTGACCCTCCGCCAGATGCCCCAGGATGATACATATATCGTTTTGTGGGTTCGAGATGACCTTTTTAAAAATGATATTCAAATCCAAAGTCCTTAAGGTGAAGCGTTACGATGAACCAACAATTGCCTTTAATTATTGCCATCGATGGTCCGGCTGCTTCTGGAAAGTCAACCCTGGGAAAGCGGCTTGCGGATGATTTTGGTTATCTATTTTTTGATACAGGGGTGATGTACCGTGCCGTAACCTGGGCGGTTTTGCAGGCAGGGATTGAAGTCGGTGAGGAAGCCGCTGTTACGGCATTGGCAGAAGGGGTACAGATCGATGTGGCATCACCTTCAAAAGAGGATGGCCGTGCCTGTGATGTTTTACTGGATGGACAGGACATTACCTGGGAAATACGCCGACCGGAAGTAGATGGAAATGTCTCTCCAGTTTCTGCCTTTGCCGGTGTGCGCAAAGCCCTGTTGGAAAAGCAGCGCCGGATTGGCTTGCGGGGCAGGGTGGTCATGGTCGGTCGTGATATCGGTACAGTTGTACTGCCTGAAGCGGATGTGAAGATCTACCTGTTTGCCTCTGCAGAGGAACGCGCCCGCCGCCGTTACAATGAGATCGTTGCGCGCGGAGAACCGGCAGATTATGATGAAATCCTTCGCAAAGTCAAGACTCGCGATCAGATCGATTCCACGCGTGCTATTGCCCCGCTTAGACCGGCTGATGATGCCATCCTGCTTGATTCGGATGCGCTGAATTTCGAACAGGTGGTAGAAAAGGCCAAGGAATACTGCCACAAATGAGTTCGAGGTATCGTTATCCAATCGGTAACCAGTTGGCCCGGGTGATCATGCGCCCGGTCTTTCGAGCGATTTTCCATGTTCTTAGTGATGTGAAGATCACCGGCCAGGAAAATATCCCTTATGGCAAGTCGTATGTAGCGGCGATCAATCACGTTTCGTTGTATGATCCACCCTTTGCGCTTACATTTTGGCCAGAAAACATCGAAGCCATGGGCGCTTCTGTAATCTGGGAAAAACCAGGACAGAATATCCTGGTCCGTTTGTATGGGGGGATTCCAGTTCATCGCGGGCAGTTCGATCGTGATCTTTTTTCAACCGTTCTGGAAGTTCTCGAATCAGGACATCCGTTGTTGATTGCTCCTGAAGGTGGACGGACACGCGTGCCGGCCATGCGCAGGGCCAAGCCGGGTATTGCTTATATTATTGACCAGGCGAGGGTTCCGGTTGTCCCGGTGGGAATCGTTGGTACAACTACGGATTATTGGCAGCAGGCCTCTCGAGGGAAACGTCCCTGTCTTGAGATGCGCATTGGCCAGCCTCTTCATTTGCCTCCGCTTTCTGGCAGAGGGGAACAGTTAAGAGTTTCTCGTCAGTTTAATGCTGATCTGGTTATGAGGCATATCGCCGGTCTGCTGCCGGAAAATTACCGCGGAGTATATGTAGATACTGCGATTGTCCCGTAGTGGATCGTTCTTGAAAATCTTTTATGCGGTCAGGCATTCTTTGGAGGCTTCGAGTGGCCTGGCAGCTATCACGGGTGGAGATCAGTAAGCATGCCCAATCAATTACGACTATAATGAAGTTATAGATTTAGTATGGAACTTTTTCCATTTCTTTTTACTGAGAATTTACCATACATTACCCAACCAGACCCTTGGAGCTGGATGGCTTGGTTTATCATGTCAGGGGTGTTGGGCTATTTGCTTTTCTGCTGGCGGAAGTACCAACCGAAATGGAAATGGAGTTCCTGGGGTCTGTTGATTGGTTTGCTATGTAGTGTTCCGCTTGTCAGCCTGTTCTTCTACATTCGTATATTGAGCGGTACTGTTCTGCCGGTTCCAGGTTACCCGGTCGCATCACAGGGAGCTGCGTTAATGCCTTTCTCCGCGATCCCATGGACTGTTGCGGCCGGGATTCTTGGCCCAGTTGGTGGTATCCTGGTTGGAGGTTTATCAGGGCTTGTGCGGGGGATTTGGGATAGCCATAGTATATTCACAATCCTGGAATTGGCTTTTTTGGGGTGTTTTTATTCTCTGGCGGTGCGCCAGCGGTACCGCACCTGGACGTTTCGTCTACTGCGGCAGCCTCTCATTGCGGCGCTCAGTCTGCTGCCGCTGCATGTCCTACTCTATTTCCTGGGCGCTTTTTTTACAGTATCTGGCAGCGTAACCGTCCGCCTGGATTATACGATCAGCAGCGTCTACACTTCTACAATGGCTATGGCCGGTGAGGTGCTGGTTGCCGGGATCCTCTCACAAGTTTTAGCGCTGCTTTTTCCTTCAGCCTGGGCACGCGATGAAGTCTTACTGCCATCCCCGGCTGAACGCAGCCTGGAAACGCGTTTCCTGGTCAATACCGGAACCATTATTATCCTGCTTTTGTTGACACTTTTGATTGGTGATTGGATCGTAGCTGGTCAGGCTGCTCGTAGAATGCTGCGTGAACGCCTGGCCAGCACAGCCGGGATAGCGGCTCAAAGCGTACCCTTCTTTTTGGAAACCGGGCAGAATATAGTGGTCCAATTGGCATTGGAGCCCGATTTTCTGAACGCAACGGATCCGGAACTATCTCAGATCCTCGAACAGCGTATCCATGCCGTGCAGTATTTTGAAGAATTTGTTGTCATCGATATTGAAACTGGGGAAATGATCGGCGCATACCCGCAGTCGGTGCTTCAAGATTTCAGGTTGTCTCAGGAAGAACGGAACGGATTGATTCTTGCTTCCAGTGGCGTCCTGACACAAATCTATACGATTGCTCCGGGAGAGATGGAGACCTCGGCCCGGGTTTCGTTTATGGCAGCTGTCAGAGATGAGAACACTGCTGTCCAGCGGGTTTTGATTGGTCGTACAAATTTGGAAACCAATCCACTCTTCCAGCCATTGATAGAAAACCTGAATGGCTTGTCTGGCTTGCAGGGAGAAGGTTATCTGATCAATGAAGATGGCAAATATCTTTATCACCAAAATGTTTCCAGAATTATGCAGGACTATGAAGGGGAGCGCGGTTTTCAGCAATTGTTCTACGACCAAACTGGAACGGACGGGACACGAAACCTGGTGTATTACCAGCCTGTATTGGGATATCCCTGGGCGGTTGTTCTGATGGTCCCGGCACAACTGGCACAACAATTAAGTCTGCAGATAGCATTGCCGCTATCGCTCATGATTGTTGTGTTGGGATTTGCAGCACTGCTTTCTTTACGGGTTGGCCTGCGAATGGTGACCGGTTCGCTGCATAACCTGGCCGAGGAGGCGACCCGGATTGCTCAAGGACAGTTGGATCATCCTTTGCATGTTGGTGGGGTTGATGAAGTTGGACAGTTACGCCATTCCTTTGAGCAAATGCGGGTCAGCCTGAAAGATCGTCTGGATGAATTGAACCGATTGCTGCTTGTCAACCAGGGAGTGGCATCCAGCCTGGAAATGGGGGATGCTGTGCAGCCTGTATTGGACGCGGTCCTGGCAACGGGCGCCAGTGCCGTCCATGTGGTTCTTTCCCCCAGGCTCCTCCCCGATATAGGGATTGAGACCCCTTCCCGTTTCTCAGTCGGAGATGAACAGGAAACCTATATCCATCTTGATGATGAAATCATGGCGCATACCGAACAGCAGGATAAACTGGTGTTGACCAACAGCAGCCAGGTGACGGGATTATCCCCGGCGGGTGATCTGCCATCCCCGGCCTCTTTATTGTCAGTGGCTTTGCGGCATGAAAACCGCTTCTATGGTGTATTGTGGGCTTCTTACAAGCGGCCGAGACAGTTTTCTGATGCTGAGATCCGGTTTATGACAACACTGGCAGGGCAGGCTGCCCTGGCGGCCGCGAACGCGTATTTATTTATGAGTGTGGAAGTCAGTCGCAAGCAATTGGAAGCAATATTATCATCGACGCCTGACCCGGTTCTTGTGACGGATCCACAGAACAACCTGTTATTGGCAAACCCGGCTGCTGGAAAGGTGCTTGGTCTACGGAGCAGCGAAGTTCGGGGGAAGGCAGTTGAACGGGTTCTGGATCATGAGGCTCTGCAGAATTTACTAAAATCATCATCAACAGAGATGCAGTCATCCGAAATACACCTGCCGGACGAGCGAACGTACCTGGCGATGGCTTCTTCTGTGATTGCTGATGGTCACCTGGTAGGACGGGTTTGTATTCTGCGGGATGTTACTTATCTCAAGGAACTAGACACGTTAAAGTCGGATTTTGTTGCGACTGTCAGCCATGATCTCCGTTCGCCCTTGACACTGATGCGCGGCTATGCGACCATGCTCGAAATGGTTGGAGAGTTGAATGAACAGCAGCGGGGATATGTGAAGAAGATAGTTGCTGGCGTCGAGAGTATGTCTCGCCTGGTGAATAATCTGCTGGATCTGGGCCGCATTGAGTTTGGTGTTGGGCTCCAGGTTGAAAAAGTTTTGGTTCTTGATGTTGTCGAACAGGTTGCCAGTGCGCTGCAACTCCAGGCAACCCAGAAAAAGACCATCTTGAATGTTGAACTGGATTCGGAATCGGCTTTATCTATCGAGGCAGATAAGGCTTTGCTTTATCAGGGTGTTTATAATCTGGTTGAGAACGCTATTAAATATACCCCTGGTGGCGGCAGCGTAACTGTACGTATCAGGAAAGACAGAAGCAATGTTGTTTTGGAGATCAGTGACACTGGTATTGGTATCTCCCCTGCGGATATTCCTAATCTTTTCCAGAAATTTTATCGCGGCAAACAGCGGGAGGCCCGTGCCCAGTCAGGAACCGGATTGGGTTTGGCAATCGTGCGCTCGATCGCGGAGCGTCATAGCGGTCGTATTTGGGTAGAAAGTAAACTTAAGCAAGGCAGTACCTTTTACCTGCAAATTCCAATCTCTCAAGACAAAGACAGCCTTGCCGGGAAGCAGCCTGACTGACAGGAAAAAGCACCAGGCTGGTCAATCGAAGGCAGTAAGGGTGCGAAATCCAGTTTGACCAAAGTTATACGTTACGGTATAATTTCCAGCCAGTTTGCATGCAGATGGTTAATCCCTGGTTGGGACTAACCTTGTGCAAAGCGTACCCCTTTTTCTTGCTTTCTGGATAATTTCATTCGGGAATTAGAGCAGGAAGAGGTTGTAATCATCATTTGTTTGTGAGGAAGATAATCAATGCCTAAGAGAACGTATCAACCTAAAGTCCGTCGCCGTGTGCGTGTGCATGGATTCCGGGCCCGCATGGCGACAGCTGATGGGCGAAGAGTGCTGAAGCGCCGCCGGCTGAAAGGTCGAATTCGCCTGACAGCGAAAGCCAATCAGCATGTGAAACGATTCCGCTGGTAATCTTTGCTTTCTCAGAGCCGGGCAGGTTGCTTTGGGAAAGTTTTGATGAGCATGGAGCGTATCTGAGGTACGGGTGCAGCGCAGATTTCGCCTGACCCGGTCAAGTGATTTCAAGCGGGTGCGGTGTTATGGAAAGTCATATGCCCACCCGTTTATTGTGTTGATGACTCAGTCCAGTGGGTTACCAGGAGTACGTGTTGGGATCGCAGCCGGACGTTCGGTTGGAAACGCAGTACGAAGGAATCGAGCGAAACGTTTGATGCGTGCTGCCATGGCGCCGCTGCTGCCGGTTGTTAAACCCGGGTGGAATCTGGTCCTCATTGCTCGACAATCCTTGCTGGAAAAAAAGACGCCTGAAATCAGTGCCGCACTCACTGAACTCCTCGAAAGAGCTCAACTGATTGCCCCGTTCCATGGACCGTGAATTTTACCTGCCGTCTGATTACTCGAATGAGCCTCGTTTGCGGGAGCACTCTCGTGAACTGCGATATTGGCCGCGACTGGTATTCTTGGCGCTCATTCGAGTTTATCAAAAGACAGTTTCGCGTGGATTACCGGAAGGGACCTGTCGTTTTTATCCATCCTGTTCACATTATGGGTATCAAGCAATCTACAAGTATGGCATTTTGAAAGGCTTCCCAATGGCTGTTTGGCGGATATTACGCTGTAATCCCTTCAATCCAGGCGGGTATGATCCTGTTCCTGAGGAGACGAAAAGTCCCAATGAAAAATAAACCAATACTATTATTCTCTTTGTTCCTTTTGTTGGCAATGCTTTTGAGCGGCTGTAGCGGGGTGATGTCGGCTTCAAGCTGGTCTGGCCTGTCGGTGGATGCTGAAACCGCTTTCCTGGCAGGCGGCCAATTTGTGTATGCTATTGACTTGGCCAATGGGTTACAGGTATGGAAATATCCTGTAAAGGGCGACGCCAAAAAGGTGTTTTTTGCCCCGCCACTAAAAACCCCGGATGGGCAGTTGATTATCGGCAGCGGTGGCAATAATCATAGCTTGATCAGCCTCAATCCCCAATCCGGGAATCCTCCCAGTGAGAATTGGGTTTTCGATGCGGCAGCTGATCGTTGGGTGGCGAGCCCATTGGTATGGAATGAAATCATCTATGCTCCGAATGGTGATGGCCATCTGTATGCGCTGGATATGAAGGGAAATTTATTGTGGTCGGTGAAACTGGGAGGCCAGCTATGGACGACACCGGCTACAGATGGTGAACTGCTTTATGTCCCATCTCTGGATCACAGACTTTATGCGGTAAATCCTGAAACTCACGCTGTTGCCTGGATCGTTGAGTTGAACGGTGCAGTGATGGGCGCACCAGTTGTTGCTTCTGACAATAAACTTTATGTTGGTTCATTCGCATCCAGGGTTGAAGTGATAGATACAGTAGAGAAAACGGTATCTGATCTGCTTGAAACCAGGGGTTGGGTTTGGGGCGCCCCGGTATTGGATGAAGAAATGCTTTATTTTGGTGATCTCGAAGGTAATTTTTATGCCTTTGATATTTCCGGTGGTGAATTGAGTTATCCAGCGATAAAACCGGATGATGCAATTGTTGGCAGCCCGCTGGTTTTATCTGATAATGTAGTTGTCACCACAGAATCGGGCAATCTGTATTTTATCGATTCTAAAGGGAAATATCGTTCACAGATCGTTGATGGCAAGATATACTCAGCCCCTGTACTCGCCGGAGAGCTTCTTTTGGTGGCTCCCTCTGAATCTGAAACCTTGCTGTTTGCTTATGACCTGGAAGGCAAACAAGAGTGGGTGTTTACCCCCGCTAAAGAAAAGTAGGTATGCTTATGTGGGAACAATTTATTGCCTTTTTTACGACGGCATTACTATGGATCTACAGTGTCGTCGGACATAATTTCGGGATTGCGATCATACTTTTTACAATCCTGATTCGTGTGGTTACCTGGCCTTTGACAGCCCAGCAGTTAAAGGGCGCCCAGGCGATGCAGGAATTACAAAACGACCCTGAATGGCTGAAGATCCAGAAGAAGTATGAAAAAGATAAGGAAAAGTTGGCCCAGGAACAGATGCGCATCTACAAGGAACGGGGGATCAACCCCTTTGGTTCTTGCCTGCCGACGTTGGTCCAGTTTCCAATTATCATTGCTCTTTATCAGAGCGTTATCCGTGCCCTGGCGACCACACCACTTCAGCTGCTGCAGTTGGCGCGGACACCCTGGTTGGGGAAGGTGATGACAGATGTCGCGGCAATCATTCCGGTCAACAGCCAATTCTTGTGGATGGATCTGGCAAGACCTGAGGGAATTCCTTTCCCGGCCGGGTTTGCCATTGATTTCCTCCCTAACGGATTCCCAACTCTGGCCCTTATCGTTGCCGCAACAACCTATATTCAATCCAAGTTGACCATGCCGGCTCCCTCGACAAAAACATCTGGTTCTGGTCAGGATCAAAGTGCAATGATGAGCAGTATGATGAGCATTTATATGCCTTTGTTGTTAGGATATTTTGCCCTGACCTTTCCATCGGGCTTATCGGTCTATTTCATTACCAGCAATCTCCTGGGGATTTTCCAGTATGCAATCCAAGGACGGGCAAACTGGCGCAACATAATCCCCGGGGCGAATAAGACACAATAATTATGGAGCAGGGAGGTTTCGGATGGATGAACGCACGACTTTAGAAGTAATTGCACCAACAGTTGAAGAAGCCCTGGCGAAAGGGTTGTCTCAACTGGGTTTGACGGCAGATGCGGTTTCTGTTGAAGTCCTGGATACAGGAGGCAAGGGTCTCTTTGGATTAGGAGGGCGGCAGGTGCGTGTTCGCCTGACAGTCAATGGCCCAGACAAGAAACCTGCCCTGGAAGAACCACAAGATACTCCGGAGACTGTAACCGAGCCTGTCCCGATTGGTGCGGAACCAGAGAAGATCGCTGGAGCAGACACATCTTCAGAAGAAAAGGATCAGCTTATTGATCTTTCCGAAGGTGCTGTCTCCAAATTACTGGCTTTAATGAATTTGAAAGCCCAGGTATCTGCTCATTTTGGGAATACAGACCGGGAAGGTCGTATTCCGGTAGATGTGGAAATTCGAGGTGACGATCTCGGTGTATTGATTGGACGCCGTTCTGAAACCCTGAATGCTTTTCAATATATTGCCAGTCTGATTGTCAGTAAAAAACTTGAACAATGGGTTCAGTTACACGTTGATGTTGAGGGATATCGTTCAAGGCGGGAGCGACAGCTCCGCCGGATGGCGAAAAGGATGGCAGAGCAAACCATAAAAACAGGACGCCGTCATGTCCTTGAACCGATGCCGCCAAATGAAAGACGCTTTATTCACCTCGAACTCCGGGACCATCCTGGTGTAAGGACTGAGAGTTCTGGCGAAGAGCCTCATCGGAAAGTTGCCATCCTCCCGAGAGAGGACTGACATCACTGTGCTGTAAGGCGCAAGGGAATGCTGACAGGAAATGGTAGGACAAGAGTCGATCTTGTCCTACCATTTTAATGAAGGGTACCGGATTTTTAACTCAGGTATAATGATGGTATGTTGAATTTGGCAACCCTCGAACCAGTGGATTATTTGGTGATTGGACACGTTGCAAAAGATCTGATTCCGGATGGATATCGTCTGGGGGGGACAGTGGCGTATGCTGCTCTGACCGCACAGGCGATGGGGTTGAGGGCCGGTATTGTAACGTCATTTGGATCAGATATTTCGTTGGATCCACTTGGTAATATCCCTGTGATTTCTCTGGCCTCTGAGGGAACAACAACATTTGAGAATATAACTGCCGGACTATCTCGAAAGCAGGTTCTACACCACCAGGCAGAAAAACTTACTTATGAATTGGTCCCACAAGTGTGGAGAACGGCTCCAATCCTTCACATTGGTCCAATTGCCCAGGAAATCGATAGAATCCCTTTGGACGGTTTCAAATCTTCGTTGATCGGTCTGACTCCCCAGGGATGGTATCGACAATGGGATACGACCGGTACTATCAGCCATTGTGATTGGACGCAGTCTGTTCAAGTGTTACCCGGAGTTGGTGCTGTGGTAATCAGTATTGATGATGTAGATAAAGATGAAGATACAATTGAAGAGTTGGCATTGTCCAGCCGTATATTAGTTGTAACAGAAGGGCCGGCAGGAGCACGACTCTACTGGAATGGTGACTTACGGCGTTTTTGTGCGCATCAGGTTGAAGAAATCGATCCAACCGGGGCAGGCGACATTTTTGCGGCTGCTTTTTTTGTTCGTTTATTCGCCACCCGTGATCCATGGGAGGCGGCGCGTTTTGCCACACAGGTGGCCTCAAATTCAGTGCAGCGCTCAGGGTTGGACGGTGTCCCCACCGGAGATGAAATCCAGACCTGTATGATGGAGGTTTTATAGTTTATGGCTCGTATTTATACCCTGGTTAACCAAAAAGGTGGTGTAGGTAAAACCACAACGGCTATCAATCTTGGCGCTTACCTGGCTGATTATGGCCAGCGTGTCTTGATTGTCGATATCGATCCTCAGGCAAATGCAACATCTTGTCTTGGCGTTGATAAGTATTCAGTCAAGGGTGGAACCTATGAAGCGTTGTTGGAATCAGCATCGCTTTCTGAAAATATTTTGGTTAACGAACGATTGAAACTGTCAATATTGCCTTCAGCACCAGCTCTGGCTGGCGCCGAAGTAGAACTGGTCAATGAATTGGCTCGTGAAACACGTCTCAAGAAGGCGCTTAGAACCGTTCAGGATCGCTATGATTATATTTTGATTGACTGTCCTCCTTCTCTCAGTTTATTGACCATCAATGGACTGGTGGGGGCAAAGGACGGCGTTGTCATTCCGGTTCAGTGTGAATATCTGGCCTTGGAAGGACTAGGACAGTTGACGGAAACATTGGGACGGGTGCGTGCCGCCCTCTTTCCGGAAATGAGCGTGCGCGGTGTTGTACTGACGATGTACGATGGTCGCACCAATCTGTCATCTGATGTGGTTGAGGAAGTCAACCGGCATTTTCCGGAGCAAGTATTCAAAACAATCATACCGCGCAGCATTCGTCTGGCAGAGGCGCCATCCTATGGGCTACCGATATCTGTCTATTCACCGACTTCGGTAGGAGCAGATGCATATTCAAAACTTGCTCAGGAAGTATTGGCTGGTGATGGAGTAAAGGTCCCGGTATAAAGGAGAAAGGTCATGGCGCAACGAACTGGTCTTGGTAAAGGCCTGGACGCTCTTATCCCTGGTGGAAGTGACCAGCAGAAGTCAACTGCTGGAACCGGGAACGCCACACAGGTTTCCCTGGTTGCTGTGTCCAGGAATCCACGCCAGCCGCGAGTACATTTTGATTCGCAAAAGCTGAAAGAATTAACCGAATCAATCCGGGAACACGGTGTTATCCAGCCTTTGATTGTTTCTCCTAATAAAGATGGAACATATACGTTAATCGCAGGTGAACGTCGTCTGGAGGCAAGTCGAAAGGCTGGATTGGAAACAGTTCCAGTGGTAATTCGTCAGGCCAGTGATCGGGAGATGCTTGAACTGGCATTGATTGAAAATGTCCAGCGAGATGATTTAAACCCGTTGGAAGAAGCTGATGCTTACCAGCAGTTGGTTGAGGATTTTAACCTTTCTCATGATGAGATCGCCAAACGAGTTGGTAAAAGCCGCAGTGCGATTACAAATACCCTGCGGTTGCTGAACTTGAAAGCCCCGCAATCCAGGCAGGCTTTGGTCGATGGGCAGATCAGTGAAGGACATGCTCGTGCCCTTCTCGGTTTAGCTTCTCCTGATGCCCAGGATGCTGCTTTACAAACCATTATCAACCTTGAATTAAGTGTCAGGCAAACGGAGGCGCTTGTCCGCAAACTGGGTGGAGAGAAACTTGCGGCAAAGAGAAAAGTAAGTACATCTCCTGATGTATCTGATATAGAGCGGCGTTTGAGGGAGAGCCTGGGTACGAAGGTATCACTGCGTCATGGGAGCAAGGGCGGGAGTATGACAATCCATTATTACTCAGATGAAGAGTTGGATGCCTTACTGGAGCGCTTACTGAACGAGTAATTGCCATGATGTTGCTCTATAATGCCCGTGTCTATACACTGGATCCCTCGAGGCCATTCGCTTCGGCATTGGTAGTTGAGGGTGGGAGGGTGACATTTGTTGGGGATGATGAACTTGTAAATCAGGTTGACAGAGAAGTAAAAAAGCTGAATATGGCGGGCCAGGTGCTGCTTCCTGGCCTGATTGATTCCCATTTCCATTTACAGACCTATGCACTTGGATTGAGGAAAGTAAATTGTGAGATCAACTCGTATGCACTTTGCCTGGAACGAATTCGGGAACGGGTTGGGATTACACAATCAGGGAACTGGATCCTGGGCCATGGATGGAACCAGA
The DNA here is from genome assembly GCA_016927315.1 of Anaerolineales bacterium. GTDB lineage: Bacteria > Chloroflexota > Anaerolineae > Anaerolineales > Villigracilaceae > JAFGMV01. The sequence goes on along the minus strand of JAFGMV010000036.1, from coordinate 43,356 downwards.
ATATCTGGAAGGATAGCCCTTCTTCAGAAGATCGATGTGTACCAGGCTATGGAAATGCGGCTGATCTGGATGCGATTTCATCAGGGCGCCCTGTTTATCTGACTGCTAAATCATTGCACGCTGGCTGGGCTAACTCAGCTGCCTTGGATCTGGCCGGGATAACCAGCGAAACTCCCGATCCACCCAAGGGCCGTTTACAGCGTGACCGGGATGGTCGTTTGACCGGAATTTTATTTGAAAGTGCCATGCAGCTTGTGGAGCGGGTAATTCCTCAACCAGGTGAACTTGAAGCAGCCGAGGCTATTAAAGAAGCACAAAAGACATTATGGCCTTTAGGTCTGACAGGCGTACATGATTTTGACCATCAGATGTGTTTCAGGGCATTGCAGTATCTACATTCCAGAAAAGAGCTGGGATTACGAGTTGTAAAAAGTGTACCTCTTGAAAATTTGTCTCATGCTGCCGCTTTGGGGCTGCATACGGGGTTTGGAGATGATTATTTGAGAATTGGTCCCGTCAAGGTATTTATGGATGGGGCCCTGGGACCATGTACAGCAGCTATGATTGATAGTTATGAGCACGAATCGGGGAATTATGGTATTCTAAATATTAATGCTTCAGAATTATTCGATATCGGCTGCCAGGCGGCTGAATCTGGTCTGAGTCTGGCTGTACATGCGATTGGTGACCGGGCTAACCGGGAAGCATTAGACGCCATCGAAAAGCTGCGCTCTTTTGAAAAACAGAAAGGTTTGCCTGCTTTGCGACATCGTATTGAACACGTTCAACTTATCCATCTGGATGATGTGGGACGTTTGGGTGTGCTGGATGTTATTGCTTCAATGCAGCCCACGCATGTGATCTCGGATATGGCGATGGCTGATGAATTTTGGGGCAAACGTGCTTCGTTATCATATGCGTGGCGTTCTCAATTGGAGCATGGAGCCAGTTTGGCATTTGGGTCAGATGCACCGGTAGAATTGCCTGATCCCTTCCTGGGGATTTATGCCGCGGTAAATCGCCAGGATAAAGATGATTGTTCAGTCAGGTGGTATTCGGAACAATGCCTGTCAGTTGAAGAAGCCATTCACGGTTTCACTGCTGGGGCAGCATATGCGGCAGGTATGGAAGGTAGTTTGGGTTGTATTAAGCCTGGTTACCTGGCAGATTTGATTGTCCTTGACACAGATCCATTTTCTTGTGATCCATCTTCGTTACACAAAATACGAGCTTCGGCAGTAATGATTTCCGGAGAATGGGTTCTTAATCCGTAATGGAACCAATCCTATGCCAGAACAGACGCGCTTAACCCCAGAGATGTTGGTGCCACGTATTGGTGAGTACCTGATAAAGAAAGGAAAACTAACTGAGGAAGACCTGGAGAAGGCGCTTACTTATCAGCGGCAGCAGGTTTCTAATGGTAATTCTCGGTTGTTGGGGGAAACCCTGGTCGACCTGGGTTTGATTGAACGCAGTGATTTGGATGCGACAGTGACTGAACAGATTTTACGGCTGCGAGGAGCGCTTCAAGCCGCGAATCGAAACCTCGAACGCCGTGTAAAGGAGCGTACTGCTGAATTGCAGGAAGCCTTACACCGTTTGAATGAGCTTGCTCAATTGAAAGCAAATTTCATCTCAAATATCTCTCATGAACTACGTACTCCTTTGACCCATATGAAAGGTTATATTGAATTGTTGGTAACAGGGTCTTTGGGTCCATTAACTGAAGACCAGGCACATGCCTTGCAGGTGAGCCAACATTCAACCAATCGTCTGGAGAGTTTGATCGATGATTTGATCATGTTCTCAATGGCTTCGCGTGGAGAATTGACGATTAAACAGGAACCAACAGAGATTATGACCTTGTCTGAGATTTGTGTTAAATCTGCACAGCAGAAAGCTGAATCCAGAGGGGTAACTGTTCACATTGCTGCTGATGAAGACTTGCCTCTGGTCCAAATCGACCCGCAGAAGATGTCTTGGGTGATTTCTCAACTACTGGATAATGGGATCAAGTTCACTCCTGCCGGAGGGATGGTTGTAGTCAATCTTAGAAAGGACAGTGATAAGTTGGTGAACGTATCCATAGTGGATACTGGTATTGGGATCCCCCCGGAACGTATGAAAGAGGTATTCGAACCATTCCACCAACTGGACGGCTCTTCTACAAGGCGGTATGGCGGAACCGGTCTGGGTTTGTCTCTTATTCAGGAAATTATTGAGGCGCATGGCTCAATAATTGATGTTAAGTCTGTGGAAGGAAGAGGCACAACCGTAAAATTTCCACTCTTGATTTCAGCAAGCGATTGATGGTTTGAGTATAACGATATGGATTTGAAAACCCTGGATTTCCTGCATATAATTTTTCAAAAAGGCGTACAACAGTCCAGTTGGAAGACATCCATGGAAGCATTGATTTCTGCTGTGCGCCAGGAGTTTGTCTTTGATAATGTAGCTGTTTACATGATTGAACCCGATGCAGACTCAGGTGAAGTTATTTATGCACGCGCGGTGGGACGCGGGAAGAAAGCAGAAGCTGATGTTGCCTGGGGAGAACTCATTGCAGGTCAGGTATTTATTAAAAACCAGATTATTGTACAGGAACCAAAGAAAAGCAGTTCCGATGACCGGTTACATCAGGCTTTCTTGATTGGCGCCCCTCTCTATATGGGTAATAGTGAAGCCCCAAAAGGCGCCCTGGTCTTTATTCGTTTTGGTGGGCCTCCGTTTTCAACAGAAGATATTCGTTTGACCTCTTTTGTTGGTCTTGTGGTAATGCAATTGGTTGAACATTGGCGATATCAGGATGTGGTCAAACAATTGGAGGCGCTTCGCAGGCAGGTTCAATTACAGGATGATTTTGTAGCTACAATATCGCATGAATTGCGTACTCCATTGGGATTTATCAAAGGGTATAGTACAACTTTGTTGAGACGGGATACAATTTGGGATGAGGAAACAGTCCAGGAGTTTTTGACAATTATTGATGAAGAAGCAGATCGTTTAACAGAACTCATCGAGAATATTCTTGAATCTGCTCGCTTGGAGAGTGATACCTTAGAAATGAATTTCCAGCCGATACGGTTGGATGCCCTGATCCGGGACGCAGCAACGCGAGCACAGGTACGCCATAAATTCCTGGTAGTCGACCTGGATGTAGATAAAGCAACTACTATTTACGGAGACGGCGTGCGTCTAAGTGAGGTTTTTGAAAATTTATTCAGCAATGCTGCAAAATACGCTCCTGGAACAAAAATTGAGATTCGTATTGAAAATCGTCATGGGAATTTACTGGTGTTGTTCAAGGATAATGGACCGGGTATTGCTTCTGAATATTTACCGTTTATATTTGACCGTTTCTATCGTGTGCCCTCTCAAACAACGAGTCCGGGTACTGGTTTAGGATTATACATTTGTAAGCAAATAGTGCAGGCACATCATGGTAAGATTTGGGCAGTATCTATTCCGGGAGATGGAACTACTTTTTGCATCGAGTTACCGGCCTAGAATGTGGCCCTAAGGAGATTAGAAATTATGGCTAAACGTATCTTGATTGTAGATGATGAACCACGATATCTTCGCCTTCTGGAAGCAAACTTGCGTACTGATGGCTATGAAGTTGTTACAGCTCAGGATGGATTGCAGGCAGTTGAAACATTCTCCAATCAACCCATCGACTTGATCCTCTTGGATATTATGATGCCGAATCTGGATGGCTTCTCTACCTGCCAGCGTATCCGTGAGTTTTCCAATGTTCCAATTATCATGTTGACCGCCAAAGGAGAAGAACAGGACAGGGTGCGAGGTCTCGATCTGGGAGCAGATGATTATCTGGTCAAACCGTTTTCTGCCACCGAATTATTGGCCCGGGTTAGGGCAGTATTACGGCGAGCACAACCGCTGGTCGAGGCGGGGCAGACTCGTTTCTTTACCCACGATAATTTGAAAATCGATTTTGCCCGGGCTGAAGTCTGGCGCGGGGAACAGCCCATCTCTCTTTCTGCAACCGAATATCGGTTGTTATTGCAATTTGCACACAATGTCGGCGAAATTATGTCCGCTGAAGAGTTGCTTTCCAGTGTCTGGGGCCAGGAATACAAATCGGACAAGGAAATCCTGTGGGTCAGTATCGCCCGCCTGCGCCAAAAGATTGAGGATGACCCTCATAACCCAAAACATATTGTTACACGATCGGGCCTGGGATACTTAATGCCTCCGCTGGAGGAGTAGGAGTTTCGTCTTGACCGGGAAGACCATTCTTATTGTTGATGATGACTCTGCCAGTAGAATTTTCCTTTCGCGCATTTTGCAGAAAAATCACTACACTGTGTTGCAGGCTGCATCTGGTAAGGAAGGTTTGATCAGCACCTGGAGAGATCACCCGGATTTGATGCTGGTTGATCCGGTTTTGCCAGATCTGAGTAGTGAGGAGTTCATCAACAAACTGCGTCAGGATCGAAGAACAGCCCGGTTACCGGTGATTGCACTCAGCCGGGACTCAAGCCCGGGGCTGAAGGAATCCAGTATCGCCATTGGGTATGATGGTTTTCTTGTGAAATCGTCAGAAGCGCTTTCCGGTTTGACGGATACCCTGGACATCCAACTCAGGAAAAAGGAAAGCCCAGAAGAGAATGGCCTGTTGATTGTATTTTTAAGCGCCAAGGGGGGGACAGGCACTTCGTCACTTTGTGCGAATATTGCCACAAGCATCTCAAAATTTAAACCGGAAATGAATATCGTCGTTGCAGACTTCGTGCTGCCAATCAGTTCGATCGCGCCGATTGTAGGATATGAAGACGCATTGAACCTGGTTACCATTTCAGATTTACCACCGGAACAAACCACCAGTGATTATTTTCGGGAGAATCTTCCGGTGATAGACAACTGGAGGTTCCAGTTACTGGCGGGGGCTCCGGATCCTGAATCTGCCAACAGTCTTAATGTCGGTCGAATTCAGGGTATTATGCGAGTGTTGCAGTCAGAATACGATCTGGTTTTACTGGACCTGGGTCGGTCTCTCTCTCGCATCAGCTTGCCGTTGATACAGCAGGCAGACCTGATCGCATTGGTCGTGAGTACAGACCTGAGTACGGTGACGCTCACCAAAACAGTGTGGGAGTATTTACAGGCGCAAGGCATCGGCGCGGAACGCCTCTACACGCTTCTCAACCGGGCTGTTGGACTTGAAGGGATCACAAAAGCAGAAGCCGAAGATATCCTCGGGTTCGATATAAAATACGCGGTACCCTATATGGGGGGGAATTTTTCCTTGGCGAATAATCAACATCAACCAATTATTGAGAAGTTCCCTAACGATACCGCCACAATGGTATTACGGCAGGCTTCTTCCGAAATGGCTGAGTTGGCACGAAAGCTCCGATTGGAGTGAGAAAATCCAGGAGACGCAATGACAATACAATATGATGATAAAGGTAAATACTATACAGATGTTATTCGAAAAGCTCCTATTAAAGCTTATATGCAGACATCATTGCATCTTATTTATGGGGAGATCCATATCCGAGAATCAGAAAGAATCAAAGATGAATTGGATCGGGATGAATTGTTCCTGGCAATAACGGATGCCACAATTTATTCTTTAGATAAGAAACCCCTATACAAGACTAAATTTCTGGCAGTTTGCAAGGAACAGATCATCTGGGTATTGCCGGATGATGATTATATTGAAGGATTTTCAGAGATGAGTGGTTAATTTATGGGTACACCGTTAACAAAAAATACCGGCGGGCTTTCTCAAACGGACTTTGTTCGTCTTAAAAAATACCTGATTGAAAATATCTCTCGCTCTCTGGAAGGTGAAAGTATTTTACCTTCCCAGAGGAAGGAAATCATTGAGCAGCGGTTTCAGGAAATATATACGCAAACTCGCTTGCAGTTCTCAGATGACCTGAAGCGGCATATTTTTCATCAAATCTCAAATGACTTGCTGGGGTATGGCCCAATCCAACCTTTGTTGGATGATGACGATGTTAGTGAAGTCATGGTCAATGGGCCAAGAAGTGTTTATGTCGAGCGAAAAGGGAAGCTCGCAAAAACGCCGGTCATCTTTGAAGATGATCAGCATGTACAGCGTATTATCGACCGTATTATCCTGCCGTTGGGACGCCGGGTCGATGCTGATAATCCCACGGTGGATGCTCGTTTACCAGACGGATCGCGTGTCAATGCAGTCATTCCTCCAGTAGCAATTGATGGTTCTTCGATAACCATCCGAAAATTTTCAAAAGAGAAGCTGACAATCGAACAATTGGTTAAATTCGGTTCGTTGACAGAGGGTATGGCTGAGTTCTTAAAAGCCTGTGTCCGGGCTCGTTTGAATACGATCATATCCGGCGGTACAGGTTCGGGCAAAACCACATTGTTGAATGTGCTCTCGGGGTTTATCCCGGAAGATGAACGCATCGTGACGATCGAAGATGCTGCTGAACTCCAGCTCCAGCAGGACCATGTGGTACGGTTGGAGACCAAAGCTCCCAATGCAGATGGGATTGGGAGTGTCAGTGTGCGTGACTTGGTTCGCAATTCACTGCGCATGCGACCGGATCGAATTGTTGTAGGTGAGTGCCGAGGTGGTGAAGCGCTTGATATGCTGCAGGCGATGAATACAGGGCATGACGGTTCTCTGACAACCATCCATGCCAATGCTCCGCGTGATGCCCTGTCCCGTTTGGAAACGCTGATTATGATGGCGGGCATGGATTTGCCAATAAAAATTGTTCGCCAGCAAATCTCCTCTGCGGTTGACCTGATCGTTCAGCAGTCGAGGTTAAAGGACGGTTCACGAAAAGTTACTTCGATTACCGAAGTCGCTGGTATGGAGGGGGAAACCATTGTGTTGACGGAAATCTTCAAATTCGAACAGTCGGGTGTTGAGGGTGGGCGAATTATTGGTTCGTTGAAGCCGACTGGCATACGTCCTATGTTTACCCCTCGTCTTCAGGCTGCTGGATTTGATTTAGGGCCGAGAATGTTTGGCGCCACCATGGAATCTGTTACCGCCAGTCTGCGCTCACCAGGAAGACGCTACAGATAGTTTGTTGACCTGTGAACTATACTTTATAATTACATCAGCCTTGACACAGTACAAGAAAGCTAACTGAGGTATCGTATGGACATCAAATCCAGAATTACCCTTCGGGCTAAGAAGCTGGGCGTTTTGCTGCGGGATGCACGTCTGTCGCAGCGAAAATCCATTCAGGAATGCGCCGATGCCATTGGTGTGACAAAGGGCGCCTATAAATCTTATGAAGAGGGGTTCAACTCACCTTCCCTGCCCGAATTGGAGACCCTGGTATATTATATGGATTTGCCCATCGGTCACTTCTGGGGCCAACAGGCTATCTCAAACGATGTTCCGGCCACCGAACCCCTGGATTTGCCTCGCCTGGTCAGCTTGCGGCATCGTATGGTTGGAGCCTTACTTCGTCAGGAACGGATGAATGCAAGTATTTCCATGAAGGCTGTGTCTGAACAAACAGGGATTCCAACCAGGCGTCTCAAGTCTTATGAACTGGGAGAGCGACCGATCTCTTTACCGGAATTGGAAGGGATCCTGACTGTACTGGGGGGAAAGATTGAAACATTTTTTGATAAAAATGGCCCAATCGGGCAGTGGATAAATAAACAAAGGGCTCTTCAGGCTTTTTTGGACCTGTCCCCTGAACTGCAGGACTTCGTGTGTCAACCGGTGAACCGCCCCTATCTCGAGTTGGCCAGGAATTTGAGCGACCTTTCAACCGAGAGGCTGAGATCGATTGCAGAAGCCTTGCTGGATATCACTTTGTAGGATGTTATGGTTGATAAACTTGATCCACAATCCCTGACGGAAAAGGGGAAAAAATTATTTGCATCTCATAAGTATACTGAAGCAGTCCGTTTTTTTTCTGAGGCTGTCTCAGCGTATGAAGCTCTGGGTGATGTACTCAATGCAGCTGAAGCCAGGAATAACCAGAGCGTCTGTATGTTGAAAAGCAAGAATGCTCAGGGAGCCCTGGAAGCCCTGGAAGGTACTGAAGAAGTGTTTCGCCAGGCTGGGGATGTCGAACGGCAGGCAATGACGATCGGGAATCAGGCAGCAGCGTTGGAAGCCTTGAAACGCATTGATGAAGCAGTTACGGCATATGAAGCCTCCGCCAGGCTGTTTGCGGAAATTGGCAGCGGGGATATGGAAGCGGCAGTCCTGCAAGCCGCAGCAGAACTCAACCTGCGTAAAGGAAAATTGATGGATTATTCTATCTCCAAACTCGGTTCCTTGAGTTCAGTGGAGAATCCATCATTTTTGGATCGAGTGCTGAAGTTTTTCGTCAAACTATTTGTGCGATGATCGATGTGAACCTTAGAGTTCGGTCTGCAAGGACAGGGGATCGGCAGCAAATCAGCACTCTAATGTTCTTTGAACCATTTGTCTATCGGCATCTTGATTGGTGTTCACCCCTGGAGTGGTTGGGCGTCCCGGATTATTGGGTTATTGAGAAAAACGGCAGTGTTCAGGCAGTATTGGCCTGTCCACAAGAGCCGCCTCAGATTGCCTGGATACGTTTGTTCGCGTATTCGGGTTTAATGAACATGAATAAAGCCTGGTCACTATTGTGGGGACATGCCAGGGAGTATTTCAGTCAGTTTGGAAATGTCTGCGTCGCGGCCATCTGTTCGCAAGGCTGGTTCCGGGTGTTATTGGAACAGAATGGGTTTATTACCCGGCAGCAGATTATCCTTTTGGAAAGAAGAGGCCGTTTCCCTGTCCAGCCCCATGTGGCGCCGGAGATCACAATTCGTCCCATGATGGTGGAAGATCTGCCGGGAGTGGTCCACACTGACAAAGCCGCTTTTTCTCCATTATGGCAGCATACTCAATCGTCCTTCGAAATGGCGTTTCCCCAGGCTGTTCTGGCAACCGCTGCACTCCACAATGACCGGGTTATTGGATACCAGATCAGTACCCAGACGCCCTCGGGCGCCCACCTGGCTCGTTTGGCGATTGTTCCTGAATTTCAACGCCAGGGTATTGGACGGGCCTTGATCGCTGACCTGGTGGACAAACTTCGAAAACGGGCGATAAACCGCCTGACGGTCAATACCCAGAGCGACAACCTGGCATCGCTGGCCCTATATGGGCAGGCTGGTTTTGTCAGGACAGGAGAGCAGTATTCCGTCTATGAATTTGAAGTCCATTCCTGAGGTTCTTTGGGAGCACGATCATGGTAAGAAAAAAAGCACCGCCTTTTCCTGCAAACATATTGATGAAATTTTTCCGGGCTGCCGCAGCAGAGCTTGGCCGGAAGAACCTTGATGTTGTACTGCAAAAAGCAGGGCTGGCTTCAGACCAGGCCAATTCAATGGTCCTGAACCAATTGAACGACCTTACAGCAGGCGAGGCATATGCCTCCCTGCAGCAGGCAATCCGTGCTTATTACGGACGCGGTGCACGAGGACTCCTGCTTCGTGTTGGCAAGAACCTGTGGAGCCGCATGCTGGACGACTTCTCCTTGAAGGAGAAGGTCCTGAGTTGGATCATTCGCATACTCCCCATTGAATTGCGGATCAAATTCACCCTTGAGTTGATTTCCCGCTTGCTGAGTGTCAATTCGGCAGATATGTCCATTCACAGCCTGGATCTGGACTGGATGCTGGTTGACCACGCCAGTCCAACCACACACGGACAGGTCAGCGATAAGGCGGTTTGTTTTGTGACCCTGGGGGTGATTCAAGAAGCATTGTATTGGGCTGCCAGGAAAGAGTATGACATCGAAGAAATTGCTTGCCGGGCGGCCGGGGCTCAAAAATGCGAGTTTAAAATTTATTCGCGGACATAATCATCAGCAAACCCTCACCCCATTCAGGTTGGCGCCCTTGACGGCGCCGATTACCCCGGATGAGACTTTTCGACTGCAGCGCTACTCCCCGATAAACACCGGTAGAGGGATTGTGAAAATACCACCGGACCCTGCCTCCCGTTTGTCATAATAACGCGGAATGCAACCTCTAATCTAATGTTAATTATCCTACTATGGACAAATCCAACCGAACATGGCAAAATTCCAAGTCTATGTTTTCGATGAAGCAGGAGTACTTATGAGCAAACGAAAAATCATTCGGGAAAGACGTGAAAGGCAGCGGAAGTTACAACGCATCATCTGGATCATCGTTGTGACTGTCGGCGCGGTACTGCTGGCTTTTGGATTGATCGTCTATCCGACTATCGCCTTAAACCAAAGGAAAGCCGAGGTGCTGAGTGACGTGCATGCACGCCCAATGGCAGACAGCAATGCCATGGGCGATCCCAGCGCACCGTTGAAGATCACTGAATATGCCGATTTCCAGTGTTCGCACTGCCGGGATTTTGCGCTTGAGACTGAACACCTGATTGTGGATGCTTATGTGAAAACCGGGAAGGTTTATTTCATTTACCGGTCTCCCTTCCCTGGGACATCCCGGGAGGATGCCATCCATGCTGCTTACTGCGCCGGCGATCAAAATAAATTCTGGGAATATCACGACTTGTTGTATCTGGATTACGGAATGCCAATCACCAATTCATTCTTGATGAGCGAAGCCCAGGTGCTTGACCTGGATATGGGTGAGTTCAGATCCTGTGTAAACAGCGGCAAGTATCGCGATCGTGTCGATCAGGATATAACCGGTGGCGCTGCAGACGGGATTGAAGCGACGCCGACGTTTATCCTGACGTATGAAGTCGATGGCGAGACAGTCACGAAACCGATCGTTGGCGCTGTACCGTTTGTGCTCTTTGAGGCTGAAATTGAAGCTGCCCTGGCAGAAATGAATACCCAATGATTCTTGGGAAAACGCTTGAATTTCAGGGTGCGGACTTGTCCGCACCCTTTTCTATATTCCCAGTTTTTCCAGCCCCCAGACGATCAGCGGCGCGATGAACAGCGCCGGCAGGAAATTCCCGGTGCGTATCTTCTTGATTTCAAGCAGGCTGCTGACAGCCAGCCCAACCAGGATCAAGCCGCCGACTGCGGTCAGTTCATTCAGCATAGCAGGGGTAACGATTGCATCCAGTTGGGTGGCCATCAGGCTGATCCCCCCCTGGAAGACCAGGATCACCAGGATAGAAAACAGCACGCCGATACCCAGGCTGGAAGCAAAGGCCAGCGCGGCAAACCCGTCCAGGATGGCTTTGGTTGCCAGGGTGGTATAGTCGCCGCTCAGGCCGTCTTCGATGGCTCCCATAATCGTCATCGGACCCACACAGAAGACCAGCGAGGCGGTCAGGAAACCGCGTATGAAGCGGTCACTGCCGCTTCCCCCATTCCCATTGAAGCGCTGTTCCAGCCAATTCCCCAGGTTTTGCAGCCCGTCTTCGATCTTCCACCACTCTCCCAGCAAGCCGCCAAGCAGCAGGCTGCCCAAAATGATCAGTTCGTTATTGGCAGCCGTGAATTTGAAGATGCCGTACGCCGCCGTGAACAGTCCCAGACCGGCGATAATGGTTTGTTTTATCCTATCGGACAGGCGAGAGCCGAACAGCAGCCCCAGGATCCCGCCCATCAGGACGGTTGCGATGTTAATGAAAGTCCCGGTCATATCATTTCTTTACGAATTGGGTTGGTTTGCCAGCCTGCTGGTTGGCCTGGATTTCCAGTACGAAGATCAGGGAGGAAAGACGGTTAAGATATCGCAGCAGGTCCTGGTTGGCAAGTTCCTGCCGGGCGAGCAGTTCCGATACCCTGCGTTCGGCCCGCCGGGTGATCGTCCGGGCCAGCGCCAGGGCGCCGCTGACGGGCGTCTCACCGGGCAGGATGAATTCCTTAGGTATTTGTACCTCTCCGGACAGCCGCTTGATCTGGTCTTCCAGCCAGGTCACGCGTTTGGCATCGATAGCCCGGAAGTTGAGTGCATTTTCGGGCGTAGCTGCTACTTCTGCCATCATCTGATAAAGGTCGTTCTGGATCCGGGCCAGAAGCGTTTGGGTCTGGACCCGGCCTGACATGGCCCGGGACAGTCCCAGGGCGGCTGTCGCTTCATCCAGTGACCCCAGGGCTTCCATCCGCAGGTGATGTTTCGGCAGGCGCCCTTCTCCTAGTACGCCGGTCGTACCATCGTCGCCTTTCCTGGTGAAGAAAGTATCCATTGCTGTATTATAAACCGACTATGGGGACTTATCCCGGATCGATATCCGGGGTTTCATATGTAAAAACTGTCCAGAGATTTTCATCTTAACGAAACGCACGGGTTACGGAATGGGCTGGATGTGGGATAATTGTCCTATGTTGACCAGCTACCATCGCTCGATAACGACAACTGCCCTGGAAGATGTCCTGAGCCCGCAGGTTCTGAAGGTAGTGATATCGGCCAACCTGTCCCTCGACAACCTGCCGGGCCAGATCGGGCACGATGAATATCATTTCGACAATAATGCCTTTGAAGCCGGGAAAGCTTTTATCGAAGCGCAGCGAAGTTTGGTCGCACCCGCGCTGCGTGCCGGTAATAAGAAGTCCGCCTGGACTGCTTTTGGAAAGCTGACGCATACCGCACAGGATTTTTACGCGCACAGCAATTACGTCAGGCTGTGGCTGGCGGATTATGAGGCGCGGGTGCGTCCTTCTCCTGACCAGATCGAACCGCTCATCCCTGAACTGCTTTCCAGCCCGGATCTCCGCTCCGGTAAACTCTATTATCCCTGGGAGGCCCTGAGCTTCCTGCCGGGGATCAGGAAACTGGTCATTCCCCTCCTGCCGCTTGATTCCCATGCCTGGATGAACCTGGACAGCCCCAGGCAGGGGCAGGACTTTTTCTATGCGGTTGAAGCCGCAACCAAACGGACCAGGTATGAATATGACTGGACAATACGTCAATTAACCAGCGAGTTGGCGCCTCTGTTTACCGGGATACGGCGCGAATATAAGGAGGCCCTTCGGGTATAATCAAAACATGGATACGAAAACTCAACTTGAAAATGCAGTTAAAGATGCCATGCGATCGGGTGATACAGTGCGCAAGACCACTGTCCGTATGGCATTGGCCGCTATAAAACAGGCCGAAGTTGATCGTCAGACCGCTTTGGATGAAGCGGCGATCCTGTCAATTTTGCAGAAAGAAGTCAAGAATCTCAAAGAGGCACTTGAAGAAGCAGAGAAAGCAAACCGCAGTGATCTGGTCGGTGCATTGGAAGAAGAACTGGCGGTTTTGGATGAGTTCCTGCCAAAAGCCATGCCGTCTGATGAATTACAGGCCCTGGTTGAAAAAGCAATCGCTGAGGTTGGCGCTGCATCTCCGGCTGATATGGGAAAGGTAATGAAGATCGTTCTGCCGCAGACTGCCGGGCGAGCGCCCGGGGACCAGGTCAGCAAGATGGTTCGGGAGTTACTTCAAAAGTAAGTGTTTTCTATGAGTATGTTGCCGGCCAGGGTTAATGGTGTTTCCAGAGGTGTGATTTTCTGGCGGGTTCTCCTGTTATTGGCAGCAGGGGTACTGGCGTATGTGCTGGTTGTGCTGCCGCTGACCCTCACTACCGATGCACTGCCAGTCCGGTTGGGAGATGTAGCCCCGCGTGATTTGCAGGCGCCGCGTTCGATTGAATATGTCAGTGAAGTGCGTACGGACAATGCGCGCCAGCTTGCTGAAACAAATGTCCTGCCTGTGTATACGCCGGCCGATCCGGCCGCCGCTCGCCAACAATTGGGCAAGCTCCGCGATGCATTGGAATACATCAGTATTGTGCGTGCAGATGCATTTTCCACCCGCGAACAAAAACATGCCGACCTGGAAGCCATGCAGGAAGTCAATCTGGAGCCCGAAACGATCCAGCGCCTGCTGGACCTTTCTGAGCCCCGCTGGGATGCCATCCAACAGGAATCCCTGAGCGTTTTGGAACAGGTGATGCGCAATACGATCCGTCAGAATGATCTTGATTCGTACCAGCGCAGGGTCCCTTCATTGGTCAGCCTGGCGCTGACAGAGCAGCAGGCCGAACTGGTATCGGCCCTGGTAGCGGCATTTGTCGAACCGAACAGCCTGTACAGCGAGGATTTCACCAACTCAGCCCGCCAGGAAGCACGTGATGCCGTAGAACCGGTTGTACAGGCCTACAAAGAGGGTGAGACAATCGTTGAGAGCGGGGAAATTATTAAAGCCATCGATATGGAAGCCCTGGAAAAGCTCGATATGGTGGATCTGGGCAGCCAGGTGGATGATTATTTTTCTTCGGCAGCGCTTGTCACAATGGTGGCTGCCTTTGTGTGGGTTTATTTCACTCGCCGCAAGCTTCCGGTTCTCAACAGTTACAGGAACCTGATCCTACTGACCTTGATCTTCCTGATTTTCCTGGCCGGGGCGCGGGTTGCAATTCCCGGGCGCACCGTTTTACCGTACGCGTACCCATTACCGGCATTTGGTTTGCTGATCGCAACATTGTTTGGGTTAGAGATTGGGCTGGTCTTTTCTCTGATCATCAGCTTGCTGGCAGCTTTCGGGCTGTCCAATACGTTGGACCTGACGCCTTATTTCTTGCTGGCCTCTTTATCCAGTGTGCTGGTGTTAGGGCCGGCCCGGCGCGTGAGATCTTTTGCCCTGGCAGGGATCGCTATCACTGGCGCCGGAATCGCTATGATCCTGGCTTACCGCTTCCCCTTCTTTGCGCTGGATTGGCTGGGAACCCTGCAATTATTTGGCGCGGTGGCCTTTAATGGGATTGCCTCTGCCAGCCTGGCCTTCTTGCTGCAGTATTTCCTGGCCCAGATTCTTGGTATGGCCACAACGCTGCAGCTGCTGGAAATCTCGAGGCCAGACACGCCCCTGTTGAGGTACTTTTTGCAAAACGCCCCTGGAACGTACCAGCACAGCCTGCAAGTGGCAAACCTGGCCGAGCAGGCTGCCGAACGGATTGGCGCCGATGCATTGCTGACCCGCATTGGCGCCTTGTTCCACGATATCGGCAAAGCCAAGAACCCGGCTTTCTTTATTGAGAACCAGGCCCCGGGAAGTATCAACACTCATGATGACCTGCAGCCGGAAGACAGCGCGATGGTGATTATCAAACATGTCACCGATGGGGTCGCCCTGGCGCGTAAATACCGGCTGCCCAAACGGATGGAAGATTTTATCCTGGAACATCATGGAGAGATGATTACCAGCTATCAATACAATAAGGCCGTGGAGGCGGCCGGGGGAGACGAATCAAAGGTCGATAAGGAGTTGTTCCGCTATCCCGGCCCGGCGCCGCGTTCAAAGGAGACCGCTTTACTCATGCTGGCGGATGGCGTCGAAGCCCGGGCGCGCGCCCGGAAGCCTGAAGGTGAAGAAGAACTGCGCAAGATGATCCAGGAAGCTGTAAACGCTATCCGGAAATCCGGCCAGTTGGATAACACCCAATTGACGCTGCGCGATCTGAATACAATTGTCAACTCCTTTGCGATGACGCTGAGGGGGACTTATCACCCGCGTATAAAATATCCGCAAGCGAAAGAGAAAGAAGCCGATACCGCTGCAGAAAGTAAGCCATCGCCGACAATATGATCAACATCAATACTGATCCGGGTTTATCGCAATCCGTAAAGCAGCCGTTGTTGGAACGAGCTGTAATAACTGCATTGGAGCAGCAGGGGGCAGCGCCTGAAACCGATCTGACGATTGTCCTGACAGGTGACGATCAGCTGCGGTCGCTCAATCGGGAATATCTTGGGATCGACGCTCCCACCGATGTGCTCTCTTTTCCGGCTTCTGAGACAGACCCGGAAACCGGAACCCTGTACCTGGGAGATATTCTGATCTCGGCGCCTCGGGCTGCCTCCCAGGCGGAGCAGGCCGGTCATTCGCTGGAGGCGGAAGTGCAGCTGCTGGTTGTGCATGGTGTGCTCCACCTGCTGGGACATGACCATGCCGCTCAAGATGAGAAAAGGCGGATGTGGGAAGCCCAGGCCCGGATCCTGGAAGCGATCGGATTACCCGATCTGGTGGTGCGCGAGTGAAAGAATTCTTCCTCTCCCGTATTCGTTCTTTCGGGTATGCATTCCGCGGCTGGTGGTATGTATTGCGCACACAGAAAAATACCTGGATCCATACATTGTTTTCAGCGGCTGTGATCCTGGCGGCAATCTGGCTGCGGCTCTCGCTGCAGGATTGGGCGATATTGATCCTGACGATCATGATGGTTTGGGCCGCTGAATTTATCAACACTGCCATTGAAGCCGTGGTCGACCTGGCCAGCCCTTCGAGACATCCATTGGCTGAAGTGGGCAAGGATGTCGGGGCTGCGGCCGTATTGATCGCAGCCCTGGCTGCGGTGGCGATTGGTGTGTTGATCCTGGGTCCGTCTATATTAAAAAAATTCCAGGGGATATTGGGTACCTGATCGGTTCGTGATTCCCGGAGGGGTTGGGTGTATGGCGCTTTCTTTCCGCTTTGGTACGGTAGGTTCCCCGGCTGGCACGCCCAAAAAAACCGGCGGAAGTGTTGGGGCTGTTCTTTTCAGCCGGTCTATTGGTTTGCTGGCGCTGGAACTCGGTTGGGTTCGGGCCGTACGGGTTTCCGAACAGACCTGTGAAGCCATCCGGGAAGCGTCTGGCGAACAGGATGTGGCGCTGAGTGTACATGCCCCCTATTTCATCAACATCAACGCAGATGATGAAGAATGGCCCAAGTCGCGCCGGCGATTGATGGATGCAGCCCATTATGGCCGCCTGGCAGGCGCCACCGACATCATATTCCACCCGGGTTCGTATTTCGGCAGGCCGGCAGGGGCGGTCTTAAAGACAGTTGTCCCGCGTTTACAGGCATGTGTCGACGAACTGCGGGCGGCAGGCAGCCCGGTGACCCTGCGGCCCGAAACGATGGGGAAGCCTGCGATGTTGGGTTCTCTGGAAGACACCCTGGTAATGGGTCTTGAGGTCGATGGCGTGGAACCCTGCCTGGATTTTGCCCACCTGCACGCCCGCCCGGGTGATGGTACCATGAATACCTATGCTGAATGGGCTCACTCCCTGGAGGCATATGCCAGGGCACTGGGTGAGGCTTCCCTTAAGCGTCTGCATATTCACATATCGGGTATCGAATACGGGGAAAAAGGTGAGCGTAAGCACCTGCCGCTTGCCGAAGCTGATATCGATGAGACTGCCCTGTTGAAAGCGTTGAATGACTTCAACTGCGGTGGGCGCATCCTGAGCGAAAGCCCCATCATGGAGCAAGATGCGCTGAATCTCAAAAAAGCCTGGATGGAGATCAGCCGGGAAGGGGAATAGCACGGCCATAGGATGCCTGCTGGTTGCCGTTCAGGGTTTCAGGCAGCGCCGCCCCGGGGCAATTTTCACTTTTCAGGATTGCCGGAATTCTCCTTCATAAAGTAGAAGTGATCGCAGTATTGATCGCCTTCCATCAGGGTTTTTGTGCGCCGGAAGCCAATTTCGGGATTGAAGCCGGCGGTGATATGCGGGTCATCTGCACAATAACAGGTAAATCCCCAGTCAGCAGCCTCAAGTTCCCGGGCCATATCGGCCAGGGGGCATTTCGTGACATGTAACTGGGTCCCGACTTCGTCGGTTTCAATTTCAGTGAACTCAAAGCCTGCCTCAGCCACCCATCGCCATAAGGTCTGTTTGATTCCTTCGATATCGTTTCGGCCGTGTTCTTCTGCGATCCTGCGCCAGTTTTCTTCGACTTTCTTGCCCCGTTCTCTGGCGACGATCTCTACCACTTTTTCCCCGAATTCCTGCTTCAAGGCGTTCAGGTCATCGACGCGTGCTTTGAATTCCTCCTTGCGGGTTTCATTGACTTTCTCGAGTAATTCTTCCCTGGTGATCATTGTACGGCTCCTTTTTTGATCTGCAGACAACCGCCTGGATGTGCGAGCGCCTGCCGCCCAATAATTGTAACGCACTAGAGAACACCGGCACAGTCAATCCAGACCCGAAGCATAATGAGGGGCAACCTTGCAGGTTCAGGGAATGACTGGAACAGGCTTTCGC
Organism: Anaerolineales bacterium; assembly: GCA_016927315.1. Taxonomy (GTDB): domain Bacteria; phylum Chloroflexota; class Anaerolineae; order Anaerolineales; family Villigracilaceae; genus JAFGMV01. Next base: position 25,411 of record JAFGMV010000036.1, on the reverse strand, counting down.
AGGCGCGCTGTCCCGGCTGGCGGCGCCAGGTGTGCGCCAGGGGATTGTACACGCCTGTTTTTCCATCACCAGCGATACCTTATCAATCCATCTGGTCCTTCAGGGCGGGAAAACCGTGTGGGGCCCTGCCAATTTCCAAAACCTGATAGTTTTTGATAGCCTTTGCAAGTTTTTGAGAGTTTTTTGAGGCTATACCTGTTTCTGGCGCTGGTGGGGCGGTGAAGATGTCCACTGGTTCTCTCCGGGCGCCGGCCATGCGGCCGCATTGTTTTCACGTTTTGGGAACCGGAAGGAGGTTCATTTATGGTGGGACACGTTCTCCTCTTTGGGGATCGATTGCCAGCAGGCACACACTATTAACCATCCGTCAGGCAGCACTGCCGCCTGGTATACAGCATTGACAAAGGAGATTCAACATGAGCATCAATTACGCATTGCGTGAAAACCCCTTGAACGTCGCTCCCGGCGTCTACTCAGCCTGGGTCCGGCGCCGCGGCGCCGCTGACCTGGATACGGTTATCAACACCATGGTCGAGCGCGGCTCGACCGTCACCAGGGCCGATATCCTGGGTGTGTTGGAAGATTATTTCAGCACCATCGAACACCTGGTCTTGTTGGGGTACAGTGTCCTGACCCCCAGCGCCAACTACAGCGCCAGCGTCAAGGGCAACTTCGACGGGCCGGAGGACTGCTTCGATGCAGGCCGTCACCAGGTCGCCGGACGGGTCAGCCCGGGCGCCCGCTTTCGCCGGGCGGTCGCTGAAAACGCCGGCGTCACCAAAGTCATCAGCGATGTTCCCAAGCCAATTGTGCAGTCCTTCATCGACTATGAGAGCGGCGAACGCGGCAGCACACTGACGCCGGGCGGCCTGGCCGGGATCTACGGCGGCCGGCTGAAGTTCGACCCGCAGGCCCCCGACCAGGGTATCTACTTGATCGGGGCGGACGGCAGCGAGAGGCGTGTTTCGGTCGTCGCCCGCAACCAGCCCGGCAGCCTGATCTTCCGGACGCCGGACGGGCTGGAGGAGGGAGTCTACCGCCTGGAGGTGCGGGCGGCGTTGGGAGGTGATCAGGTCCGCCCGGGGACGCTGGCAGAGACCCTGGCTGTGAGCCCGCCGGCCAGCCCGTAAATAGAAGCATGGTGCCATGTGTTATTGTGAGCAGAGCGAAGCAGTCTCGTGGCGCCGGGGCATATGTTTTCTATGCGGTGAGACTGCCACGCCGTTCTTTCAGAACGTCTCGCAGAGTCATGGTTACGGTGAGACTGCCACGCCCGGCAGGCGCGCAGTGACATGGCCTTTGGGGGGGATACAGCATTGTATCCCCTCTTTTTCTCCTGATCTCCCCTGAAAGCCAACCCGCGCCTGCTGATTCGGTCCGGCAGCGCTTCCCAAACTACCCGGGTTGATCATTGACCAACCCCGCCGCAGTTCTCGACAGGATCTGCGGCAGTTCTCAACCAAAACTGTGACAGGTGGTAACAAAAACAGTCACAGTTTTTCAACAAAACAGTCACAGGTTACCTGCAAAACAGTCACAGTTCCGGTCGCAGGGTGGCACAGTTTTCCGGGAAAAACAGGGTAGTCTGCCTCTACTCAACACAGATCCCCGTCGGGCTGCACGGCTGCCCGTGCGGCAGCACAGGCAAGTTCGACTGCAAAGGGATCATTGGGTCCATCCAGGGAACCGATTGCCGGGTGATCCATCCCAACGTAGTTTGCGGGTGCTCAACAGGGTAAATATCAACGGGTACACAAACAGTCCTGCCAGGTGGAAGGCTGTATTTTCTGGTAAGTGGCCGCTGTAAAACAGCATACCGATCAATTCTGTCGCCATGGATGTAGGCAGCCAGGGAGTGATGGCGTTCATAGTAGCAGGCAGCATTTCTTCTGGAAAGCTTCCCAGAAAGGCCAACGGCAGCAGCTCAAATATAAATGTGTACCCTGCAATATCCGCTTTGCGGGTGACCGCAGCTACAAAAGAACCCATGGCAACGAATGTTGCCGCGGCCAGAGCCATCACAGCCAGGGCGATCAGACTGCCTGGCATGTCGATAGACAGCTGCAGCAGGGCTGCGCCGAATACCAGCATGACCAGCCCCTGCAGCAGGCCCACCAGTATCTGTATGATGGCTGCTCCCAGGAGCAGCCCAGACAGCGGGCCCTGTGTTAGCGCCTGGCGGCGGAAGACACCCTGTTCCCGCCAGCGAGCGATACGGGTGGTGTGAGTCAGACTGGCAATAATTACGCTCAGCAGGACGGTCGTGGGGAACATATATGACATAATGTCAGGTTCATCTTCACAATCTACATATGTTCTTAACCAGTGCAGAGTTGCATTTCTTGTTTCCCATAGGGTCAGGGTATTTTTTGTCGATTCACAGGTGCTTTTCCCCAATCCGATCGGTGTTTTCCATAATTAACGCCGATTTGATAAGTGTAATCGTGTTTCTCGTTTTTCGGTTGTGTCTTTGTTGTGGTTGTATTTATTGACAACTGAAATGATGTGGCCGACTCCATCCAAAGCATGTTTGACGGGTCTGATGCTGTTTCAATGAATTACGCTTCCGTATTCAATTCTTTTGTATGAATTTATACAACCTTCCGATTGAATGGTTGGCCCATTCGATTTCACTTTTCAGGATATGGATGCCGTTCTCAATAATAATCTGATAGATTGCTTTTTCTTGCGCAGATCTCCCCAATTCGATCCTTGACTGCGCTTCATCACTTTCCAGGAATGCGAGACGTTTTTCCAATTGGTTCCTGTGATTTTCAAGGTTGGAAATGATTATGGAGGGGTCGAGATGCCTTGAAAAAAACAACTGGACCAGGAACTGGCTGCGGTGCGGGGGGATGACCAGCGGTTCTGACAGCCAGCGGACTAATTCCTCCTGACCGGCAGCGGTGAGCGTGTAGACCTTTTTGTTCGGTTTTTCACTCTGGATATGTATTTCCCCTGAGATCAGTTTTTCCCCTTCAAGTTCCTTGAGTGTCCTGTAGATCTGGCTTTGCGTTGATGGCCAGAAATGCTGTATGGATAAATCGATACTCTTTTGCAGGTCATATCCGGTTTTGGGAGCGGCGTTGAGGAAACCCAGGATGGTATGTTTCAAAGACATCTTTGTATCCTTTCACTGGCTTATGTTTCTTACAAGATATATAACACGTGTATTATATACCGTCAAGGGTGGTCCGCTCCGGGCAGACGCGGGCCGGGGGCAAAGGGAAATTCCAGATTGGCTAACAGCTTGAACTGCATGATTTTGCCAGTTATGTTAGACTCATGGACATGACGCATGAGTTAGGACAACGAGAACTGGTGATCGATCTGGCGAGCGGTGAATACCAGATCAACCGGATTGAACACCGCATCAATGGGGTACATATTATTGGTCCGGTTGATTATGGTTGGGGGCAATACACCCGGGCGCTGGGGATCCCGCAGGGCGCTGATCTGCCTCCGACAGGACTGCAGGGGTATGAACCGCCGGAGGTGATGACCTGGGGGGGAGGTCCGCTGGCGGGTTCAAGGATACCGGGAACCCGGCGGCTGGTCTTCTGCGGGTATTCTCCCTCCTGGCAGGGCTTCTTTGTTTCATCGTTGGGGGGAGGCGCCTATATCATGCACCGGGTGGGGGTGGATTTTGTGACCATTAAAGGCCAGGCGCCCCAGGATTCTGTCCTGATCCTCAACCATCAGAATGGCGAAATCTCTGCCCGCCTGGAGCCGCTTGATGTGGATGCGCTCTGGGTTGGTCAGGCCGATCCTGACGGCGCCCTGCTCTATGGCTATTACGCCCTGCAGCAGGCTATCTACGACCGTTATAGCCGCGAATACGAAAACGATTGGGTGCGGGTGTTCTGTGTCGGACCGGCTTCCCGGCGTACAATTGAAGGGATCATTGGTTCGAACCAGGTCAAGAAAGGCCGCATCCTGCCTATTGATGATTGGGCGGGGCGGGGCGGGTTGGGCAGCCGGATGCTGCAGTACCATCACCTGGCCGGGTGCATCTTCGGAGGGGACTGGGAAGATCCGGATCTTAAGGATTCTAAAGAGATCAACGGTTATTTCCAGGAATATTATGGCCAGTCAATGATACAGGCGGACCTGGGGGCGACCGAGAAATACCGCTATACACCCGGTTTCCAGACAGGCGGCACTTTCGGGGTCAATATGTACACTGCCGAGGACAAGCTGTTCAGTTTTAATTACGGATCGATCTATGCCAGTGATCAAAAGCGCCTGGAGCAGCAGCAGAATTTCATCGCAGGTCATTACCTGGAGCAGTTCAACAAAGAGACCATCGAACCCAAGAATTTTGCTCACTGCGGGGAACCCTGTTCGGTGGTGTGCAAGAAGTATGTGGGCATCTATAAAAAGGATTACGAACCTTACCATGCCTTGGGCCCGCAGGTAGGAGTCTTCGACCAGCGGGCTGCAGAGAAGTTGAACCATTTCATCGATGCACTGGGTATCGATGCCATTCAAATGGGCTGTACGATTGCCTGGGTGATGGAACTGGTCAATCGCGGCATGGTGCCCCCGGAGGATTTTGGCCTGCCGCCTGCCGAGGAGATGAGTTTTGAGTTTGCCTCTGAGTCTGTGCACTTCGATGCGGCGGCCGATTCGGCTCGTAATGCAAGTTATGCCCAGCGGGTGGCAGAAATGATCGTTTTTGAAGCGCAGGGGGAACCCTTCCGCCAGGGGATGCGTCAGGCTGCCAGACTCCTGGATGAACGGTATGGGATCCGTTCAGTCGATTATACGGTTTATACTGCACACAGCAGCTGCGGATATATGGCGCCCAACCAGTATTGGGTGCCGGGTATGTTGGCCCCAATGCCGATGATGGGTAAGTATTTTGTTTATTATGGAGTCGATTATGTGCCGCCGAGAGCATTGGGCCGCAAGTGTGTTGAACGCATGGTCTATGAGTTGTTCAGCGAGAACAGCGGTGTCTGTCGTTTTCATCGCAAATGGGTTGAAGCCATTGTCGATGAGATCATCGAGGCTCACTACCAGTTTCCACTGGACTACAAAGCTCACCAGTTTTTATGTTCGAAGCGGATCTATGAACTGGAAGGCAGCCAGGCAGTATTCTGGGAATCAGAGCGGACCGTTGATGTTATCTGGAAGTTCCTTGAAAAGTGGGAGCGGCATGGTCTGAATGATGACAGCCTGCATGCATGGGTGGCACGTTTCCGCGAGGACAAATGGTCGGCAGCGCGTGCATTCTGGGATGAGATCCGTGCCGGGATCGAGGAAGCCTATCAAGCCGGTCCGGAAGCCATTCCTGATGTTTCTGCCCCGTTCCAGGCGGCCAGGTTGGACATTATGGAAAAGAAGGGAAATAGTAAGTAAGGCAGGCTGCACCGGCTTCTGAATGTGATTTCAGATACCCGGCCCGGCGGAGAACGGCAGGTGTTTCACCTCAAAGCGGATTTGGGGATTGATTTTCATCATCAGGGGGGTACTATTAAGTCAGTATTGCTCATCCAGGAGGAAAATCACATGGTCAAAAAGAATTACTTGTCAGCTGTGATCCTGTTTGGGATGGTATCAGGTTTGCTCTCCTGTAACCTGCCGACCTCTGTGCAGGGTCTCCCAACGGGAACGCCCAATATCGTCGGGACCACGGTAGCCGGGACATTGACGGCTGCTGCGCCGCTCCCGACAGCCACTGGCCTGCCGTCCGTCCCGACGGCGACGTTGGTTCCTGCGCGGCAGCCCTCGGCCACGCCTTCCGTGCCGCAGGTCTGGGTGTCGGTAGATACCAACTGCCGGGTGGGGCCAGGGAAGATCTATGATCGGGTTGGCGGGCTGATGGTTGGCGAAACAGCCGAAGTGGTCGCACGCAATTCGTCCAACACCTACTGGTATATCCGTAATCCGGATGCCCCGGGAAGTTTCTGCTGGTTGTGGGGGAACTATGCCGCCGTGTCTGGTGATGTGAATATCCTGCCGGTCTACACAGCCCTGCCGACTTCAACGCCGCCGGCGGGATTTGTCCTTTCGTACCATGATCTGGACAGCTGCAGCGGTTGGTTTGTGGTATTCAATGTTGAGAATACCGGTGATTTGAAGTTCAAGTCTTACTCGACTGCGGTGTATGACAAGGATACCAACACAACCGTTGCTTCTTCATCCGACTCATTCGATAAGTGGACTGGCTGCATCGTTGCCAAGGCTAACAGTGCGTTGACAGCCGGAGAAATCGCGACCGCGAACAGCGGCCTCTTTTCATATGATCCGTCTGGTCACAAGTTGTCTGGCACGATCACCCTGTGCACCGAAGAGGCCCAATCTGGGTTGTGCCTCTCGCGGACAATCGACTTCACGCCTTGACGCTTTCCCCCTTCTCACTTAAGATAGGCAGGCTATAGAACATTAATTCCTTTCAACCGCCGGCGTCAGAATGGGAGGTTGAGGGTTTCACGGAGTGTTTATGGAACTAGGATTGGTACGAAAAGTTGATATTGACCAGGAGATGCAGCAGGCCTATCTCGATTATGCGATGAGCGTCATTGTTTCTCGCGCCCTGCCCGATGCGCGCGATGGTCTCAAGCCCGTACAGCGCCGCATCTTGTATGCCATGTACGATATGGGACTGCGGGCAGACAGCCCCTATAAGAAATCTGCCAGAATTGTAGGTGAGGTATTGGGGAAGTACCACCCGCACAGCGATACAGCTGTCTATGAGGCCATGGCCCGCATGGCCCAGGATTTCTCAGTCCGCACTCTGTTGGTGGACGGGCAGGGGAACTTTGGGTCTGTCGATGGCGATCCGCCGGCTGCCATGCGTTATACGGAGGCGCGCCTGGCCATACCGGCCCTGGAGATCCTGGCTGATATCGGGAAAGATACGGTTGACTTCACCCCAAATTTCGACGATACCTTACAAGAGCCGGAGGTGCTTCCGGCTGCAGTTCCCAACCTGCTGGTCAATGGCGCCACCGGTATTGCGGTTGGCATGGCTACTTCTATACCGCCGCACAACCTGGCAGAAGTGTCTGATGCCCTGGTCTATATGCTTGACCGCTGGGAAAAGACGGATGACATTTCTGTTGAAGAGCTGATGGAATTCATCCAGGGACCAGACTTCCCGACAGGCGGTATTATTCTCCAGCAGAAGGGGGAGGAGGGTCTTGAAGCCGCGTATGGCAGTGGCCGCGGGCGGATCATCATCCAGGCCCGGGCGCATATTGAGGAGATGGAACGCAGCAAGTCGCGTATTATCGTCACTGAATTGCCGTATGCGGTGAACAAGTCTGGCCTGATCGAGCGTATTGCGAACCTGGCGCGCGAAGGCCACCTGGAGGGCCTGACCGACCTGCGGGATGAATCGGATCGCCAGGGGATGCGAATAGTGATCGAACTTACCAAGAACGTGGACCCTGAAAAGGTGCTGGCCGAACTCTTCAAGCGCACGCCTATGCAGACCACGTTCAGCATTATCCTGCTGGCGCTGGTCAATGGTGAGCCGCGCATGCTCAGCCTCAAGCAGGCGCTGCGCGTCTATCTCGAGCACCGCCTGGAGGTCATCCGGCGCCGCAGCGAGTATGATCTCGATAAAGCCCGCCAGCGGGCGCATATTCTGGAAGGATATCTGGTAGCGCTAAAAAACCTGGATGAAGTGATCAACCTGATCCGTAAAGCTGCCGATGTCAGTATGGCCCGCAGCCGCCTGATGAAACGTTTCAAATTGAGTGAAATCCAGGCTCAGGCGATCCTGGATATGCAGCTGCGGCGCCTGGCGGCCCTGGAACGCAAGAAAATCGAATCTGAGTATAAAGAGGTCAGGGTAACTATAAAAGAGCTTGAAAGCCTGCTGAAATCGCCCGGCAAGATGCGCGGTGTGGCGGCGGCTGAGTTGACGGCCGTAAAAGACCGCTACGGCGACCGGCGGCGCACACAAATCGTCAATCTGCAAAAGGGACAGAAAAAGCAGGCGGTCCTGACCACTACCGACCTGATCCCTGAGCAGCAGGTCTGGGTGGGCGTTAATGCGGATGGATTGATTGCGCGCACTGTTGATGAAAAGCCGCCGCGGCCGAGTGGAAACGATGCCCCGCGCTGGCTGGTTCGGGTCACTACCCATGACAGCCTCTTCCTGGCTTCGGAGCGCGGTACTACGGCTGCGGTTGCGGTGCATACCATTCCTGAAGCGGTCAAATTAAGCGAAGGTGTGCCGTTTCATAAGGTATCTCCGCTGCGGGAGGGTGACAGGCTGGCGGCGGTATTCACCTTGCCGGCCAAGAAAGCGACCCTGCCGGAAGACACCTTTGTGCTGACGGTCACACGCGGCGGTATGGTCAAGAAGAGCCTGGTCAGTGAACTGCCGGGACAATCATCGACCCAGACCTTCACACTGGTCAAGGTCAATGACGGGGACCGTTTGGGTTGGGTCCTGTTGACAGACAGCCGGAAGGAGATCCTGCTGGCCACCTCGGCCGGTTTCGGTATACGCTTCAAAGAGGAGGAGGTACGCCCGATGGGCCTGGCGGCAGCCGGGGTAAATGGTATTAAGCTGGGGGTTGGGGAGGAGGTCGTTGGCGCAGAAGTGTTGCCGCAGGCAGGAGACCTTTTCTTCGTTACTTCGGATGGCAAGGGGAAACGGGCGCCGGCCGGCGAGTTCCCGGTTCAGGGACGTTATGGCCGCGGCGTGATCGCCTGGCCAGACCTGCCTCCCGGCGCCAGGCTGGCAGGCCTGGCAGTCGGCAAACCGAACACAGTGGTTACACTACACCTGATCAAGGCTGCGCCCAAATCGAGCCGCCTGGATGCCGCCCCCATGCGCAAACGGGCTGCCGGGCGCGGTGGAGTTGTCCAGGAGATCAAGGGCGGCGATGAGATTGTGGCAGTGACCCTGGGATGGGATGTAGAGCGTTTCGTAAGGCCGGTGAAGAAGCCTGTGCCCCAGAAGACGACGACCAGGAGTACGCAAAAAAGTCCGAAAACAACCAGGAAATAAACGAAAGGTTCCCCATCATACATGGGGAACCTTTATTCTTTTTGGGGGGAGTAGGGAAGCAAAGCGATATATTCTGAAATACCGGTCATGGCCGCGGTTGGCGCCAGATCGATTTCCAGTTTCCTGTCTCCGAAAAGGTCCAGCTTTTCCTCGTATATTTGGTAGCCACCTGCCTCTACCCGGAGCCTGATGTTATCGGTGTCGTGGACTATCATAGGCAGGCTGAACCTGCCCTGGCGGTCTGTGGTGGTTTCCATTGACCGGCCTTCCTGAATTTCCGGGAAATAGGAGTGGATAACAAGATAACGGATCAATGCAGCGGGGATCGGTTCGCCGGTTCTCTGGTCGGATACTGTGCCTGTGATTACCATCTCCCAGGTGCCGACCGGGGTTGGTGTCGGGGTTGGGAGTTCTGCAACCGGCTGTGGGATCCTACAGCCGGCAGCCAGGGAAAGCGCCAACGCAGGCAGGAGAATGATTTTGAATGTTTTCATCCTGTAAGGCCTTAGCGGGTATCTTTGCTGAAGATTTGTAGACCCCGCAGCTCAGATTCGAACTCTTTAGCGGTCAGGGGCAGCATACCAGACCCTGCTCATTTGTCTTTCAATTCAGCCAATCGCTTTGACATCTCTACCTGAATTACTTTGTATTGATATTTGCCGGCCAGGTTTTGCATTTCATAGGGGTCATATACCAGGTCATAGAGTTCTTTTTCGCCGGTCTCATACTCTATGTATTTCCATTGATCTGTGCGAATGCCATAAAACCCGGGGATCAGCATGCCGATGCCTTCTTCGGTTGGCCAGTGCTCGAGCAGGTGTTCTTCCCGCCAGGGGGCGGCAGCGTTTTCCAGAATGGGGACCATACTGAGGCCATCTACTCCCTCAGGGATGGGGATACCAGCCAACTCGGCAATGGTGGGCGCAATGTCAATGTTGGCGACGACCTTATCGATTTCACCGGCAGGGAAATATCCTGATCCGTGGATGATGAACGGGAGCGTAATACATTCTTCATAAGGGCAGTTCTTCGAGAAACCGAAACGGTGTTCTCCCATTGTCAGGCCATTATCTGACGTGAAGATTATAATCGTATCCTGGTCCAGGGCGGCAAGTTCAAGCAAGGCCAGGATGGATGCCACACCATCGTCGAATAGCCGCGCGGCTCGAGCTGCTCATACTCATTGATGTACTTGCCGAAATAGGTTGTCCGGTAGCCGCTTTGCTGCAGCCAGACAGGCAGGGTTGCATCATCCCTTAACTTGCCTGCACCGCCATCCGGTGGGCGGTTGGTATAGACTCCATGGTTGTGCGCATACGCCCCCGTCAGCATGCTGGCCCGGCTTGGGCTGCACAGCGGGGTGGTGGTCAGCATGTGTTCGAAAACCGCGCCATTTGCCATCAATTCATTTCGTACGGTGGGCATGTAATTGATGGTACTGTATGGCTGGTCATCGGTCATGATCACAATGATGTTCGGGCGGGGGTTGTTTAACCTTATATCTGATGCGGGAGAATCCAGCTCAACCCGGAAAAGCGTCGCTGCATCTTCTGGTGAGATCATGGCGGCCTTGGGAGTCGGCGTTGTGGCTGGTCTGGGGTTTGGGGTGCAGGCGGCCAGCATACTGGCCATCAGGGCCAACGAAACCAGGAAATACCCGAACGAGGGCGTTATTTACTGTCTCCATCCAACCCCAGTTCCGGGGCAATCCTGCGCATGGCTGTGATCACATTGCCGGCATGTTCCCAAAGATCGATGCCGAATTCCCGGGCTGCCTGTTCGATCTCATCCCGGTTCGCCCCGGCTGCAAAGGCTTTATCTTTCCATTTCTTCTTGACGGATTTTACTTCCAGGTCCATCAACGAACGGGATGGGCGCACGAGCGCGACGGCCGTGATCAGACCGGTGATCTCGTCGCAGGCGAAAAGGGCTTTCTGCAATAAGGTTTCGCGCGGGACGCCGGTGTGGTCGGCATGGCTGAGCACGGCCCGGACGATCTCCTCCGGGACGCCGCGTTCTCGCAGGATGGGAGCACCGGCCTGTGGATGTTCTTCCAGTGTAGGATGGATTTCCCAATCGAAGTCGTGCAGCAGGGCGGCCGCACTCCATTTCTCCGGGTCTTCACCGAATCTCTCGGCGTAAAAACGCATGGCAGCTTCTACTGCCAGCATGTGCCTGACCAGGTTTTCATTTTTCACGTATTCATGTACGATTGCCAGGGCGTCGTCTCGGTTCAATGTTTTCTCCAATAAACAACAAGTGACAGATACACTCATGCAGTATCACACAGGTAGCGAATGTGACTGCCGCCTTATCGCCTGATTATATTGTCTTCCGGGAAGATTGGCTCCGGATCACCCAGAACCGGGACCGGTTTTTTGAGATAAACATCCCAAAAAGCACTCAGGGTGGCGAACAATTCACGTACGTTCCAGTAAGCCCTGGAAACCTTGCGGTAGTAGCGGTTCTCGGCGGCAACGCCATTGGCGTTGACTCCCAGGGCATTGCAGGTGAACAGCGCCCGGTGCAGGTGGAATTTCTGTGTGACCAGGATGACGTTGTCTGCCTGAAAGATCTCTCGGACCCGGTAGCAGGTATCATAGGTGCGGCGGCCGGCATAGTCTGCAATGATATCTTTCTCCGGTACTCCCAGTTTGAGGGCATACTGCCGCATGGCCTCCGGCTCATTATAATCGACAAAACGATTGTCCCCGCTCATCAGCAGTTTCTCGACCTTGCCATGCTCATATAGGCTGACGGCTGTCTCGACCCGGTCACGCAGGACCGGCGTTGGGCTGCCGTCCCGCCATAAGCCAGCCCCGAAGACGACAGCCACGCGCCCGGCAGGTACTTTTTCGACCGTATAGACCCGTGTCAGGCCGGACAGGAGAGTGATCAGGCGAGGGATTAGGAGCAGCAGTGCCCCGCATAGCAACAGGTAGTACACCAGGCGTAAGATCATTTTGAATATCCGTTTGACCACAGGTGGATTCTATCATGATCGAAAAAAAACAGCCCGGTCAGGCGCCGGGCTGTTGCGATACGTTTTCCTTGTGGTTTTAGGTAAAGCGTGCCCGGATCTCAGCGCTGACGTAATCCAGGATAGCGACGGTGATGGCGATGAACCAGACGCACATACCGGCTGAGCGGTAATCCAGGATGCGAATATACTGGATGAGCAGGAAGCCGATACCGCCGCCGCCGACCAGACCAATGATGGTGGACATACGTACATTGATATCCCAGCGGTAAATGGTGAAGGAAACAAAGGGCGGCACGATCTGCGGGATGACGGCATAAATCACGGTCTGCAGCCAGTTGGCGCCGGTGGCCTGGATGGCCTCGATCGGGCCAGGATCGATGGATTCGATCGCTTCCGAATACAGCTTGCCCAATGCAGCAATCGAATGCAGGACCAGGGCCAGGATACCGGCGAAGGGTCCCAGCCCGACCACAATGACCGCGATAATCGCCCAGATGATCGGTTCGATGGAGCGGATAATGTTCAGGATAGCCCTCACCAGGTAGTACATGAGCAGCGTAACCCAGGATGCTGACATCAGGTTGCGGGCGGCCAGGAAGCTGACCGGCAGGGCAAAGATGATCCCGAAGAAGGTGGCCATCATGCCGATGAAGATCGTTTCGATCATCTTCTCGACGATCTTTTTGAAATCGTCGCTCAGTTTTGCTTTCCCTCGTTCTGCAACCTGCCGGGCGAAGACGTTCCAGATGTAGGTCGGTTCGGTAGCGCTGGGGGGCAGCAGGCGGTAGGGCATGATGATATCGGTTTCGAAGTAGCCATTTTCATCCGGGATTATGATCACATATTTGCCGCCCTGGCGCTGGCGGAACTCATTCCCAATGGGGTCCTTCCACATGATATTGACTTCGATACCAGGTGAGAAGTTATACCCTTCCAGGTGTAGTTCAGAACCTGGTTCGCCTTCCTGGACGCTGAGAATCCCACAGGTTGGGGAGGAGACCAGGGTCGGTTCGTCTGTGACAACATTGACTGCCGGGGGGGTCTCTGAGCACGGGATTTCGATATCTGCTTCAGCCTGGAAGATCACGGATTCATATGAAATTGCTTTTTCCCAGGGCCAACCAACACGGCCCAGAGCGGGCAGGGCTTCATCAGCGTTGGTCACAAAACTGTACAGGTTGATCTTGCCGATCTGCCAGCCCAGGGCAAAGAACATGATGGCCAGGAATACAAAGACACCCAACGGGGTGTTCTGACGATCTCTGGCCAGGGAATAGGCATCAAAAGCGATCCACAGGTACAGAATGGCAAACAGGAAGCTGACCACGATCAGGAATGGATCCAGATACAACCCCTTTTTGAAGATATCCCACCAGCCGGTATCGCGGGGGGCGGCTAATGTGAAACGCCACAAGATCAGGCCAACTACCGTAAGGAAAGAAAAGAACAGGATCAGACCACGACGTACACTCCGGGTTAGAGCCTGCCCCAGGCCAGGGACGACCAGGGATGCCAGGGCCGCTGCTGGCGCCGGGACCAGGCTGGGTTCCCGGGCGTCTTCAGGGATAATATGGTCTAAATTGAGATTCTTGTCTGTCATGCAACACCTCCCGCATTTGCCTGAAGGTTTCCTTCAAGACCGCTGCCAACGCGCTCCGCTTCTTCGCCATAGATATTCTTGAACTGCTCATCCGTCATGGCCAGGATATCATCTTTGCCGCCCTCATAAACAAGCTCACCATCTTTCAAACCAATCACACTGGTGGAGTAGCGCTGCACCAGATCCAGATAGTGCAGACTGCAAATCATGGTCATGCCATCTTCTTTATTGAGCATTTCAAGATACTGCATGATCGAGTGGGCCAGAACCGGGTCCAGGCTGGCGACGGGTTCGTCTGCCAGGATCATTTTTGGATCCTGCATCAGAGCCCTGGCGACGCCCACACGCTGCTGCTGCCCGCCGCTGAGTTCATCGGCACGTTTGTAGGCCTGCTCAAGGATGCCCAGTCGTTTAAGCGCGACCAGCGCTTTTTCTTTGTCTTGCGAAGAAAAACGCCCCAATAAGCTGTTCCAGGAGGATGTGTATCCCAGCCGGCCGGTGAGTACATTGGTCAGGACATGAGAACGTTTTACCAGGTTGAAGTGCTGGAAGATCATCCCAATTTTACGGCGGGCGTTGCGTAAATCATCCCCCTTGAGTTGGGCCAGATCGACGCCATCCCAGATGATCTCACCTTCGGTTGGATCGATCAGGCGGTTGATGCAGCGCAGCATGGTCGACTTGCCGGAACCGCTCAGCCCGATTACAACCATGAATTCACCGTCAGGAACAGAGAAACTGACGTCCTTCAAGGCCTGGGTGCCGTCGTCATATATTTTTGTCAGGTGACGGACTTCAAGCATAGTTAACTCCTCTGAATGAAAGATTTGGTAATTGGAAATCGTTTTTGTTTTGCGCAGTCATCAAGACAGTTATTCGTTTTTGAAGACTCCGCAAAGCATATCACCTGGGGTGTTAAGCAATACCAGCGGAGGGACACGAAAATTCGCATCCCACCGCTGGTTCATTGCCAGTTAGATAACCGGGTCGTAACTTTTACTCAAATTCTGAAGCAGAGACACCGGCTGCATCCAGCACCTGGCGGAAGGGATCGTAGAAGCTGTCATCATGTACCTCAAGAGCGTTCCAGCTGTAGGCAATGTCGAGGGCTTCCTGACCTTCTTCGGTTTCAGCGATTGCCAACAGGGCGTTGACGATCTGGGTGCGCAGGTCAGCATCCATGCTGGGAACGAACTGGACACCGTCATTGGGAATATCAGCGGATATTTCAAGGATCTTGATCACATCCATGACATCCGGATAATCTTCCTCGATGGTGCTGCGGGCATCCACATAGGAGGTGCCGGCATCGCAGTCGCCGTTGTACACGCCAGCCACAGAGGCGTCGTGCGAACCGGCATCTACGATTTCGGCCAGGTCAGCATCAGGATCGACGCCAGCAGCTTTCAGGGTAATGCTGGGGATGATCCAACCGCTGGTGGAAAGCGGGTCGGGGCGGCAGATGGTCTTGCCGGCCAGGTCTGCAACTGTTTCGATACCGCTGTCGGCGCGCACAAAGATTTGACCGTTGTAGACCGGGCTGCCATAGCGGACAGAGACCAGGGCGACATCGGCGCAGCCTTTTTCAGCGGCCAGGATGTATGAGAAGGTGGCCAGGGAGGCCATATGAGCCTTGGGCGGATTGGCGCACATGGCTTCGATCACGCCAGCATATTCGGTGGCCACCAGTGGGTCAACCACCAGGCCAGTCTCATCGTAGATCATGGCAGCGACTTCTTCGAAGCCAGTCACGACACGTTCAGTTTCACCGGAGGGAACGACTGCCCAAATAATGGGGTTCTTCTCGGTTCCCAGTTTCCCAGGTCCACACCCTGAGATAAGCAGGGAGGTTACAGCGATCACTGCCAGAAGCAGGTAGACAAAACGAGCTTTCTTCATGAACTTCTCCTCTCGATAATAGTTATCAGGGGATAAACATAACCCCTGTTTACAACAATTTTATAATAGCCCGAATTTTCAGAATAAGCAAGTGACTTTCTTCATGATAACAAACCCATAACTGCAAGTTAACTTCAAGAGAGTTGATGTTCTCTTATTCATATAAAGTTTCCAGATCTGCACCGGAAGCAATTACATCCTCACGAAATTGTGTATAGAAATAGTCATCGGTAGTTTCCAGATACTGGATACCAAAGGCGGTTTGAAGGGCCGCCGCGCCATCGATGGTACGGCTGAGGGTGAGGATCGTCTGGCTGATTTCTTCGTGGGCGCCGGGAGGCATCCTGGTTGAAAATGAAACAACATCATAGGGAATGATGTTGGGGATGCGCCAGATGACAACGATCTCTTCCATTACATCCGGGAATTCTTCCTGAAGGGCTGGAAAGGTTCGGGCATCGATATAGGTTGCGCCGAAATCACAGAAACCTTCATAGCGTAAAGCCCTTACCACATCGTGGTGGCTCTGCAGTACCACTGCAGGTGCAGTCTCGATCCCATACCTGGACAGCAGCCCGGCCGGAACGGTGTTCCCGGATGCGAATTCTGCATTTGTCCAGCAGGGGTGTTTCCCGGTAAATTGCTGCAATGCGGTTTTTTCGTCTGCATCTTCGAAGTTCGTCTTTGTTTTGGCGTTGTAATAGGAAGTAAAGCCGGCGTCTTGATTGGCAATGAGTTGGGCGCCGTAGGTTATCGCATCACCTTCCAGGGTGGCCAGTCCGGCCTGAACCAGATCAAGCTGGTAAGCATGCACATAGGCAAAAGGCGGCAGGGCTGCCATATGGGCATTGCCTTTTTCCAGGTCTTCAATCAGGGCAGTATACGAATCCGGTATGGAGGTTACAACTGCATACCCGGTCAGTTCAAGGATTTTTTCGGCCAAATAATTTCCACTATCAACCTGGGCCTGGGTTGATGTGTCAGGGGGGAGGGCCAGGATGAGTGGATTGTCGCGGGTACCCAATACCAGGGCCGGTGGGCTGGTTGGGATGGGAGTCTGTGTAGCTGGCGCTTTGGGACTTGGGGTCGGCACTTCACTGACAGGAATGAAGGTCAGGTTGCACCCCAGGAGTAATAGTGGTATCGATGCCAGTCCGGGTAGTATGATTCTTCGAAGCATATTATATCCCCTCAAAAGGAAATTTTTTATCATATAATATTTATCATAACCGTAACAATAACATCCGGCAAGATGTCTTATTGAAAGGATCTGAGTATGAAACAGAATTTCGCTACAATTTTATTACTGGTCATTGTAGCTGTAGCAGCTTTTTTTGTCGTTAAGTACCTCCAGGAGAGTACTCGCCAGACAATTGTACCTTTGCAGCATACCATTAATGCGCAGCAAACCCAGCTGAGTGATTTTTTGCATCCCACGCCAACGATCATCCCCGACCCGGTGACCATCATACATGATATTCAGGCCCTGGCCCGCCTGGAAACAATTCAATATAGTGTCGAGAAGGTGATCACCGCTGAAACCGGCCAGGGGACTTTCAGTTTCCTGTTTGGCGATAAGATTTTGTTCGTTGCTCACGGTGTGGTAATCGCTGGGATCGATATGAGCAAGGTAACTCCGGAAGATTTACAGTACCAGAACGGTATCCTGTATGTAGGTCTTCCGCAGGCGGAAGTGTTTGTCGCCACACTGGATAACCAGAAGTCCTATGTCTATGACCGTGAAACCGGTTGGGGTACGCAGGGGACTCAAGACCTGGAGACTTTGGCGCGGCAGAGCGCGGAAGAAGAGATCCTGAAAGCGGCCATTGAAGATGGTATTCTGGTACAGGCTCAAATCAATGCGGAGGCATTTCTGGACCGGTTCTTTGACGCTTTGGGGTACGACGATTCTGTGTTCCAGACGAAGTAACCAGCTAAATTCTCTCAGTCCAGGAAGAATGGGCGTATTTTTCACGGACCAGTTCGACTGTGCGTTTTTTTTCTTCAGCCGACATACTGGCTGTTTCCAGGGATAAACCAAGTTCTGTAACAAATGCTTCAATAATCGCCTGTTTTGCCGTTTCCCAGCTTATTTTTCGGCCAAGGACTGATCGCACTGTGGTGGCCCGTTCCAACAGGCGCTGTCCAGCTTTTTGGCGGGTGGTCTCATCGGGGAACCTCAAAGCTTGGGTAACGCGTGTCAGATCACCGTTCAGCGGCAGGGAGCCGTGTTGTAAGACACCCTGTCTTTTTCGTGCCTGGGCGCTCCCGATCAATTTTTTGCCATGGACTGTGATCTCATAGGCTGAGGGTACTTCAAAACAAACAGGCCCATGGGCATTGGTGTTCAGCCCTGGCTGGTGTTCTTTTACTTCAACAGGTAACCCTATCGAGCAGACGGCTGCAATCAGCGCCTGCGATATTCGATTGTAGCTTTCCAGTACAGTACCGGCAACGAGTGGTTCATCTGGTGGGGCAATGATTGAATAAGTTATTTCATCTGTGTGCAGGATGGCGCGGCCGCCGGTAAGACGCCGGACAACATCCCACCCGTGTTGGTGTAAAGAGGTTGTATCGACATCAGAAAATGGTTGTGCCTGTCCCAGGGATAAACAGGGGGGAACCCAGGAATATAACCTGAGCGTGGAAAGTGATTGCCTGTTCCCAACATGTTCGAGGATAGCCTCATCGGCAGCCATATTCCAGGCGCCATGAGCAGGATCTGTAATGAGCAGACGCCAATGGTTCATTGCTATTTACCTTGTAGGATTGTTAGGCTATGTTGAAATGGCTGAAAAATCATCGGGGAGTTCAATTACTTTATAAGGATACACATTGATGATATTCGTTTCCCCCAGCATGCTGTCTGATGGCAGCAGGTTTCTACGATAAAGATGAATATGACCGTGTAAATGATAACGTGGTTTGGCCCACTCAATCAACCAATTCAGGACTTTCAGACCCTGATGTGCCTGGGTCATTTCATCGTGAATGCCATAGGGAGGGGAATGTGTAACCAGAATGTCAAGCGCGCGACCATATTTTCTATGGTTGAGCACCAGTTTCGGAATCATCCGATAAACTCGTCGAAAGGCTTCGGATTGACTGTATTGATTTATCCCATCTGGTCTGTACCGGTGGCAGCCGCCAAAACCAGCCAACAGGATATTGTTATGAGTGGTAACACTTAGATCAATATTTACCCCCCCCTCGGCGCGTGCTCTCTCTTTTCCTTCGTGATGTTCGGGGTCATGATTACCCGGTACATAAAATAGGGGGACACAGATGACAGTGAGCAGGTATTCCAGGTATTCGTAGGGTAAATCTCCGCACCCAACGATAAAGTCGACATCTTTAAAATGTCCCTTTGTAGCCAATGTATATAAACGGTCGACAACCTCATCACTAACAGCTAAGAGTTTCATATTTGCACTCGAGTGTGGGATGAGTATACCATTATCTTTGAGGTTGGCCCTTTCTGTAATTGGATAATGATAGCTTGGTGGATTTGGTTTGTTTGTGATGGCGTTTTAAAGGAGCCGGTATCCAAGGAAAGGACAGTTGTACATCTGCAGCGGGTGAAGGGTGTCCGTGTAGAAGACGTTGAAGGGTTTCAGGGCATGTGAGAGTTGGACAACCATTGCATCTTACCAGTCTGCACCAATCTGCAAAAAGTTGGGTAGTTTTGGTCAAATCCTCGTTTTTTATTTGCTGAATCCACCACGATGGAGTGAATTTGACCAATGGTAATGAATTTTATATGAAGTGGCCCTTTCGTCTGGTTGCAAAACCTGCCAGGGCAAACTATAATTTGTAAGGTTATAGGATGCTTCGTGTGATGTTGTTATAGGAGAAATGCTCTGGAAACTCATCGAATAACAGAACCACTTGAAACAGGGGATGATTCAAGTACACGCCAGCAGCTTCAGGCGGGGGTGACACTGGTTGAACGTTATACTATTCAAGAAGTAATTGGCGTTGGCGGTATGGGATCGGTTTATCGCGCCCGCGATCTACATTTTCCTAATGTTGTTAAATTGGTGGCAGTTAAAGAAATGGTGAATACTGCACCCGATCCATTGGTTCGGAAAACCATTGTCCAAAACTTTGAACGTGAAGCGAATATCCTGGCAACGCTTACTCATCCCGGTATCCCGCGGATTTATGATTACTTCTCCCTGGATAATCGCTCTTATCTGGTGCTTGAATTTGTCAATGGTCGTGACCTGGAAAAAATCCTGAACGAGACAGATGGTTTCATTATGGAAGACCAGGTGTTGAGTTGGACGATTGGTCTTTGTGATGTCCTTGATTTCTTACATAACCATAGCCCGGATCCCATCATTTTCCGTGACATGAAGCCTTCCAATGTGATGGTAAATCAACATGGTCATATTGTCTTGATAGATTTTGGTATTGCCAAAACCTTTCAAACCGGCCAAAAAGGGACCATGATCGGTACGGAAGGTTACTCGCCACCTGAACAGTACCGTGGAGAGGCGACGCCTTTGGCTGATATCTATGCATTGGGCGCTACAGTTCATCATATCCTTACCCGGCGTGATCCCAGGCAGGAACCTCCCTTCTCGTTTGCAGACCGGCCAATTCAAAAAATTAATCCCGGTGTTTCCAGTGATTTGGTGGCTGTGATTGAAAAAGCCCTTCAATATAATCCTGAAGACCGGTTTAAAGATACATCTGAAATGAAAGAAGCGCTGCTGTCCGTGGCGCGTAAAACAGGGGCTCTTTCTCGAATTGCCGTGTCAACAGCTGTGCAAAACAGTGGTGTAAAACCACTATGGATATTTACGTGTGAAGATGAGATTCGAGGAGCGCCAACTTATTATGAGGGCACTGTTTACGTGGGGTCTTATGATAATAACCTGTACGCATTGAATGCTGCAGATGGACAATTCTTGTGGAAATACCCTTCTGAAGGGGGCCTCGTTACCAAGCCGGCTGTTTATGAAGGAAATTTGTATTTTGGCTCTGAAGATTACAGCCTGCATGTCGTTAGCGCTCGATCAGGAAAGAAATTGTGGACTTATGAAACCAAGGGACCGATTCGCTCGTCCCCGAGGATTTCTGAAGGGCATATATTTTTCGGTTCAGATGACGAGTGTCTTCACGCGGTAAATCTGACGACCGGGAGAGCATCCTGGGTGTTTGAGGCTTCTGATTACGTACGCTCTTCCCCTTTCGTTAGTTCAGAATTGGTTTATTTTGGTTGTGAATCGGGAGACTTTTACGCGGTCGATTTTAAAGGCCAATTGAAATGGCGTTCACTGGCCAAGCGGGCAATTACTTCTTCTCCGACTGTTGTGGAACAGGCTGTATATTTTTCAAGTGTAGACGGGATGTTCTATGCTCTTGACAGTCGAAATGGATGGGCGATTTGGCGATTTCGCCTTGGCAAGGGTTCTGTAGTGTCTCCATGTGCAGCCGACAACCTGGTCTTTACCGGTTCTGCGGATGGCTTTATTTATGCAATAGAAATACAGAGTGCCAGGGAAGTCTGGCGTTTCAAGACTGAACACCAGGTCTGTGGATCGCCAGTTATTTATAAGGATTCACTGTATTGTGGATCAGTTGATGGCACGATCTATTGTTTGGAATATCGTACGGGTAGACTGCGGTGGCAGTATGCCACCCAAGCTCCTATCACCGGAACTCCATTGGTATATGATGATATCGTCTACATCGGATCGACTGATCGAAATCTTTATGCGCTGCTGGCTTGAGCGAGAACGAGGAGATTTTTGTGTTTAATTATTTCCGCCAACTTTTTGGAAAACAGGACCAACCGGAAGGCATCGCCACTGCGCCGCTTTCAGATCAGGCAATTCGAACCATCATCGAACAGCAGCCCCAGCGTATAGAGCCGGCCCAACTTGCAGCCGGGTGTGGGCAGTCAGTTGGCAAGCAACGTGAATTAAACGAAGATAGCCTGTTGTCTGTTACATCCTTGCTTTCAGGCAATTCCGGAACGCTCCCTTTTGGGCTGTATGTTGTGGCAGATGGTATGGGCGGGCACCAGTTTGGTGAAGTCGCCAGCAACGCAGCAGTCAGGATCGTAGCAGGTCATATACTACGGAAATTTCATCCTTACTTGTTTAATTTACCGGCCCAACCACCGGAGGAATCTCTGCAAGAAATCATGTCTGAAAGTGTCAATGAAGCTCAGAAGACTATACAGCGGGAAGCACCTGGTAGTGGTACCACACTGACAGCGGCGCTGGTATTGGGACAGCAAGTGACCATTGCTCATATCGGGGATAGCCGGGCTTATACTGTAAACCCGGATGGCCGTATTGAACTAATCACCCGAGATCATTCTCTGGTCAGGCGGTTGGAAGAACTTGGTCAGTTGACTTCCTCTGAAGCGGCATCTCATCCTCAAAGGAATGTGCTTTATCGTGCCTTGGGGCAGGGAGATGTGTTAGAGCCTGATATTTTTACAGTAACGTTTCCTCAACCAGGATATTTATTGCTTTGCAGCGATGGCTTATGGGGGGTGGTCAACGAACAGAATCTGTATCGTTCTATCACAGAAACATCAAGCTTGCAGCGCGCCTGTCAGAATATGGTCGCTGCAGCCAATGCTGCCGGGGGACCAGATAATATAAGTGTAATCCTGGTTCAATTACTTGGATAGCTATGCAGTCACAGGCGCCAGATTATTATGCCTTGCTCGGTGTACATCGGGAGGCAACACAACAAGAAATCAGACAGGCTTATCTGGACGCGGCTCAACGGCTCCATCCGGATAAAAATAAAGCAGCCGGGGAAACAGAATTATTTCTGGAAGTTCAACAAGCCTACGAAATTTTATCCAGCGGAGAGAGGCGTGCTGCCTATGATGCTGCACTCCCGCCTGAAGATACTGAAAAGCATCCGATTTATTGCGATGTGCTTTACAGTCGTCCTAACTTTGTAAAATTGTCTGAACCCCAGTTGATTTATGTTTTATTGAAAATTGGTTCTTACCAAAATGCAGACAAAAATACATCTTCACCGTTGAATGTATGCCTGGTCATAGATCGTTCAACATCTATGCAGGGCGCGAAAATGAATATTGTCAAGTCTACTGCGGTTGAGATTGTAAATGCACTGCGTCCGGAGGATATCTTCAGTATTGTTAGTTTCAGCGATCGTGCAGAAGTGATTGTGCCAGCTTCCTACCAGCTTGATCGGCAGCGTGTTCCTGGTTTGATACAAGCACTGCAGCCATCTGGCGCAACAGAAATGCTTCAAGGGATGAATGCCGGTGTCAACGAGGTCAGACGTCATCTGGAGCCAGGACGTGTCAATCATATAGTAATACTGACCGATGGGCACACATACGGTGATGAGGCCGAATGTCTTGCCCTGGCTAAGGAGGTCTCTTCTGAAGGCATTGGTATCAGTGGGACGGGGATTGGGGATGACTGGAATGATGTTTTTTTAGATGAATTGGCGAGTCAAACAGGCGGGAGTAGTGCTTATGTAAGTAACCCGCAAGATATTCAACATTTATTGATTGAGAAATTTAAATCATTAAAGCAGGTATTTGCAGAAGATGTTGTCCTAAATTATGATACCCCCCCGGGAGCAGACCTGCAATATGCATTTCGTATTCAACCAGACCCTGGTTCATTGTTGTTGGATTCATCTCTTCATTTGGGTCCTATTCTTCAGAAAGGGGTTTTGAAAGTGCTGCTGGAATATCGAATACAATCAGCGGCGATCCGGGGAAAAGAACTTGATTTTTTGAAGGGGTCTCTCAAAGTTTCAATTATTTCTCATCCAATACCTCCAACGATCAACTTGCGCCTTACCAGGCCGATTAGCAAAGACCCTGGAGGAGAACCGCCTCCGTCTGAAATCATTCAGGCCCTATCACGGCTGAGTTTATATCGCTTGCAAGAAAAAGCCCGCCAGGAAGCCGAGGCAGGTGAATATCAGAAAGCCTCACGGCACCTGCAATTACTCGCCTCTAAACTGGTAGACCAGGGAGAACGTCAATTGGCCCGGACCGCCCTGATTGAAGCAGAACAACTTCAAAACACACATATGCTTACCCTGGAAGGGCAAAAAACAATCAAGTATGGGACCAGGGCTTTGGTTATTCCCAATGATGATCAAGAGGAAGATGTTGTATGATTATTTGTCCCAATTGCCAGCATCAGGAAATTTCTGGGGCCCTCTTTTGCAGTGATTGTGGCGCCCAGTTGGTTGATGAAAGTGAGACGAATACAAAGGCATTTACTACAGAAAGAATTCATGATGTTCCTGTTGTCAGGCAGGTTGTATCTCAGGCTGAAGAAGCAGCAAATTGGCTTACAATTCAAATTCTGGAAAATGGACAACTTCTTCCACTACCAGATCGAACTGAAATTACACTTGGCCGAATTGTACAGGACCAACCTTTCATGCCTGATATAGATTTTTCACCGTATAATGCATATGAAAATGGTGTTTCCCGCCTGCATGCTGTCTTAAAACGAGACCAAAGAAAAATTACCATCATGGATCTTGGTTCATCCAATGGCACGTATCTGAATGGTAAGAAAATCAAAGCGAACATTGCCTCTCCATTGAGAAACGGAGATTTGGTTTCTCTGGGGAAATTAAAGTTGCAAATATTGTTCAAGATTTAATGAAAGGTGTTGATTTATGCCTCATACATTGTTACTTCATATTTCTGGGGAAGAAGCGATTATAGGGGAAGTTGATGAATTACCCGCCCCATCGGACAATATGATTAGAATCAATAATCCCCGGCGTCGTGACGGAAAAGATTTGCATTATATTCAAAACGATGTCGTTGCGGCGATCTGGCCATTGGAGAAGATCAATTTCATTGAAATTTTGCCTGGTGATGAGGATGATCAGATTATTGGCTTCGTAAGGGAGTAGTTTATGGCAGAAGATTTTGAACGCCGACGAATTTTGGTTGTTGATGATGAAGAACGTATGGTACGTTTCATACGCCTGAATCTTGAGCACGATGGGTTTCAGGTTACAGAAGCTTTTAATGGTAAACAGGCTTTAGAACGGATTCGAGATACAACACCTGATCTTGTGTTACTTGATGTAATGATGCCCGATGTTGATGGTTTTGAAGTCTTGAAAATGATTCGCGAGATAAACAATGTGCCAGTGATTATGCTGACTGCAAAGGGGGAAGAAGACGACCGGGTCCGTGGTTTGGAGTTGGGCGCCGATGATTATATTACTAAACCGTTCAGCCCACGAGAAATGGTCAGCCGTGTAAAAGCGGTGCTGCGTCGTACTGAGGGAGTAAGTGGGGGGATGCATGGATTGATGGAGATCGATGAACGGTTAAAAATCGACTTTGACCGGCGGGAAATCTGGTTGGAAGGGAAATTGGTAAAATTACGCCCAACCGAATATCGGTTACTTTACCATCTGGTGCAGAACGCCGGCTGGGTCGTTTCACATGACCAGTTACTCTCAAAAGTGTGGGGATATGAATACCGTGATGAGCCGCATTATGTGCGTCTATATATCAATTATCTTCGCCAGAAACTGGAAAATGATCCTTCTACCCCTAAATATATTCTAACGGAAAGAGGGGTTGGTTATCGCTTTATTGATTTCCGTCGTGACAAGGAATAACTTCCTTTGTCCCTCAGCAGGTTTCCCGGGAAAACCCGGCTACTAGAAAATTTTCCCATGCATGATCATATTTTCGGGAAAGTCGTTTTCACCCTATACAGGCTTGTTCGATACTCTTGAAGATTCATCCAGGAATATTTTGATGGTCAGCGAAGAAAGGTTGTTCCGGCTGGTGATGGAGCTTGTGGAAAGCCCTGAGATATTTTTGTAACCCGGGGGCAATCATCTGATTCCTAAAGTTTTGTCCCTAAATGAGGGTATATATAGTATGAATTGGCCAGGTCTTGTCGTCTTTTTCAACAGGATATAAGTGTAGGATGTTCTGGCTACTAGC
>JAFGMV010000035.1 GCA_016927315.1 Anaerolineales bacterium | reverse complement strand
GGCTCCCATCAGGAAGGGCGGCAGTTAACCGCAGCGGGTAGATACCTGGCTCAAGCATGGCGTGGATTCCCTGCAGAGCAATGAAGCTGCTGTCTTCTTCCTGGAAGAATTGCAGATCATGGTCAACCAGGGTCCCGGAAACCTGCGCCCCGGCTTCAACCTGCAGACGGACCCGGGCCGTGCGGCCCTGGGTCAGCGGCAGGCTTCCAACTTCTACACTTGAAAATATGGAAGGCAGCCCGGTGGCCGTTTCGTCCGGAGTCCCGGTTGGTGAGTACAGGATATCGCCCGGCAGGGCCGCCCAGGTCGCTTTGATATTGTTTGCATCTACCAGTGTCCAGGGATCGCTGTTCTGTTTGACGGCCAGTTCCAGTAATGTTTCCCCGGCTTTCAGGCTGGATCTGGTCGAGAGACCCGCCTGTGTATCTGGCTGCGGGATGATCAGGTTGGTCCCAAGATAGAGCTCGGCCGGGCTGACCAGCCGGTTAAGTTTCCTGAAAGTTGCATCAGGGACCTGGGTCCGCCGGCTCAGGCTGCGGAATGTTTCACCAAACCCAACCGTCTCTGAATGCAGTATCCCGTTGACGCCCTCCAACCCGGGGATCTTGATTTGCTGTCCAACCGCAAGCAGGCCCGGGTCGATGTCTGGATTGGCCGCCAGCAGTTCTTCCACTGTGACATTGAAGCGCTTGGCAATGCTCCAGAAGGTATCTCCCTCTTGGATAATATAGATCGGGCCTTCATCGCCAGCTTCTGATTGGGCAGCGACCGGGGTATTATTGAAAAGGATGATTAAGATCAGTACGGGTAAGAAAAGGACTTTACTATGCATCGATGAATTCAACCCTGTCTCCAATGTTGTAATCTTCCAGACGCAGCGGATTGATTTCCAATACATACCTGGCAGCTTTTCTGGAAAAATAAGCAGGGCGCCATGGTTTTGCCAGAACCTTGTCAACCACTTCGAGATCTGAGTTAATCCAAAAGACGGCCAGGTCTGTCCAGACACCAAGCATATGGATGGAAGAATCGACACGGCTGTCGCGTCCCTGGACGAGCAGCAGGCCCTCGTCTGGGGCAATCTGTTTGCGGAAGGTGAAACCAACAGCGCGGCATAGAATCGTATGGCAGTATTTCACCAATACAGGAGACTGGAAGGCGTTTGTTTTGTTGTGGATATGAATAAAATGGGGCATCAGCAACCGTAAACGGGGCGGCGTTTGCTGCCCCGTCAATATATAGCTCTCTCAATTTCGTCAGGAGACTGCTCTGCTTGGGAAAAGGATCCTATCTACACTCTCGAGCAGATCTTGCGGGCTGAACGGCTTGGAGATGTAATCGTCTACCTTTGCGATATGCAGACCAAGTACTTTGTCGATGCTCTGGGCTTTCGCCGTGACCACAATAACAGGAATGTCCCTGGTTTTGTTATCGGCTTTCATTTGCTGGTATACTTCCCAGCCATCCATATCAGGCATCATCAGGTCGAGCAGGACCAGGTCGGGCAATAGTTCTCTTATCTTCTGGAGGCCTTCTGTCCCACCCGCGGCGCCATCGACCTCGAAGCCGCGGCGGCTGAGGATGAGACGGATCAGGTCGATCATTTCCGGTTCGTCTTCAATACATAAAATTCGCTTTACAATTTGATCACTCATACGATTATTTTCTAGTTTACCATAAAAAGGGATCAGTCAATGAAGATTATCACCTGGAACGTTAATGGAATTCGAGCTGCGCAGAAGAAGGGCGCCCTGGAATGGCTCCAGGCACAGTCAGCTGATATCGTTGGGCTTCAGGAGATCAAGGCACGTCCTGAACAATTGACCGATATGCAGTGGGATCAATCCGGTTATGCGGGTGTCGTCTGGAACCCGGCTCAACGGCCCGGGTACAGTGGTGTGGCCAGCTTCTATAAAAGGGAACCAGACCGGGTTACACTGGGTCTGGGCTTTGACCGCTTCGATGTCGAAGGTCGGGTCATACAGAGTGTCCAGAATGGTTTCCGCCTTTTCAATATTTACTTTCCGAACGGCCAGCGCGACCAGGAGCGACTGGACTATAAGCTTGATTTCTATGCACACCTGCTGGACCGATGCCAGGATCTGCGCGCAGAAGGCGAATCGATTATTATTACCGGAGATTTTAATACGGCTCACAATGAGATCGATTTGAAGAACCCAAAGGAAAATCAGAAAACGTCCGGTTTTATGCCGGTCGAACGGGCATGGATCGACCGGTATATTGAAAACGGGTTTGTGGATGCATACCGGCAGCTCTATCCTGAAAAGGTGGAGTATACCTGGTGGACGTACCGGTTTTCTGCCAGGACGCGGAACATCGGCTGGCGTCTGGACTACTTCCTGGCGTCTGAAGATCTGATGCCGCGTATTCGTGATGTGATTATTCATGGGGATGTATTGGGTTCAGATCATTGTCCGGTTACTCTCGAAATCGACTGATCACAGAATATTGGTTGTGTTAGAAATATGTATAAATCCAGCAATCGCACTGTCCGAAGCTGTGTTCGGTTGGTATAATCGCAGAAGAATTGGAGGTTCCTGTGAACTCTACAAGAAATCAGTCTGTCATTATGTATATTTTGTTGGGCTTTGCTATTGTCGCTATTCTGTTTGTCTTTGTGAACCAGAATGGCAATACACAGCAGCCGCTAACAATCAATAAGGTGGCAGAGGAAATCAAGAATAAACAAATAGCCCGGATTGTTGTCGTAGATGAAGAGAAGTTCAGGGTTGTTTATCGTAACTCAAATAATAAGGTAATTGAAGGGATCTCATATAAAGAGCCTCACAATACACTTGTGGAGCAGTTGAAAGACCTTGGTGTTACTGCGTCAGATTTGTCCCCAGCCAATCTCGAATTAGAAATACAAAAGACCAGTCCCTGGGTTGGTTTTTTCAATATCGCCTCGTTTATTATTCCTGTTCTCCTGATGCTTGGGTTTATCTGGTTTATCTTCCGGCAGGCTCAGGGAAGCAATAATGCAGCCATGTCCTTTGGGAAGTCGCGCGCACGCATGTTCAGCGGCGACCACCCGACTGTTACCTTCGAAGATGTTGCCGGTGTTGAAGAGTCAAAGGAAGAGCTGCAAGAGATTGTAGAGTTCCTGCGGGAGCCGCAAAAGTTCATTCAGCTTGGAGCGCGCATTCCCAAGGGTGTTCTCCTGGTTGGGCCTCCCGGTACCGGCAAGACCCTGCTGGCAAAAGCTGTATCTGGGGAAGCGGGTGTGCCTTTCTTCTCGATCTCGGGTTCTGAATTTGTAGAAATGTTCGTTGGCGTCGGCGCCAGTCGTGTGCGCGACCTGTTTGAACAGGCGAAACGCCACTCACCTTGTATTGTCTTCGTTGACGAGATCGATGCGGTTGGACGACAGCGCGGCGCTGGCCTGGGTGGGTCCCATGATGAGCGCGAACAGACCCTGAATCAGATGCTGGTTGAAATGGATGGGTTTGATACCGATACGAATGTCATAATCGTGGCAGCCACCAACCGGCCCGATATCCTTGATCCAGCTTTACTGCGGCCTGGGCGTTTTGACCGCCGGATTACCCTTGATCGCCCGGATGTGCGCGGTCGTGAGGCAATCTTGATGGTCCATGTTAAAGGGAAACCACTCGATCCGAAAGTCGACCTGGCTTCCCTGGCCCGCGGTACGCCGGGGTTTGTTGGCGCCGATCTTGAGAACCTGGTTAATGAAGGCGCTATCCTGGCGGCTCGCCGGAACAAGAAGGTCATTGAACAGATAGACCTGGAAGAAGCGGTTGAACGGGTTGTCATGGGGCCAGAGCGCAAGAGCCGCCTGATCTCTGATGAAGAAAAACGACTGATCGCCTATCATGAGGCCGGTCATGCGGTTGTGGCGAATGCCATCCCTGAAGCCGATCCGGTTCAAAAGGTTACCATTGTCGGGCGTGGTCAGGCGGGTGGGGTTACCTGGTTCCGCCCAGATGATGATCGTATCCTGACTTCTCGCAAGAAGCTGATTGCCACATTGGCATATGCCCTGGGCGGGCGCGCAGCCGAGGAAGAGGTCTTTGACGATATTACTTCGGGCGCCTCCGGGGATTTGGAGCAAGTAACCAGAATGGCCCGTAACATGGTTACCCGGCTTGGCATGAGTAATTCTTTGGGAAATATGACCTATGGCCAGAAAGAAGAACTTGTCTTCCTGGGGCGCGAGATCTCTGAACAGCGAGATTACTCTGAAGCTGTTGCCCAGCAAATTGATGCAGAAGTGCGCAAGCTGGTTGATGAAGCCTATGCCAAGGCCAGACAACTGCTGAAACAGTATCGTGGAAAGCTTGACGATGTTGCCAACCTGCTGCTTGAAAAGGAAAGCATCACTCGCGAAGAATTCGAGGTTGTGTTCCCACCGCCCTTCAAGAAGAAGAGTGGTACTCCGCAGGTGGCATAGGTTCACTGCATACGAATATTCCAATAAAAAGCCGGCGCCTGGCGCCGGCTTTTTCGATCCTTACGGCTGGACTTGTTTGTGCTGCCTGACCAGTTCACGGCGCAGGATCTTCCCTACGGTAGTCTTGGGCAGTTCTTCCCTGAATTCAAGATGGGTGGGAATTTTATATTTGGCCAGTTTATCCAAACACCATTCCTTGACTTCCTCTTCTGTCATGCTTTCGCCCGGTTGTAGAACGATCCAGGCCTTCACGGTCTCTCCCCGGTAGGGATCTGGTATGCCAGCCACCCCGGCTTCCAGTATCTTGGGATTGGATACCAGCGCTTCTTCAACTTCGCGCGGCCAGACCTGGTAGCCACCCGGTTTGATCAATTCCTTTTTGCGGTCGACAATGTAAAAATAGCCGTCTTCATCCATTCGGGCGATATCGCCGGTGAACAGCCAGGCCCCGGCGCCGTCCAGTTCTCTCAGGGTGTTCTTGGTCTCGGTTGGCATGTTGTGATAGCCTTTCATTACCAGCGGGCCGCGCAGCACCAGCTCGCCGATTTCACCGATTGGCATCTCTGTCTGGCCGTCATCCAGGTCAATGATCCTGGCTTCGATATCGGGCAGCGGGAGTCCGATTGAACCGGTTTTATTGACTCCCAGCAGCGGGTTGCAGTGGCTGGCGGTTGGGGCTTCAGACAGGCCATAGCCCTCGACCAGTTTGCCTCCGGTCAGTTCTTCGAACTTTTCTTTTGTCTCCCGCATCAGGGGGGCTGAACCGGAGATGCAGGCTTTTATCGAGGAAAGATCATACTTGCCTTTGACTACATCAGGGTGGTTATTGAGGGCGTTGTAAAGCGTCGGCACGCCCGGAAAAACGGTTGGTTTGTATTTCTGGATGTTTTCGAGAACGTCTTTCAGGTCACGGGGGTTGGGCACCATGACCATGCCCGCACCTGACGCCAGGGCAAAGTTCATACCGGCGACCATACCATAGACGTGGAATAGCGGGATGGCCATCAGGACGATCTCCTGGCCTTCGACCAGGTTGGGCATCCAGTTTTTGATCTGCAGGGTATTGGCCACCAGGTTTTTATGGGTTGCAACAGCTCCTTTTGAGATACCGGTTGTGCCTCCGCTGTACTGGAAGAGGGCGACGTCATCGGTCGATATCTTCAGATCTGCCCGGTCTTTGGGGCTGTACTGAACCAGCAGGTCCTTCATCCATAGGTCGCCTTCTTCCAGGCCGTTTTCGATCTTGAAGCCGCCTTTCTTTTCTTTGGCCAGGGTGAATAACAGGCTGAGCAGGGGAGGCAGGGTTTCCTTAATGTTGGTTACGATCAAGGTTTTTAGCTTTGTCTTGGGTTGGGCGGTTTTGATGGTCTTATAGAAATTGCTCATGATAAACATGATTTCAAGACCGGCATCATTGGTCTGGTGAATGATTTCTGGAGGCGTATACAACGGGTTGGTAGCGACCACAACCCCACCTGCCTTGAGTATGGCAAAGTAGGCCATGACAAACTGCGGAGTGTTTGGCATGAACAGACCGACGCGCTCCCCTTTTTTAAGACCCAGTTTCACCAGGGCCCCGGCCAGGGTGTCGGTAATTTCATTCATTTCTTTGTACGAGATCACAGCGCCCTTGAAGAATGTACACGGGCGCTCCGGGTATTTCTTGGCAATGTCTTCCAGGAAGTGAAAGAGTGGGACCGGGGGATAGTTGATACTTTTGGGGACGCCTTGGTCGTAATTTGAGAGCCAGGGCCAGTTGCTGGAAATCATTGGCACCTCCTGTAGAGATAAAAAGACCCGGCAGAACTCTTGCGGGCAACCGTTGGCGAAGACGGTACAGAGAATGTGCCGGGATGGATAACTGTTTCTATGTATTTAGTATACAAATGATAAGAACAAATGTCAAACAATATTGGGTCGCTGGTTTGCCTGCCCAGGAAAGCAGGCGTTCCCGGTCAGGCGGTGCTCAGGAAGTGTTTCACCAGTGTTTCGATCCTGGAGACCAATTTAGCCTGGCCGGCATCGAACCAGTGGATGGCCGGGTCGCTTTCTTTGAACCAGTTGGCCTGGCGACGGACGAAGACGCGGGTAGCACGACTGATTTTCTGTTTGGCTTCCTCAAGGCTGATCTTTTCGTTGAGTACCGCGATGCACTCTCGGTAGCCGATGGCCGACATGCTGGGCAGGTCGGGGGTGTAGCCTTGATCGAGCAGGCGCCGCACTTCTTCGAGGAGGCCGGCTGCGAACATCGTCTCGATTCTTTCGTCGACCCGCTTGTACAGTTCGACCCTGGGACGATTCAGTCCGATCGTCAGCAGGCGGTAAGGGGATGCCCCCCGGGTGCGCATCGCCGAGAAAGGCCGCCCGGTGGTCAGGATAACTTCCAGGGCGCGGATGGTTCGGCGTACGTTGCGTGGGTCGATGCGTGCTGAGGCTTGGGGGTCCAATCGACGAAGCCCTGCGTGCAGCCAGTTAATGTCGTGTTGATCGGCCAGGCTTTCCAGTACGGCGCGCAGCCTGGGGTCGGGTTTTACCTGCGGCGGAAGCCAGCCCTCAGTGACCGCTCTCAGGTATTGACCGGTTCCCCCAACCAGGAAGGGGAGATTGCCACGCTCACGGATCGTGGTGATGGCCTGGCGAGCGGCTGCTTGAAAGATGGCCAGCGACCAGGTTTCATCAGGATCGGCGACATCGATCAGGTGATGGGGCGCCCGCGCCCGGTCTGTCGGGCTGGGTTTGGCCGTGCCGATGTCCATGCCGCGGTAGAAGAGTCGCGAGTCTGATGAAACGATCTCACCCTCCATCCTTTCTGCCAGTTGAAGGGAGAGTTCCGTTTTGCCGACGGCTGTCGGGCCGATAATGACAATCAGTGGGTGTTTATCCGAGGACATTTTCAAAGTGGGTGATCTGGGGCGTGCTGCCAGGGCGTCCTTCTATCGCGATGACATCGATTTGCCATGTAACCAGTTCATGCTGCTGGGTGTAATATTCGGCGCAGGCCAGCAAGTGGGCTTGTTTGCTGGCAGTGATGGAGTCTTCCGGGGCGCCAAAGCCTTTGGAAGTTCTGGTTTTTACTTCAACAAAGATGGTCATTCCATCATGCTGGCAGATAATGTCGATCTCGCCGTACGGGGTGCGCAGGTTCCGTTCCAGGATGTGATACTCGTACTGAGAGAGGTATTCTGCTGCTGCCTGTTCACCCCAACGCCCGATCCGTTGGTTATATTGGCTCATATGGACGAATAGTAAGGCAGAGCAGAAAGGCTGTCAAGAATGTTTTTTTTTTGGGTTTTGGGTTTGGCAGGGATTTATTGAGCATATGGTATACCAAACACCCCGGATGAGGCTGGGTAAGGGATGGACGCAGCCTTGCAAAGGTTTTCTATGCAGGTATGAGCAAATCCATAGTAACAACAGATAACAGCCCTAAAGGTCCCCCAAGACCATTAGGGCTGTATAAAGATCAAATTACTGCCAGGGGTCCCCATCGCCGTCCGTATCGCGGGCGGGCAGGGGGAAGTCGCCGGATGTATACCAGC
>JAFGMV010000034.1 GCA_016927315.1 Anaerolineales bacterium | reverse complement strand
GCCCATCCGCACACCAGCAATGGCGGACAGGTGGTCGTGGTTCACAACGGGATTGTCGAGAACTATCTGGAACTCAAGGAAGAACTCGGCGCCGAAGGCGCAGAATTCAATTCCGAGACAGACACCGAGACCATCGTCCACCTGGTAGAACACTACCTGGCCGCCGGTCTCGACCTGGTGGGAGCCGCCCGCCAGGCTTTCCTGCGCATCCGCGGCGCCAATGTGATCGTCCTGATGTCGCCCGGTGAACCGGATAAGATCGTCGCCGCCCGCATCGGCAACGCCGGGGGCGTGGTGATCGGCTATGGTGAGGGTGAAATGCTGGCCGCATCCGACATCCCGGCCATCCTGGAACACACCCGCCGGGTTGCTTTCCTCGAGTCCCGCCAGATGGCGGTCCTGACCTGTGATGGAGCCGTGATCGAAACCCTGGATGGAGAAACCGTCCAGGCTGAGATACAAACCCTGTCGTATGATCCGGTTGCAGCAGAGAAGGGCGAATACCGGCACTTCATGCAGAAAGAGATCCACGAACAAGTGCGCTCCCTGACCGATACCCTGGCCGGGCGGGTCAACTTTGACAGCGGAAAGATCCGCCTGCCCGAGCTCAACCTGACCCCCGAACTGGCCCGGCGCATCCAAAAGATCATCATTACCGCCTGCGGCACAGCCGCCTATGCCGGGATGGTCGGTAAACACCTGATCGAACGCATTGCCCGTATCCCTGTCGAAGTCGAGATCGGTTCCGAGTTCCGTTACAACGACCCGATCGTGGATGAGAACACCGTCGTCCTGGCAATCAGCCAGTCCGGT
Organism: Anaerolineales bacterium; assembly: GCA_016927315.1. GTDB lineage: Bacteria > Chloroflexota > Anaerolineae > Anaerolineales > Villigracilaceae > JAFGMV01. The sequence goes on along the minus strand of JAFGMV010000034.1, from coordinate 12,833 downwards.
GAAACCGCAGACACACTGGCCGCCATGGAGGAAGGCCGGAGCAAAGGCGCCCTCATCTGGTCGATCGTCAACGCCATCGGGTCCCAGGCCATGCGTATTGCCGACGGGACCATCTCGATGCAGACCGGCCCGGAGATCGGGGTGGCTTCCACCAAAGCTTTCACCGCTCCCCTGGTTGACCAGTACATGCTGGCTGTCCTGCTGGCTGACCTGCGCGGCACGATCGACGAGCAGACCCGCAAAGCACTGGTAGCCGACCTGAGGCTGATCCCCAACCTGGCAAGTAAAGTGCTCAACACAGAACCAGAGATCGAGAAGATCGCCTGGGAGTTAAAAGACACCCGCAGCTGCCTGTACCTGGGCCGCGGCATCAATATGCCGATCGCCTATGAGGGCGCTCTGAAACTGAAAGAAATCTCTTACATCCATGCCGAGGGCTATCCGGCCGGCGAGATGAAGCACGGCCCGATCGCCCTGATCGACGAAGAGATGCCGGTCGTCTGTCTGGCGCCCAAGGACCCCTGGCATGAAAAGATGATCAGCCAGATCCAGCAAGCCAAAGCCCGCGGCGGGGTCGTGGTAGCTGTCGCCACCGAAGGCGACGAACTGGTACCCACCATGGCAGATCATGTCATCTGGGTGCCTGAGTGTCCCTGGATGCTCAGTCCGGTGGTGACCGTCATCCCGCTGCAGATCCTGGCCTACCACATTGCCGCCATCCGCGGTCTGGATGTGGACCAGCCAAGGAACCTGGCCAAGTCGGTCACAGTAGAGTAAATAGCAGCCTCCACAGCATGCCGCGGTATCATTAAAGTACAACCCAACCAACTGGTTTCGGTCTCCTGGTTTAAACCAGGAGACCGAAACCAGCAATCGAAAGGCTTAGGGTACCAGGTCGCCTTCGGACCCACAAAGGGTAAGTATTAAAGTTGCCAATGGAAGGGGCATCGCGGCCAGGCCGTCTCACTGCAAAATGGGGGAATTCCCTAGTTGACTTTACAACAGAAAAACTGTATTATTTACACTGTAAAGATGTATTAATTTTCGTTGGTTCTTTTTATTACAATGCTCCAGATAGGAGGGCACGATGCATAAAGTCAGAATTTTTACCCTAGCTCTTATCATCTCTTTACTACTAAGTGTGGCAGGCCCGCTCACAGTGTACGCCGATGACAGCCAGCCGCCGGCCACGCCGGTCGCAGAGTCACTGGGCGACGACGGGGCGGACAGTGGTGTGACGGAAACCAATGAGGATGTCCCGGCTGACGATCCTGAGGCGGCAGATGGGATTAACTCTTCCGAGGGGGAAGTAGATGAAACAGGAGAAACCACAACCGAAGTCGGGGAAGACGAAAACACACCCGGTACAGTAGATGGAGAAACCCTGCCCCAGGATGGAGACAGCGGAGAAGCGGAAGCACCGCAAGAACAGCCGATCCTCGAGCAAATCCCTGATAACACTGAAATTATCATCCTCAATGAAGAAGGTGAATCGGAATCGATGGTAACCGAGGACGCCATCGACACTATCGAGAACAGCGACCCTGTCTGGTGCCCGCAGGGACAGCCCCCCACCCCGGGGCAAAACGGGTGCACCGATTCATTCAGCAGTTTTGATGACCTGCTGCGCTTCCTGGAAGAAAACGAAGACGACCCGGCCTTCCGGCAGGCAGGCGCCATTTACTTTGAAGAAGGCGCTTACAGCGGCGATGAAACCGTCATCGACTTTAATGATTATGATTTCGATGAGTTCAGGAATTACGACATCACCCTGAAAGGCGGCTGGGACACCGAAACGGACGTAGTGGATGAGAACAAGAAAACTACCTTCCATGCAAGGATCGTGATCGGTTCCATCGATAACCCCTGGGCTGGGACCGTATCGATCGAAAACATCTCGATCACAGACACGGATGGCGCCGGGCTGGTAATTATTACAGAACAAGATGCCAACATTTACAATTCGGATTTCAACGACAACGGGTCCGGGTTCGAAATCAAAGCCGGGGGAAACGTTGAAGTTGACGCTGTAAATGCAAACGGAAATAACATTTTCGGCGGAAGTATTGAGGCAGTGGGAGATGTCAACGTCTTCAATAGCGCTTTCAACAACAACCGCTCCGGCAGGGCCGATGGAGCCGGCCTGGAAATCCTCAGCGGCGGGAACGTTTTCATTGACAATGTCAATGCCAGCGGCAACGAACGCTTTGGAGCAGATATTTCTGCCGCAAACAGTGTCGCCATTTATGAAAGCGTGTTCTCCAACAATGGGGCTCTGCTCTGCAACTGCGGTGGGTACCAGGTCTATGGCTATGGGCTGCGGGTAGACGCCGGTACATCGATCGACATAGACTCAGTGGAAGCCAATAATAACTATGTCTACGGCGCCAGCCTGACCAGCAGCGAAGAGTTGGTCTATATCGGGTACAGCACTTTCAATAATAATGGTTTCCAGCGCGGTTCAGAAGTAACCGGGTTCGGCCTGGAGATCGTTGGCGACACAGAAGTGATCCTGGAAAACGTGGAAGCCAGGGACAACAACCTGTTCGGCGCTAACATCGAAGCCGCTGGGAGTGTTGTCGTAACCAACAGCGTCTTTAGCGGCAACCAGTCCTACCTGTATTACAAATGCAAAGGCAAGGAAGCTCTGGGGTACGGGCTGAAAATCGTTGCCGTCGGCGACGTCGATCTCGATGGCGTTGAAGCCAATGACAACAATTTGTTCGGTGCAGATATTGAAACCACCGGCCATGTCAGCATCCAGAACAGCACCTTCAGCAATAACGGCTTCAAGTATGGTTCTACGGTTACTGGCTATGGCCTGAAGATCAACACAATTGGTCATGTTTCCATGAACGGTGTGGAAGCGAATAACAACAATCTCTTCGGCGCGGATATCGAGACACTCGGGCATATTGCCATCTCGAACAGCACCTTCTCCGGAAACCATTCTTACCTATGCAACAAATGCAGCAGCAAGGAAGCCCTGGGCTACGGGCTGAAGATCGTCACCATCGGGAATGTCTCCCTGCAAGACGTGGAAGCCAATAACAACTACCTGTTTGGAGCAGATATCGAAACAGTCGGGAATGTCTTTATCAAGAGAAGCACTTTCAACAACAACGGCTTCCAGCACGGATCCACCGTGACCGGGTATGGACTGAAGATACAAACCATCGGCGATGTTGATCTGGATACGGTCGAGGCCAACAACAACAAACTCTTCGGCGCAGACATTGATACAATCGGCGATGTGGCCATCGCAAACAGTATCTTCTCCGGCAACCAGTCTTACACCTACGCCAAATGTGGGTGCAGCGGTTCCAGCAGTTCTTCCTCGAACGGTTTCCTGACCACTTCGAAGGCAAATTGCCATGATAGCAGCTGCTGGTGCAAAGAGGCTCTGGGGTATGGCTTGAAGGTCGTCACGATTGGCGATGTGGACCTGGACTTGGTCGAAGCCAATGACAATAATCTCTTCGGAGCCGATATTGAAACCGTTGGGGATGTGGCAATCTCCGACAGCGTATTCAGCAGCAACGGCTTCCAGTACGGCGATACCCTGACCGGCTACGGCCTGAAGATCAAGACCGTCGGGGATGTCATACTTTCAGAAGTCGAGGCGAACGATAATAACCTGTTCGGGGCAGATATCGAAACGATCGGGGATGTCGCCATCGCCAAGAGTGTTTTCTCCGGCAACCAGTCTTACACCTATGCCAAATGTGGGTGCAGCGGTTCCAGTAGTTCTTCCTCGAACGGTTTCCTGACCACCTCGAAGGCAAACTGCCACGATAACAACTGGTGCAAGCAGGCTTATGGATATGGACTAAAGGTTGTCACCGTTGGCGACGTTGACCTTTATAAAGTAACCGCCGAAGAAAATAACCTGTTTGGGGCCGACATCGAAACGATTGGGGATGTCAATGTTGCCAACAGTGTTTTCAGCAACAACTCGTTTAAATACGATAACACCGTAACAGGGTATGGGCTGAAGGTCAAAACCGAAGGTAATGTTGACCTCTACGAAGTGGAAGCCAACAACAACAATCTCTTCGGCGCAGATATCGAAACCACCGGCAAAGTAGTGGTCACCAACAGCATCTTCTCGGGCAACCAGTCTTACCTGTATTACAAGTGCCAAGGAAAGCAAGCACTTGGATATGGTTTAAGGGTTGTCACCGTTGGCGATGTTGAACTCAGTGGTATTACGGCGGATGAGAATTACCTGTTCGGCGTCGATATCAAGACAGACGGGAATGTGGCAGTCACAAACAGTTCCTTCAGCGGGAACGCATTCCAATACGGCTCTACGGTCACCGGGTACGGAATACAGATCGACAGCGGCGGGGACGTCTTACTGGACTACGTCCAGGCCAATAACAACAACCTCTTTGGAGGCAATATAACTGCGGCCGGTTCTGTGAGTGTGTATGAAAGCAGCTTTTCCGACAACCAGGCCTATACCTGTTCCCACTGCAGTTACAACGTGTTTGGTTATGGGTTGGAAATCACTGCTGGCGGTGATATCGATATGGATTCCGTTGAAGCCAATAACAATTACCTGCATGGCGCAAAACTCACCAGCGACGGTTTCATCTACGTTGGCTTCAGCACCTTCAGCAACAACGGTTTTGAGGCTTCCAAGAAGGTCAACACCGGTGCAGGCCTGATCATCGACGGCGGTTCGGAAGTAATCCTTGAGAATGTAACCGCCAACCATAACGAACTCTTTGGCGCCAATATAGAAGCGGCGGGAGATGTTCTGGTTATTAACAGCACCTTCTCCGGTAACAAAACAGTCTACCATAACTCTTGCAGGTGCACATCCGGGACAGGCTATGGCATCAAGGTGGTTTCACACGGCGAGATCACCATGGAAGGTACCTCCGCCAGCGATAACTACGAGTATGGTGCAAAGCTGGAAACCGATCAGGGCGCGATTACGATCAGCGACAGTACCTTCAACAACAACCTTAAGGGCCCTGGTATCTGGATCAAAACCGACGGCGGGAATGTGGAATTGAACAACGTTACCGCCACGAACAATGGCTCTGATGGCGTCCGGATCGATGGCGTCAGCTGCACGAACGTCTCAGTCACTGACGGCCAGTTCTCCGATAACGACGGATATGGCGTCAATGCCAGCAACAGCATCGTTACGCTGAATGGCGCCCCGGTTTTTGCGAACAACACCAAGGGAGATCTCAACCAGGACAACTGCCAACCTCAACAGACCAACACCGGCAGATGGAATCCTTTCATCGGAGCCTACTGGTGGCGGTTCGGAAAGATTTGGTACTGGTAAACCATCCTGCTTTACGCTTCCATCACGAATGACTTATAATTTAGGGACAGCAAGTTTGTCCCTAAATTACTTATTACCGCCTATTTCATCAAAAGAAGGTATCTATGAAAAAAACATTATATTTTAATATCAGCCTGTCTTTTGCCATTCTGCTTCTACTGGCTGCCTGCGGATCGGCGAACGAAACGCCTCAACCCCCTGAAACAGACTCTGCCTCACTGGAAAACACATCGACACCACTACCCACACCAACCAGGGAAAACACGCCCACACCTCTTCCAAGCCCAACCCCTGACCCCTGCTCTTCCGAGAATATCCAGGGCGCCGTTGATGAGCTGCACGCATATATGCGGGAATTTGACGATGCCTCAGCACTGGCCGCCACAGTATTCTCTGGAAATATGAGCACCGAACAACTCCGGGAAGAAATCGTCAATTTACAGAGAATCCGTAGGGGGGCAGAAGACCACGAAATCCCGGCCTGCCTCTCCAACATGAAGATTCATATGATCGCCCATATGAACTCGGTGATCAACACCCTGATTGCAATCCTCAGCAACAGTGACCAGGCTGCGATTGACGAAGGGATTGCCATTGCCCGGCAGCAGCATGACGCCTACACGCTGGAACTGACGCGTCTTCTTGGCATAACCATTGAAGCGCCACAGCTGCCAACTGTCACGGCAACCCCTTAAAACCATTTCATCTATAAAACCATAAATCAAAAGGGCTCCATAAGAAGGAGCCCTTTTTTTGAAAAGTCAGGTTAGCTGGTTTTCACAGTTATCTTTTTTACCGCAGCTTCTTTCACTTTTGGCAGCTTCAATCGCAGGACACCGTCCCTGACTACTGCTTCGATCTTCTCCCGATCGATCTCATCGCTCAGCCGGAAATTCCGCTGGTAATCCCCTTGTTCATACTCGGCATAAGCCAGTTCATACCCGGCTGAGTTGAGCGGGGTTATCAGCGCACTGATGGACAGGACATTCTTTTCGAGGGTAACATCGACGGTCTTGTCATTGGCGCCCGGTAAATCTGCCAGGATGATAATCTCGTTATCGGTTTCATAGATGTCTGTCTTAGGGACAAAACACCTGCGCGCGCGCGTGCGTTCCACGTCTTCCGCAGGAGATTCTTCCCGCACCTGTACTTCCATTGCCTGTTCTTTCTTCGCCATAGAAACACCTCCGGATTTTATACTTACCTGGGTTATTTTTGCCTGACAGTGATCTTTTTGGGTTTATCCGCATCTGCCCGTGGCAGAGTCACAACCAGTACACCATCTTTAAAACTGGCTTCAACCTTATTGGTATCTACCATGAAGGGAAGCTGGATGGTGCGGCTGAACAATCCACTGTTGCGCTCCTGCCGGTGAAGGTGCGCATCCACTTCGATGCCATCCGCTTTACGCTCCCCGGATATTGAAAGCGCATCGCCGGTTACATCCACCTCCAGGTCTTCCGGCCGGATGCCAGGCATTTCTGCACTGATCAACTGACCTTCTTCATTGGTCCAGATGTTGATTGCCGGATAGCTGGGTGAGTTGAATACACGCCCTTGATTGGAAACATCAAAGAGGCGGTTCATCTCACGCTGGAGCTGATCCATGTCCTGCCATATACTGGGCATTCGAAATCGATGATACATAGCAATAACCTCCTTTGATAAGATATGCAAGCTACCTGCTTACAAGGCTACTATAAACAACAATGGTATGAAATCTATCAAACAACTGTAAGAAATTCGTTAGACAATGAGTTCAGGGTGTGCAAACAATGGCTCAGAGGAACGATAACCAGGAAATAAAGCAAGGGAATACCCGATCAAGCCTGGGTATTCCCTTAAAACATTTCGGCGATCGTACCCGCCCTTCAATGGGACGGGGCGGGTAATTATTCAATCACCTGCCCTTCCACAACAGGCGCCGCCGCAGAGAAAATCAACTCGTCCTCGCCGCGATCCACCAGGATCGTGGCGCCTTCCCTAAATTCGCCCGACAGGATCTTGAGCGCCAGCGGATCCTGCAGTTTTCGCTGGATGGCGCGTTTCAGCGGGCGAGCGCCAAAATCAGCATCGTACCCGGTCTCGGCCAGATACTCCCTGGCAGCCTCGGTCGTTTCAAGCGTATAGCCTTTCTCGGCAAGCAGCCGGCCGACCCGCTGCAGTTGGATCTCCACGATCCCGGACAGGTGCTCTTTGCGCAGGGGGTGGAAGACCACGATCTCGTCAATGCGGTTCAAGAATTCAGGCCTGAAATGGCCCTGCAGCACCATGGTGATCGCATCCCGGGTGACGGTCTTACCGCCTTCCCACAGCTGGTTACCCAGGTTGGAGGTCATGATGACAACTGTGTTGCGGAAATCAACCGTGCGACCGTGACCATCCGTCAGACGCCCTTCATCCAGCAGCTGCAGCAGCACATTGAAAACCTCAGAATGCGCCTTTTCGATCTCATCGAACAACAAAACGCTGTATGGCCGGCGGCGAACGGATTCGGTCAATTGACCGCCCTCATCATAACCAACATAACCCGGAGGCGCACCGATCAGGCGGCTGACAGTGTGCTTTTCCTGGTACTCCGACATATCTATACGCACCATGGCCTTTTCATCATCGAATAAAAAGTTAGCCAGCGAACGCGCCAGCTCGGTCTTGCCCACCCCGGTCGGGCCCAGGAAAATAAAGCTTCCCATTGGCCGGTCGGGGTCCTGCAGTCCAGCCCGCGAACGGCGAACCGCATTCGAGACCACCCTCACGGCCTCATCCTGTCCGACCACACGTTCGTGCAGCCGTTCTTCCATATGGATTAGCTTTTCAGTCTCGCCTTCCAGCAGGCGAGATATCGGAATCCCGGTCCAGCGGGAAACGATCTGGCCTATCTCTTCAGCGTCCACTTCCTCCTTGAGCAGTGCATCTGCACCCTGCAGTTGCCGGATACGCGTTTCACTGGCAGCCAGTTCTGCTTCCAGGTCTCGCAAATCACCATACCGCAGGCGGGCGACTGTTTCGAGATCATTGGTTCGCTCGGCGCGCTCGATCTCGAGGCGCACCGATTCTATCCTTTCCTTGACGGCCTGCAGCTCCTGGATAGCGGCCTTCTCGGTATCCCAGCGAGCATGCAGTTCCCGTGAATTTTCCTGCAGGTCGGCCAAGTCTTTCTCAAGGCGCTTCAAACGCTCCTTTGAAGCCTTATCCTTTTCTTGCTTCAGGGCTTCACGCTCGATCTCCAACTGCATGATCGGGCGATCGACCTCATCCAGGGCCTGTGGTTTGGAATCGATCTCGGTCCGCAGACGTGCGGCAGCCTCATCGATCAGGTCTATCGCCTTGTCTGGCAGGCGCCGGTCAGAGATGTAGCGATAGCTGAGCGTTGCAGCAGCAATCACGGCCGGATCGGTGATCCGCACGCCATGGTGCAGTTCATAACGCTCTTTTAAACCGCGCAGGATGCTGATGGTATCTTCCACACTGGGTTCTTCAATCAGGATCGGCTGGAAGCGGCGTTCAAGGGCCGGATCCTTTTCAACATAGTTACGGTACTCATCCAGCGTCGTAGCCCCGATCAGGTGCAGTTCGCCACGCGCCAGCATCGGTTTGAGCATGTTGCCGGCATCCATGGCGCCATCCGCCTTGCCAGCGCCAACAACCGTGTGCATTTCATCGACAAACAAGAGGATATCCCCGGAAGAATCGGTGATCTCCTTTAATACTGCTTTCAGGCGCTCTTCGAACTCGCCGCGGTATTTTGCCCCGGCCACCAGGGAACCCATGTCCAGCTGGATTAGTCGCTTCTTCTTCAAGCCTTCCGGGACATCTCCGTTAATGATACGCTGCGCCAGGCCTTCCGCGATGGCTGTTTTCCCCACACCGGGTTCACCAATCAAGGCCGGGTTGTTCTTTGTGCGCCGGGAGAGGATCTGCACCACACGGCGGATCTCTTCATCGCGTCCGATGACCGGGTCAAGTTTTCCCTGGCGGGCCAACGCCGTCAGGTCACGACCATATTTCTCCAGGGACTGGTAGGTCGCCTCCGGATCAGTACTGGTCACGCGCTGGGAGCCGCGCACCGCCTTGAGCGCATTCAGGATTTCATCCTTGGTTAGTCCGTGGGAAGCCAGGCGCTGCCCTATGGTTGAATCGGTCAACCCCAGCAAGATATGTTCCGTGGAAACATAGTCATCCTGCATGCCTTTGGCGTAACGCTCCGCTGCCTGCAGCACATCTGCCGCCGGGCGCGATAACCCGGTATCCAGATTGGCGCCGCTGATTTTAGGACGTCCTTCCAGCGCCGCCTGTACTTCAGACAGAAGCGCCTGGGGAGAACCAGCCACTCTGGTCACCAAGGCAGGAACAACCCCCTGTTCCTGCTGCAGAAGGGCCAGAAGCAGATGCTCCGGTTCAATGCTCTGATGGCTGTAGTTCTGGGCCAACTGCTGGGCAACCAGGAGTGCTGCCTGTGATTTTTGGGTATATTTTTCGAGATTCATCCGATCCTCCCAATTTTGGAATAACAAATACATCCTTATTCTATGAGGTCTTTGTTGGAAAAAGGTAAACAATTTGTCAAAAAAGTGTTTAATGGATTGAACTCATAAAGCGCATTAATGAAGTTTTCGGATGAAGCTGCACCCGTCTTTGGAATGTTTTTCAAACAAATCCAGAAAAGGTATAATACGCAAATCAAAATTACAGTCATGTCAGAGAGAACGAAACGAATGGAAAAGAATAACACCTCAAAGTATCTGCGAGTACTACCGTTCAAAGGGATCGCCAACTTCCGGGACCTGGGCGGCTACCCCACCCAGGATGGACGTGAAACACGTTGGGGCGCCCTCTACCGGTCAGGCCAGTTGGACAGGATGCGGACTGCCGACATGAAGCTCTTCAACCAGTTGAGCATCCATACGCTGGTTGATTTTCGCTCCCGGAGCGAAATGGAGAAATATCCCAACCGTCTGCCTGAGAACCACAGCCTGAATATATTGGAACTGCCTGTGTTGGACCAGGCCAATCAAGCCATGGAAAGTGAAATACGCCAGAGAATAAAAGAACGCGATTATGCCGGGTTCGATCCCGGCGTCAAGATGATGCAATCGTACAGGCAGTTTGCTGCAGATTTCACGGCTGAATTCCGCAGCTTTATCCAGGCGGTCCTGAGGGCGGAGGGGAAACCGGTACTGTGGCATTGTGTGGCCGGAAAAGACCGTACCGGTTTCGCAGCAATGATCCTGCTGCGCATTCTGGGTGTTCAGGAAGAAACCATCACCCAAGACTACCTGCTCAGTAAAACCCATATCGACAGGCGGCGCGCCTCCCTGGTGCTGCTGACTCTGCTGGCCGGCCGGCAGGCAGCCGCCCTGGTCAGGCCGCTGCTTGATGTGAGGGTCGACTGGATCCAGGCAGCCAGCCGGGCCATCGAAGAGCATTGGGGAGGTTTCGAGGAGTACGTGCGGGATGGTTTGGGTTTATCCGACCAGGATATCTCCCGGCTGCAGGATTACACCCTCAGCTGAAACCCCGCAGTCACAATACTTTGGCGTCACTCCATTGCTTCCGGCTGCCTATCAATATACGAAAAGACAGGTTGATGAAAATCCAATTTCTGCACATCCTGCTGGCCGTGTCGATCCTGGCTTCCTGCTCTCCAAATACCGCTGCGCCTCCCGAAGCGGTCCCGGCGCCGGTCGAAAGTGCAGCCGCCGCCAGCCCACTCCCACCTGCCCAGACCGCAACCCCGGCGCTCCCGACCCTGACGCCTGCCTTTACGCCCGAGATGCTGGATCGACCGGTCTTCCTCGACTGGCCGCTGCCCTCGTACGTCGGTACGGCGCGTATATCCCAGTATCCGAACTCGCCCTGGTCCTGGCATACCTTGGGGTTGAATGAGGGCTGCGAATGCCCGCCGATGTTCGGGTACCTGCTCAACCTGGATTCACTACCCTACTGGCGGGATACGAGCGTGCCCGAAGAACAGGACAAAGCCCAGGCCGACCCGCACCAATTCCAGATGGTCGCATGCTACTCGCCGCACGCAGGCACTGATATCAAGGCGCTCGCCGGCACCCCAGTCTATGCAGCTGCAGATGGACGGGTACAGGAATGGAATCTTAACGGTCTGAACAGTATGCTGGTGCTCAAACACTGCCTGGGCGCCGAATGGGATGCGGAGGCAGGCTGCCCGGACGGGCGGCAGTTCTATTCAACGTATATGCATATCATCCCGGACCCCGGCCTGCTCCAGGAAAACCGGGAAGTACCCCGTGGCGCTCGACTCGGTGAAATCTACGACCAGACCATCAATTCGCACCTTCATTTCGAGGTCGGTTACGATCAGAGAAGTTATCAAAATTACCTGAACCCCTGGGGACAGGATGCTGCTCCCTGGTTGGGCTGTATGTGGCTGGACCAGAGTCTTTGCACAACCCCGGCGCCTGATTACCAGCAGCTTGTGTTTGCCGCCAAAACTGGGAAGCTGTTCTTCCAATGCGGGAGCCTGCCCCCGGTTGAAATACCCGCACTTGATGACATCCAATCACTCCGCCTGGCTCCGGATTTGATTGCCGCCCTGACCGCTGAAGGGCGGCTTTTTGTCCTGGAGGGGATATCAATCGCAACCTTCAGTACCGCAGCCCGGCCCGGATGGGTCCTGGCTGCCCGAGATGTGCTTGGGTTCGACCTGGCCGGCAGCCGAATTGCCATTCTGGACAGACGCCACACCCTTTCGATAAAACAAAACGGGAGCAGCCTTGAAGACCCATGGGTGCGGCTGGCAGATCATGTCCAGGCTTTCTCCATATCCGAACACCGCATCGGCTACCTGACCGAAAAAGGAGAACTGTTTGTCCAGGAAGGAGGTCCGGACAATAGTTGGACAGCGGCAGCCGTGGGAATACAGGCTTTCCAGGTCATCGATAACCGCCTGGGGTTCATTGACCGGCAGGGAACTCTCTACGTCAATGAAGGCCCGCTGTCTTCAGAGTACGAACAGATCGCCGGCAGCGTCCGGGCATTCCAGTTGAGCAATGTCCGGTTGGGAATCATCGATGAGGACAACAACCTGCTGGTCCAGGAAGGAAACCTGCGCGGTGAACTGGAGCCACTGGCCGGCCAGGTCGCTTCATTCCAGCTGGCCGATAATCGTATCCTGATGCTGGATGAGAACGGGAATTACTATTACAAAGAAGGGAACCTGTTCAAGGATTGGACCTTAAACCCTCGAACAGACACAGGTTGGATCAGCATGAACGCCAACACAGCGGTGTTCATACCGTAAATCCGTTTCCTGAAAACGGTCAGATACATGCCGGTTCGTTTGGGTCCACACATCTTTCCCGAATCGGAGGATGCAGGCCTGGAAACTGGCCTTGCCTGGGAATATCGCACCTCTCCCGTACTGCTCCGCTTTCTCCAGACCGACTGCCAGCGGCAAGAACTCAGGTAATTATTACGGGAACACGGCGACCAAGACCGAGGACCTGTACCTGGCAGCGCTTGCAGGATCGGGAAGGCTGACCAGTTATTTCTT
>JAFGMV010000033.1 GCA_016927315.1 Anaerolineales bacterium | reverse complement strand
GGCATTTCTCGTTTCTTTCGGGGCGATTTGTGGCCGGAAGACAAAGGACTTAGTCCGGGAGTTGGGAGATTGGCGGCGGGATGGAAGAATATGGCTGCAGACGGTTCAAGGATCGGTATACCCAGGCGGGTATTTACTTGAACAAGGTCAGCCCTGAACGCCTGTCACCTGTACGAGCGGCTCAGATGAATGCCAGATTTGATGGCTGCCAGGAGTATGCTTATCACTCGCTCCCGGATTGACAGATACCTGGACGATATGAATGAGATGCCGAAAAAAAGTGCTTGTGCTACAATTTACCCATGAACTTGATCCTTACACATGAACAGGCTGATTTCGATGCATTGGCATCTTTGTTCGGGGCATATTTACTGGACGAGCAGGCTTTGCCTGTATTGCCGCGTAAAATGAATCGTAATTTGCGGGCCTTTCTAACTCTATATGGTGCAGAGTTCCCTTTTGTTGATCCCCGCGATTTACCACAAGGAGGTGTTGAAAAAGTGACCCTGGTAGATACCCAATCATTGGTAACGATCAAGGGTATGGATGGAAATACCCGGGTCCACGTTATCGATCACCACCCTTTGCGTACCGGCCTGGCGGATCGATGGCAGGTTTCGATCTCTGAGACCGGGGCAACGACAACGGTGCTGGTTGAAGCGTTGCAAGAACGCGGTGGGCGCCTGACCGGGCTTCAGGCTACTTTATTGCTGCTGGGAATCTATGAAGATACTGGCTCTCTCAGCTATGCAAACACTACGGTTCGTGACGTTCGTGCTGTAGCCTACTTGCTCGAGACTGGCGCCAGCTTGAGAATTGTGGCTGAATTCCTGAATACGCCTCTCAGTCCTGAGCAGCGTAAGGTGTACGATCAATTGACGTCGAATGTCACAATCCACGAGATCAATGGTCATCGTATTGCTGTGGCCTGTGGACATGCAACGGAGATAAGCGAAGAAATATCTTCTCTGGCGCATAAGCTGCGGGATTCCATCGATCCGGATGCCCTGTTTTTGCTGCTGGAAACTGTGGAAGGAATCCGTATTGTCGCGCGTTCAACCAGTGATGAGATCGATGTTTCTGCGATTCTGACCCATTTTGGAGGAGGGGGGCACGACCGGGCGGCAGCTGCGCTGGTGAGGGTTGCTGAAGATGCCCCCGGTGACGAAGCCCTGGAAGTAAATTGCCAGAAACTGCTTGTTCTCCTGCCTGACAACGTACGGCCATCTGTGACCGTTTCCCGGCTTATGTCCAGGGGGCCGCAGGTACTTGAGCCCGATACGCCGGTTAAGGAAGCTGCACAGTTGATGCAGCGGTATGGCTATGAGGGCTACCCAGTTGTAGATCGAGGTGAAGTCGTTGGCCTGCTGACACGTCGGGCTGTTGATCGCGCCCTTGCACATAAACTGAATCTTACTGCCGCCAGCCTGATGGAGGCGGGGGCTGTCACGGTCCATCCAGACGATTCTTTGCAGCATCTTCAAACTGTCATGACAGATAGCGGTTGGGGGCAGGTGCCTGTCGTGGATGCAGCCGGGGATGTGATCGGCATTGTTACGCGTACAGATATTCTGAAAACCCTCGCTCCCACGGAACTGCGGCCAACGGGCAGGAATCTTGCTGGAGTGCTTGAGAAATCCCTGCCAAAGGAGAGGTTGGATCTGATCAAAGTTGTCGCTAAAGAGGCAGCCCGGCACCACGTTGCAGTTTATGTTGTTGGTGGGTTTGTGCGCGACCTGATTTTGGAACGCCCCAGCTTGGATTTTGATATTGTGGTTGAAGGGGATGCAATAAAGCTTGGCCGGGCTTTGGGGAAACGGTATGGAGGCCGGGTGACTACCCATGGGCGCTTTGGTACCTCCAAATGGTTCCTGGGCGAATCGGAGTTTGGGAACAGCGGTGGGGTTGCGCCTGAATTCCTGGATCTGATCTCGGCCCGAACTGAGTTTTATGAACATCCTACTGCACTGCCTATCGTGAAGAAGGGCAGCATAAAGCTCGATTTGCATCGTCGTGATTTCACCATTAACACGCTGGCGCTGCGCCTGGATGGCCGCCATTATGGCGAACTACAGGATTACTGGGGCGGCTTGAGTGACCTGGAATCAGGCCGGGTGCGGGTATTGCATTCACTCTCGTTTGTCGATGACCCCACCCGTATTTTGCGGGCTGTGCGTTTTGAACAGCGATTTTCGTTCAAGATCGAATCCAGAACATTGCAATTAATACATGAAGCGCACGAATTGCTGAAGCGCCTATCGGGTGAACGTATCCGGCATGAGGTGGATCTGATACTGGCTGAGGCAAAGTCGATTGAGATGCTTGATCGACTTGCGGACCTGAAGTTATTGCCGGTCATTCACCCGGATTTGCCTTGGGATAATGAGATACGCGCGCGCCTGTTGAAGAACCTGGATGCTGTTCCATTGCAAGAGTTTGGCATAATTCCTGAATTAAGCGGCGCGCCGTTTCGCCGCACACTGGCTTATTTGTTGTGGCTGCTTCATCTTTCTATGGATGAGCTGCGCTCTATCAGTAAACGGATGCGCTTTTCTGCCTCATTAAAAAAGTGTCTTCTCGAAGCAGCAACCCTTTGGAAACAATTACCTGCATTGAAGGGGGATTCGCCAAGCAAATGGGTTGCTGCACTGGAAAACATCCCCCTGCTGGCAGTCTTTGCGGTATATTTGTCTGCTGGAGACAGCGCCTGTGAGGAGGCGCTGCTTAAATATCTGGCAGAATGGCAATATGTGATGCCCACGTTCGACGGGAATACTCTCAGGGGACTGGGTCTGTCTCCCGGGCCAATTTACCAGAAAGTTTTGGGAGATCTGCGGGCGGCCTGGTTGGATGGCGAGATCAAGACCCTTGAGGAGGAGGAAAAACGCCTGAAAGAGTTGCTTGAATGCCAGGCATGATCTATAATGAATTGGCGTATTTTTTCGTAAACATCAGAGACAACGCAGCAGAATGCCTTGCGGAAAGGATCGACACATCACAAATGGAAGATATTACCCCTTATCGCCTCCGGGAACCTTTTCTGTCGTCTGCAGAGACTGCATTCCTGGATGCCCTAAGAGTGATGGTGGAAGATCGTTTTTTGATCAACATCAAGGTTGCTTTGCCTGCTTTGTTCCACGTTGTGCGCCCAAATGAAAAAGTCCATTTTTACAGCAAAATCTTCCGGAAAAATATCGATTTTTTATTGATCGACCCAACGACCTACCGGCCTGCGATTGGGATTGAATTGCTTCATGCAATGAGCAAGAGAGAAGAACGTGAAAGCGATCGCTTCCTGTCGACCGTCTTTGAGGCTGCCCGGATACCCTTGGTGCGTGTTCCCCTGGCGGGCAGGTATGATGTCAACGACCTGCTTCCTCTGTTTCACGAGGCGATCATAAAGGCCAAGAATGGAAATTCATATAATAAAGTTAGCAGCGGGGAGTCGGTTCCACTCTGTCCCAAATGCGGATTGATGATGGTGTTGAGGATCAACCGCAATGGGTCGAATGGAGGAAAACAGTACTATGGTTGTATGAATAGTCCAGCCTGTGATGGGGTGGTTGAGATTAGTTAGGCATTGTTTCTAAAGAAGGATTTTTATTCCGCCAGGAAACATCCTGGCGGTTGTTTTAAAGGAGCGTGTTGAGTGAATTATCGTCCGTACCTGGATTTTGCGACAAACCTGGCTTACAAGGCCGGCCGTATAACGCTGGGGTATTACCAAACAGGGATTCGTCCAGAGTTCAAACCAGATGATACTCCTGTTACAGCTGCCGACCGGGCTGTAGAAGAATATATCCGTGGTCAAATTGAACGGGTCTATCCTGGTCATGCGATCCTGGGCGAAGAATTTGGAAGCAGCGATAAGCAGAATATGTTTCGCTGGATCATTGATCCTATTGATGGGACGAAGACCTTCATGCGTGGTGTACCGCTTTATGCAGTGTTGATTGGCCTGGAGGTCGAGGGGGATGTAAAGGTTGGTGCAGTGAACTTTCCAGCCCTGGATGAGATGTTGTGCGCGGCAGACGGCGAAGGTTGTTGGTGGAACGGCCGCCGGGCACATGTTTCTGGCGTCGACAGCCTGGAGAAGAGCTTTTTATGTTACACCAATATCCGCAACATGTACAAGCACGATCGCGGTGAAGCCTGGGAGCGATTGAATCGATCCGTCTTTGCATCGCGCGGTTGGAGTGATGCCTATGGGTACTTGCTGGCAGCTACCGGACGTGTTGAAGTAATGCTGGATCCGATCATGAGCATTTGGGATTGCGGCCCATTTCCTCCGATCTTCAGGGAAGCTGGCGGATATTTTGGCAGTTGGGATGGTCGCTCTGGCCATACTTACAGTGAAGCCCTGGCCTGTAATTCAGCCGTCTTGGATGAAGTGCTTGCAGTTATTCGTGGAGAGTAAATTCACAGAAATTCGCGGCCATGATTTAGCTTCTGCTAAAACATCCATTTTGCTGACAACTTCTTAGCGAACGGTAGATTCTGCCTTTGGTGAACCGATCGGTCGCGGCGAAAGGTTGACTTTTTCTTTCCCTGTGCTGCAAGTTTGGACCTTGGGTGGGGGATTTTTTTAAACTTGATACAATTAGCTTTGGCTAAAACCGTACTGAAGTTGAGGCTCTTGGTGGGAATTTCTTTATAGAAAGTTGGTGTGCAGCGATTCGCGCGGATCTCGATTTGGCCTGGGTAAGGTGATTTTGTGTGTTAAGTGCGGCTTGGGATGTATGGGACCGTTCGGACCGAATGAAGATTAACGCGAGGGGGAATGATATGTTTGGTGCTGGTGATAGGGAGGGATGTTTCCAGTTTGGTAGCCTTTGTTAATCCTTCGTCAGCCATTTCCGCAGGTTACCCAATTTCTGCTTTTCACCCCATTTCTAGTGATATGGCTTGCTCTCTCGTCTATTTTGGCAGATTGAGAGATGGTGCGGAAATCTTTTCTTTCGAGGCAGAAAATGGGTCGCGTGTGCTCAAATGATGACTTGCGGTGTTCATTTTCTGCCATTTGATGCATCGCGATCGGTGTGAATCGTTCTGGGTTTGATATTTTTTTTGGAATTTAGGTTATAGTTGAGCAGCAGAGAAAATAGGTGAACCCGAGAAGGTCGGGTTCTGCATTGTGCTGATGCTTGGGTAGAGATCGCTGCTGGAGCGGTTGTACTTGTTGCCGGCGAGAGGCGGTGCAGCTTGCCAACAGCGAAGGTTCAGGAAACTGGATCTCGGAGCTATTGCAAGAAATCTGCCGCAGCAGAAGCCATCAGGGCCGCCGCTATAGGGAGTGCGGCCTCGTCAAAGTCAAATTTGGGATGGTGGTGTGCATAATCTAATCCCTTTTTGGTATTGGCTGAGCCAACAAAGAAATAGCAGCCATCAACCTTTTCCTGCATATAAGCCATATCTTCAGCGCCCATGGTCAGGTAACCTGATGTGTCCAATTGCATATCTGGCAGCAATTTTCTGGCGGTCTGCTGAACACGGTCCACGATGGTCTGGGCGTTGATCACGGCTGGTGCGACTCGTTTGATCTCAATATCTGTCAGGCAGCCGAATGCCCTTGCGACCCCTCGGATCGTTTCTTCAAACCGGCGTAATACG
Source organism: Anaerolineales bacterium (assembly GCA_016927315.1). Classification (GTDB taxonomy): domain Bacteria; phylum Chloroflexota; class Anaerolineae; order Anaerolineales; family Villigracilaceae; genus JAFGMV01. The sequence goes on along the minus strand of JAFGMV010000033.1, from coordinate 14,994 downwards.
TATTTTCGAACGACAGGGTTGAAGGTGCGAATCGTTCCTTGCAGTTCAACAGTGGGAGGAATTACATTGAAAGCGTCGCCGCCATGGAACATGGTAACGCTGACCACTGCGGTTTCCAGTGGGGCTACGTTACGGGAGGCGATACTTTGAAGCGCACTGACGATCTGCGCGGCTGCCACGATGGGATCCACCGTCAGGTGCGGAGATGCTCCATGCCCTCCTTTTCCGGTAACCTTTACTGTGAATTCTTCAGCGCCGGCCATGACAGGCCCGCCGGCCACATTGATCCATCCAAACGGTTTTTCATTCCACAGATGGAGCGCCAGGGTCAGGTCTGGCTTGGGGTTGTCGAGCACTCCCTGAGCGACCATCATTTCTGCGCCTCCTATTTCCTGGCCGCAGAAGCCTTCTTCTGCCGGTTGGAAAACGAACTTCACCGTACCAGCCAGTTCTTCCCGGTGAGCGTGCAGCATCCTGGCGACTGTCAGGCCGATGGCCACATGCCCATCATGCCCGCAGGCATGCATAATCCCCTGGTTTCGGGAGACGTAATCCGTGTTATTTTCTTCGAGGATGGGGAGTGCGTCCATATCAAACCGCAGCAGGATAACTGGTCCGGGGCTGGCGCCTTCCAGCAGCCCGATTACTCCGGTTATGGCAACGCCGCTGGTTACTCCCATGTCGTATGATTGAAGTTCCCGGGCAACGATTCCGGCTGTGCGTACTTCGGTGAATCCGATCTCTGGATGCTTATGAAAATCCCTGCGTAAGGTTTGCGTATATTCAAATAAGGCCTTTGCCTCTTTCAGGTAATCAGTCATAGTTATCCTCAAGCATCGTTCTACCCAAAGGTCAGCCGCCTGAAATATTCTTCGAAGCGGGGCGCTTCAATGGTGCTGTCTTCAGTATGGCGGTTATTCCAACGCTCCAGAAACTTCTGACGGTCTGGGATCTGGCTGGCATGTTGCAGGATGGCCTTGATTTTGATCGGCCAGGTTTTGGTTACATCCAGGGTGACATTGGGTTGGTTGGTAAGTGATATCCAGATTTCACGCGGAGTATGCGGTTCGAAGCCCTGGACCAAAAGTTCGGGAAAGAAAAGCCGGTTACCGGCTGCAGGGAAGACCGCATCAAGAACAACCTGCCCGGCAGCACGGTGGTCGGGATGGTTGAGTCCATAGCTGTTGCTTGGATACATATTGGTGGGATCACAGGTTACCAGGATGTCTGGTTTGAATCGGCGAACAGCACGCACCACTTCGCGGCGCAGGTCCAGGTCTGGCACCAGATAGCCATCCGGATTGTCAGATAGAAAAAATTCCTTGACGCCAATAATTTCTGCGGCGGCCCGTTGTTCCTTGTAGCGCAGGGCGCATAAATCCGCGGGGACCACTCCCTTTGCAGTGGCATCGTTTGCACCTTTGTCACCACAGGTGAGCAGGTAGTACCTGATCTGGTGACCGGCTCTTGCCCACCGGGCCAGGGTAGCTCCACAAAAAAATTCAGGATCATCCGGATGGGCAAGAATTACCAGGATTTGTTGTCTTGTCGGCCAGTAATCCTGTGATTGAGCGTTCATTGTTTGTTGGCTGAGCTGTTTTTCTTGTTCTTGTTGCAATCGCATTCGCCATTCCCGTGCTTCTCACAGGGGAGCTCGTTTTTTTTGCGCAGGGCGTTCAACTCTTCCCAAGGCTCCAGTTCTTCCCGTTTGAATTCCTGAAATGAAGCATTGTTGTCATCGCTGTCCAGGCGCACTAAAACAGAATCTCGCAAAGGGTAGAGATCGACGACAAGTCCTTCGCCTTTGGGGGTGATGACGCGTTTCTTGCGTTTGGGCAGCTTTTTCCTCGCCTCTACGTAAAGTTCGAATTCATAGATCAGACAGCAGCGCAGGCGCCCGCACATGCCGGTGATTTCGGATGGCGTCAGGGAGATACCCTGTTCTTTGGCCATCTTGATCGATATCGGGCTGAAATCGGTCAGGAATCTGGAGCAGCAGCGGGTTTCTATTCCGCAGGCTCCCATACCGCCAATTATCTTGGCCACATCGCGTGGGCCGATCTGTCGTAAATCAACCTGTGATTTCGAGTACTGTTTATTCAGGTCGCGTCGCAGGGATTTTAAGTCGACCTTTTCTTCGGATTCGCTGCTGTACATAATTGTTAATCGGGAACCATCAAAGTTGAACTCAGCTGCGATGATTTTGATTTGGTTAAGCAGTCCTAACCTGGAGGCCAATTCCCGGCAGTTGATCATCGCTTCGGTTTGCCTGGAACGCCAGGTTTGTTGTAGGAGCAGGTCGGCTGTTGTCGCACGCCGCTCAACCTTTTTCAAATCTCCATCGTAAGACCCCGGATTCTCTTCAAGGAGCTGGACCACTTCACCGAGGTGATGGCCTCGTGATGTTTCGACAATTACATAATCGCTGACTTTTATATCCGGAACAGCGTCACTGTAAAAGTGATAAACCTTGCCAATGGGTAAAAAACGAACGCCGATAATGTTTGCTTGCATGGGGGCAATTATACCGTAGGATGAGTTATAAATCATAAGTGGGCGAAAAAATATGGTAAGTGGATCATCCCAATGTAAAGTCTGGGGTAATCGCAATATTGGCTATTTATAAATACTTCCTAAAAAATATCAGCAGCCCTTATTACCTGTGATATCCTTTTGTAGATGAAAACCAGTAACTGGCTATGCTGATACTATCTTTCGAAGAGGTCGACAATGAATACGATGAATGAGAACTGTGGCAACGAAGACCTAAAAGCTAGTTGTCCTCGAAAAGAATGCATCTGTCTGAATTGTAAAGACTGCCCTCAAGTGGTAGGTTTCAGGCGCTCTGGCGTGCAGCCGATTGTTGGTTCGGGATTGGGATTGAAGCCCAATCTGACCAGGAATATTCGCGCCGGTCGTTTGCGACGGTAGCGGTTTTCTCGTTGAAAATTGAATAACGAGTAACTTATCCCAGGGAACCAGGCGCCTTGGAGGTTATTGTATTCTCGAAATTGCAGAACTGCGGACATCCGGTCTGCAGTTCTTTGTTAAATTGGTTTACCTGACCCTTTGTGGCGACTACGATTGGTTGCATGAGATTATGGTTCCCGGCAGATGAAACAGATCCATTTCTTTTACTTTGCGGCTTTCCTGCCGTCAAGGAATATAATCCCGTGTATGAGATTATTTGTAGTTTGTCTGTATCAGGCGGGTGAAACCAATCTGCCATTGAAGCCATTCTGACTCGAATGTAACTGGCGTTTTCAGCAGAAGTAAGCTGCTCCAGCAGCCAGAAGGCCATTTCCATCGCGGTCGCTGGGGAGGTGGATATGACTACATAGAACCCATAGGTCTCAAAACCGCCCGGGATTGTCAGGGCATCATACTCATCGGGGTCTATGTTTGCCAGGTGCACATCTGGGGGTAGTCTTAACCCAAATGAACATTTGACAGGGGCGCCTGATCCGGCAGTGGTAACCCGTATGGCTTCACTGCCGGATTCAACAGACCATCCAAACACATCATAGAAAGCGGATGTTTAAAATCATTCAGTGCCCTTGCAAAGCAAGAGCACTGCTTCTTTCATGGTTAATCTGGATAATAACGAGTGAATGAATTTCATCCACTCATAAGTTACCCCAGACAGCGTTTAATCTTCGATGTTAATTGACACGCTGTTCTCTCCTCCCAGGGCGGCAATACTGATTTTTGCCGCAATGTCTTGGGCAATTGCTGTGATCGCCGCAGCTATTGCAGAATCAGGTTGTGAAATAACCACCGGTTTTCCCGTATCACCTGCCAGGCGGATATCAGCGTTCATGGGAACACTACCCAGGAAGGGGGCTTTTGCAGCCCTGGCCAATGCTTCGCCTCCACCCTGGCCAAAGACATCCCCGCTCATATTCTCGATAACGCCCAAGATGGGCACATCCAGTTGCTTGAACATATTCAGGCCGCGGCTGGCATCTTCCAGGGACACCTGTTGGGGCAGGGTCACAAGGATTGCTCCACTCAAGGGTAATGCCTGTGCTAGAGACAGCGCCGCGTCTCCGGTACCCGGGGGCAGATCTATGATCAGGTAATCCAGTTCACCCCATTCCACATCGCTCAAAAACTGGCGGATAGCCGAGTGGAGCATTGGTCCGCGCCAGATCAGCGGCTGCCCAGGTTTGACCAGGAAACCCATGGACATCATTTTTACCCCGTATGCTTCTGCCGGAATCAGCTTTTCGTTCACCGGAGCCGGTGCGTGTTCCACGCCCATCATGGTAGGGATGTTGGGTCCATAGATATCTGCATCCATCAATCCAACACGAGCCCCGCTTTTTGCCAGTGCAACCGCGATATTGACCGCAATGGTACTTTTCCCAACACCGCCTTTTCCAGAACCGATGGCAATGGCGTTGCGGATCGGGGTTTGTACCAGCCCGCGCATCCGGCCATCGTTAGGTACGTTTGAATCAAGTTTAACGTTCACTGTTTTTACGCCCGGTAACGCCAGGACGGCATCCTGGCATTCCTGCTGGATACGACTCTTCAAAGGACAGGCGGGTGTAGTCAGCACGACTGTGAAATTGACAGTATCTCCTTCTAGCTTGATATCTTTGATCATGTTGAGAGAAACCATGTCCTTGTGCAGTTCGGGTTCCTGTACTGTACTCAAGGCTGCCAAGACAGCCTCTTGGGTGATTTTATCGCTCATAATATTATCCTGTGATCACTGTAATTTTCTTTGTTCTGTATAGTTTTCAACATCTTCCAGGGAAGTCTGGTAAAGATCAATCAGTTCTTGATCAGCGCCCCGGAAGCGCCTAATCGTTTGGATGGCGCATTGGGAGCATCCGTGTAAGGCGCGGTAGGTATCTGCATTGCAATTAGCGCAGTTACACAGGCGGGCCATCGTAAGAACAAATGCCAGCCGCTCCACAGAGGTTTCACTTGCCCTGGAAGCGCCCTCGACGATTCGCTGCCAGCATGCATCACGCAATGGCGCCAGGGAGGCAATCACGCGCGGCGGAAAAAGGAGGTCAGTGTCTTCATTGAACATCAGGTTGAATTATACGCCAGGAAGCAAACTCTCCTGTTTGAGAAAGACTGCTTCAGTAATTCCGATCTTACCAAAAAGAAATTGATCAATCTGCCTTGCTTGCTTTGGCGGCTTCTTTGGCCTGTTTGACTGCCATTTCTTTTCCATAATTGATGGGACGAATTTCGGCATAATATGAGACCGGTTTGGCCAGTCTTTCCAGGTTGTGGATATTGTTCGCCCGGTTATAAACAGACAATTCGTAATCGTGGTCCATGCGGATGGCATCAAAAGGACAAAATTCAGCACACATCCCGCAGTTCATACAGACATCGATGTCAATAAAGAATTCAGCCGGTGTTTTCAGCGGCTTGCCAGTTTCCGGATCTGATGCGCGTACGATCCAGATGCACTGAGGCGGGCAAGCTTTTGAGCAAATCCCACAGGCTGTACAACGCAGTTCCTTTTCGCCATTCTCGCCTTCTTCATACACCAGGAAGGGCGTATATCGAAATTCCTCCGGGACGGGCAGCTTTTCTTCGGGATATTGAATGGTAAAAATGCCACGCGTGTCTTTGCTTGATCGATGGGCAATTCCTTCCGGACTGTGATACCGCTTCCCTTTGCGGAACAGCCAGACGATGTCATCGAAATATGTGTCCCAGAAGCGTTTAAAGGTAACACCCAGTCCTTTCAAGATACCTTTTCCGTACATCTCTATTCTCCTTCTGCTTAGCGATCCATCTCACCGAGAACGACATCGATACCACCAAAGACAATGACGAAGTCGGCGATTTTTCCACCAACGACCATGCTCTCCAGGGCTGTGATATTGATGAAGGATGGGGCCCTGACGTGGTATCGCCAGGGATTTCCGGTCCCGTTTGAGACCAGGTAATATCCCAGTTCACCTTTGGGGGCCTCGATGCGGCCATAGGATTCGCCTGCCGGGGTCTTCGTCAGATAGGTCGATTTGCCGGTCTGGATTGGGCCTTCCGGGATCTGTCTGATGGCTTGTTGCAGAATACGCAAGCTCTGGCGTATCTCATCCAGTCGGATCAGGTAACGGTCGTACGTATCTCCGTTGTAGCGGACGGCTACATCAAAGTCAAAGCGATCATAGATGCTGTAGGGATCAGCTTTCCGGATATCATACGGAACACCAGATGCCCGCAGGGAGGGCCCTGACATAGAATATTTGATCGCATCTTCGGAACTCAGGCGGCCGACTCCCTTACAGCGCGAGACCAGGATTTCATTTTCTGTCAGCAGGCGGTCGAATTCATCCGCCTTGCGGGGCAGGCGATCAAAAGCAAGAGCGCTGACCTTTTCCAGGATCTCCGGCGTCACATCGCGGGCGACACCACCAAACCGGAAGTAGTTGCACATCATGCGTGAGCCAGCCACTGCTTCAAAGATATCCAGAATCAACTCTCGCTCTTCGAACGCGTACAGAGCTGGTGTGAAATACGCACCCAGGTCATTGAGCAGCATCCCGATCAGGATGAAGTGATTTTGGATCCGGGTTAATTCATCCATGATGACCCGAATATATTCTGTCCGCTCCGGTACCTCGATACCGGTCAGTTTTTCTACCGCCAGTGCGTACCCGTGATTGTTGGTCATCGAGCAGAAGTAATCCAGGCGGTCAGTATAAGGCATATTGTGCAGGTAAGTATTGCGTTCTCCGATCTTTTCATGGTTGCGGTGAAGATAGCCCATGACCGGTTTCATGCTGACGATATCTTCTCCGTCCAGGGTGATGACAGCGCGGAAAACACCGTGGGTAGAAGGATGCTGGGGACCCATATTGACGACGATATGGTCGGTATCCAATCCGTCTTCATCGGTGGTTCTATATTCAGCCAGGGCGCCATACAGGGCGGCATCGCCCTCGGGGACCCATTTCTCGGGATCGAACTGTTTTGGAAACTGCACGTTATCGTTGAAGGGATTCCTGTCCTCAGCGTAAGAGTGCTTGCCTTCCGGCCAGCGGGAGCTGTAAGGTTTGATGTCCTCTTCGTAGAATGGCTCTTTCCAATCTTTACGTAGTGGATGTCCTTCAAAGCCTTCCCACATCAGGATGCGACGCAGGTCCGGGTGACCGGTGAATTTAATACCGAGCAGGTCCCAGGCTTCACGTTCCTGGAAATCGGCGCCAGGGTAGACCGGTGTAAGAGACGGAACCTCCGGTTTTTTGCGAGGAAGCTGGACTTTGAAGACCAGCCCGGGGCCGCCGGTGGTTTTATAAACATGGTAGACCACTTCCAGCTTCTTTTCGGGCAGGTAATCAACACCCGTGACAGAGGATAAGAAGTCATAACCAAGATCATCGCGCAGCGAGGCGGCAAACGCTGCCAGCTCGTCGGCTTTGACAATCCAACCGGAGTAGCCTTCCCGTTCGTCGGGGGTCACTATCCCCGGGAATTTGGCTGCAAGGTCTAGGGTTTCTGTGGAAACAGGTATTGTCATCCTGGCCTAGCCTTTCTTTGCTACTTGCTTGATCTGGGGGAGCTTGCGCGGATCAATCAGGTCTGGCCCAAGGATAGGTTCCGGGATCGCAACCTGGTCGGCTCCTTCTTGATACCAACGTACTTTCTTGATGGACTGCCTGTCAATTTTTTCCTGCAGCTTGATCATGCCGTGGATCAGAGCTTGTGGAGTAGGCGGGCAGCCGGGGATGTACACATCAACCGGCAGGAATTTATCGATACCGGCTACAACGTTGTAGCCTTCTTTGAAAGGACCGCCGCCTGATGCACAGGCGCCCATCGCGACCACGTATTTGGGTTCGGGCATCTGGTTGTAAAGGCGTACGACTATGGGCAGCATCTTCTTGGTTACCGTGCCAGAAACCAACAGCAGGTCCGACTGGCGCGGGCTGGGACGCATAACCTCCATCCCAAAACGAGCCATATCATACCTGGCAGCCTGTGCGGCGATCATCTCGATGGCGCAGCAGGCCAGACCGAACATCATCGGCCAGACAGAAGACCGCCTTCCCCAGTTGTACAGTCGGTCCAGGGTGGTGACAGCCACCTGTCCCTGAAGTTCGGAGGGGATTTCGTAACCGGGGCTGTTCAGTTTGTCATCATTCTTTTCCATTTATTGTCTCCTCGTACCAATCCTGAAAAATGGCGGAAAGGATTTCATCATTCACTATTCCCGGATCATCGTCAAAGTTATCTAACTGCACGGTCCAGGTATAGATTTGCTGCAAGGAAAGCTGCTCGAGATCTGTATTGGGATGGGCGTTTCGCAGCGCCAAAGAAATTGCGTAGGTTGCTTCCCAGGTGAGCGATTCGGTCATTGTTCAAGTTGATTATAGTTGTCGGGTCCGGAATGGTCAATTGATTAAGGTAAATATATATTTATTTAATTAGAAAGTGATTATAATCATAGAATGGCAGTGACAACAGCACGTAAGGAGGTTCTTGAGTATTTACAGCGAACGCAGGTGGCATCTGCTGATGAGATTGCCCGTGGACTGTGTGTCGGTGTGGCCGATATCCGCCACCACCTGCGGATACTGCTGGCGGATGGACGGGTAGAAGCGGTGGGCTCAACCCAGCCAGACGCCCGCGGTCGCCCCAAAAGGCTGTATGCCATCCGCCTGGCGGCGCGCGGGGAGAATCTGGGTGCACTCGCCGGGGCTTTGTTGGGAGACCTGCTGGAAGGCTTACCCGAGCATGAGAAAACGGAAGCCATGCGGAGAATTGGGATCAGGCTGGCAGAATCATTCCAGCCGGTAAGGCTTCACCTGTCAAAGCAACTGGCTGAGGCAGTGGACCGTTTGACTCTGATGGGGTATCAAGCCCGTTGGGAGGCCGGGGCAACCGGACCGCGCCTGGTGCTGGGCAACTGTCCATACGCAAAACTGATTAATGAACACCCGGAATTGTGCCAGATGGACCTGGCCTTGCTGGAGGTTTTAATGGCCAGGCCTGTAGCCCAGGTCGCCCGGTTGGAGGGTGGGCCGGCATCAGGTCCGGGGCATCGATTGCCGTTTTGTATTTTTTCTGTTCTTGGAAGCTGAAGATGCCGTTTGTTAGTCGAGCCAGCTGCCGGTAACAAGGTTCGGGGCTCTCGTTTCAAGCCCAGGCCTTGACTTGTTTTGTACAAGCCAAATGACCGGATGATTTTACAGACCGGAGTAACCTGCTGGCAGGAGAGGGAGATTATTCAATTCCCGCACAGGGGGAGACCAGGATGCGGTCCTTGTAGATTTTCGTCCGGCCCAATTCTGTACCACCTTCTGTTGAGGCCACCATCTGGAAAGAGACCTGGACATCCTTGGAGTATATCCATTCTTCATGAAACTGCTCTGCGGGGAGTGTGATCATGAAAGCGCCGTTCTCAAGGTTGTCCATTTCCGTACCGCTGCTCCACTCTCTGGATGCGCCGGTTGTCAATTCTTTTACTTTGGTAAAAACCCTGACACTGAAAGTCCGGTCGGTATCACTGACCTGGGCGCGCAGTTCCACCGTCGAAGGCTGACAGCTGCCTCCATAATAGATAATACTGTCTGAAACCAATACGTTTACAAAGCCGCGTTCAGGCTGGTATTTTGTTGGTGTGATGGTGGCTTCCGATGGTGTAACCGTCAGGATGACACCCGGCGGAGTAGGGGTTTTAGCCACAGTTGGCGTAAAGGTTTTCAATCCGATCAGTGTCGGTGTGGCCGTGTAAGTTGGCGTTGGTGCAGTTGCCGTAACAGTATTTTCCGGAGTTAGAGTCCCAGTGGGAAGGATGACCTCAAACGGAATTGCCTGCGATGAAGCACATGCCTGGAGCAGTACTACACAGAGGCTGCTGCACAGTAATAATTTATAATGATTCATAGTTTACGATCTCACAATAAAGCATACAAGAAAATAACAATTGTGACAAGACTGAGAAACTGAACTGAGAAACTGAAGTTCAGGCATTGGCGTCCGGCAGGGATCTCGGTTATGGATAAAGTCCACGGGAATCTACCTGGCAGTCATAAGGATCGCCCGGGTATAATGGTTTTGTTTGAATATACTTCTTGAGGAGAGTTTACATGGTAACAATTATTACTGATAGCACCTCGGATTTGGGAAAAGTCGCCGAACAACGGAAGATCGCTGTCGTACCGTTGTCTGTTAATATCGCAGGCAGGTCATACAAGGATGGGGTTGATATTCATGCCCAACAAATTTTCGACCTGGTCAGTGAATTTGGGGAGTTGCCATCAACTGCTGCACCTTCAGCGGGTGATTTTGAGCGGGCTTTTCGTTTGGCCGGTGATGATTGTATCTATATCGGGATTTCAACCCGAATTTCCGCCAGTGTTCAAAATGCACTGGTTGCCGCGAAGAATTTTCCGGAAGGCAAGGTGAGGGTAATCGATTCGCGAAATTTATCCACCGGTGCGGGTATCCTTGCGCTTCGTGCGGCAGACTTGCGTGATGAAGGATTGGATGCGGTCGAGATCGAGAAAAGGATCCTTTTGGATGTGCCCAAAGGGTTTTCTTCCTTCGTGATCGATACTATGGAATATCTTCATAAAGGTGGGCGTTGCTCTGCTCTGCAGGCGTTCATGGGTAGTATGCTGAAAATACGCCCGGTGATCGGGATCGACAAAGATGGGGCTATGTATGTCAAAGAAAAGGCCAGGGGGACACGGCGTAAAGCATTACAGATCCTGGTGGATGAGTTTAAGGACAATCTTGAGATTCTTGACGCGCGGCGGGTCAGTATTCCCCATACCGGTTGCCTTGAGGATGCTGAGTGGATACGAACTGAAATTGAGCGCCTGGCCAGCCCGGATGAGATATTGCTGGCCCAGACAGGTGCGGTTGTCTGCAGTCATGGCGGTCCCAATACAATCGGATTGTTATACTTTTCGAAATAGGCATAAGGATGCTCGGGTTTGTAAAGGTATTGCAAGGTTCCCACGAAGTGGATTGTTTTCAATATGAAAGACAAAATGCTACAATAAAGTCAGGTGGTTTTTTTTCCAGGAAAAGGAGTGAGCAATGAAACGAAGACACTTTCTGGCATTTTTTGTCAGTGTGGTTTTCTTGATTGGCAGCACCCAGGCCTGTAATTTCCCCGGGATGGGTAGCCCGGAAAATGAACCCTGGCAGGAAGACTCTCAATGGCAAGATGAACCGCAAATGGAAGAACCAAATTTTGAGGAACCTCCTCGTGAAGAGCCGCCTCCCGAGGAACCACCTCATGAGGAGCCGCCGCCAGGGGAAGAACCCCCTCCTGAACCACAACCCGCTGAACCTCAACCGCAGCAGCCTCCTCCCCAACAGCAGCCCGACCAGAACCAGCCGCCCTCCGGAGCAAACTGGACGACAGATGTGGCTATCACTGATATCTATCCAGATAACATGCCCAAGGGTACATTGTTCCTGCGTATTACCAATAATGGCCCGGGTTCCCTCAACAAGGTCAAGGTAAATGTCAGTTGCTCTGCCCATCTGATGGCGACAGATGGATCGAAAGGCCCGGACAAGAACAGCAGTTTCACCGTGAATTTGAACCTTTCCCCCGGTGAAACCAAGGCGTTTTCGACCAAGATCGATTCCGATACAGCTAAATATGGTTATGATGTTACCTGTCAGTTGAGCCCGGGTTTCAATGATCCGAACCCGGGGAACAACACCTACCAGGAGCAGCTCTAAGTTCTCGAAGTTTTCGAATAGAAAGGACCAGGATTTCAAGGAACCTGGTCCTTTTGTTTTGTCTTTTGGATACTTTGCGGCCGGGCAAACGCTGGTGTCTTGTTGAGAAAGACCCTGGCATCCTCCGGATCAAACCTCCGGAGATCACCGCTTCAACCGTATCAGCCGGTATTTCAGTTTGAATTCCAGGGGCATTTCAGGTTTTTCCTTCCCACCACTTCAGGATTCTCAGGGCTCGTAAGGTGTTCCAGCGGCTCGGCTTCCCGGCTTTTTCCATGTCGAAGAAAATCCTTCCGCTCATACCACTGTTCATGTTCCAGCGGCCATCTCGCTTGCGCTTCTTCTTCAGCAGATCGATGGCATCTGCCATGCGGTCGTCCTTTGGAGCGCCGATAAACTGAAAGTAATCCAATGCCCTGATGAAGTCATACCGCCAGCGGGGAGGAAACGGCATGCGTGTCATGGCAGGATCGAAAACCTGCCCAGTACGGTGGGACTTATACAACCGGTGCCGGAGCAGGAATTCATGTGCCCTGCTTACCGCTTCACCGAGCGGGATGGGTTCGGCGGCGCCGCTGGCATATTCATGCAGGCCTTCCAGGACAGACAAGGTGGTGTGGAAGGAGCCGTGGGTGGCTCCATTAGGGACCTCGCAGTTCCAGCCGCCGTCATCCATCTGCTCTCCCAGCAAGAAGGCTGCGATTCCATCGATGCGTTCGTCTTCGATCTTGAAGTAAGACAGTAGAGATAACAGCATCCCGGTGACACAGATTTCACTGGATTTCATCGATTTGAACAAATTGATCCCGCCATCGTGATATACATAATTGAGGAAAACCTGGCAGGCGTCCCGAGTCTGTTGGTGATCAGGCGACAGACCCAGGCGGCGCAGGCTGAGCAGGGTGTACGTGGTGGAAATCCATTTAGGGCCGTACAACCCTCCGCCCCAGGTGCCTTCAGGGTCCTGAAGCGACAGGAAGCGTCCGCCCCATCCTTCCGTGGCTATACGGGTCCGTTCCGGCATATATTCTTTGGCGGACCTTCCCAGCAGATCCCGCATTACCTGCCAGCGGATTGACGGATCGCCTTCCAGCAGCCAGTCCAGTATTTCGCGGTTCCCATTCATCGTGGTGGGTCTCATCAGGATATCATCAGGGTCAATGCCTGGCGCACTTTAATGAATTCAGCTTTTAGGCGTTTGTATTCCGGTTGTACCTGGCTGATATCGCCGGTCCTTCCAGCCATCTCTAATTCTGCCGCGATCTGGGATAAAGCCGCTGCTCCCAGGGCGGCGCTGCTGGATTTGATTGTATGCGCCGTGCGCGTAAAGGTTTCCACGTCGTCCTGCTGGAGTGCGCTTTGGGCATACTCCAGCAGCTTTGTGGTGCTCTTGATATAGGTGTTAACCAGGTCTTTAACGAACGCTTCAGCTTCCTCGCCGAGCATTTCCCGGTAGACATCCAGGGCGGTCGTATCAAGGCTCACGGGAGTCTCCTCTTCTGTTTTACGGTTGCAATGTCTTTCTGCTGCTGCTTGCGCTGCGGGTCCTTTTCTACGAACAGGGGTTCGCCGGTGAACGGATCCATTTCAGTATAGTACATCAAGGTTGAGTAGGTCGAGGGAGTGGGTGTAAAGATCTGTACCTGTTCGGGGCTGACCTTCAACTCCCGGCTGGTAAAACGTTTCAGGCTGCGCATATCCTGCTCTGTGCAGCCGGGATGGGCTGCAATTATGTAATAGGTCAGGAACTGGGCTTTGCCGGCTTTGCGTGAATACTTTTCGAATTTTTCTTTGAAAGCGAGCAGGGCTTTTGTGCCCGGTTTGTTCATCCTGCGCAGTACCCGGTCTTCGGTGTGCTCGGGAGCAACCTTCATTTGCCCGGAAACATGTTCCCGGCTGATCTCCTGCAGGTAGCGCTCCCCGCAGAGATGGTCTGCCTGGATCAGGTCATAGCGCAATCCAGAAGCTACAAATACCTTTTTGACCCCTCTCAGGCTGCGTATCGTTTTGAGCAGTTCGACCTGGGGTTTATGGTCAACTTTCAGTAACGGGCAGATTTCAGGGTACAGGCACTGCTTCTGCAGGCAGGCGCCGCGTTCGAGTTTTTTCTGGCATTCGAAGCCATACATATTGGCCGTTGGACCACCCAGGTCCAGGATATAACCTTTGAAATCGGGATTCCGGGTCATTTGTCGGGCTTCTGCCAGGATGGACTCCTGGCTGCGCCAGCGAACAGTACGCCCTTCGTGCACCGCAATAGCGCAGAAGCTGCATTCCCCATAACAGCCGCGGTGGGTGGGAATCGAAAAACGGATCGTATCCAGGGCGCGCACGGGCCCCTGACTCTCGTAATAGGGGTGCTGGGCTCGCTGGTATTTAAGGGCGTAGACTGCGTCCAGCTCCGATTGAGTCTGGTAAGGCGCCGGTGGGTTCTGGACCAGCCAGCGGTCGCCATGCTGCTGGACCAGTCCCTGGGCGGTCAGCGGGTCATTGTTTCTGTAAAAGGTGTGGAACATTTCGATGAAAGCGGCCTTATCCCCGGCCACCCTCTCGTAGGCGGGCAGTTCAAGGTACTCTTCTTGTTTTTCCCTGGCGATCCGGCACAGCCCCCGCAGGCCAGCGGGGTTTTTGCCTTCTTTCAGGATATTGGCAAACTCCAGGACCGATTTTTCGGCCATACCATACAGCAGGTAATCGGCTTTGGCATCGAATAACAGGGAGCGCCGGATTTTGTCGCTCCAAAAATCATAATGCGCTACCCGGCGCAGACTGGCTTCGATCCCGCCCAGGACAATCGGAGGGGAATCAGCAGACTGTTTATCCCCGGCAGCCTGCTTGTGAAACCGGCGGATCAGGTTGGCGTAGACGATGCTGGCCCGATCTGGCCGGCGGTTGTTGAACCCGCCAGGGGTGTAGTCGTCGCTTTTTCGCTTCTTTTTCAGGGCGGTGTAATTGGCAACCATCGAGTCGATACTGCCGGCTGTCACACCCCAGAACAATCGCGGCCTTCCCAGCCGCCCGATGTCCTCCGGGCTGCTGGTATCCGGCTGTGCAATGATCCCGACCCGGTAGCCAGCCTTGAGCAGCAGCCTGCCAATGACGGCCGCCCCGATATAGGGGCTGTCAATATAGCTGTCGCCGCTGACCAGGATTATATCCAGTCCATCCCAGCCCAGGTTCTCGACTTCAGGAGCGGTGGTTGGCAGAAACATAGTCTAAATTATAGTTCATAATCAAGGGCTGGAGCGGCGCCGATAACGGAAGGGGGCATTCAATGCCGTCAGGGTAACTCCTCACCGCCCTGTCCTC
>JAFGMV010000032.1 GCA_016927315.1 Anaerolineales bacterium | reverse complement strand
GCCGCACATCGCCCCCTTATGGGGGTTCTGGCCGGTCAACTTCATCCTTTGATATAACTTTCTCCTCAGGCCGGTCTGTAAGCCGCATTCTGTCCGGCAACCTTGATAGGTTTACGCCCGTGGGCTTCATCCCTGTCTACGCTGCTTGGGCGATCATCTCTCTGGGCAATGCGTCACCGCACCGCTCTGTGCGGCCTACCCGGGACTGGCGCCCTTCCGCTGAAAGGTGCACATAAGGAGACGAGCAGCCTCCCATCGTCCGCAGACGATATCGTCCCTGCTTGGCCTTGCTCCTGACGGTGGTTGCCTGTCCACCCGCATTACTGCGGGCGCCGGTGGTCTCTTACACCACCCTTTCACCCTCACCTCCCTTGCCCTGCCTTCTCCCAACGGGAGAGGAAAGAAAGGGAAGGCGGTTTGCTTTCTGTGGCCCTTTTCGGCAGGTTCCCCTTATTAAGGTTTCCCCGCCCCGGGTGCTACCCGACGTCGTGCTCTATGGAGTGCGGACTTTCCTCGATCCCGTCAACGCAGGACCGCGATCGCCCGACCGGCCTGAGGCAACTCCATAATACCCCTTCGGGTGACTGGCGTCAATCCTTGCTATTGAGTCTCCGTAAGCTATTCCGGAGCGTCTTGCTCCGGCTATGTTTGCATACACGAAAAACACCCCTTTTGATTGCCCCAATATCCGGTAAAGCAAACCCACAACAGCCGC
The DNA here is from genome assembly GCA_016927315.1 of Anaerolineales bacterium. Lineage (GTDB taxonomy): Bacteria > Chloroflexota > Anaerolineae > Anaerolineales > Villigracilaceae > JAFGMV01. The sequence continues at coordinate 67,086 of JAFGMV010000032.1, read as the reverse complement.
CAGCAAGGTTCCAGCAAGGATGTAAGAAGGATGAACCATTTGGTTAAGCCGTGAGCTGCCCATTTTGGGTTCTCGTCTTCCTATCTTTTGCCTATATGTGGGGTTTTAATTACAGGGCAACACCAATTAACACTAAACTTCAATGAAATAACGCCAAAGTTGTTTGGTATTTTGAGCAAAACACATTAAAATAAACTAGCATTACTCGTATAATCAAACTGAGTTGGTTCAGTTCATCTTGTTGCCAGTTTTTTGGTAAAGCTGTATCAAAGGAACCAACAGAACACAGCCAAAAATACACAACCGAGGAGACAATGTGAGCAACTGGCCAGGGAAATATGTCATTGGGCTGACTGGCAACATCGCCACTGGTAAAAGCGTGGTCCGCAAGATGCTTGAACATCTTGGGGCGTATACGATCGACGCGGATGCCTTAACACATCGCGCCATTGCCAAAGGAGCCCCGGGATACCAACCAGTTGTAGACACATTCGGCAAATGGGTGCTCGACAGCATCGGACAAATCGACCGTGAAAAGCTGGGCAACGTTGTCTTTAATGACCCGGACGCTCTCAAAAACCTGGAAGCAATCGTTCATCCCCTGGTGGAACAGGCGGTTGACATGCTGGCGAAACGCGCCAGCCAACGCGTAATTGTCATTGAGGCGATCAAGCTGCTGGAAAGCAAGCTCAAAGACGCCTGCGATACCGTCTGGGTTACGGACGCATCCGTCGATCTCCAAATCTCACGCCTGGTGCGCAAGCGCAATATGAGCAAACAAGAAGCTGAAACGCGAGTAAAGGCACAGGGTCCGCAAGACGAGAAAGTTAATGCCGCTACCGTAGTCATCCGCAATATCGGCTCCTATGATGATCTGTGGAAACAGGTCTCGGCGGCCTGGAAGGTTATTGAACCAAGGGCCGACTCGGTCCCGGTGATCGTCAAAAAGGCGACTAAAGCCGACGATTTTTCGGTACAGCGTGGACGCCCGAAAGACTCCCGGACGATTGCCGACCTGTTGGGCAAATTGAGCAACGGGAAGCAAAAGCCGGAAAACGACGATATTATGGCGGCTTTCGGTGAAAAGGCTTTCCTGCTCCTGACACTGGACGACAGGGCGATTGGACTGGCCGCCTGGCAGGTCGAAAACCTGGTAACCCGTACAACCGACCTTTATATTGATCCCGGTGTGGATTTCGAGCAGGCGGCCCAGACCCTGCTCACCGAAGTAGAGAAAGCCTCAAATGACCTGCAGAGTGAAGCTGCACTCCTGTTTGTGAAACCCGCGCTGGCCAACCAGTCGGTCTGGACGCAACTGGAATACCAGAAACGCAGCCCCAAAGAGCTTGGAGTGCAGGCCTGGCAAGACGCAGCCATCGAATCCATGCCCCCTGATACGGTTTTACTGTTCAAGCAGCTTCGCAAAGATCGGATCCTGCGCCCGATCTAATAAAGGATCACCAGCTGATCAACGGGCTGATGTGCACTGCATTCATCCGTATGAGTATTTCGTACGCAGAGACATGACCTCTCTGCGTTTTGGTCTAAGTCAATGACAATGAATTCTGGTAGATAATATCCTGTGACTGAATTTCTCAACGATCTCCTCTTCATATTTCAACGCCTGAACTGGACCAGTGTCTTTGATATCTTATTGGTCACTTTGATCTTTTACATCCTGCTGTATTCAGTGCGTGACACACAGGCAATGGCGCTGGTGCGGGGAATTATTTTCCTGATCGTTCTGATTGTACTGATGACCAGCCTGATCAACCTGCCGGCCTTTTCCTGGCTGGTGACCAATACACTGCCGGCCCTGGTGCTTGCCATCCCGGTTATCTTTGCACCAGAGATCCGGCGCACCCTGGAAAGGATCGGTCGTGCGGGCGCCATCCTGCCCGCCCGCAGCGTTAAAGAAGCCAGTGCCATCCAAAACACGATCACGGCTGTGGTCAAGGCAACCGCCAGGCTTTCAGCCCGCCAGCACGGGGCCCTGATCATTATGCAGCGTTTCGATAACCTGGACGAATATATCGATACCGGCGTCAAATTACAGGCGCTGGTCACGCCAGAACTGCTGCTGCAGATTTTTTACCCGAACACACCGCTGCACGATGGGGCGGCAATCATTTCAGGAGATCGCGTTATCGCCGGATCCTGTGTGATGCCGCTGTCTGCCAGCGGGATCCTGACCGGATCCCCTGAACGCCAGATGGGGCTGCGCCACCGGGCGGCGCTGGGTATTTCTGAAGTCAGTGATGCCATTGCAGTGGTTGTCTCTGAAGAAACCGGTTCGATTGCGATTGCACACGCCGGGCGGATGATCCGCCGGCTCGACTCAGACCGCCTGAAAAACATCCTGCTGGCCTTCTACCAGCAGAGTGCAGACCAAGACAGCAGTTGGATCAGACGTGTTCTTCCGTTCCTGTCTCAGAAAAACAAAGAAGAGTAATTATGCTGCGCCTGATCGGTTCAAACTTTCGAACATTCTTCTTAGCCCTGGTACTGGGAATTGCCGTCTGGATCTCAGCGGTTACAGCCGCCGATCCGGACCAAGCCGGGCTGTTCCCCAGAGCCATCCCGGTTGAAATAATCGGCCTGAAACCCGGGCTGGTGATCACCGGGAATTACACCCAACAGATTGACATCAACCTGCGTGCTCCCCAATCCATCTGGGAACAGCTGCAAGCTGACGAGAACAGCATTCGAGCTATTCTCGACCTCTCGGGGGTAAGTGCGGGCGAGCATACTGTCAACATTCAGGTGCAAATCTCCAGCCGGCCAGTACGCATCCTCTCGGTCACACCCCAGGCGATCAGTTTGGTACTGGAACCCTTACTCACTACTACCCTGCCCATCGACCTGAACATTACCGGGCAACCCGCAATCGGGTACCAGGTTGGAGATGCTGCCATTGAACCAAAGGAAGTCGTCATTTCGGGTCCCAGTTCACAGATTGAGCAGGTATTACGGGCCCGGGTACCTATCAACCTGTCGGGGATACGCGAATCCATCAACCAATCCCTGCCGATACAGCTGCTGGGCAAAGAGAACCAGATCTTGAGCGGCATCAGCATCAACCCTGAAAAGGCTGCGGTTACAATTCCTGTCAGCCAGCAGGGCGGCTACCGGGATGTGGCGGTAAAAGTGGTCGTTACCGGGCAAATCTCAAATGGGTACCAATTGACCAACATCTCTGTATTTCCACCGGTGATAACCCTGTTCTCTGCCGACCCCCAACTGGTCAACGATCTGCCCAGTGTTATCGAGACTACACAGCTGGATCTGAACAACGCCAGTGACGAAATCAACACCCGGCTTGAACTCAACCTGCCTCCGGATATCTCGATTGTTGGCGACCAGACAGTCTTGGTAAAGGTTGACATTTCCCCTATCCAGGGCAGCCTGACGATTTCGAACCAGGAAGTCAACATCAACGGGCTCCCTGGTGGACTGATTCTGATGAATACACCTGAGACAGTGGATGTGATCCTTTCCGGACCGCTGCCGCTGTTAGAAACCCTTTCCACACAGGATCTCATCGTTTCCATCGACCTGGCCAACCTGGAGGCCGGTACTCACCAGCTTACTCCTGAGGTAACCGTACTGGTTTCTGATATTAAAGTCGAGGCAATCCTGCCGACCACTGTTGAAATTATCCTGGCGAGCACCACCTCGATTACCCCTACACCTACCCCCATGCCGTAAAAAGCAGACTTACTGAGGAAGTTATGCCCAAACCAACCGTCGCCCTTGTCGGGCGGCCTAACGTAGGAAAAAGTACTTTGTTCAACCGCCTGGCGGGAGAACGCCTGGCAATTGTCGATGACACCCCTGGTACAACCCGCGACCGTCTGTTTGCCGAGTCGGACTGGAACGGAAGGGCATTCAATATTGTCGACACTGGTGGGATCGATCCTACCCATGGTGGGCATACCCCGCTTTCGATCGGCTCTGCGGACTTCATCGAGCAAATCCGGTTCCAGGCCGAGGTCGCCGTTCATGACGCAGATGCTGTTATCCTGGTTGTGGATGGTGAAGCAGGCGTTACCCCCCCAGATATTGAAGTGGCTGAAATCCTGCGCCGCAGCCAGAAGAAACAACCCGACGGAAGCTTCAAACCGCCGGTTTTCCTGGTAGTAAACAAATGCGAAAGCCAGGCGCGTCGTGATCTGGTTGGAGAGTTCTACGAATTAGGCCTGGGTGAACCCTACCCCATCTCAGCCATTCACGGCACCAACACCGGTGACATACTGGATGACCTGGTGGCATCTTTTCCGGAACAGGAAAGCGAAGAAGACCAGAACATCAAAATCGCTATCGCCGGCAAACCCAATGCCGGGAAATCCAGTTTGCTGAACCGCCTGGTGGGGGAAGAACGGGCAATTGTCAGCCCGATTCCCGGAACAACCCGGGACGCCGTCGACACCCAAATCGAGTTTGATGGCCTGCCCATCACCCTGATCGACACAGCCGGCATCCGCAGGCGCGGCAGGATCGCCCCCGGGGTAGAGAAGTTCAGTGTACTGCGTTCGATGAAGGCGATCGAGCGAGCTGACGTTGCGCTGCTGCTGATCGATGCGACTACTGGTATCACCGCACAGGATGCCCATATCGCCGGGTTCATCAAGGATGCCTGGAAATCGTGTGTGGTACTGGTCAATAAATGGGACGCCATCGAAAAAGACAACTACACAATGGAAGATTATTCCCGGCGCATCAAAACCGACCTGAATTTTATGGATTATGTTCCCCTGCTGTTCATCTCGGCCAAGACCGGACAGCGGGTGAACCAGGTACTGCCAATCGCCCTGCGCGTACAGGAAGAACGGCTGGCGCGACTGACAACATCACAGATTAACCAGGTCATCCAACTGGCCCAGGACGCCCATCCGGCCCCTTCGAAGTCGGGACGGTCATTGAAAATGTACTATGGCACCCAGGTGCGTTCTGATCCGCCGACTTTCCTGGTCTTTGTCAATGATCCCAAACTAGCCCACTTCACCTACCGCCGCTATCTTGAAAACCGAATTCGGGATACTTATAGTTTCGTCGGTACACCAATCCGGGTAGTACTGAAGGGCAAGAAAGAAAAATAAGCATACGGGAAACAAACTGCTCGCGACTATCATTTAATAATGATTAAACCCCCAAAATACAACTTTACAAGGAACCAATGGCTGATCCTGCTGGCTATGGGTGTCGGCACTTTCATGTCTGCGCTGGACGGCAGTGTCGTCAACACGATACTGCCAGTACTCCAAAATCATTTCCAGACCGATGTAGCCACCATCGAGTGGGTGGTCACAGTTTACCTGCTGCTGGTCAGTGGTCTCTTGTTAAGTGTTGGCCGGTTAGGAGACCTGCGCGGCAACAAGAACACCTATGTGGCAGGATTCATCCTTTTTGTGCTGAGTTCGGCTCTGTGCGGGCTGGCCCCTCGCCCCATCTTCCTGATTGCCGGACGTGGGCTGCAGGCTTTCGGGGCAGCTATGCTGTTTGCCAATTCTCCAGCGATACTGACAAAAAACTTCCCGGCCATACAGCGCGGTCAGGTGTTGGGGCTTCAGGGAATGATGACCTACCTTGGCCTGACCACCGGCCCCTTTCTGGGCGGCTGGCTGGCCGAGAGCTTCGGCTGGCAGGCAGTTTTTTATATCAATGTACCCGTCGGCCTGCTGGCCATCCTCCTGAGCTGGTTTTTTATTCCTGAAGACAAACCAGTGGGAGAAAGTGAACCCTTCGATCTGTGGGGAGCGGTCTCCTTTATGGCCGGGCTCATTGCCCTGCTGTTGGGGTTGAACCAGGGTCATCACTGGGGCTGGGGATCGGGGGTTGTGCTGGGATTGCTAAGTGCTTCACTCTTGATCCTGGGGGCGTTTATCTGGATAGAAGCCCATTCAAAAGCCCCCATGCTGGACCTATCACTCTTCCGCAACCGCATCTTCCGGACCTCCAGCGCCAGCCCACTCCTGAATTACATCTGTGTTTACAGTGTTCTATTCCTGCTGCCGTTTTATCTAATCCGGGGGCGCGGGTTTTCCCCTTCGCAAACCGGGTTGATCCTGACCTCCCAGCCGCTGATGATGGCTTTGACCGCGCCTCTGGCCGGCGCCATATCCGATCGGATCGGCTCTCAAAAACCGACAACCCTGGGGATGGTGATCCTGGCAACCGGAATCTTCTGGCTCAGCCGCCTGGGTCTGCAGGCCCCTATTGCACAGATCGTACCCGGCCTGATGTTATGCGGCCTTGGAACCGGCCTGTTCGTCGCCCCCAATAACAGTGCACTGATGGGCGCTGCTCCGCTCAACCGGCAGGGAATTGCATCCGGGGTTCTGGCACTCTCCCGAACAACCGGGATGGTCTTGGGAGTAGGCCTGACGGGAGCAATATTCACCACTGCCCTGGCCTCCGGCGGAGAAAACGATCCTGCCACGATCGTCCAGGCGGTAAAGGCCGGGATGGTATTCGCAGGCGGGACAGCCCTGCTGGCGGCACTGATAACCTATTCCCGCGGAAATGACAGCCCAATGAAGAACTGAGCACATGGCGTCAAGGAGCCGATAAATGCAAAATTTGTTTTCACAGAGGACAACGCCCGACAATCTGTCGAGGGTTACCGAAGCTTTATCTTCCTTACTGCAAAGAAAAAGCCAAGATGCTTTTGTGATCATCGAGGAGAAAAGGTCTGGGAAATTTGTCCAGTTTGCTGGATCCGCGAGCGAAAGCCTGTTGTTAGACCTGCCATTCCAGGCGCTTTCAGAGGCTGAAGTCGAAAAGGCCAGGGTGCTTTTCGAAGAATTCGGAACTTCTAACCCGCAGGTCTACGATCCCTATACCGACAATAGTATGAGTTCGGCCTCCGATACACAAACCTCTTTTCAGGTTGATTTCGGGAGCGAAATACACCGCGCCGCACAAGCCTGCATGGACATTTTTCGGCGGGTATACGGCCTTCAACCGGATTTCAAATTGAACATTCAGGAGAATTGATTTTTTACTGGGACCTGCCGTATGTAAACCACCATCAGAACAATAAAACTCCCCTGAGACCGAAAACCAACCAGGGGAGTTTTATTGTTGATACGAATGGAAGATTCGACGGTTACCCACAACCGCCGCTGGTTGGAGCCCGCTTGAGGTCCATTTTTATTGTCGGGATATATTCAATTTTTCCTTCCCATTGATGAGGATCGGGATCTGCAGCAACATAAGAGGCCCCCAACACAGCTGCAAAATCGAACGCCAGCGTTTCGTCTGCTGTATCTGCGACCTGGGGTTCAATTCCGGCTTCATTATCCCAGAAGGTTGTTAACCAATGATTAATACCACCATCCAGAATATAAACATTCGGAATGCTTTCCGCCACCAGGTACTTCCAGGCCTGTGTAGATGTAGTTTCATCATTACTGATCAACACAAAAAGTGTGCGCGCGGGTTCCAGATGAAATCCTCCAACATACTCCGGCAGTTCTTCCAGTGGAATATGCCGCGAACGAGCAATATGGAACATGTTGTAATCCGTTTCTGGACGAACATCAATCATGATCAGGTTTAGTTTATGGTCGTGCATGGTCTGAAGTAACTCACCCGGCTGCACATAGACAGAACGTTCCTGTAGTCTACGTTCTTGTTGAGAGGCCATCGAATCCCATCGATCGCTATTGGCCGGCTGTCCGATGAGCAGAACCACCAGAGCGCCTACTACCAGGGCGCCCGCACCGGCATAGCGCAGTGCAGGCTCTTTACTTAGATCCTTCTTTCCAATAATGCGCTCAAGCTGTTCCCCGCCCCAGAACATGAACAGCGCCATTAAAACGACCAGCAAGACCACAATGCCCGTAGGCAGGTTGAGGAAATCCATCAAAGTCAGGCGGCCATAGTAACTGCCATGGTAGAATTCCTGAAAGAATTTCTCGCTCTCACCGAACAGGGTCACACCAACCAGCCCACCAAGCACAAAGATAATCCCATCGATTTTCAGTGTAGAAGCGGCGACAATGGATGTGCCCGGGCAAAAGCCGCCGACAATGAACCCAACCCCCATGATCAGGCCGCCAATAATTCCAGACCAAAGATAGGTTGGATTCACCCAGATCAGGTTGTAATCCAAAATGCCAAGAGCGGTGGATAGAAAGATCAAAACCATAGCGACCACAATGGCTGTGAACATAACCTTGAGTACTCGCAGGTCTTTGAAATAGAACTGGGCTGCCAATACCGGGGAATCGCTGAAGCCGGATATCTCGAGTACATAGCCAAAGCCAAATCCAATCAGCAGGTAAACCAGGTACATCAGTGGTTTCCCGATCAAGGCTTCAAGATGAAGAGGAAAAATTGTCATTCTGTTACTCCTCAGTTCCAAACCTTACGAAGGAAATACGCCAGCCCATACGCTCCACCAAAGATTGCAAACATAACTACCCAACTACCAGCCGAAAGCGAAGCGCCACCTGATAGCGCCTGTCCGGACGTACAGCCGCGAGCCATACGGGCGCCATAGGCGAACAGGATCCCACCTACAAAGGCCAACATCCAGCGGGTACGGTTCGATATATTCGGTCCCCTGGTTGTTTCCCACTTGGTACGCCCATGAATCAAACCAGAAGTAAAACCGCCCAGGATCGTCCCAATAGTAACAAACACGATCCAATAATCCAGTGGGTTTGTTTTACCGCCGGCCATTTCAAGCAAATAGGGTACCCTGTCTACATGATCCGGGGCAACCAGGTCTTCAACAAATACCGCTACCCGGCTAAGTGTGCCGGATGCACCCAATCCCTGACCTGTGATCAGAAATGACAGAAACAGGACAATCCCGAGCAATATGCCGCCCAAATAGGGATTGGTGTATGGTTTTCCCTCGCGTTGGAAAAGCTTCTTCAAGGAAAATCTGCTTTTCCTGGGCTGCGTTTGAGTATCAACAGTCATTGCATCCTCCTCAGTGAAAAGTGATTATTTGTTCTTTTCTTCAGTACTGGGATCGTGAATTTCCAATTCATCCCAACCAGTAACCATCGCCCGAATACCCGCCAGGGGTTCATGCCCTGTTGTCGTCAGGTAAACATGCCCCACGATAAAGGACGCAAAGGCCCAGGCGATCAGGGTATGCAATGGGCTCAAGAAAGGCAGCCCACCCAACCGGGAGACTACGTCAGGCCATCGCTGGGTACCCCACATCATGATCCCTGTTACTACCTGCAGCGGGAGCAATACATTCAGGATTCCAAAATATGTTATTTGCTGCAGGGGATTGAGTTTTTTCTGCGGCGTCTTTTCAAACGGATGAGGGTCATGATTGAATATTCCTCTCAGGTAGTACATCGTCTGCCGGATCGCCTGGTCAAAGAAGCCTCGCGGGCGCGGGATATACTGCATGATCTCACCACTGACCAGATTATGGAACAATGCCAGCACGGCATTCACAACCAGGACGCCAGCGATCACATTATGAACTACAACGACACCCTGGAAGCTGAATATTCTAAATACATCTGGCTTATGAATGATCAACCCGGAAAAGAGCAGGATCACAATTGCAAAGGTTTGCAACCAATGCCACAAGCGTTCGTAAGCTGCATACATATATACTTTTTCGATCACACCAGGAGGCTTTGTTTTGCGTTTTGAACCTATATAGCGCAGGGTACTGTGCCCCAAGACCCCTACCAGGACACCCGCAAACAAGAAGCCGCCCAAGAGATCAATCCAATCGACATAATCTAGCCCAAAGATGTAATAGCCTGAGTCAGAAAGCCTTGGCCGGAAGTAAATTTCACCACTTTCAGTCGTATCAATATCGCCAGTGGTGATTACATTCGTTGCTGTGACGAACTCAGGAGTTATTCCCATCGGCGAATAAGAAGCAAGCTGCATCGCCTGGTTCAGGCGGGATTCTTCACTATGGCAGGTTTTGCAGTCCCTTAAAGACCAATCTCCATGGGCAACAGTATGGTTAATACTATAAGGCTGCACCTCACCAACAATCCGTGGATTCTTTAAGCCTAACATCTGAAGCTTGCCAGCGATCAGACTTTCTTTCTCTGCTGTATCGATCACGAGTTCAGAGCTATTAAGTTCGTTATCACCATTGCCGTCAAAGGCGGCAAAAATATCAGACTGGTACGTATGATCATCAAGCCAGACAGACTGCAAAGCCTGCAATGGTACAGGACGTGGTGGATTTCCATATATCCAATAAAAGTAGGTAATCAAATTGTATGGTGATATCTTAAGATCGTTATTGACATCCAGACGGGGCAACAACACCGGTTCATAGCCATAAACCAGCGTTCCGATATCCATTCTATCGCCTTCGATCCCGCGACACTGAGCGTTTGCAGTGCCATCCAGATTAAGTACAGTCCAGTCGTATAGCCGGGCAGCCGAGGAGTAAACCTTCGGGATATGACAGGTTTCACAACTGACAGCCTCAAAATGGTTCTCTTTGTACGGCAGCCAGTTATGAGTATCATCAAGACGATGGCAGCTTTCACAACGCCGCATGGTGTCTTTCAATTCAGGAAAAATCGTTCCCTGTGCGCTTTGCCCGCGAGCAAATTGATGCAAAGGTTGGTATAGATATTCTCCCAACTCCAATCTTCTGGGATCAAAATCCAGGTGATCTGGTTTGGTTATATCATTTTCCTGAAAGTAGACCGGATTATTAAGCGAGAAATGGCAGTCGGTGCATTCTACCAGCCGTTCAGCATGAATATCCCAAGACCGGTCGATTGAATCCTTATCCGCAAGGTTCAACCCGGAATCTTTGGGACGCTGTCCGGTGATAATTTGACCCGTGGTAATGGTCGAATAACGTTCTGGGGAACAACTGGTTATGACAACCGGTTCTTTCAGGTTGTCCTGAACCAGACCATGACAAAATCCGCAATTCTGGTTTGTGGGATCCTGGATACGAACATAGTCAGATTTTAGCTGACCGGCTTCATCAAAGGCACTCGCATTCCAAGCATATTCATCATTCTCACCTGTCACCAGCCCTGTCCCAACCAGTGTTGCCGTGTTGGCCCATTTGAAATTCCCGGATTTGAGCGCTTCCATACGAGCATCATTGTTGGGTTCTGGTGTATGACAAAGAAAGCAGTTCATTTCAACCACACCAGATTCTTGCCAATCCCAGGCGACCAATTCACCAGTCTTGGGATCGTGAACAGATGTCTCAGGATTGTTTTGATCGGGTCTGAGACTGGTCAGCAACTTCCCGTCCCGGCTGAAGTAAGCCGGCCCGCCACCGGCATGGCGAAGGCCAAAGGACATGACCCATTCAGGCGTTGTGATGTCAATCTGCTCATCTCCAATTGGCGACAAATAACGATATCCCAGGGGATTCCACTTACCAAATGTCCCCGGGCTGGAATCCCATGAATGCCCGCCGAGCATCTCGCCAGGGGCAGAAAATTCGTTCAACCCGACCTGGGCATGGAAACTGTGCTCGACAATAAAACCAGAATCATGACAGGCGCCACAAGTATTCATGGTCGAAATCGGCAAGCCTGAGTCCAGGACACTTTCACCATTCTCATCCAAAAACACAAAAGCAGGATGAATCACTGAAAGTTGTTCCAGGGTGGAAACAGCTGGTTTTGCCGAGGCATACTTGAATCCTCCAAAGGCTATAAGCAATCCTCCCAGAAAAAGCACTCCCAAAGCTAACTTCTTAAAATCTGGCTTGAAATCAAATCGCATATCAGGTGTCCTCTTCCCTATCTGGTAAGTTGATGGCGCCCCCCCCATTCGATGGGATCGCCCTTATATCCTAGTGACTGCCAATCCATACGACCATCCGGGCCATGGCATTGATCACATTGCAAGGAATCTTCAACCGGAACAACCATATGGGTAATTGGCCAGTACATATGGGTTTCAGTAAAGCCATACTGCCCGGAGAATGCCAACCCGGTTTCTTTGGCTCCTATCTCCAACGCAGACAGCCAATCAAAAGTCGTCCAGAAACCATCATCCCGTGCGGTCAGCGGCTGGATAAGAATATTATTTTCAGCATCATAAGGCTGCAGCGCCACATGGACCTTGAAAGGGAATATCTTAGAATTGGCGTCACTGATACTTCCGGAAGGTACATTGATCATGGTAGGTTGAGTTGGATCGATTTTATCCCCTAACAAGTAGCGATACTCATTACTGCCGTTAAACCAGACATAGGTTGGCGTGAAATTTCGATCATAGATAAAATCACCTTTTATCTTTAAGTATGTGAAATGATCTTCAGCTTTGTCCTTACCGGCGGTTGACCAATCCCAATAGATCTTAGTGGGATCATTCAACGCAATTGCGGGTATATGACACGTCTGACAAGCGACACTGTTGGTATGTACATTGATACGATCATCATTATGTGGTGTTTCCAGGTGGCAATCTGTACAGGTGACCTGTTCCTCTTCAGGAATCGTATAATTGTCGGCTAACATCCGTCCCAGTATCTGGTGTTCTGTCGTCCGGTGACAACTTATACATTGAAAACCCAGACCGCCCATATGGATATCGACTTTTTCATTAGGGTTAATAAGATGTTCGTCCAGATCTCCATGCTTGACCGCATTTCCACCGCCGCCATCGAAGTGGCAGACGCCACAGTTATCGCGCTGTGGAGAGCGAACACTCTGGGCTGCGGCCAAAAGATCTACCCCCTCCATAACATACCCATAATCTCCCTTCGTATACAGGTTCGTATCTGCATGACAGGCCAAACAGTCTATGTTGTTTGGGTCCTGGAAATCGAAATTCTCATCTTCCCAACCATATCCGATATGACAGGTCATACACTTTTTTTCATTGCCTTGAGTACCAATACAAAAGTTATTGATCTGGTTCCTTTTTCCAATTGTGGCAGGTTCATCCCGCCAGGGAACGTCAACAGGAGCGCTCTCCCAGGTCCAATGGGAGGTTTGCATCACTTCGAAGGCCGCAGCCTGATGACATTCCAGACATGCCCTGGTTACATCACTCCCTGTTTCAAATGGAGCTGAAATTATTTTCGTGTGATCTGTATGGACAAGCGCTTGAGGAACATGAGCCCAAGGATCATCCAGATCACTGACATCCTTAGGCCAGAAATATACCAGTGGAAGGATCAGGATCAATAAAATGGCAAAGGCGCCAAATAACCAAACAAATTTAATTTTCATTTAGGACTTCCCAAATAATTTTGATTATTTACTCACATCAATCAAACTGGCGTGATATACAATTCGATCACGCAGAACGTCTCTCAGTGTATCCAATGCTTCAATCAATCGATGGTCAGTAATGTTATAGACGACATTGGCGCCCTGTCGGCTTGCGTTTACCATACCCCGATCCCGGAGAATCTTTAAATGCCGAGAAACCGCAGGCTGGCTGATACCCAATTCTCTGACCAGATCTCCAACAGTACGCGGTGATTCACTCACAGCATATAACATTAAAATCCGCCGCGGGTCAGCCAATCCCAAGCAGATATCAGCATGCAGTTGAATTACTTCATTTGTCAGAGTGTCTGTGTTCACACAAGCCTTATATTTGAATATTCGAATATATTTATATACTAGCACCGAAAGAATATCAAATATAGTGAAATGTATCACGACCGGGCAAGATAAATGTCATAACAAAATAACCCATCAACCTGATAAGCTTTGGATCATTTACAAAATATTCCGCGTTGATCCCCAAAAGTAATCGTTGTTGATAAAATGATAGTAGCAGCGAAAATGGGAAAGGGTAAGCTCATACTCAAAAAACAAGCGTAAAGCCCTTTGCCAGGGACGCGGCTACCTCACCGGAGACTGTATGGGAACCCTGGTAGGTGAGTGTTTCAAAAGCAAACCAGGAAGCTGGTAATATTGATCCTGATCATTAACTTCATCTTAGAATTACTATGGAGTACATCATGCCCAGCTGGCAATTTAAAATCGTAAAAATAATATTTATACTACGGCGTATCACAAATCGTTCGAATGGAAAATTTGATATCGGGAAAGAACGCCAGGAGACTGAAACTCTGGCCAAAAAATTCAAATCACGGCTTGATATAGTGCAGACGCCTGTTAAGGCTTACCAGGCGCCAGCGGATTGGATCGAAATCGCACACCAATCGCACCGCTGCACAATCCTCTATCTACATGGCGGCAGCTACAACAGCGGTTCAATTAATTCACACGGCTCACTTGTTGCAAACATCTCCAATGCAGCCCTGGCCCGCTCTCTGATTATTGAATACAGAAAAGCCCCCGAGTATCTCTTTCCTGCAGCAGTTGAAGATGCCCTGGCAGCGTATCGGTGGTTACTTTCGAGAGATATCCCACCTCAAAAAATCGTCCTGACAGGGGATTCCTGTGGCGGCGGTCTCGCCCTGGCGCTATTGCTTAAACTCAAAGAGACAGGCGACCCCATGCCCGCAGCAGCCGTCTGCCTATCCCCCTGGACAGACCTGACCTGCCAGGGAGAAACGTGGAACGCCAACCAGAAAAAAGATCTAGTTCTGGACCCATATCACTTAAAAGCTTCTGCGAATTTATATCTCGGAGACACCGATCCATATAACCCTCTGGCGTCGCCCCTTTATGGAAATCTGGAGGGTCTGCCTCCGCTTCTGATCCAGGTTGGGTCAGATGAAATCCTTCTCTCGGATTCAACCCGCTTTGCAGAGCAGGCAAAAGCAGTTGGCGTTGATGTTACGCTCGAAGTCTGGGATCAAATGCCCCACGAATGGCATTTTGCAGCAGATTATTTTCCGGAAGCCAGACAAGCTATTGAACATATTGGTAATTTTGTAAAAAGCCATACCTGAACTTCTGGAATTATTCAGGTAAATCATTAAAAAAAACACCTCCTCTGCTCTGTGAAAGTACAAAAGGCCTCGCGACCTGTTTCTGTCAGCTTCAGCACGGTATTGGATCGACGACCTATAAATAATTACTCGATTTCCAGGTGACCAGCAGCTTCCAGTTTGGTCATGTGTGAATACAGGTTGCCCCTGGTCATACTGGTTTGCTGCATTAAAAATATAAAATCAGCGCTATCGATTATATAAAGCAGCGCCATCAACCTAAACCAGGCTGGGTCGAGTATGACCCGATCGATTACTGTACCTTCCAATACAAAGTTAATCATACGATAAATATATCAGCGCTTTTGTCAGTCAAGGATTTTCCATAAAACATACCACCCCTGAGTACCACCTTTCCAAACGTTGAAAACACATATAATCATATGTATGGGAAACCTTATTTGCGTCATTGGGAACTCAGGCGTTGGCAAAACAACCCTTGTAAAAGCGATCAGCCAGTCCTATCCTTTCAGCACAGGCCTGGAACAGCACACTGCACGACCCTTTCAGCAGCAATTTAAAGAAAATCCCGGGTATGCCCTTGCCAACCAGGTTGATTATCTGCTCTTGCGAGCAGAACAGGAACATCACATCCGCTGCGGGGAAAAACCGGGGCTGGTCGATGGTGGCATGGAAATGGATTTTTATATCTTCACCAAGTTGTTTCTCCAAAAAGGGTATCTTAACCAGGATCAGTTTATCCTATGCAAAAGGCTATACGAGGAACTTCGCAAGGGGTTACCCTATCCGGATCTCTTCATCTTCCTCTCTGCTCCAGTAGAACTTATTCAACAGCGCTATAACTCCAGGGGAAAGGTATTGAGAATCGCACAATCTGCAGACTTGCATCATATTGATGCCCTGCTAAACGATTGGATTCCGACGATTACAGCTAACAAATTGTTCCAAGTTGATACAACCGCCATTGAATCATCCTATAAAACCATAATTCCTACTTTACTGAAAAAAATCCAAACCTTATAAATACTTTGGTAAGTTTGATGCTGTTCAACCAGTCTTAGCAGGAAGAACAATATTATGCCATAAGGAGTTAGGATGGATTTTTTTGAGCGTCTTATTTATGCCCTGACAGAAACTCACCCCCTGCATGCCATGGTGGTGCATTTTCCTATTGCGTTGACCGGCGCAGCAGCATTCTTTATCCTGTTATCCCTGGCACGCAAAACCAATCGCAACCTGGAGCAGACAGCCTTTGCCAACATTGCATTGGCAGCAGTCAGCATTATTGCGGCTGGCATCACCGGCTTACGCGATAATATGCTTTATTATGGCAACCAGGCGCCCAATACAGGCAGTAAGATTATCCTGGCATCAATCCTGCTGGTCATTACCAGCACGACAGCGCTTGTCCGCTGGCGCAAACAAGACCTGTTTGAACAGTCCCCCGGAAAAATCCTGTACGTCAGCGCTTACATCGTTAGTTTCATCCTGGCACTGGTTTTGGGATTCCTTGGAGGGGTTATTCTTTATGGATTTTAAAACGCAGATCACCGGATAGTACACTTTCTTGCAGGAAACCCGGCTGTTAATCCCATCGGGAGAAAACAGGAGTACTGCATTTATGCTTACATTGTATTTACTTTGTAAATGAATGAGGAGAATAATGGTTACAAATCGATTTGTCCAACCTGGCATTGTTGTTCTGATTTTCTCGATTGCACTGGCCGCCTGCGGAACACAGTCTACACCAGCGACCTTGACAACTGCTGCAGAAGCACCTGTCACCGCAGCCCCGGCATCCGGGGACAGTGACGCTAGCGTGGATACTCCTGTTACTGAAACCGAAGCCGCGACAACAGAGGCATCCACGACAAGTGAGATCAATTTCTCAGCAGATGTGCTCCCTATCCTTGAAAGCCGCTGCCTGCAATGCCATGGTGGACAACGTACTGAAGGCAATTTTGCGGTCAGCAGCTATTCGACGCTGATGGCCGGCGGGGAAAGCGGGGCAGTGATCGCCCCAGGTGATGCTGAAAACAGTCATCTCTATGACCTGGTCGCCAGTGGAAAAATGCCCAAGCGAGGAGCAAAGCTGACGCCCGTACAACTTAATGTAATTGCCGCCTGGATCAACGCAGGGGCACTGGACAACTAACCCGCAGCTGAGTACAATCTAAACCTGTTAACCGCAGGATCCAGCAAACAGGACGGGACCGGATCCCGTCCTGTTTCTTTCCAGGAGGCACAATGCAGACACAGGTACTCTACGGGAACCGTCTTGGCAGACAGGGGAATCTTCGAATCGGATGTTCGGCCACTATCTTCGACCGGCTACGCCAGAAAGTTCTTTTTACGCTGCGGGCTGACAATGGAAAGTGGTGCCTGCCCGGCGGGATGGTCGAACCAGGGGAATCGGTCGAGGAAGCCTGCCTCAGGGAAATCTTCGAAGAAACCGGCCTGGAAGTGGTCGTCAAGCGGCTGGTCGGTGTATACAGCAATCCGGACCAACTTGTAATCTACCCGGATGGGAACAAAGCCCATTTTATCGTTTTGAATTTCGAAGCTGAAATCACCAATGGTGAACCGCGGCTCAGCAACGAGACAACGGATGTGCGCTTCTTCACGCCACAGGAGCTTGATGCCCTGGAAATCCATGCCCATCACGATGATCGTGTGCGGGATACACTTGCCGGTCAGCCAGCAGCGTTTATCCGTTAATCACCGGGCGGGCGGCCGGCCGGTCAAAAAAAATCCAGGACCAGGGTGGAAACTTCTTCCAGTCTGGTAAACGGCAGGTTGTGATTTCCTGGAACGATGCTGTTCTCCGCATCAGGCCCGAACGATAGCTCGGGTATACGATCCCTTTCTCCCCACATTGAGGGACAGCGGATGTCAGACAAAGCAGCTGGACTGCCGCTCAACAAGCATTCCCCGATCCGTAACCCAACCTTATCCAGCCACAGGGCCGGGTGGAAACTCAACGCCAGCAACTTCCTGGTTTTCAATGGGCGTAATAAGGTCATCTTTCGTACAGCCAACCCGTCTTGTTTAAGCTAAGCTTCCACAACTCTTGATTCAAGGGGAGAAACGTTTGACGTTTCGCCTATCCTGTAATAGACTCTTTCAAACATTTTCTTCATTCGAGGATACTTAATGAAATCAAAACCGACATTGGCAGCCATGGACATGGAGGGTGTTTTTACTCCAGAGATCTGGATTGAGGTTTCAAAAAAAACCGGGATCGAAAAACTTCGCCTGACGACACGGGATGTTTCCGATTATGACGTCTTGATGCGTGGACGTTTACAGCTTCTTAAAGAAAATAACCTGACTTTGAAAGACATCCAATCTGTGATTTCCACACTTGCTCCCCTGCCCGGTGCAGTGGAGTTCATTAACTGGCTTGAAACGCGTTCTACACTAATCATCCTGACCGACAGTTTTTATCAATTTGTGGCCCCGCTTAAGGAAAAGATGGGGAATCCAACCATCTTTTGTAATCAACTAATTACGAATGGACATAATCAGGTGGTCGATTACGTACTAAGACAGCGGGATGGTAAAAAACATGCTGTGCTGGCCTTTAAAAGTATTGGGTTCAGGGTGGTCGCAGTCGGCGATTCCTATAATGACACTTCCATGCTGCTTGAAGCAGATAACGGTATCCTCTTCCGCCCATCCGAAAATATAGTTGCTGACTTCCCTCAGTTCTCCGCTGTATACGAGTATGAGGAATTACAAGCAAAAATGATCGAATATGGAATATAACCTCGACGGCATGATAAGATAATATTAACCTGTTCTTCCTGAGACCGGAGAGTGCGAGATGATGAATGCGACCTTAGAGTTGATCCACAAGCATGGTTCAGTCCGGCGGTATGAGACGTGGCCCGTACCAGCCTCTGTTATCGAAACAATTGTAACCGCCGGGCAGCGCGCTTCGACATCCTCCAATTTCCAGGCCTACAGTGTCATTGCCGTAACAGAAGAGGAGAAACGCCTGGCGCTTTATGAGTTGTGTGGAAAACAGCATCAGGTTGCCGAAGCTCCAGTTTTTCTGGCCTGGTGCGCAGATCTTTCCCGGACAGAACGGGCAAGCCAGCTGCGCGGCTATACCCAGAACACAGACAGTCTCGAATCCTTCCTGCTTGCAGCCACCGATACAGTCATCGCCGCTCAAAATGCAGCCCTGGCTGCTGAATCGTTGGGATTGGGTATCTGCTACATCGGTGCAATCCGTAATAATCCGCAGGAAGTGATCGAGTTGTTAAACCTCCCCCCCCTGACCTTTCCCATTACCGGCATGACCATCGGTTGGCCGACCAAAAAACCAAACATCCGTCCCCGGCTGCCGCTGAAAGCAGTCCTGCATTGGGAGAAATTCAACTCCAACCAGGATGAATACTTGATGGGATATGACCTGACGATGTTAAAGACCGGTATCTATAAAAATCGGCAGATTTCCTTGGATGGCAAACCGGACAAAATTGAAGATTACAGCTGGACCGAACACACGGCCAGGCGCCTGGCAAAACCGCTGCGACCCCACCTGAAAAAAATTATCAAGCAGCAGGGGTTTGGTTTAGAGTAGTCTTTTTTATTCTTGATCATTAACCCAGGAAGGATCTGTCTGTGGAACAAAATATCCAACCTGTTCCCCGCACACACAAACAAGCCGAAAAAGCCTACGATAATATGGCGCGCTGGTACGACCTGTTTGCTGGCAGCGAAAAGAAGTTCAGCAGCATCGGGCTGCAGATGATCGCTGTCCAGCCCGGGGAACAGGTACTCGAAATCGGCTGTGGAACCGGGCATGCCCTGATCGAACTGGGGAAAGCCTGCCAGGGCGGAAGTGTCTCGGCGGTTGATATTTCAGAAGGGATGCTGCGCATCTCCCGCCGGCGCGTCCACTCTGCCGGCCTGGATGGCATCGTCACATTTCATAAAGGCAGTGCGGCTTCTCTGGCTTACCCTGATGATACCTTTAACGCAGTCTTTATCAGTTTTACGTTGGAACTGTTCGACACTCCAGACATCCCAATCGTATTGGGTGAATGTCATCGTGTCTTGAGACCAGGCGGACGGCTTTGCGTGGTCTCCCTTGAAAAAGTGGAAAGCCTGATAGTAAAAGCATACGAATGGGGACACAAACACTGGCCAGAACTGCTGGACTGCCGCCCGATCTATACCCGGACATGCATCGAAGCGGAAAATTTTCAGGTAATTTCAGAAAAGATCAAAGTTATGTGGGGGTTACCTGTTGCCATCGTTCTGGCACAAAAAGTATAGTTATTGAAACCTCCAGCAGAATTGTTGGCGGTCCTCACCAGAAGAATACCCGGTCTGTTTTCGGAGTTTTCTTCCAAAGTGTGACAAGTCGGTATATCCAACTCGTGTAACTACCTCACGAATTGAAAATTCCGTATCACATATGAGATAACATGATAAACTTATGCGCATGATCAACAAACTTTCAAAAAACGCCCAAATCATCCAGGAAACCCTACACCAAAAAGGCCTGCACTGCCAGGTGATTGAGTTCTCTGAAAGTACACGTACTGCTCAGGAAGCGGCAGATCGCTGTAATTGCCAATTGGAACAAATTGTTAAATCGCTTATCTTCAAAGGCAAGAAGAGCGGTATCCCCATCCTGGTGCTGACCAGCGGCGCCAACCGGGTGGACCTGAAACGCCTGCAGGCTGCCATTGGAGAAAAAACCAGCCGAGCCGAGGCAGAGTTCGTTCGGGAAGTAACCGGTTTTTCCATCGGCGGCGTCGCCCCAGTAGGGCACCCCCAACCGATTGTGACCTATATGGATCAAGATCTGTTGAAGTTCGACACCGTCTGGGCCGCAGCCGGGACTCCCAACGCAGTCTTTGAGGTTTCCCCTGCAGAATTACAGCGAATCACAAACGCCAGGCCCCTGCAAGTCACAGAATGAACTTCGCAACCGAATGCTGCAACCCTTGTTGAGATCCTGAACAATATTCATACATTTAAGGTATACTTTATCTCACAATTAGCCTTTTGAAGCCTAAGGAGAAATGTATGAAACGAATATTCTTAATCCTTGGATTGCTGATTACAACCCTGGCAGCCTGCTCTGGACAACCTGCTGTTCAGACCCAACTACAGCCAGCCCCCGACTTTACACTTCCCAATGCCCTGGGTGGTGAAGTTTCATTAACTGATTACCGAGGTAAACAACCTGTTTTCCTGTTTTTCCACATGGCGGTTGGTTGACCGCCCTGCATGCAGCAGGTCGTGGATCTGCAAAACAGTTCAGATTTCCAGGCTTTGGACGTCGCCTTGTTAAGTATTGCCGCCGATCCGGCAAACCAACAGGCTCCTGAAGCACAGGCCCTCGGCATTACAACCCCAATGCTGGTTGACCTGGATGGCCGTGTGACGCGGGCTTTTGGAGCTGATGAGTTTGCCCTGAGCAATGGAGAACCCAGTCATACATTTGCCCTGGTAGACAAAACCGGACAGATCGTCTGGTTTAAAGACTATGGAGCGCCAGACAATCCTAACCGCACGATGTACGTTGAGGTAAACGAGCTGGTACGCTTTATCCGGGCGAATTTGAAGTAAACAACCCATATCACCGCTTTCTCCCGACAAAAAGAGTGTGACCCGGTTCGGGTCACACTCTTTTGACAGATCAGGTACAATTATTTCATCGTAACTGAAGGGAGCAAAGGATGACGGAACGCACGAAACCCACAATATTCATCTGTTTACTGATAATCGCTGCCGTAGTCACTGCCTGCAATCTTCCCACTGAACAAACGCTAACAACACAGGAAAAAGCCGCCACCGTCGTCGCCCAAACCCTGACTGCAATCGTGCCGTCTGAATCTAACCCGCCCACGACTCCCCTGGCTGTCCCAACAGTTACGACCTATGCCCCTGCCCGGCTCAGTGTCAGCGAAGCCACAAACTGCCGCTCCGGGCCAGACCCCGCCTATGAAAAGCTGTTTACCCTGCAGCCCGGAACGCAGGTCGAGATCGCCGGTTCTTTCCTGCCTGGTTACTGGCTGGTCAAAAACAACAATGTCACCTGCTGGTTGTATGCAGCGTATGCCACCCCGTCTGGCAGCTACCAATCCGTCCCAACCGTAACAGAACCTCCCACACCCACCGGGGCCGCTCCGCTCTCTGTCATCATCCAAAAATGGGATTACTTCTGTGCAAACAACCAGGCTGATATCTCCATCAGCTGGTCTGACATAGAAAGCGAAACCGGATACCGTGTGTATCGCAACGGTGACCTGGCCGCTGAACTGGCCCAAAACTCAACCAGCTTCACCGAAACCATTTCCCTGCTTTCCGGGCAAAGCGTCGGATACAATATCGAAGCATATAATTTTGCAGGCACAGCCAGCAGCAATGTGATCACCATGACCTGCCCGTAAAGTGAATTCTTCAAATAGAATCAGTTCAAAAGCAAACAGGGAGAAGAGAGATGACACCCCACAAGAGGACAACAGCTATCGTCAGTTTCTTGCTGCTATTCAGCCTGCTGCCGGCCTGCAACCTGCCAAAAAAGGACGATCTGACAACAGAACAAAAAGCTGCGACAGCCGTAGCCCAGACCCTGACTGCGATCGGTCCGCCGTCAGAAACCCCTACCGCAAAAGCGACTGCCACCCTCAAGCCGACTGCAACCATCACGCCAACCACCGAACCAACCTATTCACTACCAATGTTGAAAATCAACGAAAGCACCAACTGCCGCTCCGGACCAGGACAGGAATTTGAAATCCTGAACACCTTCCTGCCCGGGGCTTCGGTAAAAATCCTGGGCGCTTATCCCGGCTACTGGATTGTTGAGTACGAGGAAAGCAAATCGTGCTGGGTCTGGGGAGAATACGCAGAAGCTTCCGGCAGCCATTGGACCGCACCGACCATGACCGCGCCCCCGTTCCCCACCATCGCCCCCCCGGCTACCCCTGTGAACCTCAAATATGAATATGTCTGCGAATGGAATGGCGCCAACCTTGAAGCAAAAGTATCCCTCAGTTGGAACGGCGCTTCCAATGTCCTGGGATATCTTCTCTACCGGAATGATGTCCAGATTGCCGACCTGACCCCAAACATCACCAACTACACCGATATTTCAATCACCACGGGAGGGGAAAGCATTACGTACAGCCTGCAAGCCTGGAACAACGGCGGTAAATCAGCCAGGAATTCCTTCAGTTTCGCCTGCAAATAAAAAAAACGTCCAGGCGACAGTCGCTTTTAAAGCGACTGTCGCCTGGTGTCTGTACAAACAAACTCTTGCAGTAGTTACTGCAGGAGCTTCCATATGCTAAGCAGCCAGGATCTCTTTGGCCTTCTTGGTTTGTTTACCACGTTCATCGGTATCCAAGATCCGTTTGCGTATACGGAAATTCTCCGGCGTCACTTCAAGTAGTTCGTCTTCAGCCAGGTATTCAATCGCCTCATCCAGGCTCATCTGGCGCGGGGGTGTTAGGCGAATCTCCATCTCACCCCGGGACGAGCGCATATTGGTCAGGTGCTTTTTCTTGCAGACATTGATCGGAATATCTCCCGGGCGGGCGTTCTCACCGACCACCATACCTTCGTATACCTGGATGCCGGGATCAATGAACAGGATCCCGCGGTCTTCAGCGCCTTTCAGGGCGTACGCCGTGGTCTGGCCGGCCTCCCAGGCAACCAGTGATCCATTGGAACGCGTGTGCATTGTGCCTGCCATTGGCTCATAGCCATGGAAAAGGGTGTTCATAATCCCCATCCCGCGTGTAGCGGTCAGGAACTGGTAGCGGAATCCCAGCAGGCCGCGGGTCGGTACAACATACACCACCCGGACATGACCATCATCCATCTCCTGCATATCCAGCATTTGACCGCGCCGTGAGCCTAACATCTCCACCACCGCACCGATCGTATCGGGGCTGGTCTCAATGTGGACTTCCTCGAACGGCTCCAGGATCGTCCCGTCTTCAACCTTGCGAAAGATCACTTCGGGTTGTGAAACCTGGAATTCGTACCCTTCCCGCCGCATGGTTTCGATCAGGATCGCCAGGTGCAGTTCGCCGCGCCCGGATACGATAAAAGTTTCACCGCTGTCAGTCTCTTCAACCCGCAGCGATACATTGGTGCGCAGTTCTTCAAACAGGCGCTCACGCAGCCGGCGGGAGGTGCCCCATTTCCCTTCCTGCCCGGCAAAGGGTGAGGTATTAACCCCAAAGGTCATCCGGACAGTTGGCTCTTCGACCCGGATGGTCGGCAGGGGTGCCGGGTTTTCAGGATCTGCCAGGGTCTCCCCGATCGAGATCCCCTCCAGGCCGGCCAGTGACACGATCTCACCCGCGCCTGCTTCCGTTACTTCTACCCGGTCCAACCCCTGGTGGACATACAGATAGCGGGCTTTCTCAGGCAGGACCTGGCCATCGGCTGTCAGGCGGGCCAGCGGCTGGCCAGCCCGGATGGTACCCGCAAAGATGCGTCCGACGGCAGTTACACCGCGATAGTCATCATAACCGAGGGTCGTTACCAGCAGCTGCAAGGGCGCATCCGGATCAACCTGCGGGGCAGGGATATGGCGCAAGATGACCTCAAAAAGCGGCGCCAGGTCTGGCCCCAGATCCGGAGTCAGACCAGCCTGGGCTGTGGTTGCCTTGGCATATACTACCGGAAAATCAGCCTGCTCGTCTGTTGCCCCCAATTCAATGAATAAATCAAAGGTCTGGTTGAGCACCCGGTCAGGTTCAGCATCCCTGCGATCGACCTTGTTGATCACCACAACTGCCTTATGACCCATTTCAAGCGCCTTCTTGAGAACAAAACGGGTCTGGGGCATGGGACCTTCCGCTGCATCGACCAGCAGGAGGACGCCATCCACCATATTGAGCACCCGCTCAACCTCGCCCCCAAAATCAGAATGGCCGGGTGTATCGACAATATTGATCTTGACGTTCTGCCGATTTTCAGGATCCGGGATGACAATGGCAGTGTTCTTGGACAGGATGGTAATCCCGCGTTCACGTTCGAGGTCATTGGAATCCATCACGCGTACCGCTACCTGCTGGTTTTCCCGGAAGACGCGGGCCTGCCGCAGGAGACCATCCACCAGGGTAGTTTTCCCATGGTCGACGTGCGCGATTATCGCTATATTTCTTAGATCAGTTCGTTCCTGTAACATTAAATCACCTGCAAAAATCGTTGCTGGACGATAGCCAGTATCATAATCCAAACAACAGAAAACCCCGGCCTGGGGCCGAGGCGAAAAATCCGGCATTGCGGGCTGTATCTTACCAGAATATGTCCGATCTGGAAAGGGTTGACAGGGTTGACAGGGTTGACAGGGCTGTGTTGACAGGGCTGAGGGCAGGCTGAGGAAAAGGTGACAGTCGCTTTCTCAGCGACTGTCACCCGATCAGGCCAAAGGCCAGATCACGCCCATTACGGCGATGAAATGAGCCAGCGCCCCCAGCAGGACAAAGATATGCCAGACCTCATGGAAACCAAAAGTTCCCGGCCAGAAGTCCAGGCACCTGGTGATATAAACCAGCGCCCCGAGTGTGTAGATCACCCCACCGATTAGAAGCCAGATCAGCACAAATACAGGCAGCCGGGCCATCATCTCGCCGATGGCCGCCAGGCACAGCCAGCCCATGACCACATAGACGCCGGCGGTCAACCAGCGGGGAGCCCGGATCACAAACACCTTGACCAGAATACCAACCGCAGCCAGGGTCCAGATGATGGCCAGCAGACCCCATTTCCAGAAACCGGTAAAGGCATTGACGCAGATGGGCGTATACGTGCCCGCTATCAGCAAATAGATGGCGGAATGATCGACCTTGCGCAGCACTTCAACCACCTTGGGTCTGGCCTTGACCAGGTGATAAACGGCACTAGCGGCAAACAAACCGATCAGGCTGGAGGTATAGATCAGGATGGAAACGATCTTGGCGGTTCCATCCCAACCGATGATCAACATAGCAATCTGCCCGATAAAAGCTGCAACGGCGCCGCCCAGGTGGGTCAGACCGCTGATGGGTTCGCGAAGTTTAGCAAGCATGAGTTTCCTTGTGAGTGAATTTGTCTTCCATTGGAATCATACCGCCGGGTATCACCGTTGTCCTATCAACCAGCTAACAATTTCCGATAAGTTATCCTTTCTTGAGCCCAGCCGCCTGTGAGGACCTGAACAGGGTGGTTTTGTTCGTAAACCAGTCCTAGAACGGGGCGCTCCGCATTCACCCTGCCGGGAAACTGTGGCGCTTCACAGCCAGATCATTGACTGTTTTGGTCATAAACTGTGCTACATCTGCCTGCGGTATGCCCGGTATCCGGTCTAGAGGCTAAAGAGGTATCCACCGCCCGTCGGGTACACTAAAAATCTGTAGAATCACAAGATCTGAACGTCCCGAAGGGTTTCTATCGAACCCTCTAACGGGCAGATCAACCTTCGGGATGCTGCACTGAGGATGCCAGCACTGTAATAAAATCTCCAACATTTTAGTGCACCCCGCCCGTCAATTTCAGGCCCAAGAGTAACAAACCATGATATAATCCCGGCGCTATGATGTTTAAGAAGCTGTCAAGTCACACCATCCTATTCATCCAGGTTCGCGGTTTTATTTTCACCGGGGCTTCCTCGAAACGCGCCTGCAGCCCGACTTAACCGATTCCGGTTCTTATTGACCCTATCCGCCGCAGGCAAGCCTGCGGCGTTTTTTGTTTTCTGGAGTACGATGATGATTTCGATCTCACTTTCTAACCTCAGCCTGGTCCTTGGGGCTCACACCATTTTTGCCGATCTCACCTGGGAGATCCAAGACAACCAGGTCATTGGGCTGATCGGCCCGAACGGAGCCGGTAAATCTTCCCTGCTCAGGGTAATTACCGGTGAACACCAACCCGAACCTGGAGGCAAGGTTATTTTTGCAAAAGACACCAGCATCGGTTACCTGCCCCAGCACCCGGAATTCGACCCCCGGTACACGGCTCTCCAGATCGTCCTGGATGGCAACCCGCGGGTTGCAGAGCTGGGAAACGAACTCGAACGCATCGAAGCCCGCTTCAGCAATCCTGAGGTGTACAACGATCCCGCAGCACTGGCACGCACGGTCGACCTGCAGCAAAGGGCCTTGGATGAATACAATGCCCTGGGCGGCGACAGTTACCCGGAGAATGCCCGCCAGGTCCTGTTGGGGTTGGGACTGGCTCGGGAGGATATGGACAAACCCGTTGGGCAGATGAGCGGCGGGCAGAAGAAGCTGGTCGGGCTGGCACGCATGCTGTTGGTCAAACCTTCTGTGCTGCTGCTCGATGAACCGGACAACCACCTGGACCTGAAAGCCAAAGACTTCCTGCAAGATCTGATCACCGACTACCAGGGTGCGGTCGTGATCATTTCACATGATCGCTACTTACTGGATGCGGTCGTCACGCATATAGCCGAGATCGAAGACGGCTGCCTGACCACCTCCCCCGGCAGCTACACATCCTATATTATCGACAAACAGGAACGGTTGGCACGCCGGGATGAACTGCACAAAATCCAACAGCGAGCCATCAACCGTATGGAGAAAGCCATCCAGCGTTACCAGCAGTGGACCGTCAAGAACTCCAAATTCGCCAGCCGCATGCACGCCATGGAAACCCGGCTGTCACGGGTAGAGAAAATCGAACGTCCACAGCTTGAGCGCCGCAGAATAAACCTTGAGTTGAACGGCTGGCGCGGTTCCCACAAGGTGCTTGAACTGGTGGACATTACAAAGTCCTTCCAGGGGTCTGGGGGAACACAGCCAGTCTTGAAAGGCATTACCCTGCTGTTCGAACATGGAGAACGGGTCGGGTTGATTGGCCCGAATGGATCTGGGAAGTCGGTGCTGATGCGCCTGATCCTGAAGCAGATCGATCCGGATGCAGGCGAGGTCAGGATCGGTCCCAGCGTGAAAACCGGTTATTATTCCCAGGAACACGAGACCCTTAACAATGACCAGACCGTATTGGACGCAATCCGCCTGGGCGGCAACATGAGCGAATCCAATGCAGTCGCCCTGCTGATGCGCTACCAGTTCACCTACCAGCAGACCACCCAGAAGATCCGTCAGTTGTCGGGCGGCGAGCGCAGCCGGATACAGCTTGCACTGCTGGTGCTCTCGGGCGCGAATTTCCTGCTGCTGGATGAACCCACCAACAACCTGGATATCGCCTCTGCAGAAGTTCTGGAAACCGCCCTGGAAGACTTTGTCGGAACGGTGCTGGTCATCTCACATGATCGCTATTTCCTGGACCAGGTCGTCGACCGCATCCTCCTGCTGGAAAACGGGCAGTTAATGGAATTCGGAGGAGGGTACAGCGATTATATGCAGCAGGTAAAGAGGCAGTAGTTATTCGTAATCAGGGAGGAGTGATTAGTGATCAAAGGTTGAGGATTCATAAAAAGTAACACAGGCGACGGTCACCTTCGAGGCGACCGTCGCCTGTATCTGTTGAGATGTAGATCAGGCAGGAACTAAACGGTGCCTTCTTCCCAGGAGTTCAGGTACTTGACCTGTTCAGCAGTCAGGGTATCGACCTTGACCCCCATGGCCTCAAGTTTAATGCGGGCGATCTCGGCATCAATCTCGACCGGAACACCATAAACAGTCTTCTCGAGCTTGCCGGCATTCTTGACCATATACTCAGCCGCAAGGGCCTGGTTGGCGAAGGACATGTCCATCACCGAGGCAGGGTGACCTTCCGCAGCGGCCAGGTTGATCAGGCGGCCTTCGCCCAGGATATGGATGCGGCGTCCGTCAGGCATATCATACTGTTCCACGAAGGGGCGTACCAGCTTGGGTTTACCCGTAGAGAGGGCCTGCAGAGCCGGGATATTGATCTCGACATTGAAATGACCAGAGTTGGAAACCAGGGCGCCGTCCTTCATGACCTCGAAGTGATGCTTGTCAATCACGTTGATATCCCCTGTCAAGGTACAGAAGATGTCTCCGATCGGGGCGGCTTCGATCATCGGCATGACCCGGAACCCATCCATGACTGCTTCAAGGGCTTTCAGGGGGTCGATCTCGGTCACGATCACATTGGCGCCCATGCCGCGGGCACGCATTGCCAGACCACGGGCACACCACCCGTAACCGGCGACCACGAACACCTTTCCGGCCAGCAGGATGTTAGTCGCACGGATGATACCATCCAGGGTCGATTGCCCGGTGCCGTAACGATTATCGAAGAGATGCTTGGTCATTGCATCGTTCACGGCGATCACCGGAAACTGCAGAGCTTTATCTGCAGCCATGGCTTTCAGGCGGATGACGCCGGTAGTGGTCTCCTCGGTGCCGCCAACGATCTCATCCAGCAGATCACGGCGCTCTTTGTGAATGGTTGAAACCAGGTCAGCGCCGTCGTCCATCGTGATATGCGGCTTGTGATCCAGAGCAGCGGCAATATGCTTGTAATAGGTGACATTGTCTTCACCCTTGATGGCATAGACCGGGATCTCATACTGGTTGACCAGCGCCGCAGCGACATCATCCTGTGTAGAAAGCGGGTTGGAAGCGGTCAGGACGATATCTGCACCGCCCTCCTGCAGGGTCACCACCAGGTTGGCTGTTTCGGTCGTGACGTGCAGGCAGGCAGACAAACGCATCCCTTTAAGGGGTTTTTCTTTTGCAAAACGCTCCCGGATCTGGCGAAGTACCGGCATCTCGCGTTCTGCCCAATCGATACGACGGCGTCCGCCTTCAGCCTGGTTCATATCTTTAATATCGTAATTGCTCATTTCACTATCTCCTTATTATGGGTATTTCTTAATGCTACCCGAGTAATTGATCTAACTTACCGCCATCATCATACTCAGTGCGGAAGCGTGTGACAAATTCAGCGGGTGTATAGGTATGGTTCTGGGTGCCTTTCTGTTCCAGGCAGTATGCCGCCGCCAGTGCACCCACCTGGCCACACAGTTCCCAGTCCAGGCCATGCGAATAGGCCACCAGGAAACCACCCCGGAATGCATCCCCCACTCCGGTCGGATCGACAATCTTTTCGGTCGGGAAGACCTGGGCAAATATCTTCTGCCCATCTACATAGATATCGGCCCCATCCTTGCCGCGCGTAATCACCAGGATTTCCACCCGCTCGAGGATGCCATCCAATTCCAGACCTGTCTTCTTGGAGACCAGGCCATATTCATAGTCATTGACAAACAGGAAATGCGCCCCAGTCATATCCCGGGCCAATTCATCTCCATCCAGGCGCAGAACCTGCTGGCTGGGGTCATAAAGGTACCTGATTCCCAGTTCGCGACATTCGGCGGCAAAGTTTTTCATCGCAGCAGGATCATTGGGTGAAATAATCACCAGGTCTGGTTTGGCGACATCCTTGAGAGACTGCCTGGCCGCCTGGGCCATCGCCCCCGGATAAAAGGAAGCGATCTGGGCATTGTCCAGATCGGTGGTGGCAAAGAAAGATGCAGTGAAATCACCTGGAATGACTTCCATAGCGGTTGTATTCACACCGTTCTCTTCCAGCCAATGGCGATAATCGCCGAAGTCCTCACCAACAGTGGCCATGACACGCGGTTTACCACCCAGCAGGGCCAGGGTATAAGCGATATTGGGCGCCGTGCCGCCGCGCTGGCGGGACATCGAATCAACCAGGAATGAAAGGCTGATCGAGGCCAGGCGTTCAGGAAGGATTTGTTCCTTGAAATGACCCGGGAAGGTCATCAGGTAGTCATAAGCAACCGAGCCAGTTAATAGAATGTCCATAGAGAAAGTCCTGTTCGTGTGATCCTGCAAGACACAAAGCGGCGCAGCATTGCCCCGGCATCTGGGGAATTGCTGCACCCCTGCGGGACTTGCAGAGATTCAAGTTGTTTTTACAAATCTCGGCAAGTTTTCATCAAAGGGCGGGTAAACAACACCATTTTCCGTAATAATGCCGGACAGCAGCCGGTGGGGAGTCACATCAAAAGCTATGTTGCGTGCAGTTACACCCTTGGGCGTTGCTGTTTGTCCCATGAATCGGATCTCCAGGACTTCGGCCTGGTCTCTTTCTTCAATTGGGATCAGGCCGCCATGCGCAAGCGACAGATCAACTGTCGAGGTTGGAACAACCGAGTAAGCCGGGACATCATTGTCCCTGGCAGCCAGGGCCAGCATATAGGTGCCGACTTTGTTGGCCACATCTCCATTAGCAGCGACCCGGTCGGCGCCAAAGAGCACCTTCTGCACCTGTCCGGTATGCAGAAACGTACCGGCCATATTGTCGCTGATCAGATCAAAGGGAATCCCATACTGCTGTAATTCCCAGGCAGTCAGGCGGGCGCCCTGCAGGCGCGGCCGGGTCTCATCCACCAGGACATGCACCTTCTTGCCCTGTTCATGGGCGGTCCGGATGACACCCAGGGCTGTCCCCCAGTCCACGGTCGCCAGTGCACCTGTATTGCAATGGTGAATTATCGTATCACCGTCATCGATCAACGCAGCCCCGTGTTGAGCCATACGTTGATTGATCTCGACATCCTCGTCAGCGATGCGCTGGGCTTCTTCCAGGACAGCCTGCCGTAAATCATCCGCTCCGCCGCTGAAACCACGCAGCCTGTCAAGAATACGATCCAGCGCCCAAGCCAGGTTGACCGCCGTCGGGCGGGCCTTTTTCAAGGTTGCGGAAGCAGCCTCCAGGTCTTCCAACAGTGTCGAGGTGCTGGAAGCCAAGGATTCGAACCCGGCCAATGCCAGCCCAAAAGCCGCCGCAGCACCGATGGCCGGAGCGCCTCGCACGGTCATATTGGTGATTGCATGGCCAAGAGAAACATGGTCTTTAAACGAAACAATCGCCAACTCACCCGGCAGGATACGCTGGTCGATCATTTTGGTTTCATTGGTATCGTAATTCCAGAAGACCGTTCTCATCAGACTCTCTATTCGCAAGGAAAGGCGCCCTCTCGCGAGAGCGCCGGCTGCAATAGTCAAAGTTTAACATGGTACAGGACGCTTGTCAAAGACGAATCTTATGAAATCTTATGGCTGAGCCTTCTGCAGACAACAGCTACGGAAAGTTCACAACGACAATCCCGTTCAATTGAACATTCGATTTCGTGTCCAGGCTTGAATTATTACAATCTGATACAGAAATATTATAGGTTCCGGGTGTTATGCCAGTCAAGGTATAACTCTTTCCAGGGGCAATCGTATTCGCCGGGCCTAAAATATCTGTACTCCACCCTGAAGCCGGATTATTTACGTCGTAGAGATAAACATAGCAAATCGGTACGATAAAGTTATTCGTGATGGTCATTTTCGCATTGACAACAGTTGCTGTCGGCGTCGGTGGGGCTTGCACAACCTGCAGCCCATTCAGGTCTCCATGCGCCTGTCCCAACCCGCTCCAAATCCAGCACTTGGAACCCAGCACTTCCACCAGCCACCACTCTTCCCATTCGGGGCCGCTCTTCCCGATGATTGGAACCGTATCCCCTTTGTTCATACTGGTACGCACATCGTATATCGTACTGGGTCCCTTTCGACACAGCGCATCCTTATCTGCGGTGAAGGCTGGCGCACCCAGTGTGGCTGTGGTTGATGGCTCCGGCGTGTTGGTCGGGGCTGCCGGCGCATTCAACTGCGAAGTATCAGGCGTAGTTTGTGAGGCCTGCTGTCCGGGCTGGGCGGCGCCCGTGTCCGCATTGGGAACCACAACAATGACCTGTTGGGTTGGCGCCGGTCCTGAATTCAACATCCCGCTGCCGAACAAGAACATGCCTCCGAAAAGAATACCGGCCAGAACAATAATACCAAAAAAAATCGCCAGACCGATCACCAGCGCGCCCCAGGGAAAACCACCCCCTGTTCTGGAAACCGGCTGTGGAACTTGCGGGTAGGCAGCCTGCAGAGGTGCACCGCAATTGGAGCAGAAGCGGGCTCCTGCCTGATTTGGAATACCACAATTTGAACAGTTCATTCCAGTCTCCATCTCCAACAATACCTGACAAAAAGAGTTGCACGCAAATGTATCTTATCGTTCGGCAAGGAAATGAATTTACTTCCCATAACCCAGGCTCAGATAAAAGTAGTATACAGGATTTCAAATTGACGCACAACAAGAACACAGGTTCGGAAAATATTGAAACCTGTATTCTTGTCAAACCACTTCATGCACACAATTAAGGCTTTGGGGTCATCACTGGTAAGACGGAAAGATCCCTGGCCGGGTCTACATCAACATCTTCCATTCTGATCCAGCACTGCTTATGAAAATAGGGATTGATAATCACATACCAACCCGGTTCACTGCCAAGACCAACAATTTCAACTTTCTTTTTTTCGGAAATATTACTATCGAGCTGATAACTGGATCCGGGTCCAAACCAGCAAGAAGCAAACTTGTTTACCCTGGACGGCGAAAGCGTTCCCTGAGTTGCAGTAGGTTCAGGGGTAAGTGTTGCAGTTGGCGTTAGGGTTGCTGTCGGCGGCAAAGGAGTTGGCGAAGCTGCAGCCGCGGTCTGAACCAGAATTTCCTGTGCCATTTGCGCTGCAAGTGTTCCGGCAGTGTCAACTTCCGGTTCAGTATTCCCCGGTGAACAGGCTGCCAGATTGATCAAAAGTATTATGCTAATAACAAACAGACAAAACAACCGCTTCATCAATGTGACCTCCAAGGAATGTATTCTCACACGCATTGACCGCAGGCAAATAGTTTGATAACTTTTCCTGATTATATCGAATTATCAACTTGGCACAAGGCCATCACTTTTCGGAAATGTTCTTATGAACGATACTCCCCACGAACTGATTGAGACGGTCAGCCAGGAACGCCCAATGGCATTATAAAAAAAAAAGAACCCCGAGCGATCTCGAGGTTCCAGTCAGCGAACTCAGGCACGGCGTCCGCCTTTGAGTCCGTCCTGTAATTTCTGCAGCGCGTTCCAATCCCCTTTCGCCGCCAGTTTGGCCTGCTGGATCCACTCGATTGAGTCCATCATCTGCAACCCTTCGGCATCCAGGAGTTTATCAATATCCTTCGCCTTGGCTTTT
Organism: Anaerolineales bacterium; assembly: GCA_016927315.1. GTDB lineage: Bacteria > Chloroflexota > Anaerolineae > Anaerolineales > Villigracilaceae > JAFGMV01. The sequence continues at coordinate 33,255 of JAFGMV010000032.1, read as the reverse complement.
GCCAAGTCTGCAAAGGTCGTAATACCGGCCGAGTTGAGAATCTTCTTCACCTTCGGTCCAATCCCCTCGATCTTTGTCAGATCATCCGCAACGGTTTTTCCAACCTCGGTTCCAACACCTTCTTTACGGCTGACCCACCAACCAATCAGTGACATTAAAAAGAAAAAGGCCAGGGCAGCAGCCAGCCACCAGACCAAATTCTGTCCTGTATTTTCCTCACTGAACAGTATGATCGAGTACATAACACCTCCAATAATCAAATAAGACCGTGCTGCCCTACTTATAAGCGAAAACCGGTGGAATGTCAATTTTTGTTGTAAGCTGCTCGAAAATGATATACACGGAGAAAGCAACCTTTCACTGGAGGGAGTTATGGAAGAAATCCTGATGATGATCGCCAGCGTTGTGGTTGCCTATGCCATCCCATGCTTACTCAGTGGTATTGAAGGAGCACTCAAACCCACACAGGCAGCCCACGATCCACTACCCTGGTTCCAATGGCTGACCGCCTGCCTGATCGACGGCGCCCTGGGTGGAGGAATCAGCGCCGTGATGGGATCCCGGGGATTTGGTAATATGGGCAACTGGGCAGCGTTCGGCGCCTGACTGGGGATTATGCAGTGGTTTGCACCGCGCGGGTACCTTCCACTTGGCGGCTGGTGGGCGCTGGCTAGCGCCATCGGCTGGACGGCATATATCCTTGGAGGAGGCAGTCCAATCGGCCGGCCAATTGCCAGTCTGATGAGCGGCATCTTGCAGACAATCGGTTTGAAGGCCGCCAGGAAGGGCTGGTGGATCGACGGCAGCCTGGTGGCCTGGACAGTGGGCGGTCTGATGGGCTTTGTACTTGTTGAACCGATCTTCGATACCTTTGGTTTTGGACTTGGCTAGCTGATTGGCAGGGGACTGGCAGCCATGATTGCCAGGATCGTACTGCTGCTTCCACTTTCCAGGATGTCCGTCAATACTGAGTAACTGTTCAGGAAGAAACGTATCAAGTCTTCCTGCCTCCAGCCGGCATCTGACCGGAATCAATGTGCAGGCCGCCTTGAAAAAGAGGCTGGGCGCCTGCAACCCACACTTTGCATCCCGTACCCTGCAAGCTGAAGGATACAACCTGGGACTGCTGCTGCCCTGCAATGGCATCATCCAGTAAGGGGAAAACGGCCAGACAGAGGTCACCGCCAGGTGAAGGAAAAATGCAGAAAGCAATCGAGACCGTTTAATCCATAGAAGGTATTCCAACCCGGTATAACCCGGGGATTTCTTATTCCTGGACAGCAGGCACAAACGTCAGGGCTTCGTGCTCATTCCAGTAAACCAACAACTGCCCATCTTTCAAGCGGTATGTTCTTGCAGTCCCCAGATAACCCAGGTATCGCTGTTCCTGCTCCATGAGTCCCTCAGGGCCCAGACAGGCCATCATGGTCGAAAACAACTCGGAGACAGTAATCCTGTCCCCATAGACTTCATAACGGCCGCCATATCCGTTACAACCTGAATTACCACTCACCTGTCCATCTTCAAATCGGATCGTAATCGTACTGCCTTCGAGCAGGGCAGTTTTTCGATAGGCATAAAGTTCCCAGGAAGTCTCGTCCAGGGGATCATTGGTTACCCCGATCGGGCTGCACGACGATACCAAGACAGCAGAGCAAACCAGGGCTGTTAGCCAATTGAATCGCTTCATTTCTCAAACTCCTTTCGACTCCTGAGTAAGACGCCTGGTTGAACAGAAAAGTTCCCATCCAGCCTTGTTTACAGTAGAATCCTCTCAGCTTCGCATCATGCACAAACAGGAAGGAACCACAAATGAGCACTGAATATTTACGTGTACAAGGCCAGGATTTCTATCTGGGAAGCAAGAAAATCATCTTACGCGGCTACGGATTGGGACCGCTGCTGAACCTGGAACACTTCATGATCGGCATACCGGGGACAGACCTGCAGATACGAACAGCCATTACAAAGGCCTATGGAGAAAAGCGGGCAGCCAGGTTCTGGGAGCGCTTCTACCAGGTCCTGCTTGATGTAAAAGATTTTACCTTCCTGAAGAGTCTGGGCGTCAATTCCCTGCGAGTATCCTTCAACTACCGGCTGTTTGAAGATGACCAAAACCCGTACCAGTATAAAGAGGACGGCTTCAAACAGATTGACCGCATCCTGGCATTATGCAGACGATTCAAAATCTTCGCCATCCTGGACCTGCACGCCGCTCCCGGGGGGCAGAACCCGGACTGGCACTCTGATAATGCCCTGGGAGAAAGCCTGCTGTGGGAGTATGCCGACTTCCGCAGACGAACCATTGCGCTGTGGAAACACATTGCCCGGCATTATGCCAATGACCCCTGGGTGGCAGCCTACGACCTGCTCAATGAACCAGTCCTGCTCGTCCCGGATAAAGACCTGTTGAACCGCTTCTATAAAGAAATGATCCGTGAAATCCGCACGGTAGACACCAACCACATCCTGTTCATCGAAGGGGATATGTACGCCGCCCGCTTTGATATGCTCGACTCATTCGAAGATCCGAACGTGGCCTGCAGCTTCCACTTTTATCCCTTCCTGCACCAGGATATCTCTACCAAAGCCACCCAGAAAGAAAGGGTTGAAGAAGAATTGTCCATCGATGTCCAGTTGGATGACCTGCTTCAAAGGTTGAAACGTCCCTTGTGGTGTGGGGAAACCGGAGCGTTGTTCAGCCGTGGGGATCGTGAGAAGCACGAAAGCTTGCTGGAAGATATCCTGGATATCTACGAAGCGCGCGGCATCTCCTGGTCGATCTGGGCTTATAAAGATGCACGCAGCATGGGCACACTGCATCCCAAAGCCGATTCCTCCTGGATGCAGTTTGCCAGGCAGGCCAATCATGGCTGGCTCTTCTGGGATGAATTCGAAGCGCGCGAAAGGTATGCAGAGGAAGCCTTGAAGCGTTACAGCATTGAAATCACGCGGCTCGAAAAGCTGAGGATTGGTTTCCGTTACCTGGCCAGCAATCAGATCATCCTGAAAGAAGGCTACACCAGCGTCTTTGAAGAACTCCCCTTTGAAACGCTGATGGGCGCACTGGATTCTTTTGAGTTCGACCGCTGTGAAACCTGGGAGGGTATAAAACAACTTGTAACGAAATACACCCCATCGCCCTAGCGATTACCAAACTCTTCCGGAGGCAGTGACATCAGGTAGGTGTAAACTGCCCGCAGTTCATCATCAGTCATGTGCCGGTAGGAAGTCCAGGGCATGTAATCCGGGTTGATCCTTCGTCCGTGTTTCTTTCCCATACGGATGATCTCGATAAAGCCGTCCTCGCCCCAGGCCGGCAGGCGGCTGCCCGCCCCGGAGGTCAGGTTGGGAGGCGCCGGCCATTCCGGAGGAAAACCGGGGATATCCCCACCCGAGAGGGCCGGGCCATGACAAACCATGCAAGAGATCGACAGATATTGACCATATTCTGCGGTGGTTCCTGGCTCCGGTGGGGCAGGCGCTTCCTGGTCATGCGGGACCAGTTCTGCCGGCAGGAAGGTAATGGCTTTGGTAACGTTCATCACTACAAACCCGGTAAAGGACAGCTGGCTGGGCTGCGGCTGGTTGTTGACCGGGGGAACACTGCGGATATAGGCCAGTATCTTCCCCAGGTCTTCATCGCTCAGGTAATAAAACTCAGTCGAAGGCATGAAAAGCAGCGGTGTGCCATCCGGGCCGACCCCGTGTTTAATAGACCTGATCAGGTCCTGATCGCTGCGCTGCAAGCCGATGCCCCCCAGCCCGCCAGTCAGGTTAGGGGTGATGACCTGCCCCAGCGCCGGGTTATCCAGGTAGACCACACCCTCGAGCTGCTCACCATGACAGGCCTCACAGCCGCGATAACGGAAGATGCGCCTGCCTTCTGCCAGCGCCTCAGCCTCAGCCGGGACGGAAACCAGCCCAACAACGATATCATATTTCTTGTTCAGGCGCGCCTGCCCGATACTGTACAGGACCAGAACAACGATCACCCATAAGCCAAGCACGGCCCCCAGGAGTATTCCAACCCACTTCATGGCTGTCTTCATCGATGCCCTCCACCAGGAGCATACAGGTGCAGGGCGCCGTCTTCCTGTACCTCCAGGCGCAGTTCAGGCAGTGACTTCTGTGCCGGCCCTGCCAGCACGCTTCCATCTGCATCAAAGCGGGATTGGTGGCAGGGACAGACAAAACCTCCCTGTTTATCTTCTTCCACTGTGCAGCCCAGGTGGGTGCAGGTCAGGCTGTAGGCCACAAGTTTCCCATCACGGTTGTAGATCACTGCCGGAATATCCAGCCGGACCGTTCGTGAACCAGGCGGGTAATCCACAGCCGCACCCAGGTTATACTCGTCGGGAGGACCTGGATCAGGTTCATAACTGAAAAAACGCACCAAGCCACCCAACCCGATTACACCACCCAGACTCAGTAGGGCATGGACCGCCATGTTGACGAAATCACGCCGGGAGAACGGCCGGCGATCACTCATTGAAACGCCCCTAAAACCGTCAAGAGCAGGATCGCCAGAATCATCAATACAGACAACCCCTGGGCGATCCGGTTACCCGGCGGGAACCAGCGGCCTAACTCATCCGCTTTGGCATTGGGCAGCAGGTACGGCAGCAAGCCCAGGACCACAACAACCAGTACCGGAACAAGGACACCCCATAGGAACGGGTCCCCAAACTTCAGCAGCTGTTGTATCCACAGGAAGAACCAGGGCGCCCGGGAATCGCCGGTCATCGCGCTGGCATCCGAAATGGGTGGGGCGATTGGAGCCGGAACCGCCAGGGAGAAAAGCACCAGCACCAGGCCGGCGATCACCATTGCCAGACCCTCCCTTCGAACCAGTTCAAACCGTGTAATGTGGTCTTTCCCTGCCCGCACCTCCGGAGGCGAGACAGCGATCCCTCCATCGCGGCGCACCCGGAAAGCATGCCAGACGATCAGAATTCCCGCTCCCAGCGTCAGACCGAATATGTGCCAGGCATAGAAGCGCGTCAGGGCAGCCGAACCGGGAATATCTCCGCCAATCACAAACCGATACAAGGCCTCTCCCACCCACGGAATGGTCTTCAACAGATTGGTCCCCACTACCAGCGCCCAGCGTATCCCCTCATCCCAGCGCAGCACGTAACCGGTAAAATCGAGCAGCAGGATCAAGACCAGCAGCCCCAACCCTAAGAGGTAATTGAAACGCCGCGGGGGAGCATATGCCCCGGTCAGGGTAACCCGCAGCAAATGGATCGTCATTACGATCACCAAGAACTGTGCCGACCAAAAATGCAGGTTGCGGACCAGGCTGCCAAACGGCACCAGCGTTGTGATCATTGCAACTGAAACAGCCGCCTGATCCGGTGTTGGAATGTAGTAATACATTTCCAGCAAACCGGTGAACAACAGGACCAGTGACAGAAAGACCGCCAGTCCACCCGCACCCAGGGTGTACCAAAAGCGAGACTGCCGGGCAGGGATGCGCACCGGGTGTAAATGGTGGAAGAAATTTGCTCTCTGTCCTTTCGGGACAGATTCGCCTGAGAGCAGTTTATTGCGGGCTGCCAGCCCAACCGCAGCCAACAGCAACACGGTGGACAGGATCAAAACACCCGGCAGCTGCTTACCAGGCAGGGATACATCCCGGTGAACAGGAATTACCGAGCCGTTGACTTCGTCCAGATTCAGAGTATCCAACTGCCTGTCGTTCAAGCGCATGACATAAGCCGTCAGCGGCCAGGCCTCGTCGGGGGTCAGCGACCCGGTTGGGAAGAACGGCATGTTTTCCTGGATAAAGACCTGCAGCTCATAGGCATTCGAGAAACGGGCCAGGCTGCCCGGGCCGGAAAGGGCCGGCACACCACCCTTTAGAATCTCGAAACTGTTCTCGGGATAATCCGCGCCATGGCAGCCGGACTGCCAGCAATCCCGCAGCTCAGGTTTATAAGAATTGAGCCATTCTTCGGTCAAGCCCTGGCCGTGGTCTCCATGACAGTCCATGCACATGCCCCAATACGTCTGTGCACCAATATCCGCTTGGGAAGGCGGGAAAACAGTCGCCGGCCGGTCGAGTCGGGCAGGAGCGAATGTCGGGGTTGCCTGTGCGACCGCCGTGTCCTGCAGGGATGGAGAGGCTGTCGCAGAAGTTGAAGCCAGTAAAATTCCCCCCACTGCCAGAAAGACGATTGCAATGAGTTCCAGGTAGCGCACCATGATTGAGTAATTATACTCTTTTGAAACTCATCCACTGGTATATGGTCAGTGCGAGAATACGAATAATCCGTAAAATAACCAGATTCGAACGTCCCGCAGGGTTACTATCAAGCCCTCTACCAGGCATCAACCATCGGGGTGCTGGTCCGAGGATATCATCGCTGCGAAAAAGCTACAACATTTTAGTGCACCCATTAGCGCCGGCGACAAACAGCCGATTCAGGATGCCCTGTCCTTGTCATCAGTTCCGCTCAGATTTACAATACACGCACCAAGACACCAACGAAAACCATCCACCACCGGGTATGTTACCATGACAGGAGCGAGCAATGAAATTCGAACTCACCCAAATCGGAACCATCTTTACCCCTTATCCAACCAAAGAAGATTGCCCCATTCAGGGGACAGCCGCGCCAGGAGGCGTTGGTCGAGTTGAACTCTTCCCGGAATATGAAGAAGGGCTTGAAACCATCGAAACCTTCTCACACCTCATACTAATCTATCTTTTCGACCGGGCAGGAGAAGTGACATTATCCCGACCTCCATTCCTGGACGACGCCCCGCATGGGGTTTTTGCCACCCGGCACCCCTGCCGCCCAAACAGTATCGGGATTTCGATTGTGAAACTGGAAAGCAGGCAGGAAAATATCCTGCAAGTCAGCCAGATCGACGTCCTGGACAGAACCCCGTTGCTCGATATCAAACCCTATGTACCTAAATTCGATTACCGTCCAGAAGCAAGCAACGGATGGGTGGAAGCGAAATCCTTCCGTGATAAACCGGAGAACCGGGAGTAAACTTGCCGGTACACAAAAGTGCAGCAGGCGGCAGGAATTAATTCCGATTTTGAATTAGAATACGCATATGAAAGGCACACTGTGGGTCACGCTGGTGTTCGTTTGCCTGTTCTCTGCCTGTGCTGCGGCAAATCCATCCGCCAGCTTTACAATCATCGACGGCGAAGATGTGATTACCCTGCAAAGCAGCGAGCGCACGCCGGCCGGTCTGCTGGCACAGGCCGGGCTGGAATTCTCCCCGGCCGACAGGGTACTGTACCATGGATTACCGGTTCCAATGGATCAACCCCTGCCAAACGCATCCAGTCACACCCTGCAGCTTCGCCGGGCCAGGGATATGATCCTGTATGCCAATGGCGGCCAGCAAATCATCCAAACCTCCGCCCGGACAGTTGGAGAAGCGCTGACTGAAAACGGTTTCCAACTCAAGGCCTCCGACCGGGTAGAACCACCAGCAAACACGATCCTCTCCAGCCCGCTGACCGTCACGTATTCCCAGGCAAAGCCTTACAGTGTGCAAGTCGGCGACCAGGTGATCTCCATCTTATCGTCAGCAGAGACAGTCTCTGAAGCCCTGGCAGAGGCCGGGCTCCCGTTGGTCGGACTGGATATCAGCCAGCCGGGTGAAGATGAGGGGCTGCCAGAGGACGGCCGGATCCGGGTTATTCGCGTCCAAGAGAATATCCAGCTGACCCAGAAAGTTCTCCCGTACGATACGGAATATGTCGCTTCGGATGAAGTTGAACTGGATCTGGAGCAGGTCCTGCAGCCCGGGCAGCCGGGTCTATCAATCAGCCGGGTGCGCATCCGCTACGAAGACGGCCAGGAAGTCTCGCGCGAGACCGAGAGTGAGAACCTGGTACGCCCACCGCAGACGCGCATCGTAGGGTATGGCACCAAAATCGTTTCCAAAACGCTGGATATCCCCGGTGGCCAGGTAAGTTACTGGCGGGCTGTCCAGATGTACGCAACATCGTACTCGCCCTGCAACTCGGGTGCGGACCGCTGTTATCCTGGCACTGCCAGCGGGAAACCGGTTCAAAAGGGCGTCGTGGCAGTTACGTACGACATGTACCAGGCCATGCAAGGACAGGCTGTGTACATTCCCGGATATGGACTGGCCACGATTGAAGATGTAGGCGGCGGAATTCCCGGAAAACTGTGGATCGACCTGGGTTACAGTGATGAAGAATGGGTCTCATGGTCAGAGTGGGTTACGGTATACTTCCTTGAACCGGCCCCTGCCGGACCCTATGTATTCCCGTAAGAGGATGATCTTATGTCTAAGCGTAATTCTGCCCGATTTACTTCCTCACAACGCCGTATTTTGACCATCATGGGCCTGATCACCTCAATATTATGCCTGGTGCTGGGATTTAACCTCTATGATGCTTACCAATTGTGGAAAACACCGCTGGGACCCGGTCTTGACATGCCCAGCCCCACCCCAGGCACGCCTCTCCCGGCTTTGACAGCGGTTGAGAATACCAGGGAAACGACCGACACAGCCACCAATATCCCCTCCCAGGTAAATGGCGCCAACAACGGCGAAATAATCGTAGAACAAATCTACACGGCCGGCAGTGACAGTGCTGCCCCACTTTCCAATACGATTGTACGCACAACCCCCCTCTGCAATGGCCCGGCAACCATGACCATTTTGGCAATCGGCACCGATGCCCGCTCAGGTACATATACCTACGGCTTGGCCGATATGATCCGGATCGTTCGGGTAGATTTTATTACGCCGCGGGTAAGCGTGTTAAGCTTTCCACGGGATCTATGGGTCGAAATCCCCGGCATCGAACCTTATGCCGGTGTAACCCACGAAAGGTTGAACCAGGCCTACCTGTACGGCAATCCTGGTTTTGATTATTATGATGGCCCCGGGGAAGGTCCCGGCCTGCTGGCGCGCACCCTGGCCCTGAATTTTGGGGTGCAGCCAGATCATTACGTTGCAATCAATATGCGTGTTTTCGTAAAGATCGTCGACGCCCTGGGAGGGATCGACGTTTATCTCCCCCACGCAGTGGATGGACGCATGGCTGACCAAACAGGCAGAACCGATCTGCTCTTTACCCGGGGGACCCATCATTTATATGGAGAGCGGGCCTTGATGCTGGGACGCCTGCGGCTGGAAGGAGTTTTTGCCCGAACTGAGCAGCAGAATTATGTCTTATGCGGCCTGCGGGATACACTGCTGAGTCCTTCAAGCGTCACCAAGATTCCCGCCCTGATCGAAGCGTTTGAAGATTCCGTCCAGACCGATCTCACCCCCGAACAGATCAGTCAATTGACCTGCCTGGCCCCATATCTGAAAGATCAGAACCTGATCTTCACCGGCTTCCCAGAAGAGATGTTCGAAGGTACTCGCATCTATGATCCGGTCTTCAAAGGGCGGGTCTTCATCTGGGCCGCCGACTATGACCTGATGCGCGACTATATTATCCGCTTCAATAACGGCTCCTGGCCCACCCTACCCCTGGCAGCCGGCCTGACACCCGAACCGGATGATAACCCGGGATTTGTATGTCCTAAGCCCCCGGAAGAGGAATAGCCTTTTGAGCTCAACATTTGCAAGGGAACCTGAATTCCTGAGTGTGTCCCGGCTGCTGCGCGTTTATGGGCTGCACCCGGACAAACGCCTGGGGCAAAACTTCCTGCAGGAACCTGGTATTCTGAAGAACATCACTGCCGCAGCCGGGATCAAAGAAGAAGACAGTGTACTCGAGATCGGGCCAGGCCTTGGCAGCCTGACACGCTACCTGGCGCAGGCTGCCCGTGAAGTGATCGCTGTCGAGCTGGATCAACGTTTGCTGCCTCCCTTGCAGGAAGTCCTGTCACCCTATGCCAATGTGAAAATCATCCAGGGTGACATCCTGAAACTCAATCCCAATCAATTGATCACCAAATCCGACTACCTGGTAGCGGCCAATATCCCTTACTACATCACCTCGGCCGTATTGAGACACCTGCTGTCTGCCGAACAACGCCCCCGGCGCATGGTGCTGACGATCCAGAAAGAAGTTGCCGGGCGTATCTGCGCAGAAGCTGGAGAGTTGAGCCTGCTGGCGTTGAGTGTCCAGGTTTATGGAAAAGCCTGTGTTTCGGCGCATATTCCGGCCGGGTCATTTTACCCGGCCCCTAAAGTAGATTCCTCCGTCCTGGTTGTGGATATTTACCCGGAGCCCCTGGTTCGTGATGACCTGCTGCCAGATTTCTTCCGCCTGACAAAGGCCGGCTTCAGCCAGAAACGCAAAAAACTGCGGAACTCGCTCTCCGCCGGGATGCGCATGGCCATCCTGAATGCTGAAAAAATACTGCACGCCGCCGGGATTGATCCACAGCGGCGTGCTGAAACGGTCAGTTTGGAAGAATGGGGAAGACTGGTGGAGATTTATTCAGGTATGCGCATCGAATAACCCCATTCATCAAATGCAAAACCCCAGTTCTGGTTTACCTTCGTGATATCCGATACTGAAATTTTATAGGAGTTTTTCTGGTAGCCCTTCTGCAATTTCAAATAGCGCCGCACAGGCCGTTTTGCCTTGGAAAAAGAAGGCAGTTTCAGGCCATTGTAAATCTTCTTCAGCACCTGCATGGGGGTTTGATCCAGTTCGTCATACCCAATTTCAACCAGGTTTTCAGGCGGGATCAATGAACGATCCTTCAGGTAATGCCGCATGACCTCTTCATAGAACTTAAGAATATTATTTTCGATTTCCTCATGTGAAATTTCCTGCAAGGCTGAATATTCATACGTCTTTTCGTGCAGGTTGCGAGTTGAAAGGAAAACCCTGTAGGGATCCCGGTGGAGGAATACAAATTTCGCATCCGGGAACAACTCAAGCAGGATCGGGATACGGCCGGTATTCGCGGGATTCTTGATCACCAGGCGCCGGCCCCGCATGTTGAAGGTCGCCATTTTCAACACGTCCAGGTATTTTTCCTTCCAGATGTCAATCTCTTCACAAGTGGCATCCTTGAAGATCGCATAACGATCGAAATAACGCCTGGCATTCTGGGGGAAACTCCAGAAGTGGTAAAGCGAATAGGGTGACATATTGCCCAGCGCCATTTCTTCTTCCTGCGGACCGTCAATCGACCAACTCATGTTATCAATCAGGCGGGTTCCCGGTGTCCCCGACCGCAAGAACTTTTTGAAGGCATCGCTGGCAACGTAAAAGAAATCTGGGGCAATCACTTGTAAGGCTGAAACATATCCCAGACGCGGGTCCTGGCACATCAGGTTATGGAGATGGGTCGTCCCGCTGCGCCAGTGACCCAATATGAAGACGGGCGCTTTCCGGATACGGACATTCCCAAAAGTATCGCGGTATTTCAGGCGCTGGTACATGCGCATTGGGCCGGTAAAGAAACTGACCATAGAAACATAAAGCGCCCGGCCCAAAAAACGCGGATCGATATGTTTGTTCTCCTTTAATAAGCGCAGCCAGTTTTTAAAAGATCCCAATGCCAGAGGCTGGAGCAAACTCTTCAGCAGTGATTTTCCTATCGAACTTTGTTCAAGCATATTCTTCCCGTCTTCCTTTTCTTCCACTCACCATCAGTACCATTGTATCCAAAACAACACTCAATTGGAAGAGACAATCTCCAATCCAGCAGGAGGCTTCTCAACCTTCTCCGGTACTACAGAGTCCTGCAACCACTGACGCCGGGGAATGTCGAATACTTGATCGCCGTTCCTTTATGGTCCTAATACCTTTAATATGGCCTCTTTCGAATTATTTCCTTCATTCGTCTCATCCACCAGGTCGCCGCCGTCGGCAACGGCTTTGATATCATATGTCGACCAACCGCCATAGGTATACGTACAGGTCAGCGTTGTCTCTGCCCCGGCGGCCAGGGAAGGCACCGACCAGTTGCAGGCCACGACTGCCCAGGATGACCACCACTGGACCGGGAAATTCCCGGCGTCCTGGTCCCCTTTATTTTTGACCTTAACTGTTACATCAAAGGGTACACCCTTTTGAGCCGGGTCCGTGGATACGGTCATCTCAGTGATCACCAGGTCCGGACCAGAGGGCGCTGGGGCTGCGGTTGCTGCGGGGACAATGATATTGACCCAGAAAGACCCCTGTCCATCTGAATTGATACCAAAGACAATATTATCTGCGGAACGCAGCATGAAATGTCCTTCGTATTCGCCCGCTGAACCGGGAGCTTTCATATCCATCGAGATATCAACCGTACCACCAGGAGCCACAGAACCGCTGGTTAATTGTATGTTGGCAGGGGCATTCATCTGGTCGCCATGGTCGAAGATCACCCGATATCCCGATGTCCAGGTACAGGAACCGTTATTTTTCAGGCGCCAGACCTTCGTAAAATTAGTACCGGCATCAACTTCACTCCCATCCGGATAATTAACATCAGCGACAAAAGAAGCCCGGTTGCAGGGTACCGGCACCGGGGTGGAATTGGCGAACGGAGTGTGAGTGGGCGCGGGGGTATTTGTCGGTACCGGTGAAACAGTTGGAGATGCCGCTGAGGCCAGGTCTGTCAGGGCGATTTCCGTCAACCTGACGGCTGCGGTTATAGCAGCCGCAGTATTAAAATCCACTTCTTCAGTTTGCGTCGGCGGCGCCCCTTTGGGAAGGTTACAGGAAACCAGGAATATAGAAACCGCCATCATGAATAACAACTTGCACTGTTTTAAATTCATCTCTCTCTCCTTTGAACCTGCAGGCTGATCCACCAAGCCTCGATCAGGTTTTTTCCATTACATATTGATTATAGAGACCTGTCTCCGGAAGCGCAAGTAGACAAAAGTACAATAGCGGTCAGCCCGGAATTTTCTCCCCTTACCAAAGAACCATCCAATTTATTTGCATTTTTGTTAGGAATGCGCTTACAATATTTATAACAGCAGCAACCATTTGAAAGAGGAGATGAGGATGAAACACCACCAGCTAACGAAAGTGTTTTCGCTTGCCTTAACCCTGGCGCTGGTAACAGCTCTGATACCCGCACCCCAACCCACGTTGGCTGCACCGGCAGCGGAGCTGTTTTTTTCGGAGTATATTGAGGGCTCCAGTAATAACAAAGCGCTGGAGATTTTTAACGGAACCGGGGAAAATATCGATCTCGCCGCAGGTGCATACAAAGTCCAAATGTATTTCAATGGCAATGCCTCACCCGGCCTGACTGTCAACCTGAATGGAACCGTTGCAGCCGGCGATGTATTTGTACTGGCTCATTCATCTGCAGTTGCAGAAATCCTTGCCCAGGCCAACCAGACCAGTGGGGCTGGTTTCTTTAACGGGGATGATGCGGTTGTCCTGGTGAAAGATACACAGACCCTGGATGTGATCGGACAGATCGGTACTGATCCCGGAAGTCAATGGGGCAGCGACCTGGAAAGCACCCAGGATAACACACTCCAGCGCAAGGCCGCAACCTGCGCCGGAGATACAGACGGCAGTGATCCCTTCGATCCGGCCCTTGAATGGGACGGGTTTACCCAGAACACATTCGACGGACTGGGCGTCCACATTTCGGATTGTAGTGCAGCCGCTGTGGATCCCAAAATCAACGAGTTTTCCGCCAGCACCACAGGCACAGATGTGGAATACGTAGAAATCATTGGAACCCCCGATAGCGATTACAGTGAATATTCCGTTCTGGAACTGGAAGGAGACAGCGGCAACACCGGTGTGGTCGATGAAGTCATCCTTGTCGGCAGTACCGATGCCAATGGCATTTACCTGGCCAGCCTGCCTGCCAATGCACTTGAAAATGGCAGTCTGACACTGCTGCTGGTGAAGAACTTTTCCAGTTCCAGCGGAACCGACCTGGATACTGATGACGACGGGGTTTTTGATGTCGTTCCATGGGAAGCAATCGTCGATTGTGCAGCCGTTAACGACGGAGGCAGCAGCGATATCGTCTATGGCCTTCCCGTACTGGGAAGGTATTACGATGGAGCCAGCTATGCACCCGGCGGCGCTTCCCGTATCCCGGATGGGTTCGATACAGAAACAGACCGCGATTGGGTACGCAATGATTTCGATCTGGCCGGCATTCCCGGATATACGGGTTCAATCGAGCCCGGAGAGGCTTATAACACCCCTGGTGCTCCAAATGCCGTGTACATTCCCCCGGCCGAGAGCTGCGGCGACCCATTCACACCGATTTACGTCATTCAAGGCAATGAGATGCTCAGCGCCATGGATGGTAATGAAGTCGCAACAGAGGGAATTGTTGTCGGCGATTTCCAGACAGGAGGAAAGGGCGGCTTCTACATCCAGGATGCCAGTGGAGATGGGGACCCGGCAACATCTGACGGTATTTTCGTCTACCATACCAGTACGGATGTCAATGTTGGCAACCATGTTCGGGTACGCGGTATTGTAGACGAGTACTACGACCTGACCGAGGTCACCGCCGTCAGCCAGGTCTGGAACTGCTCAACCGGCAACAGCTTGCTCCCCACGACAATCTCCTTACCAGTCACCAGCCTGGAAGATTTAGAAATTTACGAGGGGATGCTGGTCGCCCTGCCACAAACCCTCTATATCTCTGAATACTACAATTACGACCGCTACGGGGAGATCGTCTTGAGCACCTCTCGCCAGTTCACACCCACCAGCGTGGTAGAACCCGGCCCGGATGCCATTGCCCTGGCAGGAGAATACGTTCTGAACCGCATTACACTGGATGACGGGCGCACGTACCAGAATCCGGATCCAGCGCTGCATCCCAACGGCGGGGTCTTCGACCTGACCAATCTCTTCCGCGGCGGGGATACCCTGCAGAATGTCACCGGGATCCTGGATTATTCCCATGACCTCTATCGGATCCAGCCGACCCAGGGAGCAGACTACACAGTAGAAAACACACGCCCGGAAAACCCGGAAGATGTCGGCGGCAGGATCAAGGTCGCTTCCTTCAACGTGTTGAACTACTTCACGACACTCAACAGCCGCGGGGCCAATACGCCGGAAGAATTTAACCGTCAGCGTACCAAGATCATAGCTGCGATCGCAGCTATGAATGCGGATGTGGTGGGCCTGCTGGAAATCGAGAACAACACCGAAGCCATCCAAGACCTGGTGACTGGTCTCAATGATGCCATGGGGGCCGATACCTACGCATTTGTCAATACCGGTGTGATTGGACAGGATGAGATCAAAGTCGCATTCATTTACAAACCGGCTGCTGTATCACTGGTCGGTGACTATGCAGTCCTGGACTCCAGTATCGATCCGCGTTTCATCGATTCCAAAAACCGTCCGGCCCTGGCCCAGACATTTATGGAGAACTCCACCGGCGGCATGGCCACTGTGGTGATCAACCATCTGAAGTCAAAAGGGTCCTCCTGTGAAGACATTGGCGATCCAGACATTGGCGACGGAGCCGGGAACTGCAACCTGACCCGCACCGCGGCGGCCGAAGCCCTGGTCGATTGGCTGGCCTCAGACCCGACCAACAGTGGAGACAGCGATTTCCTGATCCTTGGTGATCTGAATTCCTATGACAAGGAAGATCCCATAGACGCCATCCGGGCAGGGTCTGATGACATCCCGGGTACGGACGACGACTACACCGACATGAACGACTACTTCAAAGGTGAGTATGCCTATTCTTATGTCTTTGATGGGAAGTTGGGGTACCTGGATCATGCACTGGCGAACAATGAACTCCTGGATGAAATCACCGGGATAACCGAATGGCACATCAATGCAGATGAACCCGACCTGCTGGATTACGACATGGATTACAAAGAGGATGCCCAGGATGCAATCTTCGAACCCAATGCGTTCCGCTCGTCTGATCACGACCCGATCATTATTGGGTTGAACCTGTGTGATGAAATCGCCCCCACCCTGGAAGTTACCGTAACACCGGATACACTGTGGCCTGCCAATCACAAATACGTTGAAGTCACCGCGGCCCCAGCGGCGGCAGATAATTTCGATCCGAACCCAACCGTCAGCCTTGTTTCGGTAACCTCCAATGAACCGGATAATGGGACGGGGGATGGAAATACAATAAACGACATCGTGATCCTAGACGATACCACGATCCTGCTGCGTGCTGAGAGGTCTATGCAAGGCAGCGGGCGTATCTATACCCTCACCTATATGGCTGTGGATGCCTGCGGCAATGAAACGTATACAGAGGCCAGCGTGGTTGTGCCGCTGAATCGAAAGAACAAGTAGCGATACGAATCGAGTAGGGAGCGGCGGCTAACCGCTCCCTCTCACACCACCGGACATGCGGGTCCGCATCCGGCGGTTCAATAAGAATAACGCAGTTGGTTGTATCGTTCTCCTGCGTCGGATTTTCCACTGTCTCGTACCGGGAACGGCTCGGCGCTCTGACCCATTCCCGCAGGCTTCACCTGCTTCGTTGGCTCAGTAGTCTCCCTATCCGAGAGTTTCTGCCTTCCGGGTTCATTCCTCGAACTGCTCACTGTACTCATCCTCTCATTGTTCAGCCCTTCCCGAAAACTCCGGTACTATGGCCTCGGCTGACCCCTGCCAATCCAGCCTGACCTCTCGGTCAGGGTTCCCAGTTTTCTGGTCTAATAGCAGGTCTCCCCAGGTAAGAACGTTGACTTTCCTTGCACGTTTGCCCAATTTACCGCTTCGGCTCTTGATTGCATCGGGCTTCGTTGTCTCGTGCCAACTCGCCCTGCCTCACGGCCTCTTATCGGGTTTGTGTTCCTCAAACCGCAAGTTTGCTCCCGGCTTCCTCCAGACCTCACCTCGCGATGACGCCCTTGCCTTCCGCTAATGGTTGGTGCAATCAACCTCCATAAGGATCTTTCACCCTCTAGTCAACGCCCATGCTGGGCGCACACAACAGGCTGCTTTTGGACTGGCAAAACGCAGCAAACTGCCGGGATACTGCCAGGAATGCCCGGTTCGCTTTACCTGCAATGGGGGCTGCCCCAAGAACCGCATCCTGATCACCCCAGACGGTGAGCCGGGTTTGAACTGGCTGTGCGCCGGATATCGCTCCTTCTTCACCTACATTGACCGCCCCATGCGGATCATGGCCAGCCTGCTGAAAGTCCACTGTCCCCCAGCACAGATCATGGCAATGCTTTCCCGAGGGGAATTAAAGCTTGACCCAATCCCAAAGAAGAAGAAACCACGGCACAGCTGACTGATTATGTTCAAAGACCGCATTCCAAAGCAACTGATATTTCCAGGCCAGAAATTGAATTTACGCGTACGTGATAAACTGTAACAGTTTACAGCATAATCTTCCACAAGACAGGTACTGAGTAATGTTGAACTTTGATCTTCGATATGCAGTCATTTGGGATATGGATGGGGTCCTGGTAAACACTGGTGAATTCCATTACCAGGCCTGGGAAAGCATTTTTAACGAATTAGGGTTTCCATTTTCAGAAAACCAGTTCAAGGAAACGTTTGGGATGAACAACGCCGGGATTTTGGAAGTTATCCTTCATCAAAACCTTCCTCCAGGCCAGACACAAAAAATCAGTGACCGTAAGGAAAGACTCTTCCGCCAGGCAGTGAAAGGAAAGGCTGCCCTGCTGCCCGGTATTGCCAACACACTTGAAGCCTTCTCGAAATGGAGCCTGAAACAGGCCATCGCATCTTCGGCGCCGCCCCAAAATATCGATGTCCTGGTCAACGAATTAAAGATCAGTAAATATTTCGATGCAATTGTTTCGGGAAGCGACATTCCTGGCAAACCTGATCCAGCTGTATTCCTGGAAGCTGCCAGCCAGTTGGATATCAGACCGGAAAACTGCATTGTCATCGAAGATGCTATACCAGGCGTACAAGGCGCTAAAAATGCAGGCATGAAATGTATTGCCGTCACCACAACAAATCCAGCGGAAGCCTTATCAAAAGCCGATCTGATATTTCCTGACCTGGTAGGTTTAGACCAGGAAACTTTCCTGGAGCTATTAAAATAACTGGTCCCCAGAGATCCTGCCCGGACTTGTTCGTTCCTTTCCGATCTTCCATGCTCCAAAAGAAAAGGACTCTTCCTGTCTTCATTGGAAAAGTCCTTATTGAACGCAGATTATTTGAGCTTCACCCGTGGTCGTTTCCCACTCTCCATGGGGGGACGATCCATCTTAATCCTGCCCTTTGGCCTTTTTGAAGCCCGATCACCGGAAGATGCCGGGCTGAAGGCCTGCACAATGCGGTTGATCGCCAAAGGCACTACCAGCAGCACCAGCAGGACAACCAGGATACCGCCGAACAACGGCCATGAGGAACTGGAGACTTCCGGCAGGACACCGCCCGGGTTATAGGCTTCCTCTGCCAGCACACCGACCTCGGTCAGCGATACCGTCAACTGGCGGTTGATCCCATCCCTGAGCGTCGCCGGGGAAATGTAAGTGATGGCATATTCACTCTGCAGTGACTGACCATACTGGTGGTACAGCGTGTTCAGCGTCTGGGCATCGGTGGCAAAGGCATACTGGCCTCCTGACATCTCTGCCAGGAATTTCAACCCTTCTTCATCCAGTCCCTCCTGGCCGGCAGCATTGATATCACCAAAGCCAATTGCAGAGATAGACAGACCGCTTTCGCCGATCCCATTGACCACATCTTCTGCATTATAGATGCTCTGGTTGTCCATCCCATCGGTCAGCACGATAATTGCTTTGCGGTCGGTGACATTTTCCAGCGCCATTTCTGCTTCCATCAGGGCATTGTACATGGCCGTATCGCTGCCGGTTTGCAACCCGTCGATGGCAGTGACCAGCGTGGGAATATCCGAAGTAACCGGCTGGACAGTATAGACATGCGTATCGTAGGAAATGATGCCCACCTGGTCTCCGGAACGGATGGCATTGACATAAGACCTGGCCGCTTCCTTGGCCGCACCGATCTTATCATTTTTCTCCATGCTGCCGGAGATATCCATGACCAGCATGGTTGTAACAGGGATCGATTCGCCGCCAAGCAGTTCCCCTCCGCCGCGCATATCCACGGGCGCAACCGCTTCACCGTTCTCGAAAATCTGGATCGTGGCGGGATCCACGCCGACCGGTTCCCCGGCCGCATTCGTGACCGAAACATAAACCGTCACACGCGGGAATTGTGAATTATCCACCTGCGTTATTCGCACCTGAATATCCCCCTGCGCAGCTGCCTGCGAGCATGGCTGCAGACCAACCCAGGCAAAGAGAATTGAGAGCAACAAGAAAGACGACCATTTTCTTGCAAGCATGGTTACCTCTTTTCGTGGTACACCAGTTCGGTGTTACCCATACGGATTTTTTGACCATTGACCAGGGAGGCCTGCTCGATCCGTTTGTTATTACAGTAGGTGCCCGAAAGACTGATGTCCTTGAGTGTGAAACGCACCCCATCCCCGGTCAGCATGGCGTGCTGAGGAGCGATATCTGGGTCGGGCAGGACAATTTCCGACTTGAGCGGGGAACTGCCGATTGCAATCGCCGGCCCACCGGCCTTCAGGAATTTATCCAGGATGAATTCAGTGCCCTTGAGCTTGCCGGAAGCAACTTCCAGCCAGGCTTTCGACAGCAGGACAACGATCAGGGAGATGAATGCTCCCACAGAAGCGCCCAACAGGACCAGGCCGGCGGCTTTCCCGGCCAGCGGGTCTGCAAGCCAGCTGTGCGCCGATTCGAGCAGGAAGCCGCCCAGTGCACCACCCAGCAGGCCGCCCAGCATCCCCTTCCAGACCTGGCTTTTCCCAACCACCCCTTCCGCCAGGCCGATCAGCAGGCCGAACAGAGCCCAACCGAGGATGCGCCCAAAGATACCGGCGCCCACAAATTGGAACAGGATTTCACTCAACGGCAGACCGATTGCACCGGCCCCCAGGCCCAACAGGCCGCTGAACAGGCCCGACTTCACGGCCTGCACCGGGTTACGAGTCAGCATACCTTCTGTCAGGCCAATACACACACCAACGCTCAAACCGACCAGTGCACCAACCACCAGTTCACTCAAATACAGATTTGTAGAAAATGAAAGACCAAGCCGGTCACTGATCTGCCAGCCGAACAATCCTCCTAAGGCGCCGAGCAGCGCATAATAATAAGAACGCATTCGTCTACTCATAGGACACTTCTCCTTTCAGAACCATTTTCCACCCGGGACAAATTCTTCCAGCGTGCAATGCTGCCGCCATTTGCCCCATCCGCTTCATAAAACCCGAAATAACGGTGTGGATCCAGTTCACCGTCGCGTTGACGGATAAAAAAACCACCTAATGATGAATAAGGTTCGACCACCAGAGCTACCTGCCAGGGTTCTGGGAAGAAATTACTATGCAGCCAGGTATCATAATGAGATAGGAAGATACCCATACGGGGATGGGTGTGATACCAGCCAATGATCCGCTCACCCTGGTAGCGTTTATCGATCTGTTCGTGCAGATCGACAAGACTGTCTTGGGTAAACGTCAGGTAAACACTGCCCTGACGTGTATGACGGGCAGGCAGAGCGTGTTTTACAACCAGGTACTGTTCACCTGACTCTTCCTCCTGGCGCCACTCGCCAACCAGAACGCCCCCCACTTCATCCGAAGCGCTGCAAGCATGCACGCTGACACGGATATACGCTGACCGGTGAAGGAAAACCGACACCGTCGGGATGATCTCGGCCGACTCATGCTGAGATTCCCAACGCAGCGCATTCTCAAGAGGTTTGGCGGCAATTTGAGGCTGCAGAATATCTGGCGGCTCAATACGGATACCAAGTCCGGGCATTATTCTCTCGATTCAAATCTTTCCCTGGGCCTCCGGGCCATACCGGCAGCCCAGGGAAAATGCAGAACTTACCCAGCAGTCACATCGGCGGTCATCATCAAACGATCGCCTTCGGGTATACCAGCGTCTGCCAGGGTTTCTTCTTCCTGGAGTTCTCGACCCAAGGCCTTGCTGTCCAGTCGATAAGACATCGGCCGGCCATCCGGACCAGTAACCGGGAGTTCCAGCGAGGTGGTTAACTCTGGGAGCAACTCTTTGACCTGCACATCGTCAGGCACCTCGGCATTACGGCTGCCTCCGGATGGGAGTACAAGGGTGACAGGAATATCGGACATGGTAATCTCCTTTCTTACGTATAGGTTGGCTGATCTTCAGCCGGTCGGTTTTTATTTACTGATGTACATTCAGCACGGTAATCATTTCAAATTGATTTTCGGTTTCTTCTTCAGTAAATCCAGCGGTTTGATCTTCACCAGGCCGCTCGAAACACCTTTCGCAGGACCTGCAGGACCCGCCGGCCCGATTTTCAACCTGGTTTTGGGGGTTTGCTCTGCCGGCGTTAGCTTGAGCCCCGCTTTTGCCTTGTTGCCTGCAGCAGGCGAATTCAGCTTGACGCGCTCCGGACGCAGCAGTTCACGCTGGTCTAGAGGGAAAGCATCCGGGTGTTTCTTACGGTATTCACGTGACCAGCGGGCGGCATCTGCATCCCAGGGAAACGGCGGCTTGGTAGGGTCATCGTGAAAATTCTTCCACTGGAGCATTTCACCAAGCATGATGACCAGGCGGTCTAACGAGCGGCTGGCTGCCCACCAGGCGGCATCGATACACACACTGCCATTCACATGGTTGATATTTGGATGCCAGATGGGGGTCATCCATTTCATACCCGGCCAGCGCTGTGGATACTGGTTATGCAGGTAGATTTCAACCTGGTGGTGTTCGCTGTATTTCGGTTTGCCGTGTGCATCGATCCCTACAATACTCTTGCACTTATATGTAACGATATAACGCTCCGGCGGCAGGTTGGGATGCTTGGAAAACTCTTTGAAAGAGATCAGGTTACTGCGGGCAGCCAGTTCAAGCATCAACTCATAGTCGCCTCGCAGCCGGCGCATACGCGGGGTTCCGGCCACGGATGTCCCTGCCCCGGCAGTGATATCTGCCGTGATCATCAGGTGATCATTTTCAGGGACGCCGGCATCAGACAGGGTTTCATCCTCCTTGAGTTCTCGTCCGAGCGCCTTGCTGTCAAGACGGTACCCCATTGGCCGGCCGTCAGGTCCGACCGTAGGCAGTTGGAGCAGCGATGCCAGCTCTTCCAGCAGATCACGGATGCTGATGTCGTCAGGCATTTCAGCATTACGTGTCCCTCCACTGGGAAGAATCAGGGTGATGTTAATATCCGACATAGGGTCTCCTAATTCTTGGTATTCAAGTGCGGTACCTGGCACATACCGGTAACTTCCCAACAATCGGCATGATGCAGGGTATGACAGATTTCGCATTTCCTGACGCCCCGCTCATCGTTATTCTTCACAGGTTCCAGGCAATACGGGCAGCGGTGTTCTTCGACCAACGCCAGTTGAATTTGCGGCTTGCGGACGGCGGCGGCAGACCTCTTTGGGCGCGGCTGCCGTACTGGTTGCTCCAAAACCAGCTTTGGACGCCGTAACAACCGGCTGGTATTGATTAAGCGCGAGGCAATCCGCGGGCTGGAATCAATATCCGGGCGCAGCGCCCCGGTCTGAGGCGTCCGGAGCCGTGGGAAGTGGGCCGCAACCTCCTGGCGGACGGGTTCGATCACCTGGGATTCCACTTCATTCAGCCTCCGTCGGCGCCAGGCCCACAACGCCAGCATGGATACTGTTATCCCGATAACCAGGTGAGCCAGGTCTTCATAACTGACATACCCATCCAGAAGTACCAGCACATCAATCCCCAGCTTCCAGTTCGAAAAATATCCCAGGCAGGCCAGGCCTGCGACCGGCAGCACCGGGACGATAAGTGTTTTGATCAACCAGCTGCGTTTCGACAACAAGAGTCGTGTCCCCAGGCCTGCCACCAAGGCCAGGATACTGTCTGCAAAATAAGTGAATACAAACAGCGGCAGTCCTAAATCCTTCCGATACAGCAGTACCAGCGCCAGCGAGCAGGCAATGGTAAGCAGCAGCAGCAGCAAAAATTTTCGCCCCAAATACTGCGATATTCTTCTCTGCGGTGGCATGTTTGCAGGGTTCATGGTATCAACACGCAAAGCCATAGTATCTACACCTGATGTTTCTTCCGATTACCGGGAAGCAGCCGCGGCAATCATTTTTTCCCGGCACGCTGCGGATAACGATTGCGCTTGGCTTTTTCCAGCTTTACCAGTTTCGACTTCCCGTTCTTTCCGTTTTTCCCGCGATCCGACTGGATCGTCAGTTTGCCCTGCGGCTGATCATCTTTGAGATGGATGCGGTTTTGCGCCGGGCTTCCGGGCGCATCAGACCCGCCAGGTCCATCTTTCAGCCGGATGCGCCTGCCAACTTTCAGCGGCGCTTCAGTTTCCGGCTTTTCGAAGTGATTAAAATGCAGCGCTTCGGGTAAATCGCCGGTCAACTCGTAGAAACGGTATTCCAGGCCATTGTGGGCCCGGATGATATGCAGTGGGGGAATCCCGACATTGGACAGTGTGCGGTGCAAAAAATTCTCTTCCCCAGTGATCATGTGAGAGAACTGGGCATCCCGCAGCACTTTACAGGTCGGGCAGTGACCGGCTTCGAAGGTGATCTCACTGACCGGCCGTATCACTGCTTCCACGGCATGGCATTGGGAGCATTCCAGCGAAGTGACCAGTTCCTGGTCCAATTCGATGACCGCATCAGGGCCAAGATCGGCGCGTGCAATCCGGATCAAATCTTCCAGCGTAGCGCGTTCAGCACGCGCCGGCAGTTCTGTGATCTCCCCGTAGGTCCAGTGGCTTTCACATTCTTCACGCGGGTTGTACGCAGTAGTATGCATATCATTGGTCAGGCCGTTGAAGTGTACAACCTTGCCCGCCTCAACCGGCATATCATGGATCAACTTCAGGGCTTCCTGGGACTGCATGCCGCCGATGATCGAAGCAATGGTCGGGGTGGTGGGCACCTTCCCCAGCAGCACGTTCTTGCGCGCCAGCAGCTGGCAGGAGTACCGCAGGGACAGGTCGCGCAGGGCCTGTTCGGTCAGCGTACATTCATAACAGGCCCCCTCCCCCGGAATGAAAACTCGCATCAGCCCGAGTAGTTCCTGGATGGCGCCGTCTACCCAGGGTTTGTCCATCCAATAGCAGAAGCGGTTAACAGCCAGGCGTGCTTCGCGGTTATCCAGGCAGCCGATGACCACATCCATACGGCGGATGATCCCCAGCCCGAGTCCGGTGGTGACATCCCCATTGAGATACTGGATATGGATCTGTGGGTTGATAGCCTTGGCCCGGGCGGCCACAATTTCTGCCTTGCTGCGGTTGTTATCCGTCTCCCGGAAGAGCACCGAGCGGCTCAGGTTGGCCGCTTCGACATTATCGAAATCAATCACAAAGATATACCCCACACCCATTAAAGCCAGGTTTTTGATGACTTCATTCCCCAATGCTCCTGCACCGACCACCAGCACCCTGGCCTCCTGCACCTTTTCACGCTCCCACCAGGAGATGAACTCAAAGGTGCCCAGGCGATCCTGCTGCAGGTTTGGAATGTGCAGCGGCTTCTCCGGACCCACCGGGACGCGCCGCGGCCGGGTCATGGGCTCGTCTTTGACGAGCCTGGAAGCCTGGCCTGCTTCCCCGGCCAGTTCCTTGGCCTGGGTGATATTGGTCTCATCGATAGACATTGCAAACCAGCCGACATTTGGGCGTGATTCGATCAGGCGGTTCTCTTCCAGCGTCTTGAGCGCTTCACGCACGGTTGTGCGGCTGACCCCCAGTTGATTGATCAACTCGCGTTCTGGCGGCAGCTGGGTTCCGGGAGGCAGGCTGCCGCCCAGGATCGAGGCTGCCAGCTTGCTGGCAGCCGCTTCAGACAGGGTTTTGTAAGTGATCGGCTTTATTTTCATAGGCACGCTTTGGTATTGTGGTCAGACCAAAGATACCACAAGTATAGAAAATAAACCTGCCCGAGTCAACTACTTACGCAGTACAAAAGTCCTACCACCTTTTTAGGACATTGGTACTATGACAGCCTCCACACAATCGTGGGAACCAGAGGGTCGTCCCAATGATTGTTTTAGAAACAGCCAGGGGCGGCAGTGTATGCCGCCCCTGGCTGTTTTATTAAACAAGCGATATTGGAAACTCACGCCGGCCGTGGAACATCCTGGATGGCTTTCCCTTCCCCCAGTACCGCATGGAGATGGGGCATCCATTCCGAGATGGGGATGTGCTGGGGGCACTTCTCTTCGCACTCCCGGCATTCGATACAGTGATGGGCGCGCTGGTCTTCGTCGAACCATTGGTTGTAATCGATCCTGGCCCCATCCAGCTTTTCATACATGATGCCCTGGTTATAGATCTCGAAAGCGCGTGGAATATTGACCCCGTTCGGGCAGGGCAGGCAGTACTGGCATTTAGTGCACGGGATGGGAGACAAGGCATCGTATTGGTCCCGGATCTGGTCGATGAGCTTCAGTTCATCACTGGTCAATGTGCTGACGCCCGAGCGGGCAGCGCTGGTCACGTTTTCTTCCACCTGCTGCAAACTGCTCATCCCGCTCAACACGGTAGATACTTCCGGCTGGTCCCAAAGCCACTGCAGGGCCCAGTCGGCGGGGCTGCGCCCGCTTTCGGCGGTATCCCAGATGGCTTGAACCGATGGAGGCGGGTTGACGATCCGCCCGCCCAGGATGGGTTCCATGATCACCACGGCCAGTCCTTTGGAAGCTGCATAGCGCAGGCCTCTCGTCCCAGCCTGGTTCTCGATATCCATGTAGTTGTACTGGATCTGGCAGAACGTCCATTGGTCGCCGGCGTCCACGATCGTCTTGAATGCATCGTAATCATCGTGGAAGGAAAAGCCCAGATACCCGATACGGCCATCCGCCAGCGCCGCTTCTGCCCAGGGGAGTACATCCAATTCATACATTTTCTTCCACGAATCCTTGTTCAGTGCATGCAGCAGATAGAAATCGATATGCTCCACCTGAAGTTTGGCAAGCTGTTCATTCAACAAACGGTCGAAATCCTTGCTTGCCTCTACTTCCCAGCAGGGCAGCTTGGTCGCCAGCCTGACCTTATCCCTGTAACCAGACTTAAGGAATTTTCCGACAAAACGCTCACTCTGACCACCGTGATAGGTGTACGCTGTATCGATATAGTTGACGCCGCGTTCGAGAGCATATGCCAGCATTCCGGTCGATTGCTTTTCATCGATTTGAGAGTTATCCGTTCCGGTGAGCGGGAAGCGCATACACCCAAACCCCAACGCGGATACCGGCCATTCCAAACTGCCAAACTTGCGATACTGCATGAATGCTCTCCTTCCGTCCTGATCTTTTCTCAACAAGATATGTTTCATCGTATTATAAAGGTACTCTCGCCCACATCCGTACAAAAGGCCAGAAAATCCCCTTTCAAATCAGGGAATCTTTCGCCTTTTCTGCGGCTTTATTCGATCACACCGGTTTCGATGCGCTGTTCGTAAATTTCTTTCATGCGGTAAATATCCTGCTGCAGTTCGAAGAATCCGTGCCAGTGAGCCCAATCCGGACCGCCCATCATGGCTCCCTGGCGGGTGCGGCGACCCTCATGATGCCACAGGTAATAGTACAGCACCTGGAATTCATCGGTCCAGGGATTTTCTCCCAGCAGGTCTTTCTGTGCCAGTTCTGCACGCATCTTTTCAGCCGGGATGTAGTAAGCCTCGTTGTACAACCTGACTGCATCGTCCCCGCTCTTGAAAAAGCCCGTGTAGAATGTGGTCGAGTGGCATTCAGAACAAACAGCTTCCATCATTTCGCGGCCGGCTTCGCCATCGCCATAGGACCCGCTCATGACATCGCTGCTGTTGCGCACAGTCGATTCGGGCTCCCACAGGTTCCAGTACAGGCGGGCAGAGATGTTATGTGTGGATTCCAGGTTTCCGATGCCGCTCATATGGCAGGTGGCGCAGGTCGGCGCACGGTAATCTCCTGGCTCCCATTCACCGGGAGAACTGTCCCAAACCCAGGTTTCGCCTTCAGTGGCATAGATCTGTCCGTGCTTACTGTTCTCATAGATTTCAATGTCCGGATGGTCCGGACCCAGATGGCAGCTTGCACAGGCTTCCGGCTTGCGCGCCTCTGCAATATCAAAGCTGTGACGGGTGTGACAAACGGTGCAGTTGCCCACTTCACCATTGGGATAGACATTGCCAATCCCGGAAGACGGGTAGCTGTCTACAGTAGCATGACCGGTTTCGTTCACTTCGATCTGGCTGCCGTGGCACTGCATACACCCGGTCTTGTCTGAGGCGTCGCTCAATTCGGGATGATTTTGCCCTTCATGAACATTGATCAGGGTTTGCATGGATTCTTTCTCAAAATACTGCAGACCAGCCCGGTAGTGCCCGCTGGCGTCGAATTGCGCCGCCTGGTCTTCATGGCATTCGGCGCACCTGGAAGGCGGGACCAGCATAGAAACGGCAATGGTCAGGTCTTCGTGACCTTCGACTTCCTTGAGAGCCATTGGAGATCCGGGGACCGCTTCGTGACAGTCGGTACAGCTGACCGCTTCTTGTGCATGGCGGCTCTTGTCCCAATCCTCAACCACGCCGTGAGTCTCGGTTGCATGGCACGCCACACAGGCGCGGGCCTCTTCACTGAGTTGTGAAACCTGTGGACCCTGGAGATCATCCTCCTGTGGCTCAACGGGTTTCCCGCCACAAGATACTGTGATCATGCTCACCAAGATAACAGACAGAATAATCACGAACCATTTGAAATATTTCATTCTTCACCTCTTTCCGTAAGTTCCAGGCAGTCCAGCAAACTAGTCACCATACTGATATTTTGTTTCGAGCAAATACATATTGAGATTGGAGTGACCGATCTCCGCATGACAATCTACACATTGAGAATCTGTGATACCCACAAAGTAATTTTCGTGCTGGCCTTTGTCTTGTGTGGCTTTCTCCAATTCCTGATGGCAGGTCAGGCAGCCTGAGTCGTACACATACTCGTTGTGCTCCGCACGTTTTGCCTGCCAGTCAATCGCCATCTCATCCCGAGTCACTGTAACCCAGATATCATGGGTCCCGGACCTGGCCTTACCGACAAAATGGGCTAATAAATTTTCATGCGAAACGTGACAATCGGTGCAGGCAGCCGTAATCCCGCGAGGATTGTTCCCGCCGTGCGTATTGTCGCGATAGGAGTTCACCATTGGTTCCATTGCATGACAGGCGCCGCAAAAAGTAGCCCGGGATGAAACCTCAATACCGGTTTCAACTGTCATCCAGGAGAGAATCACCAGGACGAAGAAAACCGCTGCACCGCCCAGCCAGTATATTATCCGTTTTTTCATTCCACCTCCACTGCCTGCAATTGAAATCGGGTTTGGAAACCTGAGAGGCAACAAATCGTTTTCTCATCTGGTTTTAATCTTATCAGCTCCCACTTCATTTTTTTGTGACTTATGTCACAAAAAACACCCGGAGAAAGTCCTGTTGAGAAACACCCCCATGACAGCGATCCAAGCCCTGGAGCACAATTACCGCCATCTGCAACCCGGAAATCCGGTCCTCTGTGCGAGCCTCCCAAGGACCCGCCTCATCTGAGAAAATTCCAACCCTATCACATGATCGAGGTATTCAGCCGCTTCCGACTGCGATGCAGACCACCAATCAAGTGCAGGGCGGGCTTGCAGCCTGATGATTTGATATTTCGGCGTGCAGATACTTTTACGAGAGTTCCATTAAAAAGGAAACCGCAGTTATAACAACAGTGCGGTTCCTATGCCGGCTGCCAGGATCAAAACGATAACCGGAACCAGGGACTTACGCAAGGCCGTGGAACCGGCCAGCAGGGCAATGGCGCCCTTAACCAATGTATTGGACATGGTGGCCAGGACGATGCCCAGGGAAGCCTTATCCACTTCCAGCACACCCGTCTTGCTCAACTCCGCCATCGACAGGGTGATGGCATCCACATCTGCTACACCAGAAAGGATGCTGGACAGATACAGGCCGGCATCGCCCAGGTACATCTGCGCCGCTCTTGAGACCAACAACACCAGCGCATACAATAAGCCGAACTTGATCGCCGACATCAGGTCAAAAGGATTGGAGAAGCGGACCTCGCCCTTCTCGGTGGTGCGCTGCCTGAAGAACAGATAGGCACAGTACAGCAGGCCTACCAGGCCGGCACAGGCAATCGGGAGCCACACGACTCCCAAAAGCGCAAGGTTGACCACACTCACTTCGACCAACACCCGGGCGAACATCACAGTCCAGGCGACTGTAATCGCCAGCACAAACGGCCGCGACAGGTCCGGTTCACGGTTGCTGCGTTCCGAAAAGCTGAGTGTCACTGCGGTGCTGGAGACCATGCCCCCTAACAGCCCGGTGATCCCGATACCTTGCTCCGGACCGGCGACCTTGATGGCCACATAGCCCAGGAAGCTGATCCCTGAAATAAAGACCACCATCAGCCAGATTTTGAAGGGATTGAGCACATCAAAAGGCGGAGGCAGGAAGCCCTGGTTGGGCAGGATCGGCAGGATAATGGCGCTGATCACGGCCAGCTGCAGCGCAGCAACAACATCCTCGCGGGTCAGGGCGCGGGCCAGCCGGTCGGTTTCCAGCTTCAGCGAGAGGATCACCATGGTGACAATCCCCAATGCGATCCCCAGGGTCAGGTATCCCCAATAGCACATTGCGCCGATCCCCATGGCAATCACAACCGCCACTTCACTGGTCAGGCCAATTTTCCCCTCCCGGGCATCCAGGTAGTAGGCCACCGCCAGAATCGACCCCAACAACAGCAAGATTCCGGTAAAAGCCAGGGCTGAGCCAAGCTGGTCAGCAACCAGCGCGGCCAGGGCGCCTGCCAGGCTAAAAAGCGCGAAGGTCCGCTCCCCGGCAATGATCGGGCGACCCTGACCGCCGTGGGCATACTCTCGCTGCAAGCCGATCAGGAACCCGATCGCAAGCGCAGCGCCAAAACGCAGGAACAGGTCAACATTTTCCATTAGAAGTCCTTACTTGTATCACGACGGGATGATTTTTTTCGTACTATGCCGCCTTTATTATAAAGGAAGTTTTATCTCACTCAAAAAAAGGCCGCGCGATGGCCCCAGAGCAATGCACCCGGTACATAGGATGGATACCTTATGCACAAATCGCCCGGGGTTTGACTTCTAACCCCGGCTGCCAGGACTTACGGGCAGGTCTCCAGCCAGGCGTTCAGGTCCCGTTTCTTGAGGATGATCGAAAAACCAAATTCACGGGACTGCCGGCAAAACAGCTCGAAATCTCCTGGCAGGTCTGTATATTCAGCTGCGAATACCGGTTTGCCCGCCTGGATATAGGGCAGCATTTCCTCTGCCCAACCATAATAAAAGGCATCTTCGATGATGGCAAAGTCGTAGCTCCCAACCAAGTCGCGGACCTGCTCAGGAGCATTCTTCTGCCCGATCGCCAGCCCGCGGGCGTGCGCCTCTTCCGCCAGCCACAGGGCATAAGCCAGCTGGTCCTCATACGTCAGCGGGAATCCGGTATCGTTGGTATAGACCTCCATGTTATCCGGTTCGACAGCATCGAACCCCCTGGCGGCGCACCGGTCCAACCGGGCGCGCAGGATCGGAGCCAGAATATCGATCCGGCGGATATCCAGCCACTTCTCCCCAGGCCAGCCTTCATAATCCTTACCGAGTACCTCAGGCGGAAAGTCGCTTGCGTCTGCCCGCCAGTCTTCATACGAACCGACACTGATATAGCAGATCACCCTGGCCCCCTGGGTGTGCAAATAATCTACGACCGACTTCTCGACCTGCAGGTCGATATCATAGACCTCGACCTGCAGGTCGAGCCCAAGTTCCCCGGTCAGCTGCCACTGCCAGGTCGATCCTGACGCGGGATGCCACCAGTCTGCCGCCTGGGGCTGCGCCGGCCTTTCCGGTTCGCTTTCCACAGCCGCCGCCGCCTGGGGCTGCGCCGCCGGGCTGCAGGCAGTCAGGCTGCAAACCACAAACAGTGTCAGCACCCCGAACCAGAGACCTGATCTTGCGGCCATAGCACACCACTCCTTTCTGGACTTCAACCGGCCTGGCTGTTGGTCCCGGTCGGGGAAATCCCTTTCACAGTAGGATCTGTATTTATGTTAGTCGAAGCGGTTGGAAATGGGAAGGCAGTCAGGCCAGCGGTGTTCTTCAAGTGATCGTCACCGGAAATTGGGGATGTCATTGGGGACGAAACAAAGTAATCACCGCCCTTGAACAGGTATTTCTTCCCCAGTGCACCCAAAATAAGGCAACCATCATTTCTTAAGTGAACGGCGCCTTATTTTGGATGGGGTTTATCGCGACCCGGGTTCTGCCCACAAATAAATCCAACCAATGTAAGTTACCAGGGCTGCAAGCAAATAGATCGTTATGGCTGATATAAAGCCTTGCCGATGGTCTCTATTGGGTCAGGCTGATGCAGGATATAAGCCATTTCCTCCTGCAATTGGCTGCCTTTAATCAAAGTAAGCTGAACAGAAACACATCCTAAGGTGTCTTGTTCAGGCCGCGGGGCAGACCTGCCAGCGAGGCGGAGTATCCCCGCCGCACGGAGTTCTTATTGCCTTGTTTTTCTTTCCGCGACTTTCCCTTGACGCTATCCTATTTTGTCATCTTGAGGATGACTGGGAATAAACCAGCAGCATTGATTTTTCCTTCCCGGTTCGTGTTAATTTCCCAATACCTGAGCCCGCTTGTGCAGCCAGATCGAAGGCCATAACAGCAGGATGCTGGTCAACAGGAGTACTGACACATCAAGCCATACATTGATTGTCCCGCTTCCCACCACCGAATGATTCATTAAATCTTGGGCATAAGTCAATGGTGAAAAATAAGCAATGACTTGTGCTGCGGGCGCCATTTCATTTAAAGGCACAAAAACACCGCTGATAAACAATAATCCCCAGCGAAGG
Source organism: Anaerolineales bacterium (assembly GCA_016927315.1). Taxonomy (GTDB): domain Bacteria; phylum Chloroflexota; class Anaerolineae; order Anaerolineales; family Villigracilaceae; genus JAFGMV01. The sequence goes on along the minus strand of JAFGMV010000032.1, from coordinate 1,422 downwards.
AGTGTGCTCGGCATCTGGACATCCCCCGGGTTGTTGGTCGGAATGGAGCCAAAGATCAAACCTAAAGCCGAAAATGCCAGTGCACCCAGCATAACACCAAGGGCAAGGAAACCAGGCTGTGCAATTTTCACATCAAAGATGAGTAAACCGGCAGTCAAAGCAACGGTTGATACCGCGATGGCGAAAAATGATCCTACGGCAATTTTCCCCAACAACAGTGTTATTAAAGACATTGGCGCGGCAAGTAACCGGTCATATGTACGAACGCGTCTTTCAGTCGGGATAATAAATGGCCCAGCTGCTGCAGCCGTAAAAAATACTGTCAATGCCAATAACCGCGCCAGACCATCTCCGGCTTCCATTTGTCGTCTTACTGAAAATGAAAAAAACATGAAAAATGGCATCAAAAAACCAAACATGATCATACCTGGGCGCAGATAATAAACCCGAATATCCTTAACGACCACGGTCCATGCTTGTGCAAATTCATTTTTTAATCTTTGAATTGTCATGTGCATCATTTTGGCTCTCCCATTCCGCGTTTTCTGGTGGGGTAATTGTTTGATTTCTGCCTGACCACTCCCACCGGTTTCCCGGTGATCGCCAAAAATACATCTTCAAGGCTTGGGGCTAAAGTATTCAGGCTGACGATCGATAAATTGCGTTCTTCGGCGAATTTAATGACTACTGGCAATAACCGGGAAGGATCTTCTGTGTACAGGCGCCATTTATCTCCCATTTTCACCAGAGATGTTACACCAGAAAGTTTTCTCAATCCGTCACCACAGTTTTGTCCGTTTGGTTTGATAGCCATCTCTACTGATTGAACTCGTTGGAAGGTCAATTTTAAGTTTTCAGGGGTGTCGATCCTGGCAATCTTTCCATTGTCTATAATGGCAACCCGGTCGCACAGTTGGTTTGCTTCTTCAATCAGGTGGGTGGTCAGAAAGACGGTTGTCCCTTCTGCATTCAGCTGGCGGATCAATCCCAGAATATCCCTGGCGCTCTGCGCATCTAACCCCGGTGTAGGCTCATCCAAAAATAATAAGTCCGGTCTATGAATGATTGCCATTGCAATACTGAGCCGGCGACGCATACCTTTGGAGAATTTTTCAACCTTCACATCTTTCTTTTCTAAAAGTCCGAATACATCCAGCAAATAACGAGCACGCTCGGTGCGTTCCCTCCGAGGGACAAGATACAGGCTTGATGTGAACATGAGATTATCCCAGGCAGATAACTCCGTGTAGACACACGATTCTTCAGGTACCAGTCCCATTACTCTTTTAGCAGGATAAGCATCGTAAGCGATATCATGCCCGTTGATGAGTATCTGCCCGCCGGTTGGTTTTAACAAGGTGGTTATCATGCGCTGCGTGGTTGTTTTCCCGGCGCCGTTTGGACCTAAAAACCCGAAAATTT
>JAFGMV010000031.1 GCA_016927315.1 Anaerolineales bacterium | reverse complement strand
TTTTTTATGTCGCAAAATCCGCAATTCTCACCCGTGGACAGTATAACAAAATGGGCACAACCACCCACTCACCCGTAATTCTCTCAGGTAATGCGGTTCAACCTTGCCGGGCTTCCTCTGTAGTTGTTAACCACAGAAGGTTCGATCAGCGATAACGCGATTGTGCTATCTGCTCTGAAACCAGGCCGATCAGGAAAACAACAACCGAAACAGTCATCAGCATTGCAGAAGTTGGACCATAACGGGTACCGAGAAAAACGATCTTGAAGATCCCGTACCCAAAGCCCAGCAGGAACATTAAAATACTTATTGGCAAGAAGACCTTCATCGGAGAAAATAATGTTGTGATCTTTAGAATGATCAGTAAAAAACGCGTCCCATCCTGGAACAATTTAATTTTACTTTTCCCGGTTCGCCGGAATACCTTAATCGGGACATACAACAACCCATAGCCTGATCTGACAACTGCTAATGTCAACGTTGTCGGATACGAAAAGGTATTGGGGAGGATATTCAGAAACTCTAAAGCAACATTCTTTCTGATCGCCCGGAATCCGGAAGTGAGATCTTGTATTTCACGGTCACAAATGTAACTTGCCATTACATTGTAAGCAGAATTTGCGATATTCCTGTGTAGTTCGGCTTCCGTTTCTTTGTTACGGGCCCCAACAACCATATGATATTTCTTTAACCCGTCCAATAACAGCGGAATGTCTTCGGGTTGATGCTGGCCGTCGCCATCCATCAACACAATGGCATCCCCTGCGGCAGAGCGAATACCTGTCTTGACCGCCGCCCCATTTCCGATGTTGTAAGGGTGCAAAATCACTTCAGCGCCAGCCTCACTTGCCGCCCTGGCAGTATCGTCCTGGGAACCATCATCGATTACGAGCACCTCATACACAATATTGAGCGTTTTCATCGTCTCATGAATACGCGCTACAACTGAAGCGATAACCTGCGCTTCATTGAAAGCCGGAATAACAACACTGACACTTTGAATTTGTTTTTTTTCAGAATTTACGATTGGCATGTTGTGTCCTGATGGAAAAGATTAAAATCTTGGAATCTTCTTATCCGGTAAACTTTTACGCATTGAAATCCGCCTTATCTGCAATTGTAAGACGATTGATACCAAACATGAACAGCTTTTCATAAACAACCCTGAAGCCAGCGTCCTTTAATAACTTCAGAGTTTCTTTATGGGTAAGGCCATATACCTCTCCGGCTTTCATCCCTCGCTCTGCCTGGTCTATATCCCAGGGCTCTCGGAGTATATGCCAGATCTTTGAGATAAATGGAGGCAGCATGGTAATAATAATTTTTCCATCCTCTTTCAGGACGCGCTTTGCTTCCGCTAAAACTTCTTCCCGGTTGGGTATATGATTGAGCGCTGCAATGATCGTGATTGTGTCAAATTCCTGCGCTTTAAAAGGCAGCCTGGAAGTGTCCTTAACGACCAGATCGACATCACCCCAATCGTAAACATCAACCCCGATTCCCGGGCCAGGATATTCTCGAACCAATTCGTTCGTCCCACAACCTATATCCAGGAGCCTGCCAGACAGAAGGGGAAGTGTTACCCTTTTCCGCCAATCAAGTAAAAACTTTCCAATTAAATCCTTCATTCTTATGCGCGCATTCCTTTCGCTCCAGAAAGACTGATCAGCAGGAAAGTGTATCAGATTTTTTCACGCTGTAACGATACTTGATAGGAGTCGAGAAGGTAATTAACACTGCTAGGAAGATATATCGTTCTCAAGTATTCTTCTGCTCTTCTCTATATCCATATCAATTTGAGCAATTAATTCTTCAACAGATAAAAATTTCTTTTCACCACGCAACCGTTCAACAAATTCCAGCTTCAACTGCTGGTCATAAATCTCCCTGTCGAAGTCCAAAATATGAGCTTCAATCTGAGCTTCCGTTTCTTGAGTGGTGAAGGTCGGCCGGATTCCGATGTTGGTTACGGCCGGGTAACGCTTTTCCCTAACCCAGGCCCAGCATACATAGACACCGTTTTTCGGGATTATTTTCCCGGGCAAGTAATCGATATTGGCTGTCGGGATACTGATCTTTCGACCGCGTCCATCCCCATGGACGACGGTGCCGCTCACAGCATAATACCGCCCCATCCATTCGGCTGCCTTTTCTACATGCCCATCCGCCAACCGGGAGCGAATATGCCGGGAAGAGACTGTTTCTCCATTCATGCGAACCGCCGGCAAGGCCTGCACCCGGTATCCAACTGCCTGGCCGAGTTCCTTCAGGTGGGTGATATCTCCAGATCGATCCTTACCCAGAGCGAAATCATACCCTACCAGCAGGTGTTTCAACCCAAGCCGCCGATGCAGGTGCTCCATAAACTCACCGGCTGACAGCCTGGACATCTCCCGGGTAAAAGCTTCTGTAATGACAATATCAACACCCAGGGCTCCCAGTATTTCGACCTTTTCATCCGGCATTGTCAAATAATCCATTTTGCTGCGCTTCCCCAAAGCCACGGCCGGATGAGGGTAAAAAGTGAGGACAACGGCAGGAACGTTGGCTTGCTGCGCCCCTGCCGTTAGTTGTTTGACCAGCGCCTGGTGTCCGAGGTGTACACCATCAAAGACCCCAATCGTCAACCAGGATGCATCGATCCTTATCTCTTCAGTTGAATGATAATGTTGTACCACTGGGAATCACTACGAATAGAATACCTTTTTAGGCTGCCATTCAGGCTGTCCCTCTTCACCATCTACTCGCTGCATCAGGGCGATAAGCTCTCCTTGCATGCTGACCCCTCGTACCATGCTGTCCAGTTTCGTATCGGCTCCTGCCGGTATACGGTGCCCATGACGAACAGCGTCGACTGCATCAGGATCAAGTTCGACCGCAGGCCAATCACCCAAAGCTTCTGCCGCCGGGATTAAATACTGGTACCAGTTACCAGCCTGGAATGCTTCCTGTAATTTACGCAGGGGTACTGAATCGCGCAAACTAAAACGCCCACTCTTTGTCCGGCGCAGACCAACCAGATACGCACCGGTCCCAAGCGTCTCACCTAAATCATTGGCCAGTGAACGCACATAGGTTCCCGAAGAACAATGAACATCCACCACAACTTCGGGGGGAGCCCATTCCAATACATCCAGGTGATGAACCTGAATCGTACGAGGCTCCAGGTCGACTTCTTCACCCTTGCGCGCCATTTCATAAGCCTTTCTTCCCTTGACTTTTACAGCAGAATACGGGGGAGGTGTTTGCTCAATTTCACCTTCAAAAGTCTTTAAAACTTTTTCAAACTCTTCTTCTGTAACATCCACAGGCTCATCTTCGCGCACAAAATTGCCTTCAGCGTCAAATGTATCCGTAGAACTCCCCATACGGATAATCGCCTGGTATCGCTTATCAGAAGCCGAAACATATTCACTTAACCGTACAGCCGGACCAATCAGGATTACCAACACACCAGAAGCGCGCGGATCAAGGGTTCCAGTATGGCCAGCACGACGAATTCCGGTACCATTACGTATCGCCTGTACCACATCATGGGAAGTCATTCCAACTGGTTTATCGATGACTAGTACACCGGAAATTGCATTTTTTACATCCCGACTATCCATAACTTAATATCCTCCTTCAACGGAAAGAATCCTACCGTCAATGCTTATATTATAGACGAACATTTTCACAAACCCAACATCTCTTCAGTCGTTTTTAGTACCAATGGTTGAATCTCACTCAGCTTGCCAGGAATATCTGCCCCGGCGGCTGCCTGGTGCCCACCCCCACCAAAGTGTTTCGCTACCTGTGATACATCAATGCCGGGCTTCAATGCCCGCCACGAAATTTTCACACGTTTGTCTGCCTGCTCAACAAATATCATGCCGACTGTACTCCCTTCTATGGCCGATATGATGTTGATAAGATCTGCATCATCATTCCCCTGGTACCCTGTCGCTTCACGATCTGCCAGCGTGAGTGTCCCATAGACCAGTCCATAGCCGTCATTCCGTCGCAGGTTCGATAACCCGGCGCCCCAGTAACGTGCAGCCGGGTAAGTACGACTTACCAGCGCCTGGTGATAAAGAACCGGCAGGTCGGCCCCGATATCCATCAGGGCGGCAGCCTGGCGCAAGGCTTCAGAGGTCATATTTGAAGTGCGAAATCCCAATGTATCGGTCACAATCCCGCTTAGTAAAGCAGAGGCAATCGGTTTTGTGATCTCCAGTCCCCATTGCGGCAGATAATCTGTCAGAATTGCAGCAGTTGCAACCGCTTCAGGCACAATCAAATTCATCTTGCCATATTTCTGGTTGGTGACATGGTGATCAATGTTGAGATCCGGGCGCACGCAGGCCTCAAATGCCCTGCCAACTCGTTTGAAATCTGCACAATCCAGGGTGATAAAGGTATCAAATTCACCATCCGAGACAGTTTGCACCAGCTCGGAATTTTCAAGAAACCTGAATGCTGCCGGAACACCATCCTGAAGCACCATCTGAACCTGTTTACCAGCGTTCATTAACGCCTGCCCCAGCGCCAGCAGGGAACCGATTGCATCTCCATCCGGGCGAACGTGCGAGGCAATTACTACTTTATTTGCTTCACCAAGTCTCTGACTTATTGAAGCAGCCAACTGACTTACCATTAATCTTTTGATTCCTCCATATCGTCTTTTTTACGTAAAGCCGCTAAGGCTCTTTCAATTTGGTCGGCATTCTCAGGGGTCGGATCCCAATGGAAACGTAACCGGGGAAAAGTCCTCAAGTCTACACGACCAGACAAAGCCCGTCGAATGAAACCAGAGGCGCTTTCCAAACCGGTCAGGACCTCATCAGACCGTGATGAGCCTTCTACTGCTGAAATGTAAATATCCGCAAAAGCCAACTCGCGGTCTACTGTTACATCTGTAACATAGATCTGCTGCAGTCTGGGATCACTGATTTCCCTTACCAACATCTCAGATAATTCCTGCCGAATGCGATCGGAAATGCGCTGTAATCGAATACCTGAAGGCACTTTTTTCTCCCTAACTGCAATATCAGGCTGACTTCTCAAGAATGTAACATTCGATGATGTCGCCTTCTTGAATATCAGAAAATTTCTTCAACCCGATACCGCACTCATGCCCTTGCTGAATCTCTTTTACATCTTCCTTCTCATGTTTCAGAGAAGCGATATCTCCTTCAAACAAAATATCTTTGCCGCGGTAAAGGCGTACTTTCGCGTTTCGGCGCAGTTCACCTTCACGTACCCTGCAGCCGGCAATCTTGCCCATTTTGGATACCGAGAAAACAGCCAGGACCTCTGCTTTGCCAATCACTGTCTCAATAATTTCAGGTTCAAGCATTCCTTTGAGTGCTTTTTCAATATCCTCACTCATCCGATAGATCACATCGTAAAGTCTTATTGAAACACCCTCGGCTTCGGCCAATCGACGAGCCGAGCTGTCGGCCTGTACATTGAACCCGATCACAATCGCCTGCGAAGCAGATGCCAGCATAATATCATTGTTCCCAATGTTCCCGGTTTCTGCATACAGGACATTTGTGGAAATCTCACCGGCGCCCAACTTTTCAACTTCACCGATAATGGGCTCTAGAGACCCTTCCACATCGGCTTTGACGATCAGGCGTAATTCTTTCGTCTCTCCTGCCTGGAAACTGGAGAAAAGGTCCTCCAGGGTAGCCTTTTTCTTGGAGCGGTCCTGCATCTTCTGCGCTTCCACCCGCTCGGCCACCATCTGGCGTGCTTCTTTCTCTGAGCCTGTCGTCTGGAAAAGCTCTCCAGCAGAAGGCACATCGTTCAATCCCATTACAGAAACCGGTGTTGATGGGCCAACCTTTTTGATAGGTTTGCCATACTGATCAAACATGGCTTTCAATCGACCATATGTCTTTCCAGCCGCAACAATATCGCCCTGCTTGAGCACACCATTCTGTACCAGAAGTGTGGCGACTGCCCCCTTGGCCTTATCCAGTTCAGCTTCGATAACTGTACCGATCACACGGCCGGTCGGATTCGCACGAATATCTGTATTATCCGCCACCAGCAGGATCGCCTCCAGCAGGTCGTCAATTCCTTCTTTTTGTTTCGCAGAGACCGGCACTACAATCGTTTCACCGCCCCAATCGTCAGGAACCAGTTCCTGTTCGGCTAACTGCTGCTTTACCCGGTCCGGGTTCGCATTGGCTTTATCGACCTTGTTTAAGGCCACCACAATCGGTACCTGGGCCGCCTTGGCATGGGCAATGGCTTCCTTAGTCTGAGGCATCACACCATCATCAGCAGCTACAACCAGGACAACGATATCCGCACCCTGGGCGCCCCGGGCCCGCATCGCAGTGAACGCTGCATGACCGGGTGTATCCAAAAAGGTAATTATATTTTTATTATGCTCAATCTGATAAGCACCGATATGCTGGGTAATCCCCCCGGCCTCACCTTCGGCTACATTTTCGTGCCGAATAGCATCCAGCAATGAGGTCTTCCCGTGGTCGACATGTCCCAGAATCGTAACAACAGGAGGTCGAGGTTTTAATTGCTTCTCATTCTCATCTGCAATCAATTGCCGCCAGAATGGGATCTCTCCTGTATCCTTTTGTTCTTCAATTTCCTCGTCCGTCTCCAGTTCTGCTTCAAACCCCATATCTGCAGCAACAATTGCAGCAGAATCAAAATCAATTTGCTGGTTGATACTTGCCATCATCCCGTTATTCATCAGCGCTTTGATGATATCAATTGGACTGGAGTCCAATAACAAGGCCAGGTCACGAACACTAATGTTCGCAGGGATTTCTAGTTTGGTTTGCTCGTTTTCGCCCATAAAGCTGCCTCCTTTTAGTGTTCAACTCTGCCACGCTTGAAAAGAACTCTTTTTACGCCATGTGAGCGAACTACGAGTTTTCTTTTTCAGGTCACTGCTTATCCCTAAAGGAATGACCCCAAACGTCTAATCGTTCACATGTCAGTTTTTCCATTCGCCGCATCGTTATCCGGCTCATCAGGAAGCCCCTGTAAAAATTCTTCCAGATGTCGTTGATCCTGTTCGGTCAAGTTCGCTTTCAACGCGTGCGCCAACGATCCTTTCAGAGCGCGCTCCCAACAAGAACGCTTGTTATGCAGATAAGCGCCTCGACCAGCCAGTTTACCGGTTAAATCCACCTGCACACGCTCAGGCAAACGCACCACACGAATCAAATCCCGCTTGGGCATCACTGTTCGACAACCTACACAGGTCCTTTGTGGTACGTGTTTCACTCGTTTGACAGTTCTTTTGTTAGCCACCTTGATCTATGTCCCAGATCCAGCTTCTGACTTCCCGATGCCAAATAAGGGGGAACAAGAATTACCAGTGTTCCTCCCACCCTTCATCTTCGTGCTTGTGTTTCTTGCGGCTAACAACTCTGCCGACTTCTTCATCGAATTCCAGAACGACGCTTTTCTTTTTCTTCTTGCTCTTCTTCCCTTTATCGGAAGACGCATCATCATCATCGGCTAACTCTTCAACTTCTCCGACCGGTGTCTGGAACATATCCGGACGAACAACAAAGATATCTTCCAGGGACGCTTCTTCGTCGATCTCAGGTGCTTCTTTTTCTTCTCCTGTGATCTCTGCGTCTTTTGTTTCAAGGCCAAGTGCTTCCTGTGCAAGTCCTGCTTCAACCTGTAGTGTTTCTTCTAATGCTTCAACAACAGGCTCTGCTTCCTCTGCCACGACTTCAGTTACCTCTTCTTCAACGGGTACTGTCTCTACCGTTGCCCCAGCTTCAACTTCGGGTTCTGGCTCCGGTTCCGGGAAGGTAATCGCTTCCAGACATTCTTCGATGTTCTGCATGGCCTTTGGCCCAATTCCCGGTAACCCAAGCACCCGATCAGGATCAAGAGTCATCTTCAGCATCAAATCACCGACGGTTTCCATTTCAGTCTCAGACAGGATGGTGTATACATGCTCTTTCAGACCCAAACCTTCCAGGTCCGTTTCAAAGGCCGCAGGCGGAATATCAGCCCGGGCGGCGGCTGCACGTTCATTTTCGGCTTTCTGTGCATCTTCCTGAATCTGGATTGTGCGGCGTTCAACCCGGTCAACAAATTGAGCCATTTGCTGGTATTCTTCCGGCGAAATTGGCCGTCCTTCGGTCTTGCGCGCCACGATTCCATCGATGGCAGGGATGCTTTCAACTGCAACCGGCAGCAGTTCTGCCAGTTCCGCGTCGCTTTGCAGTGTCGCCAGGGAATCAGCCGTTGCCTCAGCCAGACTCTTGATATCAATACGCCACCCGGTCAGCTTTGCCGCCAGGCGGGCATTCTGCCCATCACGTCCAATAGCCAGGCTCAACTGGTCTTCCGTCACCACGACAGTGGCAGTCTTGTTCCCGTCCATGGTTTCAGTCAGGTAAACACCGGTCACCCGCGCAGGGCTGATGGCTTTGGAAATATAGACCACCGGATCAGCACTCCACTCGATGATGTCGATCTTTTCATCATGCAATTCTTTGACAATCGCCTGAATGCGGACACCCTTAATACCGACACAAGCCCCTACCGGGTCAACTCCGGGCTGTGTGGCAAAGACTGCCACTTTTGCCCTCTGACCTGGTTCACGGGCGATGGCACGGATTTCAACAATGCCATGGTAAATTTCTGGCACTTCATTCTCTAACAACCGGCGCAGAAAATTCCTGTGAGCCCGAGACAAGATGATCTGCGGCCCGCGCGAGCCGTCCTTTACTTCCAGCACCACCGACCGGACACGATCATGGATTCGGAAACGCTCTCCACCGATTTTCTGGTTATTGGGCATCAAGCCTTCCGCTTTCATGTCCAGGCCAATCGTGACCCCCTGTCCACTGGTAGCCTGCACAATCCCACTGACGATTTCTCCAACCTGACGCTGGAAATACTCCATCTGAGCTGAACGTTCTGCCTCGCGAATGCGCTGCTGAATCACCTGTCGGGCAGTCTGAGCCGCTACACGTCCAAAATCACTGGGGGTCGTTTCAACAATCACCATATCGCCAAGCACTGCTTCAGGATCGACCTTCCTGGCTTCCTCCAGCAGGACTTCGGTGCGTTCATCCTGAACGTCTTCAACAACTTCCTTCTCAGCAAAGATTGCCACATTCCCGGTTTCAGGATCAACCCTTGCTTCAACCTCTTGAGCATTGGACGCGTTGACAGAGCGTCGATAAGCCGAAACCATCGCCGACTCGATCGCCGACAGGATGATTTCTTTCGGCAGCTGTTTTTCTTCCAACACTTCGTTGAAAGCCAGGGCAAATTCGTTCTTCATGCCTATTGCTCCAGTAAATTCTCTTATACGATTACTTGGGGATAGTCCGTTTTCTCTTGGAATAACCTCACAGAAGACGCTCAATCCCCAGTAGTTTTCCGAAGTCACCTTACAAGCAGAAAAGTGGGGGCTGCCCACTTTTCGGTGACTTCTGTATTGACCTGTTTAGATTCTAGCACAGATCATATTGAGATGCAAGGTTTTCAATTCACTTTTCAATTCACTTTCCCACTCACTTACACCGCTTTCTTAAAGCAAGCCAGGATATTCGACGACAACACAGGAACACAAAGTGCACAAGCTTTTCGGTTTCATCCGGGTAACTGATGACTGGCATCCCTGAAAGGCTGCATCTTTGCAATCCTCAGACATTACTTCAAGAAAGCCCTGTCTCTGAACAAGGATATTTGTATAACAGTGATCGAATGCTGCCATTGGGTTGTTAAATCATTTTTGGTACCCGTACAGTTCCTTCCTGGATCCTGTATTCAACAGACCTGTATCTTTCCTGATACCCAGACGTTCGATCCCGGCTTTGGATCAACTTCAAAACAGCTCAGCATTGCCCGGATTCCTGCCGCCCCGCCTGTCCTATGGGTCCCTGCCCGGGTTTTACCATGCCAAAATCATGTTTGCCGCTTTCAATTAGCGGTAAAATATGCCCATGCTTATTACGATCGATCTTGGTAACACCAATCTGACAATCGGTTTATTCGACCAGGAACAGCTCGCCCATCACTGGCGCCTGGCAACCGATCACTACCGTATGCCCGATGAATACGGGCTTCAACTGCTTGGACTGCTCGATCACGCCAGCTGTTCCAGAGACAACCTGACCGGCATCTGCCTGTCCTCCGTGGTTCCGCCGCTTACCAGTCGGGTTTCCGAGGCCTGTCTCCAGTACCTGGGACAGGAAGCCCTGATTGTCGACGCCGGTATTAAAACCGGCATTCGTATCCGTTATGAAGACCCAAGGGCCGTCGGCGCGGATCGCGTTGCAGATGCCGTCGCCGTCCATCACCTGCACGGCGGGCCGGCTTGCATTATCGATTTTGGTACAGCCACAACCTTCAACGCACTTACTAAGGAAGGGGAATATCTTGGAGGCGCAATCACGGCTGGCATTAACCTGGCCGCTGAAGCCCTGTACCAGCGCGCCGCAAAACTGCTGCGCATTGATCTGCAGCGTCCGCCATCTGTAATCGGACGAAATACCGTCCACGCCATGCAATCAGGGCTGCTGTTCGGATACGTCAGCATGGTGGAAGGGATGGTCGAGCGCTTCCGTCAAGAACTGGGGCCAGAAATGAAAGTGATCGCCACTGGTGGGCTGTCCGAAACCATTGCTCGTGAAACTGAAATCATCGACATCCTGTCCCCCTGGTTGACGCTGGACGGGTTGCGAATAATTTGGGAACTGAACCAATAAAACTCTTTTACCAGGTAGATGATGCAATCTATTCGATATTTTTGTTCATCCGTAATTGTCTTAATCGTTCTAACCGGCTGTACGAACACGTTATCGGCCCCCACCCAAACACCGGCGCCGCCAATGGTTACCCCGCTGCCTACTGAAACCCCCATCCCTACTGCTGCGCCAACGAGTACGTTACCCCCTACCATAACGCTCACACCAACGCCGACCTGGATACCTCAAGGTCCTGGCCGGGTCGAGGTTCCTATTCTGCTGTATCACCATATCGCTGTCTCTCCGATTAACAGCGAATATTACACCTCGCCGGATAAATTCGCCGAACAAATGAAACTACTTCACGATTGGGACTACCACACCATACCAATCTCGCTGCTGGTCAAGGCTATTAATGAAGGTGCTGCACTGCCGCCCAACCCGGTCATTGTCTCCTTCGATGACGGAAACCTGGACGTGTACACGAACGCCTTCCCGGTCATGCAACAGTACGGGTTTATTGGCGTCTTCTACCTGGTCAGCGAAGGTGTTGGACAGGCAAACTACGTCTCAACCATACAGGTCCAGGAAATGACATCCGCAGGATGGGAAGTCGGCAGCCACAGCCTGTCGCACCGTGACCTGAAAAACATCAATAACCAGAACATTCTATATACTGAAATTTATCAATCCAGGCTGAACCTGGAAGAGAACCTGGGCGTCCCGGTAAAGACATTCGCGTTTCCTTTCGGGAACCATAGTGAGGGCGCTTTTTCCATGGTGCACAGCGCCGGGTATATCGCGGCCGTGGGGTTAGGGTATTCGGCAGATCAGGGCAAAGGCAATCTATATTATATGGAGCGCCGCCCAATAAACGGTCACTACGATGTAAAAAACTTTGCAGCACTGCTGCCCTGGCAGGGAAATCCGGATTTACTTCCAACCACTACACCCACGGCTACGGCAACCGCCACACGCACGCCCATCCCGACATATACCCAGTATCCCACCTCAACAACAGCCCCGTAACCAACACAATCAGACCAGGATATTCCTGGCGTTTCCCAAACCATCAAGCAGACAGGCCCGTGCTACCATTCTTTTCTGAGAATCAAGATAAAATCATGAAGGGATAATGCCTCTCATGATTTTTTTATCAAAATTTCTGCCACAACTGGTTTACCCGCTGGGGCTGGCCTTCTTTCTACTACTGTTTCTGGTTTTACTCGGGAAGCAAAAAGGCTGGCACAGGAACATCATCCTCATGGTCATGCTGCTGATCTGGTTGGGAGGCAATCCCTGGGTTGCGGCCGCCCTGACACGTTCACTCGAATGGCGCTACCTGCCATTGGAAGAATATCCCCAGGCCGATGCGATTGTCGTGCTTGGCGGTGGTACCAATCCTCCTGCCTATCCGCGCCAGACCGTAGAGATCAACAACGCAGGTGACCGGGTGTTGTATGCAGCCTACCTGTACCACCAGCACCGGGCTCCATACATCCTGGCAACCGGAGGGCGTCTGGCATGGGCTGCCAACCAGGAACACAATCCGGCCGAAGAGATGAGCACCATTCTGCAGCTGCTGGATGTACCGGAGACAGATGTCTGGCTGGAAGGCAAATCAGTCAATACCCGGCAAAATGCAGAATTTTCCAGCGCTATCCTGGAAGAACACCAAGTGAAAACCATTCTGCTGGTCACATCTGCCTTTCATATGCCCAGGTCGGTCTATCTCTTTGAACAGCAAGGGTTTGAAGTCATTCCGGCCCCCACCGACTACAGCATGACAGCATCAGATTGGGAAAACCTCACCCACCCATCCTGGGAAACCCTGCTCCTCAACCTGATACCGGATGCAGGTTCCCTCAGTGGAACGACGACCGCACTCAAGGAGTATTTTGGTATGATAGTGTATCGGTTGCGTTCCTTTTAGCAGGTACTCATGGAACCATCCAGTCTTCACAACCCGTTCGATCAGACAGGAAGAGCATATGCCTTACACTAACAGATTAAGCATACTGGGTCTCTCGATAATCCTATGCTCTATGATGGCCGCATGTTCGGGGTCAATGAATGCCGCCAGGTATGCACAACAGGCTGACCAGTTTGCTTCTCAAGGTTCGTTCGCAGAAGCAGTACTGACCTATCGCCAGGCTTTGATCGCTGACCCGGATAATCCAGACCTGCTGTTTAAACTGGGGAAAACCCTGGCTGCCCAAGGACGCAACCGGTCAGCCGCCCAGACCCTTAACCGGGCGGCCAGCATAAGACCCGCAGATAAATCGATCCAGAAGACCCTGGATACCCTGGAATCTGAACCACAGGACGGGTTATCGCTGGAACTGGCCTGGATATCCAGCCTTGTCGAGGCAGAACCGATTGGCGCAGCAGTCTCTTCAGAGACGGTCTTTATCGTCTACCCTGGAGGCCGCCTGCTGGCGCTTGACCTGGAAGCAGGCAAAGTTCTCTGGAATTTTTCTGCCCGCGTTGAATTCATCTCTCCACCCGCTGCGGATGCACAACAGGTTTGGGTAGGAACGGAGGACGGTGCGCTCATTATATTTGACGCCAGGTCAGGGGAGACGCTCGGCGCCTTCAACACCAATGGTCCTGTTTATGCGCCGCCTGCACTGACTTCGACAACCGCCTTTTGCCCATCCAACGATGGATGGCTGTATGCGGTAAACCGCGTATCTCTGAAACAGGAATGGCGATCAGAGACCGGCGATTCACTGCACCTCAGCCCGCTTGTTCGTGGAAATAACGTTTACGTAGGTTCAAACGATGGCAGGGTATATGCCTTTGATATCAATTCCGGCGAACGCACCTGGGCCTATGGCATCCTCACCCAGGGAGCAGTAGAGAGTGTGCCTGTATTTGCAGAAGACCGCATCCTGGTCGGATCAGGGGATGGACGGATCTATGCCCTGGAAGCAGGTTCAGGGGGCGAATTTTGGCGCTTCTCGACGCCCGATGCCGTTTATGCCAGCCCAATTCCTTTCAAGGAACAGGTACTCGTCGCCTCAAGTGGCCTGGTCCTCGCTTCGGTTGGCCTTACAGACGGTATTGAAAAATGGAGACTGGCGGTTGATAATCCCATCACAGAAACTCCCGCCGTATTTAAGAATCAGCTTTTCCTGATAATGCGCAGCAGTCCATACCTGTATGCAGTAGATCCTGCTACCGGTGAACAAATAGGAAAGTTGAATACAGGTGACTGGTTATCATTTGGCCCCCTGGTTTCAGGAAAAAACCTGATTCTGGTTGGAAAAGACGGTTCTGTATTGTTATATCGTTGAAGAATCGTTGGGGTACACTCGAATAGCGCTGCCCGGTACCGGACAACCACTCTCACAAAAACCACAACCAACACACTTATCAGCGTTGACAGTCACCCTGCCCTGGAAAGGAATGGCTGCATGGTATTGGCAAGCTTCAACACATACCAGGCACTTGACCCCCTGATCCCAGGCCAGACACAGCGAACGGTCTACCTTAGCAGTACCAATCTTGAACCCTTCCTGTGAAACCGGCAGGATAGCATCCACCGGACAGACCTGCTGGCAAAGATGGTTGCAGCTTACTCCCAACGAACAACCTCCCAGCCTGGGCGCCAAGACCGGCATACCAATCCCGCTCAAGCCAGAGCCCAGGAAATCCGCCTGCAGTCCATGCGTGGGACAAACACGGACACACTCCTGGCAAGCAATGCAGACATTCAGGAATTCGTCTTCCGGTAAGGCTCCCGGAGGGCGCAGAGGCGTCGGACGTTTTTCGAGTAAGGTAAGGGGGAATACCACTGCCCCGGCAGCCAGGGCGCCCAGACCCTGTAGAAAATCTCGCCGTGAGATCTGCTTTACCGGCGCCGCTGTGGGAGCAGCAACATATTCGCCGTCACGACGATCAATTTTCCCAGAAGGCAGTTGCTTTGGATGTGACTGCCACTCAGCCAGCGCCAGGCCGCCAAATCCAAAACTGATCCCATCCTCAGGACAGGTTGTCTGGCACTCCATACAAAAGATACAATCACTGTAGTCAGTATTATGGGCATCCAGGGGAATTGCATCCATCGGACAATCCCGCTTGCATGCCCCACAGCTGCTGCAAGAGGTGCTGACACGGCGATTGAGCAAACTGAATCTGGACACCAGGCTGAGTAAAGCCCCCTGGGGACAAAGATGCCGGCACCAGAAACGCGGCTGCCAGAACTCCAGCAGGACAATCGCAGTGAAGAACAGGGAGAAATAAGTCAGGCCGCCGCGTTCCACGGCTTGCTGGCTGCTCAACAGGTTCACAATTTCAGCATTTGAAGCCCGGCTGAATATCACCAATGGATCGACCAACCCCAGCAGTTTGATCGAAAACAGGGAACCTCCCAGGGCGGCAATCAATAGGAAATAACGCAGCCGGCTGTTGCGCTGCTGATCATCTTTTGCTTTCTTTACCTTTTTCTTTTTCCGCCAGACTGCCAACGGCCATACCAGGTCAAGAATTGTGCCCAGCGGGCACACCCACCCGCAGAAAGAACGTCCCAAAATAAAGCTGAGCACCAACAGGAATAACGGAGCCCCAATGATTAAAGCCGAGATATTCCTGTTCAGCAGGTTGCCCAGTGCCAGCAGTGGATCCCATAACAGCAGCCATGAAGCAAAATCGGGGACAGACTGAAAAGTGAACTTCCGATAAAAAAGAGGGACCAATGGGAAGAAGAACAGGAACAAAAAACCCCACTGTACTAGGCTGCGTGCCACCTGGTTGGGTCGTCCCTGGATTTTCATAAAATCTACTGCTCCTGGTCTGATCCGGTTTGTGATGACTCGGAAGGCGTCTCCGAACGCTTCTCAGGCAGGACACTGCGCATTCGGCGCAGGATCACCATGCCCAACCCTGTGAGAATGGCCGCCAGGGGGAACAAGATATAATTAAGAATAGGCCCTGCAGCGATAATCTTATCAATCGGGGCGTTTCCCGCTTCGCCTGCTCCTGGCTGGGGTTCCGCCAGGTCGGCTGAACCAGATACAATCAACGGGGTTGCGGTCGGTTTCGGTGCGGACAACGATGCTGTCTCACTTTCAGTTGTTTCTTCTACGCTAACAGCTTCTTCTTCGGCAACCACACTCTCCCGCACCCTTAGGCGCCGGATCCGACCATCTTCCAGGGCAGCTTCGACATCCATGTCTCCACAACCAATTTCATGTGCGCGCTGTAAATGGGTCAGTTCTTGAGGCTGCACATCAAAGAAGTGAATACAACCGTATGCATCTACCAGTACGGGATCCGTGCCAGCTACAATCGTATTACGCCGGGTAACAATATGTGGATGCGTGATATCATTCTCCGGCCCCGCGCAAACCCGATAATTCCCATATGGGATGCGTACCCGAAGCGCTTCCAGGATATGCAGTTGCGCCTGTACACCTGAAGGTGTGCTCAAATCAGCAATCCCCTGCTCTAGATTTGCATGCAGCAGGCCGGGCTTTTGCAGGAAGCCCATCATATGCTTCAGGCACATGGTCATTTTGGTTACATTGTGGGATTTGGCAACAGCCAGGTTGATGCGCACATCTGCTTCTGCCGCTGCCTTTATTACATCTATCGAATGATTGACCTGTCCATGGGGTAAATCGATCGTCGTATACGTACTCTTCGGGGCATTATATCGATCCGGGAAAATGTATTCGACGCCCATATCCTGAACTGCCTGACCGATCCCGGATATCCGTAAGGCTTCATCTGCACCAGGCTCGATCGAACAGTGATCCAACACGGTGATATCCTCCACCCCTGCATCCCGAACGGCCTGGATGACCGCTTTCAGGAAATCGGGGTCGGTTGAAGAAGCCGTTTTCGGTGGATAAGCCCAGGTAGCATTAGGTTTGATCACGACCTTCTGACCGGGTTTTACAAACCGTTCCATCCCCCCCAGGCCTTCCAGCGCAGTCTTCAGAATATCTTCCGGAGTATCAGTATCTTCACCTTCCGAAACACATACTGCCGGAAAGTCCTGGGCGGCTGCAGGTTTGGCGGCGCCTTGCAGGTCGAACCAACCGCTGAGTACCAGTGCAGTTGAAATACGGGTGCTGATCTGTAAAAAGTCACGACGAGAAAGTTTTTTCATATCCAAATCCGGTAAACTCTCCTGAATCAATTACGATAATATGTAGTGTATCTTAATATGTGTCATCTGTTCAACTGGACAATCTTCCTTTCTTTTTGGGTAAAAATACACCGATTTACTGCTTCTTGCATAAATAGGTGAACTTTGAGAAATCAAAACACGGGCAAAAGACGACTATCCGGTTAAAATATTCACGCAGCACTCTGTAGTCTCTGGATGAGATCATTATGGCTACCCTTTAGGGCAATCGCATTAGAAATAAAATTATCCATCATAACACTGTCATTGCTTTGGGCTGACGCCTTCACAATGACAGTTCACTCTTGTTTTTAACTGAAAATAATCCAAATGCGATTGCCCTGGCCCTTGACATCGGACCTCTTTTTGCCGATAATAAGGTTCATTACAAATTTTTTTTCCAAATGGCACTGACAGAGGAAAGTAAATCAGCAGAAGCCGACAGGGAAGCCAGGGGCACAGACTGAAACCCAGGCCCGACCAAACCTGATCGAAGTTCCCTCTCGAGCCGCCTGAGTGAATGAGATTTCGTAGTTCAGGCCGCAGCCTCAGCGTTACGAGAGGAGCCAATCGCCTTTGGGCCGTTGGACGAAGTGGATCATGTTGGTGATCAATGTGGGTGGTACCACGGGAAATCTCTCCCGTCCCAGTGTGGACGGGAGTTTTTATTTTTGGAAGAACCTTTGCGATAAAATACACATCGCCAATCAAACAGGTTATGGAGGTTGTATGCTTGAAGAACTGGATAAAATCCAACAGGCAGCTCTGGAAGCACTCGCATCCGTTAAAGACGAAGATACTTTGCAAGCCTGGAAAGTAACCCACCTGGGGCGCAGTTCCGGGTTGATGCAGGTTTTCAGCGGACTTGGGAAGCTGTCCAAGGAAGAACGCCCGGCAGTCGGCCAGGGCGCTAATAATGTCAAAGTTGCTCTTGAGAACGCCTTTGTTGAACGCACTAACGCACTTCGCCAGTCTGAATTAGCCCGCTCGCTGGAAGAGGACGCATTGGATATCACCCTGCCCGGACGTGCATTCCGGCCAGGACGGCTGCATCCAGCAACACAGAATCTACGGCGTGTTATTGCGATCCTGAGCAATATGGGGTTTCAGGTGTTTACATCACGTGATGTTGAAACAGATGAATATAACTTCCAGCTGCTAAATATTCCTCCTCATCACCCCGCCCGTGAGATGCAGGACACCTTCTATGTCGATGCAGGGATAGAGGATGATACCTATTCGGTAGTACTTCGTACACATACTTCACCCGGGCAGATCCATGCGATGAGGGCATATTCTTCAACAAATCCCGACAACCCACCGCCGCTGCGGGTTATTCTGCCCGGTATGTGCTATCGGTACGAACAAATCACAGCCCGGTCAGAAGTGCAATTCAACCAGGTTGAAGGGATCGCAGTTGGTGAAGGTATCACTTTTACCGACCTGAAAGGAACTCTCTCCGAATTCGCCCGACGTATGTTTGGGCAGAATGCCCGCACCCGCTTCCGGGCAGATTACTTCCCCTTCACTGAGCCTTCTGCCGAAATGGATGTGGAATGTTTCGTATGCGGTGGAGAAGGCTGCCCGGTCTGCAAAAAGACCGGCTGGCTCGAAATCCTGGGCTGTGGAATGGTCAATCCGATCGTACTGCAGAACGGCGGCTACGATCCGACCCGTTACACGGGTTTTGCGTTCGGCATGGGCCCAGAACGCCAGTTGATGCTGCGTCATAAAATCGACGATATCCGTTACTTCTGGGGTAACGATGTTCGCTTTCTGGAACAATTTTAGAAACCAGATAATTGGAGAACAGATAACGAGAGAATAGATTAGTGAACTGGAAACGTAATGAGTGTTGAAGGAGTAGAGCGGCTGTAAGTTTGGGTAAGAACAAAGGACTTTGCAATCACAATTTATAAACAAGTCTTACCCCTGTTACCTCCTGACGAAAAGTGGATTTTTAACAGCCAACTCAGGCGCTCATCCCTGAGTATTTCAGCTAATATT
Source organism: Anaerolineales bacterium (assembly GCA_016927315.1). Taxonomy (GTDB): domain Bacteria; phylum Chloroflexota; class Anaerolineae; order Anaerolineales; family Villigracilaceae; genus JAFGMV01. Next base: position 11,041 of record JAFGMV010000031.1, on the reverse strand, counting down.
GCTGAAAGATATGGCCGGTATTATTATCAAGAAAACATACGTTTTTGTTATATTGCTCATGGTTCGATGGAAGAAACCTTAAGTTTCCTGGTAATCGCTTACGAGCCAGGGTTCATACCTGAACATCTCTATATGGCATTACGCACAGAGAGTAAAGAGAGCAGCAAAATTCTGAATGGTTATATCGCCTATATCAAAAAAGTAAACCAGGCGCTAAAGAACCCGGAGCAAACTACTTCACCAAAGAAAACAACCGTGTATTTCTCGAAGAACCAATAGAAGTGACTAATCTCTACTCTCTAATTACCAATCTCCAATCTCAACTATCGAATCTGAAGGAGATACAATGAAAGTACCAATAACCTGGCTGAAAGAGTACGTAAATATCACCATCCCGGCCGATGAAGTTGCCCGGCTGCTGACAGTTTCCGGTATGGAAGTTGAAGGCATTCGCTATGTCGGCTGGCCGGTACCCGTAGAAAACAAATATGGTTTCAAGATGAGCGGCCTCGGCTGGGACAGTGAAAATTTTGTCGTCGCTGAAATCCGGGCTGTCAATCCACACCCAAATGCCGACCGCCTGGTCCTGTGTGACCTGTTCGATGGACAGCAAGAGCGTGTCGTGCTTACCGGCGCCCCTAACCTTTTTGAATATAAAGGCAAGGGAACGCTGCCCACCCCGATCAAGGTAGCGTACGCCAAAGAAGGCGCAACGTTATATGATGGTCATAGCGAAGGCTGGCAGTTGGTTACTCTCAAGAAGACCAAAATCCGGGGCGTCGAATCCGACTCTATGGTCTGTTCAGAGAAAGAACTGGGCATTTCCGAAGAACATGAAGGTATCATGATCCTGGATACCGGCGCCCCCGTCGGTGTCTCCCTGACAGACTACCTGGGCGATGCTGTCCTGGATGTCAAAATCAACCCCAATATGGCCCGCAACGCCAATATTCTCGGCATTGCTCGTGAACTGGCGGCTGTCACAGGACAGGAACTAAAAAAACCTGAGATTAAGTTCCAAACCGATGGGATTTCGATCAAAGACCTGGTGGAGATCGAGATCACTACTCCAGAGTTGAACCCCCGCTTCATCCTGGGCCTGGTCCGGGACGTTGAAATCAAGCCGAGTCCGTACCTGATGCAGCACCGTCTTTCCCTGGCCGGTATGCGCCCGATCAACAACCTGGTCGATGCCACCAACTACGCCATGCTTGAAATCGGTGAACCGCTGCACGCCTTCGATTATGATGCCCTGGCCGCACGCGCCAAAGGCAAGATCAAGATCAGCACACGGACTGCCAGATCCGGCGAAAAACTGACCACGCTGGACAATATCGAACGAGAATTGCAAGAAAGCAATGTGTTGGTCTGCGATGAAACCGGAGCACTCTCGCTGGCGGGTGTGATGGGCGGGCTTGATACAGAGATCACCGACACAACCAAGAATGTACTCCTGGAAGGCGCTTCCTGGAACTTTATCAACATCCGCCGGACAGCCAACGCACATAACCTGCCCTCGGAAGCCTCCTACCGTTTTTCACGCGGCGTTCACCCGGCCATCGCAGAGACCGGCGTTAAACGCTGCCTGCAGTTCATGTCAGAATGGGGCAGCGGCAAGGTTGCTCCCGGCCTGGTCGATAATTATCCCCGGCCTCCAAAAGACTCAGTGGTCGATATCACGGCGGCAGACGTGAAACGCCTGCTCGGGATCAAACTCTCTTCCCAAGAGATCGCTGATCTGCTAACCCCCCTTGAGTTCGACTGCCAGGTCAAGGGAGAGCGCGTCACCGTAACGGCGCCGCCGTTCCGTATGGACATTGGGGAAGGGGTGGTCGGAAAAGCCGATGTCTTGGAAGAAGTCGCCCGCATGTACGGCTATGACAATATCCCGGAAACATTGCTGGCATCCTCCCTGCCCCCCCTGGTAGCTGTCTCTGAATACGATTGGGAAGAACGCCTGCGTGACCTGCTGACCCAAATCGGCCTGCAAGAAGTCATTACTCACCGCATGACCTCCGCTGAACGCGAAGCACGTCTGGGGATCAGCGGGGAATATGTGCGGCTGGCCAACCCGATCGCACCCGAGAAAAGCGTCATGCGCCGCAGCCTGCTGGGATCCGTCCTGGATGTGGTTGCGCGTAATATCCGTCTTTGCGAAACACTGACCCTATTCGAAATCGGTTCGGTTTATGAACCCAGGGAAAGCGCATTGCCAGACGAGCCCCACAAACTGGCCATCGTTATGACCGGCAAGCGTGATGCACAATCCTGGGATTCGAAATCCAACCAGCTTGTGGACTTCTATGACCTGAAAGGACGTGTAGAACTGCTGCTGGCCGGCCTGCGGCTTCAAAACGTCGAATATAGTCCGGTTGAGCATCCTTCTTTTCACCCCGGAAAGTGCGCTGATGTCCTGGTAGAAGGCCAACTATTGGGAACAATCGGTGAACTCCATCCCCTGGTCAAGGAAAAATATGAACAGGGAGAGGCCCCGATCCTGGCAGCTGAGTTCGATATTGAGGCCCTGCGCAGCGCAGCGCCGGCGTACGAAATCAAACCGGTCTGGTCTTTCCCTCCAGTACTGGAAGATATTGCCCTGATCGTGGATGAGGAGGTCCCGGCCGCAAAGATCGAAGCCCTGATTTGCCAAACCGGCGGCAAGACAGTCACAACCGTGCGCCTTTTCGATGTGTACCGCAGCGCACAGATCGGAGAAGGAAAGAAATCCCTGGCCTACAGCCTGACTTATCAGGCGCCGGATCGCACCCTGAGCGACCAGGAAGCCGCGAACATCCGCAACAAAATAGTCAAGCGGCTGGAACATGAAACCGGCGCAGTACTGCGTAGTGTATAAGCACCTGGAAATGAGATATATAGCCACTTGTGTCCTGTATTTTTTACCTGTATACTGATTAAAAATCGATTATTTTCTGGAGGAAAATATGGATAAGAAACAAACTGGTCTCATCGCGACAATCGCGACAGCAGTCTTGTGTGGACTCCCAGGATTATGTTCTTTATGTATGGGGGCAATGTTCGCGATCGTTGGCATGATTCCAGGTTCCGATATTGATATTATGGGCAGCAGCGACCCCTCATCCGCAATCGGTACCGGTATTGGCATGTTATGCGGCGGCATTATCTTTATTGCAATCCCAATCGTCGTATATTTCCTGACAATGCGGAAAAAGACAGATGCGGCCACAACCATAGAAGCAGAAGCAACAGATACCAACGAGCCTCTGCCCCCCACTTCATAAACAGCAGCCAGTTCAATTCAGGAAATACGTTCCAATAATCAAATCCAGGGCTATTGGATGATAAATCACAAACTGGCAGTCAAATGACTGCCAGTTTGTGCGCAGGCCGGGCATGAAGGTAACAACCCCTTTCCTGCCTGCCAGCGAGATTTTTCCAACTCTGTTTTCTGCTCGCTGTCTCCAACAACAGGCGCGTGCCAACTACAGTTACAGCAGGAAACGTGAGCGCTTTTGCTGCGTGGAGGCTCCCTCACCGCACGTTGCCCGCCTCGTATACAGTGCCAGGGAATTCCAACCTTATGGCTGATTGGAACCAATGTACCCGTTAATCTCATCCAAACTACCGGCTGATGTGGATCAACTTCCCGGCTGACCACGACCAGCTCTATGGCCGGTTTCCCCCAATGCAAGGCTAATTTGCTCTAAAAGCAGCCTATCTGCTGCAGCGATAAGTGCTGTTAACCTGATCACCTGCCGTAAAATGATGTATCCACACTCCCAGGGGAAGCGCTGCTTTGGACATTAACTTGTGACGCTTTGCCTTGCTTGTTCAGGCCAAGGATGCTCTATTCGTTCGGTTGATTTCCCAGGATCTGTTCGATCTGTTCAAGCACTGGATCCGTCAGTTTTTCAACGGCCTCCCCGGCAACCACGTTGGATTTCAACTGGTCAGGTTTGGTTGCCCCGGTGATCACGCTGCTGACCTCCTTACGGCGCAGCAGCCAGGCAATCGCCAACTGCGCCATGCTTAGTTCCAGCTCCTGGGCCACCGTCGTGAGGCTGCGTACGATTTCGATCCTTTCGGGTGTAATACGGTCCTGGATCCATTGGTAATCTTCCAGGGCAGCCCGGCTGTCCTCCGGGATCCCTTCGTTGTATTTACCGGTCAGAATGCCGGAATACAGTGGGCTCCAGGTAGTCAGTCCGATCCCATATTCCTTGCAGACTGGGGTCAGCTCGCTTTCAACCCGGCGCCGGCGCAGCATATTGTACTGCGGCTGCTCCATCACCGGCGGCGCCAGGTGATGCCGGTTGGCAGTCTCAATGGCCGCAGCAATCTGCCAGGCGCTCCACTCAGAGGTGCCCCAATAAAGGATCTTCCCCTGGCGAATAAGGTTGTCCATCGTGTAAACAACCTCATCAATCGGGGTATCAGGATCAAATCGATGACAAAAATACAAATCAAGGTATTCCAGGCCCAGACGTTTCAGGGAAGCATTCACCGACTCGGTCACATGCTTGCGGGATAAACCGCGTCCATTCGGTCCGGGCATGGTCGGCCAGAAGACCTTGCTCGAGATCACCAGCGCTTCCCGGGGCAGCCCCTGAATGGCTTTCCCCATGATTTTCTCTGCCAGGCCATCTGCGTATGCATCTGCATTGTCGAAAAAGTTGATCCCGGCCTCATAAGCGGCATGAATCAGTTTGGCTGCCGTCTTTTCATTGATCTGCGTTCCAAACGTTATCCAAGACCCAAAAGAGATCTCACTTACTTTCAATCCTGAACGCCCTAAACGACGGTAATGCATAATCCTGTCCTTTCGCTATTTCACTTTTATCGACATTGTTGTCTGGCAGACGCTTTGGTTACCGATCTTGATACCCCAGGTAGCCGACTGATTCCCGGTTTTTTCAGGCGCCTGCATCGGGATAACCAGGGATACTGTCTCGCCGGAGGAGACGTCTTTAGGCAAATCAATCCCTTTAACCGTGTGCAGTTTATCTCCCTTATAGTATAGAACATCTGTAGAATTGGCTTCCCACCTCTCTGTACCAATGTTCCGCACGATCCACACCCAGTTAAAGGACTGCCCCAGACTGATTATCGCCCCGTCCGCCGGGTTTTTCGAAAGCGTCTCGCAGGCATACTCATCCGGAGACATGACGGGAGTATTGGTAGACGGCAAGACCGGAGTGAGCGTGTCCAACAGAAAGACAATCGTTTCCGTCGGAGAAGGGGTTGGCGAAGGCGTCGCACTTGGTAGTGGGGTTTCGGTGAACACAGGCGTGGCTGACGGGGCATAGGTAGCCGTCAGCGTCGCAGCCGCATTTGCGGTTTGCACAATGATCGTTCCGAGTTCTTCGGCCCGGATTGGCGTGGGTACATTCGAGAGTGTTGTCGAAGGAAGTGCACAACTCAGGGAAACCAACAACACAAGTCCCGCCGCCAGGAAGCGAATCTTTTCCATCGGGCCTCCTTTTTTCGTGTCCAGGGAAAATAGTTTCAAATTCATTCCACTTCAAATTGTATCTTCATACTACAAAAAGTCGTTATTCCAACCTTCAGCGTCCAGATGCTTCCATAGGAACCGGCCTTTTTGGGCGCCTGCATGGCTACTGTAATGGTGATCGTTTTTCCCGGGTCCACCGTGTATGGAAGATCATGGATCGTCTGTGTGTGGAACCAGCCGCCTTTATCAGGGATAAAATCGACACTCTGGTAATCCCAATAATGATATCCGACGTTCTTGATTGTCCAGTACGCCTTGAATTTCTGGTTTGGTTGGTATACAACACCTTTTTCCGGATAAGAAGAGACTACTGTGCATTTAAATTGCGCCTGGGGTGTACGGGTTGGTTTTGCATCGCTGTTTCCTCCTCCGGTATTCATATTCGCGGTAGGCCCTGGAGGGGGTTGAGGGAACAGGATGTTCAGGTTGAGTGTCGCTGTCGGTATCGGCGTCATAGACGGGGTGATACTTGGCGTCGATGTTTCTGAGGGCAGCAAAGTAACAGACGGCTCTATTTGAGCCGTCTGGGTTACTGCCGCTTCAGCCGTCTGTATAACAATTGTGCCAATGGGAACAAGGGTTGGGAGCGGCGCCGGAGTGGTTAAGCCGCAGCCCAATACTCCGAACACTGTAACCAGTAACAGCAATTGCCGAGAATGCTTCAAACGTGACACCTTGTTCCAAACTCAAAGAAACCAGCCTGCTAACGGTTATCCTGCACGTTAATCGCAATATAGGGATAACAATAAACACCCTGGACCTTAAAGGTCATTACTTGAAAACCCTTATCCATTGGGGCTGTAGCATCATACGGACCGACACTGAAGGTATCTCCAGGACCCAGATCGACAGGAATCTCCAGGACAGCCGGGAAAGTAGGCGCCATGTTGGGACCGCTGAAATAAATAATATCCGTACCAGCCGGCCACGTTTCTGTTCCCATGTTTTTGATCGTGAACTTGATATCAAAGGACTCGCCCGGACGGATAACTGAATTGTCAAAAGGCCGCTTGCCAATATCAGGATCACAGGCATATTTGGGTGTAGTGCTGACTCCCCCGCCGCCGCCCGATGCCGGGGTATCAAAAGGGGTCACCGTGGGAAGGATGGGCGTCAATGTGACAATCGGTGTTTCTGTGGGTGTTTCTGTGGGTGTTCCGGTACCATCTGCTGTCGTGTCACCGCTTTCATCAGGAGTCGCCTGTGCCAGTTGAACCTCAACTGTCTGGGCTACAAAGGTCGCCATCTGATCCTGCGCCTGGATTGTCTGGGCGACGGCCGTATTGATCTGGGACTGGACGTCGCCAGCAGTCTGTCCTGGTAGACAGGCTGCCATAAGGAAGGTCGTGGCCAGGAGTACAGCCAGTACCCGGGATGTTGTTGCGGACATAGTCATTTTCTCCTTAAAAAGGTTTTTCTCAGTTTTTACCGGGGTCACCCGGACCGATCCCAAGTGGTTTCCACTTTTTCTCATCCTTAAGACGATGCTGAATACCATCACGTTCATGGATCAGGTCAAAGCCCTCCGGCTTGATGAACATTGTATCGCCGTCAAGCATACCAGAAATTCCATCCTGGCCTGGCTCTGGGCGTTTATTCTGACAGTATACACAAGTTTTGGGATCATGGGGTGTGTAAATAACCGGTTCTTCGTATGTGGTCATATACCCTTCGAAATTGCGCAGGATGATCTTATGGTCAGACATACTAACCAGGTAATTCGGCATCACCGGGATTTTGCCGCCACCACCCGGTGCGTCGACCACATACTGCGGGATTGCAAAACCGGAGGTATGCCCGCGCAAAGCCTCCATGATCTCGATCCCTTTAGCGACCGGGGTGCGAAAATGGCCCGCACCTTCGACCAGGTCACATTGGTACAGGTAATAAGGCCGTACGCGCAGCCGTACCAGCTTCTGCACCAGGTCGCGCTGGATGTGCGGGCAATCATTCACCCCAGCCAGCAGTACAGATTGGTTCCCCAACGGGATACCGGCGCGTGACATCCGGTCACAGGCTTCTTCCAACTCCAGGCTGATTTCATTGGGGTGGTTGACATGAATATTCAACCACAGCGGGTGGTACTTCGCCAGCGTATCGACCAGTTCTTGGGTAACACGCATCGGCATGAAAACCGGTACACGTGAGCCAATACGAATGATTTCGATATGGGGGATCTCTCGCAGGCGGCCCAGTAATTCTTCCAGGATCTTGGGAGCCAGCACCAGGGGATCGCCGCCCGAAAGCAGCACATCCCGCACCTGGGGGGTACGCTTGAGATACTCGATCTGCATCTCGAACTCTTCCCGCCTGAAGGTCGCTGCCGGATCACCAACAATGCGCGAGCGGGTGCAGTAACGACAGTAGGTTGCACATTGAGTGGTCACCAGCATCAGCACACGGTCAGGGTAGCGATGGACCAGTCCCGGAACGGGGGAGTGTCGGTCCTCAGACAGTGAGTCCTCCATCATGGCCGTGAAGGGAACCATTTCAGTATCTTTCGGGATCACCTGCTTGCGGATCGGGTCCTCCGGATCATCCGGATCGATCAGTGAGATATAGTATGGGGTAATATCAACCCGGAACAATCCGGTTGTATTGAGCGCTTTGCGTTCGCTGTCGGTCAGTTTGATGATCTTTTCGATCTCGTCAGCAGTATTTAATCGATGACTGAGCTGCCATCGCCAGTCATTCCATTTTTCATCAGGTACATCGGCGTAAACAGACGCACGATGCGAAGTAAAAGGGGCAGGCATTCGATCCTCCGTAGGGCTAAAACATACGAATAAGATACAATCTATACAATAACCAGGACATCTACCACTTTGATCAATAGGGGCGGGTCGTGGTCAGGGCGGTAAAAGCCCCCACAATACCATGGAAGACCTGCAGCACAGGCCGGTAAGGGCCGATCCATAAAATTATTGTAAAGGGAAATCAGGGCAAGGTCAATGATTCGAATTAGGGCAATCGCATTAGAAAAAAATACCCATCATAACGGTGTCATTGTGAGTGAGCGTTCTTCAGCGAACGAAGCAATCTCCTGATTTCAGGATTTTGCCCATTTAACGCGCGATTGCTTCGGGCTGACGCCTTCGCAATGACAGTTCACTCTTGTTTTTGACTGTAAATAATCCAAATGCGATTAACCTGGGGTCCGAATGGATGCGATAAATCAACTGGTGCAGAAAACGGCTGCCTTTCTATCCTGTTTGTGATCCTTGCCTGATCTCCGCTGGATCCTTTCTGAAAGCTTGCTGGGAGTCGATCTATAACCATGAATACCTGCCAGCCCTGAAACCGTTTCTGATTTGCCTGTCCGGGTGTTTTCTTGTATAGTTGCAATTAAATACAGTTCTGGAGGACATCAATGACGATTGATGAACGCTTATGGCGCATTATGCAGAAACACCTTGGCTATTCGGATGAAGAAGCAAAACAGTTCCGGGAAAACCCCCGGAATGCCGAGGTGCTGACCAAAGGCAAAGATCTGGCAAACAAGCTCATCGTTCTGGAAGTGGTTCATTCACATGGTTGTAACAGCGGGTACAAAGTAGGGGATAAATTCTTTTTCGACGGTGCGGGGAACCTGCTGACCGAGAAATGCCCCAAAAAGGTCTGCGGGTACTCGCTGAATTCAGCCTTGATGATGGTCTTCGCAGCCAATGAGATGCTGTATGCAGGCGTGGATCCCAATGAGATGCGCTTCAAACGATCAAGCTGTTTCGATGTTGGTTTCGAATGTGGCGGCTGGGGACGAGTAGTTCTGGACATGCACGTTGAAGATCGCTGAATTGACGGAGACAAATAGTTCGCAGTTGTAACAACTTACTATTCGTATTCTTCTAATTGGCGCTCGACAGTTCCACCACCAGCACATCCAGCGCCAGGTCCATCGTGACCTGGCCTGTTTTTACCCCCACATCGATCTCCAGCAGCCGGCGGTAGATATTCTCCAGCGCGGGCAGGCTGAAATTACGCGCCTGCTGGTATGACTTCTCGGCCACGAAAGGATGCACTCCCAGGGCGCCGGCGGCATCCCGAGGACTGCCGCCGCTTTCGATCACTTCGCGGGCCAGCAGCAGCAAGCGGAACTGCCGAATCACCATCCCCCACAGGGAAAACCCGTCTTCATCCGCCAGCAATTGGTGCAGCAGGCGTTGGGCCTGCCCGCCTTTTCCAGCGGCCAGGGCATCTACGAAGTCGAAGACACTCTGCTGGGCGGTTACGATACAGACCGTCTCCACCTCTTTCACACCAACCGGGTGTTCAAAATTGACGTACATCAACAGTTTGGCGATCTCCTGCGCGGCCTGCCGGGTATCGACCCCGACCATTTCGGCCAGCTGCCCGGCAGCCTCCGGCTCGATCTGCCCGCCCTGTTTTCTGGCTTCAGTGACAATCCAGCCAGGCATCTCCCTGGCAGATGGTAAGGAGTAGCGTTCCAGGCCGATCCCGGTCTGTTTCCCCCATTTGACCAGCCAGTGCTTTTCGTCTTCCTTCTCCTGGCGGCTTTTATCGCGATAGTTCTTCAACTCAACCTGCTCGTGGATCACCAACCGGGCTGTGTCGGGAACAGCTTCCAGGAATTTGCAGAATTTCTTCCTGCTGGCAGGATGGTTGTAGCGGGCTGACGGGTTCCCCAGCACAACCAGCCTCTTCGGCGCCAGGAAGGGCATGGCATTGACCGCATTGTTCAATTCATCCTCACTCATGCTGCGCGCATCCAGACGGGCAGTATTCATGTCTGCACTGGTTTGGTCAGGGAAATCTCTCGTGAACTCGCCGATGCGTTTGGTGATCGCCAATTCATCATTCCCAAACAGGAAGAAAACCGGGGATTTTTCTTCGCTCACTCGCCGTCTCGTGTCTGGACCCGGAAGCCGCTTACCCGTCCGATCCTGAACTGTCTTACTTCCACCAATTTCATCGCCCCCGGATCCCCCAGTGTAGTGATGTGGGCTTGGGCCAGCAGCCCCAGGGGCTGAGCCAGGAAAAACCCGATCACAGAAAGCACAACCATTAAGGGCAATCGCCGCAGCCGTTCCCGCCGGCCCCGGGTCCCGGACATGGCGATCCAGGCCAGGGTCCCGCCAACCAGGCCAGAGATAACATGGTTGGTCCCGCAGCCAGGATGCACGGCCAGTTCATGCTCGCCGTTTTGCAGCCTCTTCAAGGCTTGCGCAGCCGAATCGGCCACAGCCTCAATCGGGACATTCCCAAAAACAATAAAACCGGTCGGGTTGGAATGACCGGCAAACCGCACCCGGGGATATTTCTGTGACAGGACGGTTAACGTTGCATGCTCGAGCGCATGGTTGCGCCGGGTTTTCAAAACAGGGGCAAGATTCAGTATCGACATGCGACGATTATACTCGTAAATAAAGCAGCCCAAGAATATATCTTGAACTGCTGTAAGTCAATCGCATTAGAATAAAAATTACCCATCATAGCGATGTCATAGCGAGTGAGCGTTCTTCAGCGAACGAAGCAATCTCCTGATTTCAGGATCTTATCCATTTAACGCGAGGTTGCTTCGGGCTGACGCCT
>JAFGMV010000030.1 GCA_016927315.1 Anaerolineales bacterium | reverse complement strand
CTGCTCAACTTCCAGGCGTCTAAAATCCTGCACGATATCGTCTATTTCTGCTGCCGTCTTGCTGCCCAGGTGGAAGCCGCCCAATACCAAACGCACCGGTTCAGCGAACAACTCCTTTGCCCGTTCCACAATCGCCACGATACCCGGATGGGAACAACCCGTGATGATCACCAATCCCTGCTCTGTATGGATAACCAGAGCTTGCTCGGGAATCGAGTCTCCCATTTCTCCTGTGGTGAATAATCCCTCGCCAATGGATTGGCCCGGTGAAACCTCATTGACCTCCGTGAACTGTTCCACCTGTCGTTTGAATGAATCCGGGAACGAAGGCGGAAGGTAGACCACCGGGTTCACTCCAGTATTCAATAATGCGCTTAAGCCTCCTGTATGATCCTCATGTGCGTGGCTTAGCACAACACTGTCGATGCAGGTTGGATCAATCCCTAAGATGCGCATATTTTCCATCAACAAATACCCATCCCCCCCGGTGTCGAACAGCAGGAGCTGGTCATGATATTCGATCAGGGCTGAGAAACCCCAGGCTGACTTTAACCGCTGATCATATGGATTATTATCGTAGACGACTGTTATGGTTAAGGGTTGCGCCATTGAGATGGTCAATTCCTCTGCTTCTTCAGAAGTCTTTGTAACTCTAACTGGCGAACTGGTAAGTGTGGGTATGAATCCCTCGTTTTTTAACGGCGTTGTTGTTACAAAGACCGTCGCGGGAGTATGGGTCATTACCGGATCGGTTTCCATTGCTAAAGTAACCTGCACTGGTGCGCGGCCCGCCGGGTAACAGGCAACCAGGTACAGGGGCGTCATGATGAATAGAAAAACACAGATCATTCTCATTTTGGTTTCGATGCAGGGTAGTAAGAAGGTGAGGCGCTCCAAAAACGGGTACCCAACCGCTCCACAAGTTGCGCCCTGCCACTTTTTTCTAGCTCTAGCAGTGTGGCGGTCACTTCTCCTGGTGAAAAGTGTTTCAACGTCTCAACCAGCTCATCCTCCCGCATGGGGTGGCGGGTGATGATCCCTACGACCGCATCCACCAACGATTCATTGCCGCTCAGGTCGAACAACCCACTGGCGGGGTGTATCACCCGGGCAATATTGCCAAGAATGGCGCGGGCGCGTAACAATCCTTCCTCGTCGGGGGGCTGCACCCAGGTCTCGACAGGGGGACGCTCCGGTTGGAGGATATGGACTTCGTCGGGCCGGATACGCGTCAATATAGCGGCGATCTCCTTCAGTGCTGCCTCGGTATCATTCAAACCCCTGACCAGCATGACTTCGATCCACAGCTTGCCCTGGTATTCCTCGCGGAAGGCAACCAACCCATCCACAAGGCGTTCAAAGGTAATGTCCGGGTGGGGGCGGTTGATCTTGCGATACAGTCTGGCATTCCCTGCGTCCAGGGATGGTAATATAGCATCTGCGGGAGATAATTCAGAGCGTATTTCTGGCAGGTATAGCAACGACCCATTGGTGATGACTGCGATTGGCAAATCAGTTAACAGCTTCACCTGCCGGATCATCCAGCCTATACCGGCGTGCAGCGTTGTCTCTCCCGAGCCAATGAAAGTAACCCAGTCAATATCGCCCGGCTGGTGGGATGTCAGGGCTTCTTTCACCTCGGCGACCATTTCTTCGCGTGGGAAGAACTCGCGCCGTTCGTTCATTAAGGGAATGGTGCGTCCCAGTTGACAATAAACGCAGTTCCAATTGCAGGTTTTGAGTGGAACAGGGTCGATACCTAAAGATTGTCCTAAGCGTCGCGATGGAACCGGTCCGAATACATATTTCATAATTCTCACCCTCCAACTATTGCCGTTCTCCAAATAGTTTGGTTCCAATCCGGATAATATTTGCGCCTTCTTCAATAGCAATCTGATAACTATTACTCATACCCATCGATAGATATCGCATAGAAACATTTGGTAGATTCATGACTGCAAGGCGCTCAAAAATTGCACGGGTTGTTTTGAAGTATGGTCTGCTATCTTCTGGGTTACCAAAACGTGGACCCATAGTCATTAATCCTACCAACTGTAAATACTCGAGCGTGCTCAATTGATGAACCAGCTCTTCCACACCCTCCGGTAAAACACCGGTTTTATTGGCTTCGCGGCCGCTGTTAATTTCTATGAGAATGGGCATTGTTTTTTGAAGCGACTTACAGTGAAGCTCCAACGTCTGGGCAAGTTTCCATGAATCCACGGTCTCTATCATGTCGAAATGCTGCACTACGATTCTTGCCTTGTTCCGTTGCAAATGACCGATCATGTGCCAGGTCGCCCTGTTGCCAATGGCTTGAATGATGGGGAGAGCCTCTTGCACGTAGTTGTATCCTATATGTGTTACTCCCGCCTGGATGACCGTTTCAACATCATCCAATGTTCTGGTTTTTGCGGCGGCCTGCAACATAACCTCTGGTGGAATTGTTTGTTGTATACGACGCACGGATTCCACGATGTCATTTTTCCTTGAATTCATTCTCATTATCCTTTCGAAAGTACGATCAAAACAGCGATCAGGATGCCTGCTGCTAATGAGATGAGCGTGTATTTCTTATTTTCCTTTTCCACAGCCGGAAGCAGGTGGGATGCGCCTACGTAAACCAGAGCCCCGGCAGAAACCGCCAAAAGGATACCCAAAGTAGAGCGATCAATTTTGTTGATGAGCGGGAAGGAAACGAGTGCCCCCAATGGAGTGGATATCGCCGCTGACAGAAAAGCATATAAGGCTGATCGCTTGTGTGAAAAGCCAGCACGCTCCAATAGCAAAAAGGTCACGATTCCTTCCGGAAATTCGTGTAACACCATACCGATTGCGGCAAGCGCGCCGGTGAAGATGCTTACTTTGAAAGTTACTGAGTAGATAATCCCATCGATAAAGGAATGCAAACCAATACCAAGCATAGGGATAACGCCGAGGGCAAAGTTGGTGCATTCACGCTCATTACATACGAACGCGGTCAGAAAGCGATTAAAGAGGTAAAGCCCCATATACCCGACTAACAGATATATTGGCGAAGCATCATTCATGTCAAAGGATTTTGGAATGATGTGCATAAAAGATACAGATATCAACACACCTGCGGCAAAGCTCATAAAATAGACAACATTTTTATTGCCCCATTTCTCATGCTTGCCGATGGTATAGATACCTATCGAGGTAACTAAACACGCCAGGCTACTTGCTAATAGGACACTTCCGAATGTGCTTGTGAACATAGCTACTCCTGTAGTGTCCAACGATTTGCATATCATTCATTCAGGCAGATAGTGGTCGAAATGGCGGTAAAGCCAATGGGCCATTGTCAGTGCCAAAGTTGGAGTATGCCAACACTTGCGTCCCTACCGGCTGCATGATGTGATTTGCAACCATTGGACATTTGACCTTGAATAAAAAGAATAGACCGCGCGCTTGATCGCTGAGAGACTCGAAATTGCCCTGTCCTTTTGCAATAATCAGGTCGGCTTTGGTAAAGCGATGACGAAATTCCTGACTGCAATCATCCAGGAGTGTACCCGGAGCATCCGAACCGTTGTCCATGACTTCGACGAGAGTATCCAGACCTACAGCTTTAGCGTCAACCAGCGTGGCATCATTAATCACAGGAGCACCGCGTACCACAAGCTTCACCCGCTCGGGCATAAGTTGTTCGATTAGAAGTCGATCGAATGCTATTTCGCCCGCATTATCAGCCAGGTACAAGATGGATCGCGCCTTAGCAGCGGCCTGGCAGAACAGCTCCCCTTCCCCATAGAATGGCTCGGATAGGGCATTCTGCACCGCCTGATACATATCCGCCTCGGTTACATTTCCGTTCACACCCATATCAATCATATTTCCCGCAATCGCTATACGGGCTGCGGTCATCAGGGGAGACACAGAGGATTGAATCGTGTTCCTGAGTGAAGGGAGTAATTCGAGAGCGATCCGGTTTTGTTGAGTCTTCGCTTCAAGATAAGGATCTTCTATGCCTGTGATCTCGCGCAGCCGCCGGTGGAAACGCTGCGCCACGGCTGGCGGCGATTGATTTAAATCCATCTCTCCAGCCCATTGCAGGACTTCGCGCACCACTTGTTCATGAAGAGCAGGATCCTTCGATACCTGTCTGGCTGCTTCCAGCGCCTGTCTCAAGAGACAGGGAATACAATCCAGTGAAGTATTCATACCTTGTTATTCAGTTACCGGCATTCGCACCATTTCACCACGTTCATTTTCACGTATCGTGTACAAATCCCGTAGACTTTCAATCCGGTCAATGAAGAGCACGCCATCCAGGTGATCAATTTCGTGATGGATGACCACAGCGTTGAATCCTTCATAGACCCGGTCGAAAGGTTTCCCATCCTCATCCAATCCAGTTACCCGGAGATAATGTGGGCGAGTTGTCTCACCAAAAAGACCCGGAAAACTCAGGCAACCATCGAAATCCCGACGCTCATCACTGGCCTCGACGATTTCAGGATTGACCAGTGCTACAGGCGGACCAGCCTGCCACTTTCCGCTCACGTCATCCCCCGGACAGACGACTACAACTCTCTTATGGATGTTGATCTGCGGCGCAGCCAGGCCAACACCGTCTGAGTGGGCTTCCAGGGAATCTTTGAGGTCCCTGATTAACTGAAGCACCTTCTGGTTGATAAGCGGAACCGTTTTACTCCTTTCCCGCAGGGCTAATTTATGCTCGGCATAAAGGATAATTTTTCGAACTGCCATCTATGCCTCCAAATACCACAATTATTGATAAAGAATGGTTACCGTAAAATAGATTTCACTTCCTCCATCAGCTCATCGGTCATGAACCCACCTTTTTGCATTAGTGCCTGAATTTGATCCTTAAGATGACTTTTTTCGTCTGGAGTCAGCTCTTTTGCTGTGGAGACGATCACAGGGATTTCAGCCGTATCAGGGTTACTTCTCATTTTGTCCAGGACTGCAAACCCATCCATTTCCGGCATCATCAAATCCAGGATCAGCAAGTCCGGGTGTTCTTTGTTGACCAGATCCAGGGCTTCCCGGCCGTCGGCGGCTTCAAAGAAGGTGTACTCGCCTTGCGATTGCAAAATGCGTCGCACCAGGCGGCGAGCATCAGGAGCGTCATCTGCGATGAGGATACGCGGGAATCG
>JAFGMV010000029.1 GCA_016927315.1 Anaerolineales bacterium | reverse complement strand
TTATCAATCATTTTCGCCAAGATGTACTAGTGCGTTCACCCTGCCTTTCAGTGAAAAACTGCTTGACAGCTTTTACAGGCTGCTTATAATATGGGTTTATATACGACTTGCCCGGAGATAAGTAGCTGAGCAACTATCCAGAGACCTGCCGGTTGGTGTGAGGCGGGCAGCCAGACAGCGAATTCCCCTCCGGCAGATGGCTTCCAAGCCTGACCAGTCGCCCTCGTAGGGGCAGAGATGCCGTAAGAGGGACGGGAGTGCCCGATACAGCACAGCCGAGGTTGTCCCATCGAAGACAACAAAAGCAGGTGGTACCACGATACGCCCCATCGTCCTGCCAGGACCGGGGCGTAATTCTTTTTTCAGGAGGTACAACCATGTTGGACATTAATCTGATCCGAGAAAACCCCGATCTTATCCGGAAGGCGTTGGAAAAGCGTCAGATGGATTCATCTCCAATCGACCAGGTGCTGGAATTGGACGCACAATGGCGTTCACTTCTGGGAGACGTTGAAGCACTTAAAGCCGAGCGTAATGCCGTCTCAAAAGAAATTGGCAAGATGAAAGATAAGGACATAAGACAGGCAAAAATCGATGACATGCGAGAGGTTGGCGAAAAGATCAGCGCCTTGGATGAAAACCTCCGCCAAATTGAGGAAGAGCTGCAAGCCGTTGCATCTACCCTTCCGAACCTGCCTGGAGAAAATACGCCGGTGGGCAAAGATGAAAGTGAAAATGTAATTATTAAAACCATAGGAGAACCAAAGGTTTTTGACTTCGAACCAAAACCACACTGGGAGTTAGGTACAACCCTGGGTGTGATCGACTTTGAACGCGGTGTAAAGATCACCGGGTCACGTTTCTACATCCTCAGCGGAGCAGGGGCACACCTGCAAAGAGCATTAATCGCTTTTATGCTTGACCTCCATATCCGGCAGGGATATACAGAGAAATACACACCCTTTATGGTCAGAACCGAGACAGTCTTCGGAGCCGGTCAGCTGCCCAAATTTGCAGATAATCTTTACAAAGACCATGAAGAGGACTTGTATTTTGTCCCGACTGCAGAAGTACCCCTGACCGGTATGCATATGGACGAAATCATTAACGAAAGTGACTTGCCCCGTTTTTATACGGCTTATACTCCCTGCTTCCGTCGTGAAAAGATGAGTGCTGGTCGAGACGTTCGCGGCATTAAACGTGGACATCAATTCGATAAAGTGGAGATGTACATTTACTGTAAACCCGATGAATCCCCAGCCATGTTCGAGAAAATGGTTGCAGATGCAGAACAAACTTGCAAAGAACTCGGATTGACGTATCGTCTCAATCAGCTCTGTACCGGTGACCTGGGTTTTGGTGCGGCAATCACGTACGATATCGAAGTTTGGGCTCCCGGATGTGGGGAATGGTTGGAAGTATCTTCTGTTTCAAACGTAACCGATTTCCAATCAAGACGCGCCAATATCCGCTACAGACCAGAAGATAACGGAAAACCACAGGTACTGCATACACTGAACGGATCCGGACTTGGGCTGCCCCGAACCCTCATCGCCGTTATGGAAAATTACCAGCAGAAAGATGGCACAATCATCATTCCTGAAGTGCTGCAGCCCTGGATGGGTGGAGTCGAAGTAATCGAGCCGTAAAGACTTCCTCCCTAGCTGAGCAGCATTCCCTCCACAGGTATATAGAGAATTATGCCCACAGATTTGGAATTCTGGTTGAAAGTAATAACAGAAACATTAATTCTGACAACCCTGCTGGTTGGCCTATTTGGGCTGGTAGTACCGATATTCCCTGGACTGACTGTTATCTGGATCGGCGCCCTGGCTTATGGTTTAATCGCAGGCTTTGGGGTAAAAGGCTGGATAATTTTTTCGATCCTGACAGTCTTGATGCTGGTTGGAAATGTTGTGGACAATTTCCTGATGGGGGCCAAAGCCCGTGATGGTGGGGCTTCCTGGATTTCCATCGCTTTTGGATTGGCAGCTGGTATCATTGGGAGCATCTTATTTCCACCTTTGGGTGGCTTGATCAGTGCGCCGTTAATTTTATTCCTGGCTGAGTACATCCGCCAGAAAGATCATTTTAAGGCTTTCCAAACCGTAAAATCACTTCTGATCGGTTGGGGCTGGTCAGTCCTTGTCCGGTTTATAATTGGATTGGTCATGGTGGCGCTATGGATGATCTGGGCCTGGACCTAAGCGGATTCTGTTCAACTTATGAGGAGTAAATAATGATACCTGTGATCGTCTATGATATCCTTGATATTCTGGCAGTTTTGATTCGATTTGCCGGCCTGATCTTGTTCGGGTTGGGAATAGGGTGGTTCGCAATGAACACATCCAGGAAGAACATCTGGCAGTTGCAAGTCGCCGTATTCCTGGGGTTTCTTGGCTTGGCCGCTGTCCTGGCAAAATTCCTGACTGCTGGAGCTTTTGGCGCCTATGTCATCGGTGCAGGCGTCGCAATTTTCCTTTGGGGCAAACAAAAAGTTACCCCGGAAGAAGAAGATTAAGCCTTATCGATGAATCTTTACCCCAATAGGTCCGGAAGAATTGCCCTCCGGACCTATTTTATATATTTGTGTACACTCAGTGAGATAGATAGGCTTCCAACATCAGCAGGTTTTGTTCACCAGCCTGCTCAACAATACTCAGTAGCCCTTCCATCTTGGATACTTCTTCAACCTGCTCGTCAACAAACCACTGTAAGAAGTTCTGTGAAGCATAGTCTTTCTCGTTGACCGCAATATCCATCATGTCATAAATCAGGCGGGTTACCTTGTTCTCCCATTCAACTGCCATCTTGAATGCTGTCACAGCCGCATCCAGATCGTATCGCGGAGATGGAATTGCAGGAACCTTTATTTCCTGTCCTGTCTCAACCAGGAATTTTACAAATTTCATGGCATGTTCTCGTTCTTCTTCTGCCTGTTCATAAAACAATTTGGCAATCTTGGAAAGGGAACGTCCGTCAAAATATGTGGCGATCTGCAGGTATTCATTTGAAGCGCCAAGTTCATGCCCGATCTGGGCGTTCATCAATTCAGCAATTTTTTTGTTTATCATCATTTGTTTCCTTCTTGGTTTTGTGCCCTCAATTATGATAATTTTACTCAAGTATTGTTAGATTATCGTTAATCCAGGGCATCAATTGCTGATTGAACTACATCTTCGATACTCTTCTGCCCGCTCATGATTTCCGACAGAGCCACCTGAAAGACAGGTCCCAACACCGTCATTTGCTCATTGCCGGGAATCAATTGGGAAGATTCAATGATCCCGCTCAAAAGCAGTTGATCATCGACCTGTTTCCATTTGGACAATGCATTAGGACGCGGCGGTAGATAACCCGCGGTCTCTGTCCATGCAGCCAGATATTCACTGTCAACCAGCGCCTCAGCCAGTTTAGCGGCCAGCAACTGGTTATCCGGGTTAGAACCAGCCAGTGCCCAAACCCATCCACTTGTCAGGGTATAAGAAGATTGATCCAGCCCAGGAATTGGAACCATCCGGCTGTCTACCGGTCTATCATCAAGGTAACGGGAAGTCCAGGTTACAACCAGGTTGGCGCGTGCTTCAGTATATGCCTGCCAGGATTGTGTATCGTTCTGAATGGTTTCAATACCAGGTAATAACAACGCATTTCGTCTGGCCTGATCATAGAAGGATAACAAACGCGTCATTGATTCAGCATCAACTGCAGGCAGCCCTTGGTCATCAATGATTGGAACACCCATTGATTGGTACAAGCTCAAGCTGAAAAGGGACGTTGGGTCAGACATTGGAAACGAAAGAATACCTCCCTGTTCACCAAGCACATTCCAATCTGCATCAAAATCTTCGATTTCAGATGCGCGATAAACAAGCACAAGAGCATCCCCTGAAAACGGGAGCCCATACGCTGTATTCTTGATATGAGCCATCTGCCGGGCATATGCATACCAATCCGGTTCATCCAGTATTTCTGTCAGTCCATCCATAGGGTGCAGGACACCACGAGAAGCAGCCATCTCCATGTCTGTGCGGGTAAGCGCAATCAAATCTGGTAGGGCTTCCGGAGCAGCATCATAAGTAGCCAGCAAAGTATTCAGCAAACCGGCCTTCCCATCGATTGCCTTTACTCGAATATCAATTGTCAGACCGGGGCGCTGCATAACAAAATCGTTCACCTGCCGGGTGAAAAGTTCACTAGTCAGGCTGTCAATATTGGGATCAAGTTCAGGCGGCACCCAGATTCTTAATACGGCAGAACGTTCTTGAGTTGGTTGCGGTGTATTGCCCATTGCAGTTCCCGAAACGGGTGTGACCGTCGGGGTTGAAGTAACTTCCGGAGTTGGGGTAGTGATTAAAGATACTAGATCCGGTAAATTCCCACAGCCAGACAAAAGCGTTACTATTAAACCAGTTGTAATACACTTTAAAAATATATTCTTCATGTTACGCAATCCAATCGATAATGTCAGCACCGCTGACCAGATACCCATGCCAGTTTATACAGTAAACCCATTATACTGCCCGGGAAGGTAAGTACAATGAATCTCCATCCCAGTACACATCAATCCCGTTCCTGGTAATTATAGAGACCGTTTGTTCTCCAAATACCTGCCATAGATCGCCCAATTTCCCTATTCGTGCAGTGTTTTCGTCAATTCCCAGCACAAACGATTCTCTCTTCAACCGTGTCTGCAGAAGACGCATGAAAAGCGGGGCCCAACTTTTCATACGATCAAAATGAGGGACAACCATTGGCGGGTAGAATGCCAAATGCTTGGATATGGTACAGCCCAGCAGAACGGATATCAGGCACCTGCGCAGCCAGTACCATTGCACCAGCCAAACACCCAGAAAAGATAGCGCCACAATCACAAGCCTGCCTGACAGCAGCCCAGACACGACTACCCTGCAAGGTCTGGTACAGATAGATTGGATTTCCACCAGAAAAGTAGATCAAATCCGCATTTAGCAAATCACCTTCCCAACGAGGATCGTTTGCTGATTCTTGATCGACCACTGCGAGTGCTTTCACATCCGCACCCAGATTTTGGAAATGCGCTTCCCCCATCCACGACCAGCGTTCAATACTGGCCTGACCTTCCTGTCCAGCAACTGCCGGCAGGCAAACAACCGAGGTGGGCGGTCTTTGATATCCAGGCTTTCCAGAAGGAAGCGATCTACGGGAACCATCACAGGCAGGTATTCCCCTGACCCCAACAAAGCAATCAATCCCTTCATCATATCCGCCAGTGCATTGGAGATGAGAGTTTTTTTGTATTACGGGGTAGGTGTGGCAGAAGGTGTAACCGGAGTGTTTGAAGGAGTGAACACAGGTGTAAAACTGGGAGTTTCCGATGGGGTAAAGGACAGTGTTGGAACAAAGGTATTCGTCTGCGTGGCCGACGGAGGGATTGTCGGCGGCAGGAAGGGAGTTGGTGAGATCGTTGGGGATACTGTTGGTGTTTCAGTCTGTGTAGGACTAGGCGTACCCGTTGCAGTAGGTTCACCGGTAAAGGTTGCCGCCGGCGTAGCAGTGACCACCAATTCAGTTGGAGAGAGGGTAATGGTCGGTGTTGGTGTGAAAGAACCCGGATCCGGGGCGAATTGAATGGCTATGATACCCAGACAATAAAAAGGCAGGGTACACAGGATTATAATAATCAAAATCCGGCGGCGATTTGCCCGGCGTTCTTCTAACTCCAGCATAATTACTCCATCAAAATAATAACACCAGTCGACAGGTACGACAAGCCAGTTCACATACAGTTATAATTCAATTATGAAAAACCAGTTACTTGCTGCAACAGTTCGCCTGGCTCGACTCGAAGATACAGCCTCGATTGCTATGCTCACCGAACTATCAGGATATTCAGCCACTATCGACCAAATCAGCAGCAGGTTAAAAAAGATAATCAAAGATCCCCACCAGTCCACATACATTGCAGGAGTTGACCGGGAAATTGCCGGTTGGATCCATATACGTCCGCATGCCTACCTGGAGATCGACGCAGTCGCTGAAGTAGGAGGTCTCGTTGCTGCCGAAAACCATCGCAGCCAGGAAAAAGGAAAACTTTTAATGCGCCAGGCAGAGACCTGGAATTCCCAACAAGGTTACTCAATGATTTATGTGCACTTGAACGCGAATCGCGAAAATTCGCATCCCTTTTACCAAGCCCTGGGTTTCGAATGGTTTAAAACATCCTATTCATTCATTAAGAACATACATGATCCCAATTAAACTTCACTTATCTGGTTTTCTCTCTTATCAGGATCCAGTTGAGTTGGATTTCACAAACTTCAATCTGGCTTGCATCTCTGGTTCAAACGGCTCGGGAAAATCATCATTACTGGAAGCCTTTACTTGGGCACTCTTCGGACAGGCCCGAAAAAGTGATGAATCCATGATCAATTTGCAGTCAGAGACTGCTGAAGTCAGCCTGATTTTCTCTTATGAATCTGTAATTTACCAAGTCTTGCGCAGTAAGCGGCGCGGGAAAAATACAGTATTGGAATTTCAGATTGCGGAGGGCAGAAAGAAAGATGCTTACGTATGGAAACCACTCAGCGAACGTACCCTCCGGGAAACACAGGCTCGCATAGAAGAAACCCTGCGGCTGGATTATGATACTTTCGTAAACGCAGCTTTTTTCTTGCAGGGTAAAGCGGATCAATTCACCCAGCAAAATGCCAGCAAGCGTAAAGATGTACTCGGCAATGTGTTGGGACTGGAAGTTTGGGAACATTACAGGGAAAAGTCTGCCAATCACCGCAAGCGGATCGAACGTGAACTTGGCGAAGTCGATGGACGGATGGCAGAGATCAATGCCGAACTGGCGGAAGAGCCAGTTAGAAAAGCAAACCAGGCCGAACTGGAAGCCAGGCTTGGAGAGTTGACCGCCCAGCGAAAATCCAGGGAGGCAAACCTTGAGAACATGAAACAAATGGCTGCTTCGCTGAACGAGCAGCGCAAACTAGCCGCATCGCTGACTGCCAGTCTTGAGCGTTCGCAGGTATTGTTGGCCGAACTACTGGACCGCTTTACAGAACGGGAGAATGAGCAAAAAAAACTGACAGAACTCTTAGAACGGGCCGACCTGGTTGAAGCTGATTATCAAAAATGGAAAAAGGTTCAGGCTGAAATTGAACGGCTGGAGAAAGTTGCCAGTGAATTTCGGGAACACGAAGCCCATCGTCAACCCTTGCTGGAACGCATCAGTAATGAGCGGGTCAGATTGGAGCAGGAAAGCAGCTTACTCAAGGATCAGGAAAACGAGGTCAAGAACCTATCAAAATCCCTGAAAA
Organism: Anaerolineales bacterium; assembly: GCA_016927315.1. Taxonomy (GTDB): domain Bacteria; phylum Chloroflexota; class Anaerolineae; order Anaerolineales; family Villigracilaceae; genus JAFGMV01. Next base: position 43,847 of record JAFGMV010000029.1, on the reverse strand, counting down.
ACCTTACCATTGAAAAGGAGACCTTGCAAGCAGCACTGAAAGATTTAGAAACCCGGCTGGCTGCCCGGACAGAGCTGGATCATACCCTGCAAGCAACCAGACAGGAGCAGGCGGAACGAAAAGCAGAGAATGAACACCTGAAGGTCGAAATGGCTCAACACAAAGCCCGCATCGAGCAGCTTGAAAGCAGCAAAGGCGCCCTATGCCCTTTGTGCGGCCAACCACTCAGTCCCGAAGAACGAAAAACACTGATCGAACAACTCAATACAGAAGGCACCCAAATGGGCGATCAGTTCCGCCGCAATAAGGCGCTGTTGGACGAACTCAGTAACAATATCAAGGTTCTGGAAAAAGAAATCGCCGGTGTAGGCAAGGTTGAAGAACAGCGAGTAAGCCAAACCGCTCTGGTAAGTAAGGTGACCTCCCAACTTGAATATCTGCAGCAGAGAATATCGGAATGGGAAGAACAGGGACAACCGCGTTGGAAAGAGATCAAAACCATTCTGGAAAAAGAAACCTATGCGGCTGTAATCCGCACAGAACTTGCTGAACTCGACAAGAGACTAAAAGCCCTGGGATACGATGCCGCTAATCATGATGCCGCCCGAAAAACTGAGAATGAGTTGAGACAGGTAGAAGACTCCTATCTAAAACTCGAAACTGCCCGTGCAGCGTTGAAACCTCTCGAAAGAGAAATAAACAACATTCAAAATGAAATTGACGACCAGAAGAAACTCGTCGCCTCACAGGAAGTTGAACTCAAGCAAGCCGCCGAATCCCTCTCTAAAGCTGATGAACAAGCCCCGGATATTAACAACGCTGAACAGGATTTGTTTCAACTGCAAGAACAGGAGAACCGGCTAAACCAGGCAGTAGGGGCGGCGAGACAAAAAGTGACTGTGCTGGAAGACCTGCGCGGCCGCAATCAGGAGTACCAGCACCAACGCGAAATCTTTGGGAAACAAATTGGTCGATACAAGATTCTGGAACGCGCATTCGGCAAAGATGGGATTCCAGCCCTGCTCATTGAACAGGCTCTGCCACAGATTGAAACCAAAGCCAACGATCTGCTGGACCGTCTCAGCAATGGGACAATGAGCATTCGCTTCGTCACTCAAAGCGAATACAAGGACAAGAAACGTGAGGACCTCAGAGAAACTCTTGAGATCCAAATTAGCGACGGGGCTGGTATTCGCGATTACGAAATGTATTCCGGAGGTGAAGCCTTTCGGATCAATTTTGCAATTCGTTTGGCATTATCGGAAGTGCTTGCTCAACGCAAAGGAGCTCGCCTGCAGACCCTGGTCATTGATGAAGGCTTTGGTTCCCAGGATACACAAGGCCGTCAGCGTTTGATCGAAGCAATCAACCAGGTAAAGGATGATTTTGAAATAATCCTGGTGATCACCCATCTGGATGAATTAAAAGATGCCTTCCCAACCCGAATTGAGGTCGAGAAAACCGAGCGTGGTTCTATCTTATCGGTGAGTTAGCCCGGGCGCTTGTTCCACAGATGCCGTTTCTGCAGTATCCTGGTTATCTCATCTGCCCGGACACTATCGCTGTAATAATACCCCTGAAACACAGTACATCCCTGTGATTTGAAGAATTCAATCTGTTCATAGGATTCAACACCTTCTGCAATCACTTTCAACCCTAATTTGTTGGAAATTGTGATCACGCCGGAAATAATCGCTGCCTCTTTCGGATCCGTCAGGATATCCGGGGCTAGGCGCTGGTCAATCTTTAGATGATCGAAAGGGAAGTGCGGCAGAAAACCCAGGGTTGAGTAACCGGTCCCGAAATCGTCAATAGCCAGTTTCAACCCCAACGATTTCAAGTCGAGCAGCTTTTCAAGCGCTTCCTTCCGGCTTTGGAAGACAACATTTTCAGATAGTTCCAATTCAAGCAACCCCGGATCAATCTTACAATTTTTCAATATAGTCCGGAAGACAGGAACCAGATCCGGCTGCTTCAATTGTAGATTAGAAAGATTAATTGCAACATGAAACGGGTCGGGAATCCACTTCTTCCAATCCTTTACCTGTTGACAAACTGATCGTATTATCCATTCACCTACAGGAATGATCAACCCTGTTTCTTCAGCAAGATCGATAAACCGGCCGGGACGAATTACGCCAAATTCCGGATGCCGCCAGCGTAATAAAGCCTCCACTCCAATCATTGTTCCCGTCTCACTGTCGATCTGTGGTTGATATTCCAGGAAAAGTTCTTTTTTCTCCAACGCCTTATGTAAATAGGCGATAATTGAAATCCGTTCCTGTATCTGTACTCCCATTTCAGATGAATAGTATTTATAACAGTGTTTTCCTTCATCTTTTGCCTTGTACATGGCCAAATCTGCAGCCTGTAACAACTGGCGGGGATCATTGCCATCCTGAGGGAAAACACTGATACCAATACTAAACGAAAGCTGAACTTCTTCATTTTCGATCATTAGTGGGTTTGAAAACTCCATCAAGATGCTGTTTGCTACCAGGGTTGCATTCTGTAGATTTTGTAAATCTTCCAATAAAATAACAAATTCATCGCCCCCCAAACGGAATACTACTCCTGTGTTGACAGCCAATTGAAGCTTTCTGGCAACAAATTTAAGGGTTTCATCGCCCACTGCATGACCATAAGCGTCATTAATCGCTTTGAAACCATCCAGGTCCAGATACAAAACAGCGCCTATCGTCTGATCTTGCTCCGATTTCGAAAGAACTTTCCTTAGAACAGTCTGGAATTGGAAACGATTGGGCAAATCGGTCAAGAAATCATGCGTAGCGAGGTATTTCATCCGCATTTCTTCGTCTTTTCGCCTGGAAATATCCCGCACGATCGTTTGCGCTTCATAACCACCTTCAAAAAAAATTGAAGAGGTAATAACTTCCGCGTCAAACACACTCTGATCAAACCGGATATGTTTCTGTTCGGATAGAGGTAAGACAGTGGTTCTATCCGCTCTGTTAATCCTTTTCAATTGTTTTCTCACCAATGCAGAAGATTCTGAGTGGGTTATACTCAACATAGACTTACCAATGATGACTTTCGCATCAGGCGCCCGGTACAAACGTACCGCGGCCTGATTGGCATACACGATCTTATTTTGGTGATGTACGAGAATTGCATCTGGTGAATTCTCTACCAAACGGCGATACTGTTTTTCACTTTCTTTCAGGAGACTCTCTCTTGAGAAAATTGCCTTGCTCATCTTCTGGAAATTGATTATCAGTTTTTCTATTTCTTCAAAATACTGTGGGGAATCAAGCAATAACTCACTGGCAGCATAATCACCGGAGGCAAGAGCACTTGTACTTTCACTGAGGTTGGTCAGAGGGCGAACCATCTTCTGTTGAACCTGAAATGAAAAACGCTGGATAGCAAGTGAAAAGATTATCACCATCAACAGGGTCATAATTAAAGCCGCAATCAGGTAAGTAATATAGACCACAACATAAGGTACTTCTGTGATCACCATCCAGCCCATCGGTTGTACCAGTCTGGCATTCCCAATCCACAACCGGCCATCCCGCCAATAACGCAGGGTCAGGTCTCCTGCTTGCTTGGCCGTTTGCACTATTCTCCAATTGCTGATATTGTCTTGCCTGGCCACACGATCAAACTCTGGATGAGCCAGGAGTGTCCCATTTTGGTCTATGACAGCAACAGAAACCTGAGAATAATCTGCCTGGCTGAAAAGTACTGTATCCTGTAAAGAACCCAGGTTTAATTCCCCAACCAGCAGCCATTTTTGATCAATACAGCGAGAGAGATATACGGTTGGCTGACCTGTACGCAAAGATGAGAATGGATCTGATATATTGATTCCCACGGTACAATCCAGTTCAGTGTAATAGTCACGGCGCGACATATCAAAGCCTAGATAGCGGCTGTCCAAAGGCACCATGGCCCGAATAATGCCCTGCTCATCTAACAAATAGATGGTATCAAAAACACCCTGCACCTTCCACTGAGCCTGCATGAATAATTCAGCCTCTTCAATCGACCCGTTCTCAATGGCATAAGCGATCGCATCCAATTCATTACTGGCATAGTCAACGAAATTCTCAATAACGATACTGATGGAATCATTAAATTTGGCCTGTTGGTTTTCGACCTCCCGGCCTCCAATATAAGCTGTTCCCGCCAGGACACCGACCAGCGCCAGAATGACGGGGAGTAATAAATTCCCTCTTATAAGAGCCTGGAAGGCTGAAGGTAGGGAGCGATCATCAGGCTTCATTGGACCGGTATAACATCAAGCGATTCAAGTGTTTTAAATTTCCCCTCCTGGACAATGATTATATACATCGTTCTCCGGACATCCCCAAACTGGTCCAGTGTAATACTGCCGTGCACACCTTGATAGTATTCGGTTTCTAACAAAGCTTCCGCCAGACCTTCCGCATGCCCATTGCTTTTTTTCAAGGCTTCAGCCAAGACCATGATCGATTCATATCCATACCCTGCCGAAAAGGTTGGAGAACGCCCGAAATGCTCTTCAAACTTCGTCTTGAATTCCTGGTACACCGGCGTCTGGTTATCTTCTATATGCGATGTGATTGTTAGAATACCATCCACTGCCCGCCCGCCATTTTGAATAAGATCTTCGGTAAAAGCCCAATTACTGGCCAGAATTTGCTCGTCGAAACCCCGTAGGTACGCTTGTTGTGCAAACGAAGCTGTATCTACAGAAGAAGCAACGACCAGAAATCCATCAACATTTCGAGATTTGACTTTCTTCAAGAAGGGTTCGAAATCCGGATTTTCTAAAGTCGCAAAGCCTTCTTCTACCACCACTTCCCCCCCATAGGCTTCAAACATTTCTGCAAAATCTTCCTCGTATGTCTCTGTATAAGCCTGGTTATTGATATCGTATATGATGGCAATCCGTTTCAGCCCCAAACTCACATAGGCATAACGCGCCAGACTTTTGGACTGATATGAATTCACCGGGTTGACCCGAAAGAAATTATCTTTCTGTCCTTGCAGCAAGGGCGTTGACACCATGGGGCTCAGGTAAATCATTCCCGATTCTTTTACGTCAGGCCAGATTGATACCATCGTTTCGCTAAGCATATGACCGATGATAGCAACCACGCCCAGTTCCATCAATTTTTTATCAGCTTCCAGGGCGCCCTCGCGTGTAGAGAGATCGTCCTGAACGATCAACTGCAGGGGACGCCCGTTGACCCCTCCCCTGGCATTAATTACTTCAACAGCCAGCAGCGCCCCATCCCGGCCATCGACACCCAGGGCTGCATTCCTGCCTGTCAACCCGCCTGAAAAGCCCACCTTAATGGGTTTATACGCAGCACATGAGGAGGTTCCTAACAAACAGATTATGATTGCCACAAAACAGAACCGGGAATGGCTGCGCGTTTTTATTTTCATATACAGTCCCTACTCAACCCAAACGGGTACGCCGCTAGTTCTCCAACCGCAGAACGACTGCTTCTTGCATAAATATCTAAACTTGGATCCAATAATGCTCCTTCAAGAACCAGAATTTCAGTTCAGATATTTTCGCAGTACTCTGTAGTATGAGCATACCATTATTATAGGTCACAAAGGGAGAAACGCAACAATCCCTACAATCTATCAGCCTCCCGACATTCAATCTGGGGGAAACGCATTTGGCTGCTGGCAGCAGGAAAATTTATCAATCTGCAGTCGAAATTGACTCCGGTCTGTATACTGCGGATGTCATATCACCCACGAACTGGGGCAGGTCTGCATGACCCAGCATCTGGCGGATGGCATTCGCCTCACCGACGTGGTATCAGTAATGATAAAGATTACGCTGTAAAAGCGTACCGGCGCTTTCAGGATAAGGCTTACCGTGCCAATCAAAATAGGTCTGCAGGATCTCCGGTGTCACAGTATCCAGATACATATCGGCCGTTGAGGTGACTTTATGCCAGATATCCCACATCTCATCCAGGCCGGGTGTACTGGCCGGTTGACCATAGCCAACCCGGTCATTCAAGGCCGGGAAGATATCTTTTCCCTGGGCGGCTATCACCCAGTAACGGTGTTCCTGATTGGCAAGGTGCCCTATCATCCAGCTGATGCTGTTCATGGGCATCAAGCGCTTGATGGCATCTTCAGCGGTAAGACCTTCCAGGCAGCGCACAAACTCACTGCGGGTAAATCTCAGTTGGACGACCAATGGATGAATGAACATAGTGATCTCCTCTTTTCGGCGGCGCCACAGGTTTCTGTACTATAGTACGAATCTATGCGAAAGGCAAGTGATTGGGTATTTTAGGGTATATGACATGACCCCAACCCAGGCCATACTTGTTGTTTTTCCATTTTTTACCTGGTTTTTACCTGGTTTTTACTTGACTGGATAACTTCATAATGGTATCCTTGCGCCCAATGAACATCGAACTGACATCCACCACAACAACTATGGGCATGACCAACTCACGGAACTTCCGTGGGATTGTGGTGTTTGAAAGAACCGGATAAACAGGTTCAGGCAGGCTACAAACATCCAGCACCCTACGGAAGTAGGGTGCTTTTGTTTCACCCCAAACAGGAGAAAATATGCCAGAAACCCAGAAATCATCGAACAGAACACTCACCATGAAGTTTGGTGGCACCTCAGTCGGCTCACCCGAAGCGATTACCAATGCCATCAAAATCATCCAGGATACCCTGACGGACTGGCCAAGACTGGCCGTGGTTATCTCGGCCATGTCGGGTGTCACCAACCTGCTCCTGGATGGCGCCAACCGGGCAACTCAAGGAGAACAGGAACATATTTCAGAAACAGAAGAAACCCTGCTTGAAAAACACGGTTCCATTGCCGAAACAGTGATCTCCAATAAAACCAAACGCCAGCAAATCATGGGAGAAATCAGTGACCTGGTGGATGTCTTCGGGAGCACCTGCCGGGCGATCGCCGTCCTCGGGGAAGCCACTCCCCGTGCAATGGATACGATTGCTTCATTGGGAGAACGCATGAGCGTACGCCTGTTTTCCGCCGCCCTGGAAAGCGCTGGCACACCCTCCTGCTTTGTTGAGGCCACGAAACTCATTGAAACCGATCATCAGTACCAGGCTGCACACCCTGATTTCGAAAGCACTACAAAGAAAACACGGGCAGTCCTGCACCCGATCCTTGCTCAAGGCCAGGTTCCCATCGTAACCGGGTTCATTGGAGCTGCCCCCGACGGCGTGATCACCACCTTGGGCCGCGGCGGCAGCGATTACTCGGCGGCCATCATTGGGGCCGTGTTACCCGCAGATGAGGTCTGGATCTGGACAGATGTGAACGGGGTAATGACTGCTGATCCCCGCACAGTACCCGAGGCGCAAACCCTGCCCCAAATCACGTACCGGGAAGTTGCTGAACTGGCATATTACGGCGCCAAAGTGCTGCACCCCAAGACCATCCGGCCCGTGGTTGAGTCAGGCATCGGTCTGCGCATCTGCAATACTTTCGAACCAAAACACCCCGGCACCCGACTGGTGAACGACTCTAACAACGGTAAAAAACCAAACGGCGATGAAGTCATCAAAGCGGTAACCGCCATCCGCGCCCAGAAACTGGTAACGATCGAAGGCCGTGGTATGCTGGGCGTTCCGGGTGTAGCGGCGCGCGCCTTTGGTGCTGTCGCCTCCACGGGAACCAGCGTCCCTTTGATCACACAGGCTTCTTCAGAACAATCTATCTGCTTTGCAGTACCGGTCGAAGTCGCCGAGAAGGTGCTGAGCGCCCTGAAGAAAACATTCGAGGAAGAAATTGCGATCCGTGATATCGACCGGGTTTGGACGACTGAAGAAGTATCGATCATCACAGTCGTTGGAAAAGGAATGAAGGATACTCCCGGTGTTGCCGGGCGTATTTTCAGCACCCTTGGGAATGAAGGGGTCAATGTCCTGGCAATCGCCCAGGGATCGTCTGAAGTATCGATCAGCCTGGTCGTAATCGCAGAAGATACCGAGAATGCGATTAAATCTTTACATAAAATCATTCTCGCCAACAAAAAATAGGAGGCCTTATCTATGTCTGAAAAAATCCCCGTTGCGGTATTGGGCGCAACCGGCAGTGTCGGCCAGCGCTTCATTTCACTTCTCGACAACCACCCCTGGTTCGAAGTCGTCGCCCTGGCAGCCTCAGATCGCTCAGCCGGAAAACCCTACACAGAAGCCTGCCGCTGGGTATTAACCGATCCGATGCCGGCCTGGGCGGCAGAGATGGTCATCGTCCAACCCACACCCGGGCAGGTTGAGGCAAAGATTGTCTTTTCTGCCCTGCCTTCCGGCCAGGCCAAAGATATCGAACCGGCCTTTGCCCGGGCCGGGGCTGCAGTCTGTTCAAACGCATCTGCTTACCGTGATGAGCCGGATGTACCGATCCTCTTCCCCGAAGTCACCCCGGAATTGATCCACGTAATCAAAGACCAGCGCCAGAAACGCGGCTGGAGCGGCAGCATCACTACCAACTCCAACTGCACCAGCACTGGCCTGTCGGTAGCCCTGAAACCCTTAAAAGATGCCTTTGGGCTGAAAAAGGTCTTTGTGGTATCCATGCAGGCGGTTTCGGGCGCCGGGTACCCCGGCGTATCGTCGCTGGATATTACAGACAATGTGATCCCGTATATCGGCGGCGAAGAAGAAAAGGTCGAATGGGAACCGCGCAAGATCCTGGGTGAATTGGTCAACGGTGAGATAAAACCGGCTGACTTCTTGATCTCGGCCCAGACCAACCGGGTCCATGTTACGGACGGGCACATGGTGTGCGTCAACCTGGAACTCGAGAGGAAGGCCAGCCCTGAAGAAGCCATCGAAGTTCTGCGGAACTACCAGGCGCCGCAGGCAGCCCGCGACCTGCCATCCGCTCCCAATCCCGTGATCATCGTACGTGACGAGCCAGACCGGCCGCAGCCGCGCCTGGACCGCAGCACCGGCCGTGGGATGGCCACCGTCGTCGGCCGCGTCCGCCCGGATATCATCCTGGACCTGCGCTTTGTGGTGCTCTCGCACAATACCATTCGAGGAGCCGCCGGCGGATCGCTGTTCAATGCAGAACTGCAGGTCAAAGAGAATCTGCTTTAACAGCCCTTTGAAGGGATCTTTCCGCCTGATTACCAAACACATAAGGCAGAACGATCGAAAAAAGTAAGGCTGAAAACGCACCATAAGTCGCCCATCGACGCTCCATTTATCGCCCACCCACGCAGCCTAGATCGCCCACTTACGCACCATAAGTGGGCGACCTTTTTCGCCTATATAAGGCTGATAGCCCTAAAGTAAAGCCGGGCCGCCAGCTTCAGGCAGCCCGGCGCCCGATCAATCAAGGGCAGCGCTTCCCCCTTATTTGTCCAGCCCATGAGTCCATTCGGCCAGCAGGTCTGGATCGGTGATCTCGATCCGGTTGCGTGTTACCCGCAATGCCCCACTGCGTTCCAATTCCTTTAATGAACGCGCAACCACTTCCCGAACGGTTCCCAAACGGGCGGCCATTTGTTCCTGGGTCAGGCGGATCCCCATTTTGCCGCTTACCCCTTCCTCGGATAGTTCAGCGATCTGCCTGGCCAGCCGGTGGGTTACCTGGTAAAAAGCCATTTCACTGACTTTTCTAACCATACTCCGCAGACTTGCTGAGAAGTGTTTAAGCAGCGTATAGGTATACTCAGGATAAGTCCTGGCCAGTTCACGCAAATAGTCCGGTTGGATGATCCAGACTCGGCTGTCTTCCAACGCCTCTGCATTGACAGGATTGTTCCCCCCATCGAATACTGGTACTTCGTTACAGGTTTCCCCTTCCTGCAGCAGGAGGCGGACAATATACTGGCGCCCCTGTGCTGAAAGCCGGTAAAGCTTCAGGCAGCCTTTCTGCAGGATATGCAGCCCGGCACAAGCATCCCCTTCCCAGAATAACGGCTCCCCGCGTTCAAATTCATACAGGGACATAATTTCTGTAACCTGGCACAGGATGATCTCATCCAGGTTATCGAAATAGATATTCTTGCTCAGGACGCCCAGTTTATCACCTTGGGTGGCTTTACACAGGCGCATATTTACCCCAACAGCAACTTATCGGGACCGCGATCGATCTCCCATGGATAGACGATAAACGCATCTGTAACAGCAGCATAATAATCAGGCTTGATATTTGAAAAGCGATTCCGGTATGGGTTGAAATGCAGTACACAGGTTTCAGGGAATCCCCCGGCCGCCGATACCCGGTTCTTGACCGCGACAATTGTGCGGCCCGTTCCCCAGACATCATCCAGGATCAAGATCGGGCGGCCTTGCAGCAAATCAATGGCCGGGAACTGCAGGAACTCTGGCCAAGCCATTAATTTGGATTTCTCCTGTTCGATCTCAGCCGGGAAATCGACCGCAGCGGTCAGCACATGGGTAATATCCAGCGCTTCGGCCAGCAACCCGCCCGGGACGATCCCCCCGCGCGTGATCATGACCATGGCTTTAAATTCATGGTCGAACTGTGGGATCAGTTGATCAATCAAGCGATCGACTTCCTCCCAGTCCAGGATCTCTCGGCGCTGCTGTGGATGCATCGATTAATCCAGGACTGCTGCCAGCGGGGCCGGGGCGGCTACCTGGCTGCTGTGACCGGCCGCCCGGGCATTTTCCACATCCCGGGCCCAAAGATACAGACAGGTATGGTAAGCAGTGGCAGTATAGGAGGTGACTACTGTGGCCAGCATAATAAAGATACCGGCGATAATCACACCCAACCCGATCCCGGTCACCAGTCCAAGAACCTGTTCGGGGCCGGCCAGGGAGATAATGCCCAAACCGACGCCTAATCCCAGCGCAATACCTGCTGCCCCCAACAGGAAGCCAATCAGCCCATTGACAGCCCTGACGCCCACTGTACTGATCCCGATCAAAAGCAGGTTGTTCTTGACGATCTTCCCTACCCGTTCAAGGGCAGCCTTAAGGTTGATATCTTCGATCACCATCGCCGGCAGCAGCAGGAAGGCGGCCTCGGTCCAGACCGTATCGACCAGCCCGGCCAGCATATTTCCACCCTGATTGCGTCCTTTGCCCCTGAGCGCATTGGTCAGTACCTTGACCAGGGTCGAAGCGCCGGCCAGGCTGAGGATATCCAGCCAGTCTCGCCGGACGACCGCCCAGGCTTTGTCCATACGGCCATCACCTTCTGCCAGGTAACCGTACACCAGGTAGACGGTCATGGCCGAAAATAGATAACCAACTGAATATTGCACAAAGATCAACAGTGCGCCAAACACCAACAGGACCGCCTGACCCAACACGCCTCCCGGGTCAAACAGGAAACCGGCGCCGACCATTGGCAGGATAAAGAGTATTGAAACGATGAAACCCGCAAAAAGCGCATAGATTGAAGGTTTGATCAGATCACGATCTTTAACAGCCATCCCCCAGGCCTGTTTCAGGAACGCCCAACCACGACTGAATGACTGCATGATAGTCTCCTCTTCTTCTTGTTTGTTTCCTGTTAGATTATAGCAAACTCACCGGATCGACTTCAACCCGCCAGTCCTTCAGCCAGTTGGGGTGCTCCAGGAGTAGTCCTTTGATTATATCCACTGGGGAAGGCCCGCGCAGGACCACCTGCCAGCGATAGACACCGGCAGCCCTGGAAAAGAATGCTGGCGCTGGGCCGATCAAATCCGTTTCTACATGCCGGTCTTTTTCCAGCCTTGAGACCAGATAACCGCCCAGCTTGTGCGCTTCTGCCTCAGCCCGGTTTTCATCCCGGCTGCGGTATTCCAGCCGTACCAACTGCCGGTATGGAGGGTACCCCAATTCACGCCGGTAGGCCAGTTCCTGCTGGTAGAAGCCCTCCACATCGTGCCCAGCCGCGTACCGGATGGCATAATGATCGGGCTGGAAGGTCTGCAATACCACCCGCCCACCCAGCTCCGAGCGGCCTGCACGGCCGGCCACCTGGGTCAGTAGTTGAAAACCCCGCTCTGCAGCAAATGGATCAGGAAAATTCAAGCCCACATCTGCCAGCACCACCCCGACCAGGGTCACCCGGGGAATATCCAGACCTTTCGCCAGCATCTGGGTACCGACCAGCACATCCGCCCGGCCAGAAACAAAGTGGCTCAGGATAATCTCATGGGCATCCTTCTGGCGGGTCGTCTCCCAATCCCAACGCAGGACACGGGCGCGGGGGAATAACTGCTGCAGATCAGTTTCGACCTTCTCACTGCCCAAACCATACTGGCGGATGTGCCTGCTCCCACACTGCGGGCAGGTCGCCGGTAACCGGCGCTGATAGCCGCAGCGATGACAGCGCAGGTCGGAATTCGCTGGCTGGGTATGGTAGGTTAAGGGAATCTCGCAGTGGGGACACTTGAGCGTGTACCCGCACTCCCGGCAGAAGACATAGGTGGCGGCGCCGCGCCGGTTGATAAACAGGATCGCCTGTTCTCCGCGTTCCAGTACTCCTGTCAGGGAAGCGCTCAAAGAACGGCTGAAGATTTCACGATTGCCGGCTTTCAACTCCTCCCGCATGTCGACAACTTCAATCGGGGGCAGTTCCAGGCTGCGCGCAGGTTGTCCTGCTGATCCCGGTGTAATCCTGCCCACCAGGCTCAGACGGACCATTTCACCGTTCTCTGCCTGGTAACGTTGTTCAACCGAGGGTGTGGCCGATCCCAGGATACACACCGCGCCGCACAGCCCGGCATACATTCGGGCTGCCGCAGCTGCATTGTAAAAAGGCGGTTCAGACTGGTAATACGAGTTATCATGGCACTCATCAACTACAATCAACCCGACCTGCGGCAGCGGGGCAAACAAAGCCGAACGCGGTCCAATCACCACTTTCAATAGTCCCTGCCGGGCCCGGCGCCAGGTATCGTAACGCTCTCCTTCAGACAGCCTGGAATGGAGCAATCCCACCTGTCCCGGGAAATGCACCAGAAAACGGCGCACCGTCTGCGGCGTCAATGCGATCTCCGGGACCATGAGGATGGTCTGTCGCCCCCTGCGGGCTGCTTCCTGGGCAGCACGGATATAGATTTCTGTTTTGCCGGAACCGGTAACCCCATGGAACAGGAAGCAGGGACCAGGCGTCCGGGCGGATGCGCCTAATGCTTCTTTGATCTTCATTAGTGCGTTTTCCTGCTCGGAAGTCAGCACTTTTTCCCGGGTCGCTGCGCTGCCCTTCTCTATTCTTTGTAAAGGATCTCTCCAGATTTCACTCTCCCGTAAGAGGATCAGGTCCATCCCGGCCAGTTTATGCAGGTCAGCCAGGTTGCAGCCGCTTTCGGCATACACCCAGGATACATTGACTTCATCGAGTTCCTTCATCAGGAAGCGCATGGCGGCCTGGCGGCGATCAAGGGTTGCGTCTGTTCTCCCCAGGTCAGGCATGGCCGCTTCGGCGGCTTCCAGCGGAACCGCCAGTTGGGCCGTCCGGACCAGCTTCGGACGGACACGCGGTGCAGGCAGTACCGCCCGGCTGGTAAGCAGACCGCGACGCACCAGCGCCTGGGCAGACTTTCTCCAATCCACATTGCGGAAGTGGCTGTCAATCTGTCGACCCCGCAGCGGGCCGCGTTCATCGAGCAGGTTGAGCAGCCGCTGCCGGACCACCGATCCCTGAGATTGCTCTCCATCGCGCGGCGCCCTGTCGACAGCCTCATACAAGACATCAGCCTGCTGGGAAAGACCAACCGGCAGCATCAACCCTATGATCGCAGATAGCGGGTTGAGTGTGACCTCTGCCAGTTTTTCAGCCAGGGCTAGTTGGGGTGCGGTCAGCACCGGTTCGGGCGCCAACAAGGCCAGGACCTCTTTTGGATCTGCTACCGAGGGTTGCGCGATAAAACGCAGGATCACCCCCTGAACGATTTGAGCCCCAAACGGCGCCGTCACCAGGTGTCCAACCTTCACCTGACCGGACAGGTTCTCCGGCAGCAGATAATCGAAGACCCCGGATACAGCAGGGACATTGACTGCGATCTGCACGAACTTCATGTCCTGATTATACTTTCAGATCATGACGGTATCTGCAAAATGCCCTTTATGATTTCATGCCAGGGAAACAAAAGCAAGAATCCCCCCTGACCGGATCAAGATTGTCTATCCGGTCTTCAAGACTACTGCAGCCCCATATCCAACCACAGAAGCGTAATCGCCGGTCACATCGCCTGAGGTGGCATAATTCAGGACCTTGACAGTATCGCCTCCCAACTCCCGGGCGGCCCATAAAACAGCTGCCAGTGCAGCATGTCCGCAGGCGAACCCCTTCCCCGAGCGTTCTGTCTCCAACACCCCCTGCGGCGAAAACGCTTCCACCTGCCGCAGCATTTCAGCATCGAAGGCCCTGGCCTGGTCTTGTGGATAAAAATGGGACAGGTCGGTGCTCGCAACCAGCAGATACTTCTTATCTTTCATAATCTGCGCCAGCGCCCTGCCAAGCGCCCGGAGAGCCCGTTCATCCTGAGCCCGCACCATAACAGGGAGCAATCTAAACTCTGAGGCAAGCGCCCGCTGCAAGAAAGGAAGTTCAATTTCCAGTGAATGTTCGGGGTCTTCTGCAACCCTGGCCAACCCAATGCCCAGGTCTTCCGTCAGCATTTCATCAACCCGATCTACAGAGTCTTCATCGATCGGAATGGCCCCCAATGGAGTCTGGTAGGCTTTATGCGCCGAAGTGATAAATGGGTCGAAGAAAGCCTGGTGCATAGGCGAGACAACCGCAACCAGGTCTGGTTTAGCGCCTCGAACCGCGGCGAAAGCATACCCTGCCACCGGGCCTGAAAAACGGTGACCGGCATGTGGGGCGATCACGGCCAGTACGTCCCCGGGCAGTTGTGAGAAACTGGCCTGATCAATAAACCGGTCAACCTGTTCTGCCAGGTGTTTCGGACGGCCGTCGTACCAGGTTCCGGCGATGGGTGAGGGTCTTTGTTCGGAGATCGTTTTCATCCAGCACTCCTTTCTCCAAACACATCATTATTGTAGCACACCCCTAAAAGCGATCAAGAATATAACTGGTGGCCTTAAAGGCCAGTTCGGGCAGCTGTTTGCGCGGGAAGAATTCTGCCCGGTCAACATCATCAGCCGGGGTAAGTTCACCCGCCAGGAACGCTGCCCGATAGAAAATAACAAAATCGGAACCACGCGGGTGCTCACGACCATAGTAAATATCCAGGATCTCACTCACCCTGACCTTCAAACCTGTCTCTTCGCTGCACTCTCGCTCGGCTGCCCGGGCCGGGTCTTCCCCGGCATTGACAAAACCGGCTGGGAGCGTCCAGAGCCCGCGGAACGGCTGGTTGATACGCCTGACCAGCAAAATCCGCCCCTCCTTTTCAACCATGACAGCGGCAGCTACTTTGGGGTCTGCAAAATAGATCCAGCCACAATTGGGACAGACAGGACGTATCTGGCCAAAACATTCCCTGGAGATCAATTTTTCCCCACAACGAGTGCAAAACTTTACTTCATCTTCGTACGCCATTTATGAATGACAATCTGTCGAATGATGAACATAGCCAGGCCCAACAGCAGGATAAACACCAGCAGTCCCACTTCAAGAATCAACCAGAGTCGGGGTCCCGGGATAAACGATTGGGTGGTATCAACTCGTCCGGATACGCTGGTAATACCTTCCTGCGCTTGCAGATCTGTTGCGCTGCGCCAGGGCGTCAATTCATCTGATTCAACCTGTTCCGGTTGTGCAGGCATCCCGGAAGCCATCCCAACCGGCGTCGAGGCTGCCTGCGGAGTGGGCGTGGCCGCAGCCGCCGATGCGAATTCATTCCCAGCTACGGCTGTGGCGCGTCCCTCCCCGACAGCCGGGGGCTCGGAAGGCTGCTCTCCAACTGATTTGTCCATTGGAGGTGCTTCCTCTGCCAGAGCAGGGGCAGCATATTCCATTGTCTGCATTACTTCAACAGCTGGTTCAGAGACTTCCTGTTCAGCGATTGCTCCGGCATCATGATCCGCAACCAGAGCCATCGGCTCAGAACCGGGTACCGCCAACATCGGTCCATATGTGAGGACATTGGTGACAAAAACCAGAACCAGCACCAGGGAAACCGTCACCAGGGTTGACCGAACTGCGTAATAAGCGCCCGGCATCGGCGCATTCTGTCCAAACATACGCCTGGATAAGGTGAAATTGCGCGGCGCCTTCCGAGAGGGGAGTCTGCGAAGTACCATGCGCGTCTGGTGCAGTTCCTGCAGAACTGCTCGCAGTTCAGGTTCTGTTTCAAGACGCCGCTCCAGGCGCGTAATCTCGGCCTGGGACAGTTCTCCGTCCAGGTAAGCTGAAAGTTTGCCAAGATCGCGGGAAGAAAGTTGAGTATTCATAAGATTGGCTCATCTTCCAGACGAAATATGGTGGGTAAAAGTTCCTTGAAAGCCTGCAAACATTCCTGTACTTTGAGACGAGCACGCGCCAGGCGGCTCTTCACAGTGCCAAGCGGCCGGCGTACAACTTTAGACACTTCACTGTAATCCAGGCCTTCAACATCCACCAATATAACCACAGCTTTGAACTCATCAGGGAGTTGGTCCAGACAATGCTGGATCGCATGCTCCAACTCATCCAGTTCAAACTTCTCTTCAGGAGAAAGGGACGGATCAGCCAACCAGCGAGGCGTATCCATTTCTTCCCCTTCACCGGTTTCGGGCTCCAGGGCAACCGTTGGACGCCGCTTCGTCCGACGCAGTTCATCATAACAAGTATTCGTAACCGTTCGCAGCAGCCAGGCCTTGAAGGATCCCCCTCGAAAGGAACCGATCGAACGGAAGGCCTTAATGAAGGCTTCCTGAGCAGCATCCGCAGCCATCTCTTCATCACTGAGAACCCGCAGGGCGGTATTGAAAACACAGTCCTGGTATTGGATCACCAGGCGGTTGAACGCGTCCAGGTCTCCATGCTGGGCTTCTCGAATTAGGGCAGGCTCATCCATTGGACTAATTTTACACTACAAGCCGCCAATTGATTTCAGGTTCCGGATTTCTCCGACGAGAACCTGATTGCTCGAAGTCTCCGAAGTTACTGACCTCAAAAGAGAAAAAAGGGAGATCTTTCCTTCACGGAAACGTACTTTCGCTACGGCAGCCATTTTTTATTCGATATTCAACCAAACTCAGCCTGTTGATTGAACAGGCCGGGTCATCATTCTGATTTACAAAACACAATGATAATAATATTGCAAACAGGAGCTATTTCACTTGAAAAGAATCATCGAATTAGGTACAATTGCTCCGAATTTCACAAGTATAGCCTGTATTGTGAGAGATATTATGGAGGTGCTTCCTTGTTGCATGCATTGGTTGGTATCAAACAGGTACCAGACACAACAAATATCCGAATTGACCCGGAAACAGGCAGCCTGATCCGGCAAGGCGTTCCAACAATCATTAATCCTTATGATGCGCATGCTGTTGCGGCAGCAGTTGAATGGAAGCGCAAACTTGGCGGGAAAATAACCGTAATCACAATGGGGCCACCGGCTGCGGTTTCTGCACTGCAAGAGTGTATTGAAATGGGCGCCGATAAAGGTATCCTGGTATCTGATCGTAAATTCTCTGGCGCCGATACGCTGGCGACCTCATACGTACTGGCTGAAGCGATCAAGAAGATTCACGAAGAGGATCCGATTGACCTGATCTTCTTTGGAAAGCAGGCCATCGATGGGGATACCGCCCAGGTAGGTCCCGGCGTGGCTGTCCGCCTGGGATACCCACTAATCACTTATGCAGTCAACATTCGGGAAGTCAACCTGGAAGAAGGTTACGCGCTGATTGAGCGCAAGACGGAACTACGCAATGAAATCATCAAGACCACCCTCCCGGCAGCCATGACCTGTGAGAAAGAGATCGCTGAAATTCCCTATGCGGCGCTTCCCGACCTGATCGCCTCCCTGCGGTATAAACCCCAGGTCTGGACCGCGGATGAACCGGTTGCTTACGACATCGCCCAGATTGGGTTGAAAGGCTCTCCCACGATGGTCTTCAAGACAGGTACGCCTGTGCAGCATGAACCCGGCGAATTGATTAAAGCAGCTGGAACCAGCCTGGATAAAGCTGTTGACCTGGTTTTGAATAAAATAATGGAGCATGCCAGCGGAGCCCCCCTGATTGGAGGCAAAAAATGAGCAGACGCTTTTGGGTTTTCATCGAGCAGGAAGAAGGTAAGATACATCCTGTCGCCGGGGAACTACTTGGTGTGGCGCGCCGTCTGGCAGGCGAGATTGCTGATGAATTGAAACAAAAGAATGAAACGGCTGTTGTAGAAGGTATCCTGGTCGGACATGAAGTGGATGACCTGGCCCAAGAGGCGATTCGACTCGGCGCAGAACGCGTCTATCAGGTGGATGCCCCTGAATTCAAGTACTATCTCAACCGTCCTTATACCGAAGCCCTCAAAACCCTGGTTAAGAAATATAAGCCTGAGGTTTTCCTGATCGGCGCCACCACCATGGGGCGAGATCTTGCCGGCGCAGTGGCTACCAGCCTGAAGACAGGCCTGACAGCCGACTGCACCCAATTGGAAATGGGTGAGGCCCGTGGGACCAATAAAAAACTGCTCCTGGCCACGCGCCCTGCCTTCGGCGGCAATGTCATTGCGACGATTGTCTGCAAAGACCATTTACCACAGATGGCAACCGTACGGCCGCGTGTTTTTGATGCTTCTCCCGTAAATAAAAAAGCCCGGGGAGAAGTGATTAAAGAAAAAATCAAGGTCACGCCAGACATGTTGAACGCCCAGGTAGTGGAATTCATCACCAACCAGGCCTCTGCAATCAAACTTGAATACGCTGATGTTATCGTCTCTGGCGGTCGCGGTCTTGGAAGCCCAAAAGGATTTGAGTTGATTAAGGCACTGGCAGACGAGCTGGGCGGTGTGGTTGGCTCCAGCCGGGCCTGCGTGGATGCCGGTTGGATATCCTATGATCACCAAGTAGGCCAGACCGGAAAAACTGTTCGACCCAAGCTGTATATCGCGGCTGGAATTTCGGGTGCGATCCAGCATAAGGTTGGTATGCAAGATTCGGATTTCATCCTGGCCATCAACCGGGATCCAAGCGCACCAATCTTTAGTGTTGCCACTGTTGGCCTGGTTGGTGACCTGTATGAAATCATCCCGGCATTGATCAAAAAGATCCATGCCAGTAAGAATAAAGGAGGCCAGGCATGAGCAGCAAGAAAATCCAATTTGATGTCATTGTTGTCGGTGCTGGTCTGGCCGGTTCAACCGCTGCTGCCGTTGCAGCCCGAAATGGCCTGAATACAGCCGTGATCGAACGCGGCCAACAGCCTGGCGGTAAAAACTTCTTCGGCGGTGCTGTCTACACCCATGCGCTGCAGGAAATTTACCCGGATTTATGGGATCGGAACCCTCCACTGGAGCGCCCGGTCACGGAAACCGGCTTCTGGTTCATGTCTAAAGATGGTATGGTCAAGGCGACTGTCCAGGGCGGTAAGCTCAATAATGATCCAATCGACGCATATGTAGCTTTACGGGCCCGTTTCGACTCCTGGTGGGCCGACCAGGCCAAGTCTGAGGGCGCCTTTATTATTCCAAAGACCCTGGTAGAAGAATTTATTTACCAGGATGGAAAAGTAGTCGGCGTAAAGACAGATCGCCCCCAGGGTGATGTTTACGCCCCGGTCGTGATCATTTGTGAAGGCGTCAACAACTTGCTGACCCAAAAACTGGGCCTGATCGATCATGATATCAGGCCTGCTGCTACAGCACTGGGGGTAAAACAGTTGATCTCACTACCGGCAGAAACCATCAATGCCCGGTTGGGCCTGCCGAGCAACGAACATGGCCTGGCCATTTCTGTTATGGGCGACGTTTCGATGGGTATGGCTGGTCTGGGTTTCCTGTACACGGCCGAGAAGGCCATCTCGCTGGGAGTTGGTGTAACGCTGGAAGCACTGCGAAAAAGCGGGGTTAAACCCTATGAACTGCTGCAGCGTTATCTCAATCACCCCGCCGTTGCCCCGCTTATAGAAGGCGGCCAGCTAATGGAATACGGCGCTCACCTGATCCCTGAAGGCGGTTGGAAAGAAATGCCCCGGTTGTATACGGACGGCGTCATGGTTGCTGGCGATGCCGCTACCATGGTCAATGCACTGCACTGGGAAGGCACCAACATGGCCATCATTGCCGGGCAGCAGGCCGGCCTGACCGCAGTAGAAGCACACAGGCAAGGCGATTTCTCGTCCAAGACCCTGTCTGCTTATCAGGCAGGCCTGAAAGAGCGCTTCGTGATGAAGGATCTGTACCAGTACCGCAACCTGTCGCGCTTCCTAGACTCGCACCCCGAGTTCATGGATATCTACCCCACTTTCCTGAATGATGCGCTGGGAATGTTCTTCTCAGGTTTCGGAAAACCCAAGAAAAGACTTTACAAAGATATCCTGCGCACCCTCACCAGCCGCCGCCCACTACTTAAGGTCGTTGGTGACCTGGTCTCTTTCGGTCGAACAATTATTGGTATTTAGTGAAAGGCAGAATAAAATGAGCAAACAGACGAAAATTCCACAAGAAGAACTGCCTGAAGTCTATATCGATGATATCTTGATGTCGATCAAGTATTTCACTGACGAACAGGAATTCCACCTTGCGATTAAAGATACCGATACTTGCGTCAGGTGTGTTGATAAGCCCTGTATTAACTTCTGCCCAGTCGGCGCCTACCGTCTGCAGGAAGGCGGCACAGTCCAGATCGCGGTTCAGAGCTGCATTGAATGCGGAACCTGCCGCGTCCTTTGTCCACCCAATAATGTATCCTGGAAATACCCGCGCGGCGGATTTGGGGTTGCCTATAAGTTCGGGTAAGATATTTATTTAGAGTACAGAAAGCAGCCTGACGGTTTTTACTGTCAGGCTGCTTTCTGTATTGGTATCTTCGCCCCGTGGACAATCCAATCTCAGGAGCATAGGGTCACATCACCTATCCCTGCTGCCGCTTCCCATAAAACAACCAGATCCCCCGCCAGGCCAGCATTCCCAAAGCCGTTGAAACACCCATCACCAATACAAAAAGTGGTAACGCGGCTGTCCCCAGTACAGCCGCCCGCAGGACGGCCATCATGGGCGCAGCCAGGAAAGCCGCCAGGGATATCCGCCAGATAGATTTCAGGCTGGAAGCAACTTCCAGATCGAAGAGAGCCAGCCAGGGCGCCACCAGAAACCAGCTGATCACCAGCGGTGTCAAGGTTGCCAGCATACGCGGCAGGTAAACGGTATCAATTTCTCCGTGAGTTGCGAATCCGGTTAAGGTAATAACAACCAGCGCAACGAGATCTCCCAAGACCAGCTGTGATCGTTCCTTCATATGTTTATTCTACCAGTCAGGCAGCAGGTATCCAAGGTTATTGGTGTACTGCATAAGAAACTTGAGCACCAGGGTAAAGCGAAACCGTTTCTATCACCATCACAGATCAGGCCATCAGCAGGGTTGACATCATAACAACAGCTCTGGGGTAATATTAGAATCCTATAAGAGTTCGTGAAATATTGCGCAACCAGGGCTTGTCAGCATTATAATAAGACTAAACAAGTCTAATATATAACATTCACATCTTTAGCTGGAGATACTTATGAAAAGCATGTACAACCCTAGAAAAGTCGTCATCCTTGGCGCCGGAGCCGTCGGATCGACCTTTGCCTACGCATTGGCCCAAACCGGTCTGGCGGATGAGATTGCCATCATAGATATCAACCGTGATTTTGCAGAAGGCCAGGTCCTTGACCTGGCGCATGGACTCCCCTATTATCCGTCGATAGAAATCTACGTTGGCGAAAAGAAAGATTATGCCGATGCCCACGTGATCGTTATCACGGCTGGCGCCAAACAGGCGCCTGGTGAAAGCCGGTTGAACCTTCTGCATAAGAACGCCCGGATGATCGAAGGAATTATCGATGACATTGTGGCCCAAAATTCCCAGGCAATTATTGTAATCGCCAGCAATCCGGTCGATATCCTGACCTATGTAGCGATAAAACGGTCAGGTTGGGAGAAGGGACGGGTATTCGGCTCAGGAACAGTCCTGGACAGTGCTCGTTTCCGTTATTTACTCAGCCGGCACTGCCATGTTGACGTCAGTAACGTACATGCCTATATCCTGGGAGAACATGGCGATACCGAATTCGCCGCCTGGTCGATGACGCATGTCGGCGGGGTACCGATCAATGATTATTGTCCGGTCTGTGACCGGTGTGAAGGCTGGGATATGGTTAAAGAAGATATTGTCAAGGAAGTTCGTGAGTCAGCCTATCACATTATCAACTACAAAGGGGCAACCTATTTCGCAATTGGAATGGCATTGACCCGCATCGTAGGATCGATCTTGCAGGACAAACGCACCGTACTGACCGTTTCCAGCCTGCTGGATGGCGAATATGGGATCGAAGATGTCTGCCTGGGGATCCCAAGCGTGGTTGGTAAAGGTGGTGTTCAACAAATCATCGAAGCCAACTTGCCCCCCACAGAAAAAGAAGCACTGGTAAAATCAGCAGCAGCACTGAAATCCGCCTTGCATGATCTGAAGGATGGGCAGCCATCCACGTAGAGAATCCCTATGAAAAAAAAGCTGAACCGCATCCTGCCCCCTGATATCAAACGTAAACTATCCCGTTCAGAATTCTGGATACGGTATTCAGCCCAAAAGCTGGCGGCTTCCTCGAAGCGATTGGACCTATGCGCCGCCCAGTTTGCGCACGGGTTTCATCTTGCAGGCATTCAGTCACTGGAGGGAAAAGTATGCCTGGAGGTTGGTTCCGGGTGGGTGCTGACACACGCGTTGGTATGTACCTTGCTGGGCGCCAGACGAGTGATTGCCACCGACATCGATCCACTGGCCATCCCCGGGGTTTTGCCCCTGGCGATCGAACGCGCCAACACAGCCCTGATCCGGGACCTGCTGGCCCCGTTCTCTACTCACCAGGCTGTCCGGGAACGCCTTGAACACCTGCGAAACATCCGGACCTTCTCTTTCAAGGTGTTGAATGACCTGGGTATTGAATACCTCAGCCCGGTCGACCTGGCAAAGAACAAACCTGATGCAGCAATAGACTTTGTTTATTCATTATCCGTCCTTGAACATGTTCCCCAGGATGATGTTTCAAAACTGCTGACCAATCTGAGCGAGTCCCTTGCACCGGGCGGGCAAATGCTCCATTATATCCATCTTGAAGACCACCAGGATTTTGATAAGTATCCTTTCGATTTCCTTTCCATACCGGAAAATGCATATCCCCGTGAACTTCAATCGGAACGCGGCAACCGGCTGCGGCTCAGCCAATGGGAAAAAACATTCGAACAACTTCCGGGTATCAGGAACAGGATCATCTACCGCTACTCAAGACTGACCCCCCCCCTGCCTGCCGAAATTGACCGCAGCGTCCTTTATACAGACAAAGAGGATCTGCGTATCAGTCATATCGGCGTCTACTCACAAAAGTAAATCCCGCTTCAATATCCTCCCTAAAGAGAAGCGCCCCGGAAATCCGGGGCGCTTCTCTTTTCAGTTGTATTGGAAGATCCACCGATCATTCTTCATTCCGCAGGGCCGGAAAGAGCAGCACATCACGGATAGAATGCTTGTCTGTCAGCAGCATTGCCAGCCGGTCAACCCCCATCCCGAAACCTCCGCAGGGAGGCATCCCATAACGCATAGCCCGCAAGTAATCTTCATCCATGGGATGCTGTTCTTCATCATCGGCGTCGTAATCGCGGCCCATCTCAATGAAACGCTGCTCCTGGTCAAGCGGATCGTTCAATTCGGTAAATGCATTGCAAAGCTCAAAACCGGCGGCATAGCCCTCAAACCGTTCAACTGTCAGCGGATCACCCGGTTTGGACTTGGCCAGCGGAGAAATATCCCGCGGGTAATCATACAGGAAGGTCGGTTGGATCAGCGTTGGTTCAAGGAACTCACTGAGCAGGAAATCGATCAACTTACCCCGGGTTGACTTGGGATCGGGGGTCTTCTCCGGGTATTTTTCCTTGATCGCCCGGAACAATGCGTCACCATCTTCGTAAGCGTTAATGTCGATCCCGCTGACATCCAGGATCCCCTGACTCATCTGGATACGCTTCCAGGGCGGGGAGAAATCAAGCTCTTCTCCCTGGTAAGTCACCCGGGTCGTTCCAGTTACTTTCTCACAGGCATAGGCTACCATCTGCTCGGTCATCTCCATAACCTGCAGATAATCGGCATAGGCCCAATAGAACTCCAGTTGGGTAAACTCGGGATTATGCTTATAAGAAACGCCTTCATTACGGAAATCACGACCGATCTCATAAACCCGCTCCAGGTTACCAACCAACAACCGCTTGAGATACAACTCAAAGGAAATACGCAGGTACATATCCTGGTCAAGTTCATTATGGTGGGTCACAAAGGGCCTGGCAGCCGCCCCCCCGTATAATGGCTGCAAGATTGGGGTTTCAACTTCCAGGAAATCCCGTTCATCCAGGAAATCGCGCAGGGCTTTTACCAGGAGAGCCCGCTTGCGAAAGGTTTCACGTACTTCAGGGTTTACCGCCAGGTCTGCATAACGCTGGCGAGCCCGCAATTCAGGCTGCTCCAGGGCGGCATGGCGAATCACCGTCCCATCTTCAAGTACTTCGTCCTTGGCAGCGGGAAGCGGGGAAATCGCTTTTGCCAGCAGACTGAACTCATACACCAGTAAAGTGATTTCGCCGGTGCGGGTGCGCATCAAAACGCCGCTGACCTCGATAAAATCTCCCAGGTCGAATTTCTTATTGAAGAAATCCACCTGCTCCTGGCCGATCTCATTGATCCGCAAAAAGATCTGGATCCTGCCGGCGCCATCTTCAATATGTGCAAAGGTCAGCTTGCCCTTTGAACGCATGGCTCTGATTCGCCCGGTCAGCGTGGCTTGAATTTCCTTTCCATCCTTTTCAACAGCCTCAAAAGCAGCAACCGCCTCTTTGCTGGTGTGGGTCCGCTGTGCACGGGTCGGATAGGGTTCGATACCCGCCGCCCTCAGCTGCTCAACTTTTTGCAGGCGAATTTCTTCAAGGGATGTATAGTCAGCCATGTCGTACCTCTCTCAAAAAAAAGCCCCGCGCACCTTTGGTCAGGAGCGCGGGGCAGCAATGCTACCCCAAATTACTTAACTTTAAGAATAGTAACGGTATACGCACCATCGGGGGCTTCGACTTCGACTTCATCACCAGCACTGTGGTTCAGAAGAGCTTTCCCGATCGGCGACTCGTTGGAGATTTTTCCTTCACGAGGGTCTGCTTCGGCTGCGCCCACAATGATGAAATCCAATTTTTCGCTGCCATCTTCAATGGTCACATGAGAACCAACCTGAATGGTCCCGCCGTTCCTTTCTTCAATAATACGAGCGGTAGCCAGCATGATCTCAAGCTCCTGAATGCGTCCTTCGACAAAAGCCTGTTCATTCTTGGCGGCTTCATATTCAGCGTTTTCAATCAATTCCCCGCCTTCCATGGCTTCATGGAGACGGTCAGCAACTTCCTGCCGCTTCTCAGAGCGGAGGAAATCGAGTTCTTTTTGTAATTGGTCGAAACCTTGCTGTGTCAGGAATGTAGTAGGCATGATCGTCCCTGCTAATAGAATTTGCATCTCTATCGAAGAGATGCAATATGAATAAAACACGTATTCAACTGTCTGAACAGCCGGCTACAATATATCATGAATTTTAGGCGAAATCAAGACTTTTGCCCAACCCACAGCAGTACATTCTTCCTATATTGCCAATATTCTCGAATGGTAATCCGCATGTCGCCCTCACCTCCAAAAAGGACCTCCATCTGAGACTTATGGGCTGCGATAGCCTCCAGCCAGACTTCCAGGCTGGCAGCCGAAACCGAAAAAGCCTGTTGCGTGAGCTTCTCAACCGCGGGTTCCAACTGCTCCGGATGCCAAAGCAAGTAAGGGATATCCGCATAATAAAACAATTTCCGACCAAGGCTTTCAACAGCCCGGCGCACCTGAACATGATCAACGTGCCTGCCAATTGCCAGTGGGCAAACAAGCTGGTCGCTGTCTGCCATTCTCCCTGAAAGACTGGCGGCGATGCGGCCGGGTAAGTCTGCTTCGGCCGGATTGGGCGGCACAAAAATGTCTGCATACAACGGCTGGCCATCCGCCGAGCAGCGGTAAATTGCATCCAGGAAATCAAGCTGCACCGAAACAGCACCCAGTAACCTAGCGGACCGGCGGTCTTCTTCCCTCCGCAGCGCCAGTCCATCGCTGCCCGGTAATTCCCATTCCGCTTCTACCTTTTGGGCAAGTGGTGAACGAAATCCGGGCGGGGGATACCCGCTTAAGATCGTCCAGATCTCAACCGGGCTGCCGGCCAGGACCTGCTCGCAGATCAGACCGCCGCAGGAAAGGACGGCATCGTCAAGATGGGGTGAAACATAAATCCAGCGCACTATTTACCAATATTCTGGTAGAAGAAGGTGTCCTCGGTCCCCAATCGCTGCTGGACGGTGTGGGGTTTGTTTGCAGTTTCGATGGTAACCACCTTGCTGATATCCGGCGGCCCAAAATGATACCGGGCAACTGACCTGCCGATCTCAGACAGGCTGGTAACCCAACCACTCATCACGATCACAAGAATCACCGCCCAAAGGACCAGGGCCGCTTTGGGCCAGGCGTTGAATTCAACCGACAAGACCAGGCGCCCGACAACTGCCCACATAATAAAGGTCGAAGGGATAGAAACCCGCATCACGAAGTCATTGTTGTACCCCATTTTATAGGTTGGGAGTACGATGAGGATCACGATAGCCGCAAAAAACAGATACAACGGAGCACCGCTGCCTGCCTGCGGTTGAACGAATTTCCCTGTTTTCTTCAGTACCAGCATGAGCACCAAGACCACCATTACCAGCAGCCCGAATTCCAACAGCCAGAAGGCCAGCCACTCCCCGATCAGTTCAGCTTTGTCATCAATCACATTCCACATCCAATCGTTTGGAAACTCATATTCATTGGATGACAGGTACAACATGTTGACAAACGCCAACCAGATAGAAAACAGGTTGAAAACCAACGATTGTGGGTTAAACAAGGCCTGCCAGGCTTTCCGAACCAACAAAATCATGCCAACAATCAAGAGATACAGAGCAACCCCAACCACACCAAACGGGCTCCATAACATACTGGCGGCAATCGCCATTCCCAAATATTTGAACTGCTGCGGGCAGTGCAGGGAATCGATGGTCAGCCCGGTAATCAACCAGGCGGCGATGGTGTGTTGTGGCACCCAGAACAGCAAGGCCGTTTGTGAAGTGTACTGCAGGTAGAAGGTAGTCCAGCGCTCGATGTGCTTCCCCAGTTCAAAGGGATTGTGATGCAGGATGTAATACCCATACCAATCCATCCCACTCGCCAGGCAAAACAATACGGCCAGGGCCAGCAGTTGTTTCCAGTCCTTTTTTACGGCGCTGACCTTCCAGAACCAGGAAAAGGAAAGGAAAATGCCAATAACCGTCCACAGGAAAATGAATACATTCGCTGCTCCCCACCCAAGCAATTTCCCAACAGCTGCCGCCGGCAGGTAGTAGGCGACGTAATAGACGATCTTATACATCTGGTGATCGACCACAGCCTGTAAGGGCCAGGGGGTATCAATCAGGGCTTTGAAGAGTGCATTACTGGCATGATAATCACCATTCTGCAGGCCAAAACCACCGGTACCAGAAAGGAATACCCACGCCAGCACGACAACCCCAGCCGGCAGGATCGGTTTGAAGCTGGAATACCATTCCTTCCCGGAGCGTTCTCTGCGGTCTTTCCATGCGGCCAATAAATCCCGGCCCGCAAAGGTCATGACAACAACCACCAGAACAGTGGTTATCCAGGCAAAAGGTTCCCGCAGCCAGCCAAACGCATACAACAGGATCGGGATCAGCAGGTAGACAAGAGAGAGTGTGCTTAGAATTGGGATGCGTTTTTCGTCCATAGGGCTATTATATACTTGAATGCCGTCCAACTTTTTCTTTGAAATCAGAACAAATTCTTTTTCCTGGCGGTCTGCGAACTTCTCGATGCCTTTACCGGTCACACAGGGGTACATAGAAATTTTGTAGATTTAGGTATCTCCCTGATCCCCATGGGATAGCGAGGGACAATGTCAAAGGCTGGGCTGCCGAGGATTTAGCCTGGCAGAGAACCTTCGGGCAGCCCGGAGGATGTGCACCCGCGCAGGCCGCCGTATCTCAACCGCTCTGGCAAGAAAACAACCATCCCCCGTGTGATGCACCAGCACAGTTCAACCGCATTACTGTAGCATCTCGCGACCAAAAGTGTCACACTTTTGGATGAAACCTGTGACACTTTTGATCGCGATCTGTGACTGTTTTGGTTAAAACCTGTGGCTGTTCTGGTTGAGAACTGTCACGGTTTTTGATATCTCTGAAGTAATAAATCCAGGCTGTACAGGGGCGTTCCAGAGGAGAATCGATAAACAAACCGGATACCAACAGGTCAGGGAACTGCTTCCAGGGGGCGCGTTAAGTAGTCTTTGTTTATGTTATCATTAACGCTGGAGGGTATCATGAATACGATGACAAAACGCACTCTCTGGTGGCTGCCGCGCATCCTGGGCATCCTGTTCATCATTTTTCTTAGCCTGTTTGCGTTCGATGTGTTTGGGGAAGGGTATGGTTTTTGGGAAACTCTGCTGGCGCTGATTATCCACCTCACGCCATCCATTGTCCTGATCATTGTCCTGCTGCTGGCCTGGCGCTGGGAATGGATCGGCACACTGGCTTTCGTCGGCGCCGGGTTCTTATACCTGGTCATGGCGAAAAGCCAGCACTGGAGCGCATACTTGCTGATTGGAGGCATACCAATGCTAATCGGTGTGTTATTCCTGACAGGCTGGTTCGCTAAGAAGAAATCCGATCAGTCAGGGACCCCCTGAATCAAGTTTCTTTTCGGAAAAGGACCGGAATCCTGATTCTTCACACAGCCAGGGAGCGACGATCCTACGATCTCTTCCGGGTTGTTGTTTTGCCTTTACCGCTTTCCGTCTTCTTTGCAACAACCTTCTTCTTGATGGTCTTCTTTTCCTTTTCCGTTATCGGGACGGTATCTTCATTCTTCCTGTGGCTGCGCTTGCCTGTCTTCTTCCTGGCGGGTTTTGTCTTTTTCACCGTTTCCACCGCGTCTTCCGAAGAGAACATCGCATTGAATTTCTCTTCGATGCCGGCGACACCGGCGCCGTTCAATTCCCAGAATACCTGCTCCCACTGCTCTCCATCCACGAAACGCCAATCCAGAAACACCTGGCTTTGGTACTCGCCCAACATAACGAACAAGCCTTCTTCCCAAATGCCCCCACATGAACGGATGAATTCCTGCCCGCTGGCAAAATCCCTGAAGATAACATAGCCATCCTTTGGCAGCGCCAGTCCCTCCGCCAGGCTGCGTTGGACCAGTTCCCCCTGCCCCTTATCCATATAGGCCGCCGAGTTCCTGACCCAACCGCGTGTATGGGCATGCTTATTGTGATAGATCACCAGCCCGCGCTGGTCCCCATACAGGTTGGAATAAGCAAAAACATCTTCGTTTACATACCCATCCGGTGTGAAGAAGTCGAAAAGCAGGAAGTGATCGACTTCAGCAAACAGATAACGACGGTGCAGGAGTGGAAAGATGAGGTATTCATGGCCGCGCAGCAAGCCTTCATCGACACGTTCATCCCACTGCGCCCGGCTAAATTCCATCCCGTACTTCTCACGGAACCCTTCAAACTGCCCGTGGCCAAACATCGGCAGACCGGGCAGCGTCGACATCAGCGTACAAACCCCAAAATACTTCTCCGTGGTCCCGAACTGGTCTGCGGCGGTCTCTTCATCCGGGTTGTTCATGAAATTGACGTAGCGCTTCAATATTTGCGGGTCAAATTCCAGGGTTTGCTTCATCACCTGTCGATATTTGGCATTGTCTTCATCCCTGAGCATATGCATGAAGGCCGAGTTATAGACCCGGTGCATTCCCAGGGTGCGCACAAAATACCCTTCCATCATCCAAAAGGCCTCTGCCAGGAGCAGAGTATCGGGCACTTCGGCCGCTACCCGGTCGACGACTTCACGCCAGAACTCATTCGGGATACGCGCTTCAAATTCGGCCTGGGTCAGGCCGTGCTCAGAACGAGACGGGATCGCCCCACCCGCGCCCGGTTCAGGGAACCACAGGCGCTGGATATGCTTCTTGGCCAGGGTCATGGCGGCATCGAAACGGATGATCGGAAAGCGCCGGGCCACCTCCAGGATGGCCTGAATAACCGCTTCGCGCACTTCCGGTTTCAGGTAATCGAGCTGGGCAGTATCATTCCAGGGCATGGAGGTCCCGTCATTACCATGGTAAAGATAGCGTGTTTCACCTGTAAAGCGTTCATATCGCTTAAATACGACCGCCGCATCCGACTTTTCATAATAATGATCCTCCAAAATGATCCCGACATGTTCATTTTCGGACAAGTCCCCACTGTTGAAGGTGTAATTTGGAAACGGCGGGTAAGAAAGCTGGAGGAACCAGTCTGGATGCTCAATCACCCACTTTGAATCAATCCCCATATGGTTCGGAACCATATCAGCCGCCAGGCGGATGCCGTGTGCCCAGGCCCGGGAACGCAGGTTGTAATAGGCATCGTCCCCTCCCAGGTCGCTTGCGACCACATAATCATACAGGGAATAGGCCGAGGCAACCGCATCCGGATTTCCCATCCAATGCTTGATTCGTTGGGAGGCCTGGCTGCGCTCCCATAATCCGATCAACCACAGACCGGTAATCCCCCAACCTGCCAGTTCGTCCAATTCTTCATTGGGAATATGGTCAAGACGGTGAATATGTCTTTGATACTTCTTCGAAAGCTGATCAAGCCAGACATAGGTGTTCTTGGCCATCAAGACCAGGCGGGGCATCCAGTCCCAATCTTTGCTGAAGCGTTCATATTCCCATTCCGTGTTCTGGAATACAGGCAATTGGACTTCCACGCGGCCGGCGGGAACAGACTGCCGAATCATATCCTCCTGGATAAAATCCAACCCGCGCAGCAGTCGGTGATAAAAGGCTTCTCCCAATATATCCCCCCAGCGTCTCAAGATATATTCCAACTGCCCGTTGAGGGAATTCGGGGACGCCAGGACAGGCGCCCGCAGCAGCTGCAGGAGCGTCTCGCCGCCCGGGCCGAATCCGGGCTCCATCTCAAAGAGAGACTCCATCTGCCGGACAAAACGATCATAAATCGTTTTCTGCCGCAGGGGTGAGACATCAAACAGTTCCTGGTAGGGTTTTACAGCCGGGTTCAGATGAGTGACATGCAGTAATAGGATTTCTTCTAAGGTGGCCACCCGGTGGGAGGCGCCGGCGGTGTGGCCGTGTAAATACTCCACCGGCTTGGCCTGTCCATCGAATACCGCAGAAGGCGGGAATTCTCTGGTAAATGTAAGCAGCACTTTCTCAACAGGGGTACTCCCCAAAGCGCCCGAGAGGTTATCCAGGGAACGGGAGATCACGCCAGGATTATGGCGCTCATAACTGCGGATCAAGAAATGCAGACTTTCGTCGATCAATCCCATCGCATTGATATCAGAAGCCGGTACAGGCTGCGCCCGGCCGGTCGACATCTTTGCCGCAAAACTGCGTGCCGCGGCATAATCCGCCAGCAGGACAGACCCATCAAGGGCAAACAGCGAAGCATCAAATCGATACTTCTTCCGGGACTTCCGTGAGATATGAAATTCATACCGCATAACAGTCCTGCATCCTTTGGTGATCATCCCTGGTCACGGCACTTTCGACTTATCCTAATCATACCCCATCTGGTCTTTTTATAGATCACTTTCGAATATGTTTGTACCAAATCCTATGGCCCCCGTTAACCAACAGCTTCTCACCGCCCTGCTGTTGTACGTCTCGGCTGCATTCTACCTGCCGGTGATCGAAATCACACTGCTGTGCGGGCGCAGCAAACCTTTGAGCCTTGTGCAGACCAACCTGTATGCCCTGCCGGCGGGTCAGTAATAGATCTGGCAAGGGACTTGGGTCCAGGTTGGATTGTTGAAAGCCCCAGGTATGACCAAGAAACTTACCCTGTCAGCCATTTTCATGTAGTCTTGTCGGTCCGCCGCCGGGGAGACAGCCAGACAGTCCGCATCACCGGTGCGGTGAAATTCAAAATGTAGATATTTGGGAAAGATTGGAAAAGAGCGTGAAGGAATAGGCCTGGAAATCCGGCCTGTTCCTTCACGAATGCTCAGATCGATTTCCGGTACACCCGGTGGTTTTTGTACTCGACCCCATGCAGGTTCTTCAGGTCTGCCCGCATCTGGCGGGTCGTTTCAGCCACCTGGGTCATCTCAACATGCTCAAACTGGTTGAATTCGAAGATGGTTCTACCCATTTCATAGTAAAGCAGGGCATTCCCCCCGGTACCCTGAAAAACCGGCAGAACTCCCATACCGTTTCCGGATATCGTTTTGGTGCGTCTCATCTCAATCACCAGGTCCAGGATGCTGAGCGGGTTCAACCTGCCGCGCGCCCGCATCAGAGCCGCCGAGACATCCGGGAAACCAAACAGAAAACCGACGATATCATCTTCATGCATAATGATCTTGATCAGGCGGTGGTCGGCAACCATGAACACATTCTGGACGGCATAGTCGATATCGCCCTGTGTAAAGGGATAATACTCCCAGTTATTTATAAATGTGTCGTTATAGGTCTGTCCGATGCGCTGTGCCCACTGCACCAAGTCACGTTTATTCTTGAATTTTTTGATCTTCAGGTTGCCGCGCGTCATTACCCTTTCTGCAATGCGCTCGACACGCTCAGGGATACGAAAGGCTTCTGCCGGCAGGTAACAGGAGACAAAATCGACTTCCTTCTCGAAGCCCATCTTCTCCAGGAAGCGAGGATAGTAATCAAAATTATAGTTGGTCATAGACATCATCTGGCGGTGTTCATACCCATCCACCAGGATCCCGTACCCATCGAATGGAGAAAGGCCTTTCGGCCCGACAATGGTATCAAGTCCGCGTTTTTGAGACCAGTCGACCACAGCTCCCATCAATGCATCCGCAACTTCCTGATCAGCAATGGTTTCAAAATAATAAAAGGAGCCTTTCTTCGTTTTGTGCCAGTCATTGAAAGGTTTATTTTCCAGGGCGGCAATGCGCCCGACCATCTCACCATTGCGTGCGGCGATGAAAAAGTCAGCTTCTGAATGTTCAAAAAACGGGTGCTTCTGCCGGTTCAGCGGCAGGTAGGCATCTACAAACAACGGCGGGACCCACTGCGGACAATCCTTGTAGTGATGGTACAGGAACTGAACAAAACGTTTGACTTCTTTTTTATTGGTGGTATCGACTTTCTCAATGGTTACCATGACAGTCTCCTTGGATCTCGGGTTGAGGACCTACTAAA
Organism: Anaerolineales bacterium; assembly: GCA_016927315.1. Lineage (GTDB taxonomy): Bacteria > Chloroflexota > Anaerolineae > Anaerolineales > Villigracilaceae > JAFGMV01. Next base: position 10,433 of record JAFGMV010000029.1, on the reverse strand, counting down.
GTATATAACACATCCAAACCGGAAAAGTTAATCCTCCGCATGGAATATGCTTTCGCCGCCGCCAGCGGTACATTTGCCCTGAACAGGCAGCCATCAGTATAATAATGATGCCCAAACAATACTCGAATGATCGGAGGAAACCATGAACAGCCTGAAACAACTACTTATCATCCTGAACCTGAAAACATTGATAATTACAGGTCTGGCAATCATATCCACGTATTTGTGCATCACTTTCGATATTACGGCGGATTTCCCCCTGACACTGATTGCAACTGCGGTTGTATTTCCCATTGTTTTCTCAATCAGCGGGGCTTACAAACGCCGGGAAGATGCGCTGACGAAATACAGCTCGATCAAGTCACACGGTCGTGCACTTTATTTCGCCACCCGTGACTGGCTTGAACCGGCCAACCTGGAAGCACTGGAAAACGTGAAGACGCTGCTGGGGGAAGTACTGGCAGGTTGCAGGAAAATGTTTACCGAATCACTAAAGAATATGCCGGCAAACGAAGAAGAGATATACAAAGTATTCTCGAAACTGTCTATCTTCATCAAAAATGACCTGAGACAAAACGGCTTGTCCTCAGGGGAGGTATCGCGCTGTAACCAATTCCTCAGCAAAATGCTGCTCGCCTTTGAAGATGTCAAACACATTTACCAGTACCGTACCCCCCGGACACTGGCAGCATTCAGCGATTTCTTTGTTACCATCCTGCCAATTGTATATGGCCCCTACTTTGCCAGTCTGGTAGCAGACTATTCCAATGTTACGCTGGTTTATGTAATGCCGGTTCTCTTTGCCATGGTGTTGGTCAGCCTGGATAATATCCAGAGCCACCTGGAAAACCCCTTCGACCAGGTTGGCGAGGACGACATTCTTATCAATGCCGAGAAGTTTGTCGCCCGGCTTGAACTGTAGTATTCCCGGTCGGAACTCAACCTGATTCGCCCCCCCTCACCTGACCCGAACAACGCTGAAAAGTGGTGGGTATTCAAGAAAGCCTGACATCATGCGCCCTGCAGGTTGCAGGCATATAAAATCATCATGAATATCACCATTGAACGAGTTACACGAAAATACAATACGTAATCCGTGCTCTCCCCATTTTTCGTGCCCTTCGTGATCAGCGCTTCCCTTTCTAAAGACCAGTTTGTGAACCCACAGGGATATACCAGGAAGTGTGCCTTTTTGCTATACTAAACATGCCTGACTACCTATTCCTTCCACCAAGGAGAGACAATGCTTGCCTCTGAATTTTCTGAAAACCTGAAGAAATATGCCGACCTGATCATCCATGTCGGCCTGAACCTCGGTAAGGGCCAGCGCCTGGCCATCATAAACCTGTCCACAGCCGGAGTGCAGCTGCACGCCGCACCCCTGGTGCGGGAGATCACCTGCAGCGCCTTCCAGGCTGGGGCCGAAGACGTTGAGGTGTTCTGGGGAGATGAAGCCATCAACCTGCTGCGCTACGAAAACGCTTCCGAAAAAGTAATTGCCCGGTATCCCTCCTGGCAGGTCAAAGGGATCATGGATATCATCGAAAGCGGCGGGGCAGTGCTGACCATCCGCTCTAACAACCCGGACCTGTTGGGTAACATCGACCCCGACCTGCTGTCGAAAGCGCAGGCAGCCTACTGGGAAGCGGTCAATCCCATTCTGGAGAAGACCGGCAGTAATACCGTAAACTGGTGTGTAACTTCTGCTTCCTCACCCGATTGGGCCCCAAGGGTGTTCCCGCTGGCCAGCCCGGAAGAGGCTTACGAGAATCTCTGGCAGGCCATCTTCCAGATCACACGCGTCGACCAGCCCGATCCGGGGGCAGCCTGGGAGGCGCATATCAAGGAACTGGAAAGCCGCAGCCAATACCTGGAAGCCAAACAGTATGCCAAATTCCATTACCAGGCGCCAGGCACCGACCTGACCGTGGGCCTGCCCAAAGGGCACCTGTGGGGCAGCGCCCGAGATCTTGCCAAGAACGGTATCGATTTCGTGGCTAACCTGCCCACCGAAGAGATTTTTACCCTGCCTCACAGGGAACAGGCGGAGGGGATCGTACGCGCCACTCTGCCGCTGCCTTATGGCGGGATCACGATCGAGGACTTCAGCCTGACCTTTGAGAACGGGCGGGTGGTCAAGGTAAATGCAAAAAAGGGAGAAAAAGTCCTGCAAAACCTGATCGACACCGATGAAGGGGCTGCCCGCCTGGGTGAAGCTGCCCTGGTACCGCACAATTCCCCGATCGCCCAACGCGGGCACCTGTTTTACAATCCGCTGATCGATGAGAATGCCGCCTGCCACCTGGCTATTGGGAAAGCCTATCCCTTCACATTGAAAGGCGGCGACAGCCTGTCTAAGGAAGAATTCGCGGAGCACGGCGGGAACAACAGCCTGATCCATATCGACTTTATGATCGGATCGAACGAAATGGACATCGACGGCATCACCGAAGATGGAACCGTCGAACCGGTCATGCGCGACGGTTTGTGGGCTTTTGACGTATATTAAGCAGGAAGACCGTATGCTTCCCTGCCGGGTCGGCCGCCAGACGGCTTCTTCCAAAACCAGCCAGGAAAGAGGAACAACCGATGACAGAGACAAAAAACCAAACAGAAGAATTCAGCGTCAATGGCGAAGAACTGCTCGCTAAGGTCAAGGAACTTATTCACGAAGGCAATATCCGTCGTGTGAGCATCAAGAATAAGGAAGGGAAGACCCTGATCGAGTTCCCGGTCACCCTGGGCGTGGTGGGTGCGCTGCTGGCGCCCACGCTGGCCGCCGTCGGGGCAATCGCTGCCCTGGTGACCGAGGCCACCATTGTGGTCGAAAAGGAAAATGCGTAAGGAGTATTTACATCCCTACACCGGCGCCCTTTGAAACCATCCAACTGGCATTCGGGCACCCCGCAGTTATGCGGTGCTGCCCCTATGCCAGTCCCATGTACCGCTTCAATGCCCTGGTTTGAATGCCGGGGCATTTTTCTGCCTGTGCACCATTCCTGTTACCCCGCCGGGCGTCCTGCGGGAACGCTCAAACAGCCTCCTGGCTGCATGTGTCCCGAAGCTTCAAAGTGATGTGAGACTACACCACCGCTTTGCTCTTCGCAGATTCATGATCTCCTGTATCGTTTTTTTATTGCCTGCTTCAAAAAACTTTGCTACACTATTATGGTAGTTCCAGTTTACCGAATAGCAACCAACTGCCTATTGCATCCAGGAGCGACCACATGCAAGAGAAATCCGGTGCGCAGATCAGTACAAGAGCTTTTCTCCAATCCCTGGCAATCCTGTTTGTCCTGATGATGGTGGCCGGTGTCCTGACCCGCACTGTCCCGGCCGGGGAATACACACGCCTGGAGGTCGACGGCCGCCTGGTCATCGATCCAGCCTCCTACCATGCGACCGAACACCCCGATTACCCCATCTGGCGCTGGTTCACCGCCCCGATCGAAGTCCTGGGGGCGGAAGGGAACCTGATTCTGATCGTGATCATTATCTTCCTGTTGTCCGTCGGCGGCGCGTTTGCCGTGCTGGACAAAAGCGGTATCGTTAAAGCTGCCATCGGGAAGATCGTCCAACGCTTTGGGGGCCAGAAGTACCTGCTCATGTTGATTATCACCTTTTTCTTCATGTCGATCGGCGCCTTCTTCGGCATCTTCGAAGAGATCGTGCCACTGGTCCCGATCATGGTGGCGCTGGCCTACATGCTCGGCTGGGATGCATTAACCGGGCTGGGGATGAGCATCCTGGCGACCAACATGGGTTTCTCGGCTGCCATCACCAATCCCTTCACCATTGTTGTGGCCCAGGAACTGGCTGGTTTGGAGACCTTCTCAGGTTGGTGGCTGCGGCTGATCATCTTTGCCGTGATCTATATCATCTTCGCCATCTTCCTGACAGCCTACGCCAGGAGGATCGAAAAAGACCCGGCCAGTTCTTTCATTTACAATGATGACCAGGCTGAACGGGAGAAATACAGCCGCATGGACGCTTCCATGCTGATCGAGACAAACCCAGCCTTCAACCAGGCCATTACCTGGTTTGTCATCTTCACTTTCCTGATCCTGGTCGTATTGGTGGCCGGAGCCTTCATTGAAGCTATTTCCGATGTCGCCCTGCCCCTGGTGGGAGTATTGTTCCTGATCGCCGGCATCGGCGCTGGCTTCATTTCGGGCGCCGGCGGTAAAACCGTCCTGCGGGGTGTTTGGGAGGGCGTTACCGGCATCCTGCCCGGCATCCCCCTGATCCTGATGGCGGTCAGCATCAAACACATTGTCGTCTCCGGCGGCATCCTGGACACCCTCTTGCATGCGGCCTCCCAGCCCTTTGCAGCGGCCCACCCAATCGTGGCCGCCCTGATCATCTACCTGCTGGCGCTGGGCATCGAATTCTTTGTCGCTTCCGGTTCTGCCAAGGCCTTCCTGATGATGCCCATCTTGCTGCCCCTGGCTGACCTGATCGGCGTCACCCGCCAGACCACCGTGCTGGCCTACTGCTTCGGCGACGGTTTTTCCAACCTGGCTTATCCCACCAACCCGGTGCTGCTGATCTGCCTGGGGCTGACCGTGGTCAGCTACCCCAAATGGATCCGCTGGACCGCCAAGCTGTGGTTCTGGATCCTGCTGGCCACTTTTGGGTTCATCAGTTTGGCGGTTGTCATCAACTACGGACCTTTCTAAGCCCATGGACAACTACTTCCCCAACACCTACGAAGAATCACGCACGCTCTTCCAGGGCTCGCTGGAACGGATCAGGGCCTGTTGGCCAAAGGCCGTCCTGGATACACACGCACTCTCCATCAGAGAAGACCTGACCATCGACTGGATACGGGCTGAGGCGCCCAGAAACAAAAACCTGGTGATCATATCTACCGGCGAGCACGGTATCGAAGGCTATGTCGGGGCTGCCATGCTGCGCCTGTTTATCGAGGATTTTGCCCCGCGGCTCGACCCTCAAGACACCAGCCTGCTGCTAGTGCACGCCATCAACCCCCACGGCATGAAACATCACCGCAAGGTCAATGAAAACAATGTCGACCTGAACCGTAACTTTGTCTTTGACGGGAACTTCAACCCGAACATCAACCTGGACTACAAGGACCTGGATTACCTGCTGGCTCCCAGCAGACCGCCAGGCAGCCTCCTGCGGGAAAACTTCCTGTTCTTGAACAGGGTGCTCGAAGCCCTGCTTACCAAGGGAATGGCGCGCACCTCCAGGGCCGCCCTGCTGGGACAGTACCACACTCCCAAGGGTTTCTTCTTTGGCGGAGAGGAACACGAAGAAAGCACCACGGTGATGATGAGCCTCTACCGGGAGGCCTTCGAAGGTTACCAGGCCGTCACCCACATCGACATGCATACCGGGTATGGCCCACGCGACCAGATGAGCATTCTTCTGACATCACTGGAGCCGATGCGTTCCGGCCAGGCAGTGAAGAAATTCAACTATCCGTTGGTGCTGGAAACCAACCAGGATGAATTCTATGAGATGAACGGGGATATGATCGATTATATCTACCGGCTGCGGGAAAAACACTTCCCGGAGCGAGACCTGTTGTCCTGTAGTTTCGAATTCGGCACCTTCGGGTCTTCCCTGCCGGCCAGGATCCGCAGCCTGAAAGCCATGGTGATGGAGAACCAACTCTACTGGAACGGGTCTGCCAGCCAGGCCACGGTTGATAAGATCCGCCGCGAATTCGATGAATTGTATTACCCGGCCGAAGGCAAATGGCGGGAAAAAGCCCTGCAGGATGCACGCCAGGCGTTGGAGGGTATCCTGAAAGCCCGCGATTTACTGTAGCGCCAGGCATCATTCCGCCGCCATGACTCCGCGAGGAACGAAGAGACGAAGCGGTCTCGTGGCGCAGGGAAACGCTCCAATCAACAATAAGACGGCCACGCCCCGCTGCTCCTCGCACGTGTGCCGCACGAAGTGAAGGTAGAATCATAGTTGCGAGGAGACCGTACCACTTTTGGGTTTTCAGGATCATCATTCGGGAAAGGAACCAACCATGTCTGAGCCTTACCATCTTTCACGACGGGATTTCCTCAAGCTGGCCGCGGCAGCTGCAGCCGGGCTGGGGGGGACAGCTCTGGCCTGCCGAAAAAGTGCGCAGCCGCTCACCCTGCCGGAAGGCAGCCTGACACGCGTCCCGCTGCCGGTCGAAACCCAGGCCGCCGGGGTATTCCAACCGGGAACCATGGCCGATATAGTCCTGACTGACGGCAATGTCATGACTGTGGACGCACTCGACTCGACCAGGCAAGCTGTGGCGATTGCGGGGGATAAAATTCTGGCCACCGGCGCCAGTGAAGAAATGCTGGCGCTGGCCGCACCGGGTGCACAGCAGATTGACCTGGCCGGGCGCACCGTCACCCCAGGCCTGATCGACACACACATTCATTTCCGCGGCTACGGCCTGACCACCACCTACTACACTGCCTTCAATCCCCCCGAGGTGGTCGATATCCCCGGCCTGCAAGCCATGTTGGCCGAGGTCCTGAGGACCAAACAACCCGGGGAATGGCTGATGGGCTATTACACCGCCCTGGGAGACAAACCGATCCCCACCAAGGAAGACCTGGACCCGGTATCCCCGGATAACCCGGTCTTTATCATGCACATCGGCGGGCATTGGGGCACTGCCAACAGCGCCGCACTGAAAATCGCGGATGTCACCGGCAAGACCCCCAGCCCGCAGGGCGGCATCATCGAAAAGAAGGACGGCGACCCGACCGGCGTCTTTTACAACCACCGCGCCATGGATGTGCTGCGTAAATACGCCCCGCCCATCACTGACCAACTGATCCGTGAATCGATCATACAGACCCAGCAGCTGCTGGCCCGCTGCGGCCTGACCTGCTTTCACGACAACAATGTGCGCGGCCTGGAGGCCATGCAAGCTTACCAGGAAATGTCGCTGGATGGTTCACTTTACCTGCGGAATAACCTGTACCTGACCCTGGAATGGCCTGCTGACCTGGACTTGCTGGACCAGGTGCAGTTTATCCAGAACGACCTCACTCGCTTTGCCGGGTATAAGTTCCTGATTGACGGGCAGGGTCCGACCGCTTACACCAACCAGCCGCACAACGGCAGCGAGTGGCGCCTGCCAACCTGGGACCCCCAGATGTTCAAGGAGGTGGTCAAGAGTCTGCACAATACCGGGCTGCAGATCTGTGTGCACTGTATCGGGGATGCTGCTTCTGATCTTGTCCTGGAAGCCTACGAAGAAGCCCAGAACGCTAACCCCCGTTCGGACCCGCGCCACCGCCTCGAGCATGCCGTCCTGACCAGCAGCGGAGCCACCCGGAAGATGAAGGACCTGGGGGTTGTTCCCAGCACCCAGCCAGCCTTCATTTACCTGTTCGGGGATGGCTGGAAGGCGCTCTTCGGGGAGGAACGCATGGACCGCATCATGGTCACCCGCGAATGGCTGGAGGCCGGCCTGCATCTGACGATCGGCTCGGATGCCCCCTCGACGCCCTTCTTCAACCCGCAGGCTTCGCTGGCCGGCGCACAGAACCGGTTGAGCTTCAAACAGACCCCAATCGGAGCCGACCAGGTCTTGAGCTTCAACGAGGCCCTGCGCGCCCATACCATCGAAGGCGCTTACGCCGCCCACCAGGAGAACGTGCTGGGTTCCCTGGAAGCCGGCAAGTTCGCCGACCTGGTGGTCTGGAACCAAGACCCATCCCGACAAAGCCTGCGCGACCTGACGCTGACCCAGTCCGTCGACCTGACCATGGTGGGCGGGAAGATCGTCCACCAGGCCTGAAGCAAGGGGCCGCCGCCATGACTCCGCGAGGAACGAAGAGACGAAGCGGTCTCGTGGCGCAGGGGAACACTCCCTTCAACGATGAGACGGCCACGCCTGTCTCTCAAGCGCAGTTTTTGCCGTCAATGCAATCCCCAGGGAATCACAAGCGGTATCGATACTGAACAAGGTTGGATCCGCCTTGCCTTGCAGACAATCGATGAAATACCGACACTCTGCTTCATACGGGTCATACTCCTCGATCGACAGCAGTTCCACCCCCCCCTCCCGAGGATACAACTTCGTTTCTACCACCGGCTGGTCCCCACCCCAATACCAGTTCAGGTCGACTGCGGCCTGACTGCCAACGACGCGTAAACTGGTGCTGAACGGGAAACTCACAGGCATGATCCCGCACCCCTCCACTACAGCCAATGTGTTTTCATACGCCATTTGGATACTGACATGGTTCCACCCCCCGCCGGGGTCTTCAAGTCCCTGGCTGGTGACAGCGGCCGGTTTTCCCAACAGCCAGCAGATATAGTCAATATCATGAAGCATCAGGTCCAGGATGAAATGCTCGTCCCAACCGCCGCCCCACACAGGAGGGGTTCGCCGATTGGAAAAAACGGCCCTGATCTCTCCAAGTTCATGGGAGACCGCCAGATCATGCACATGCCTGTAAGGGCTCACAAAACGGCCAAACAATGCAACCGATAAGTTCTTCCCGGTGTCGGCTGCGGTCCGCGCCATCCACTCCGCTTCTGCAAGCGAATAAGCGGCCGGTGTTTCGCAAAAAACGTCTTTCCCCTGCTCCAGGGCTGCGATGACATATTTGGCATGCAGCGCAGAAGGGTAACAGACCACCATCGCATCCACGTCCGGGTTATGGATCAGCGCTTGCGGATCAGTGAAGCCCGGGATGTCCAACGAACGTGCGGCTTCCTGCGTCTTCTGTTCGTTCCTCCCAACGATCCCGACCACCTCGACATCCGGAAAGGATGCAAACCTCCTGGCGTGTGTCTGACCGAAGCCGGTCCCCAGGATCCCTATTTTGATCTTGCCTGTCTTGGGCATAGTACTCTCTCCTCGGTGTTCATCATAAACCCTCCCGCAGGGAAAGAGTCAAGTTCCGTTCTTTCGAGCAAAAGAAATGCTGCGCCTGGCCGTCGATATCCAGGCCAATTGATCAATTTCCTAAACCTGATAACTGTTGATAGGAATTCTCTCTTGTATTCATCTCCGGCGCCTGTAGGATGGAAAGAACCCCTGCCGGGCTTGAAGGCCCAGCCTTGTCAGACCAGGGCTGCAGGGCTCGTCAGCGAAAACCCAGTGCAGAAAATACCAAAAAAGCCGCCCACTCACGCAGCATAAGTGGGCGATATATTCCTCATAAGTAGTGCATCTACGCAGCGTGGACCGGCGACTTCTTTTGGATGAGTGGGCGACGAATTCTAAAAAGGTCGCCCACTCATTCGAAATTTATCGTGCAGATATTCTCCATCTACCGCCCACTCTCCCCCGGCAAAGGGCTCTACCACTTCGCCTGGTGCTCTTCGGCGAACCCCAGCAGGTCTTTGATCTCGATCTTCTTCCCGTCATCCATCACGGCCGTACCGTTGTAATGACCGAACATCTGGTGCACCTCACTGGTAATGATCCCCAGTTCCGTCACCGCGGTGCGGTCCTTGAAGGGCGTGAAGACCAGGTCCAGGCGTCCTTCCCCATCCCTGAAACGCCACGGTTTCATATAGTCGCCGGAGGTGTATTCGAACGGTACCTGCCCCAGCTTGTGGACTTTATTGTTCAGGATGACGGCGTTCTCGCCGGCTTGCGAGAGATCGCCGAAACCCATCCCCAGGTTGAGGCCGAGCCTGCACCCGTCGGGCAAGAAGCCGGAGGCGCTGGCCCAGTTCCAGAAGGAGCTGTACTCCCAGACGCCGCGGCCCCAATCCAGTGAACCCAGGCAGGTGCGGGGCTCGAGCGTCTCCTGGATGTCGCCATACTGCAGGCTGCCGCCGGCCGGCAGACAGTTGATCTTGCGGTTGTAGTAGAAGCGCCGGTCCCCAATCGGGATGACGATGTTCATTGATTCGCTCCCTGGCGGGACCGCCAGATCGATTTCAGCCCGGATGCCGCGCCCGTCATGGAAACCTGGCCAGGAGACCGATACATGCCGATGGTCCGGGAACAGGCTGAAGTCCAGCCGGACCTGCTCGTTCTCGAAACGGCTGTTCCCTTCTGTGCTGTTGCGCGGCAGTTCGACGCCCTTCCCCAGCGGGACCACCAGCCCTTGCTCGTGCAGGTCGCGGCTGGTGAAGTCCATGGTGTAGACGAAGATGTTGCCGGCGTAGCCCAGATCTGCAATAGTCGCGGAGAAAAAGCGCCGTGGGGTAAAGACGGCGTAATAATCCCAGCGCTTGATGCGAAAACGCTGCAGGGGACGCAGGGCATAGAAACTGGCCGCCTCCAGGTTGCAGTCCAGCAGCGGCTGGCGGGACCAGCCCACCTGCGCCGGACGGCCGTCGGGATTTAGCAGCGGACCGGGTTGGTGCAGTTCAGTTTGCATGGGGCTCCTTTCGAGGTCGTCTTACTGCTTCTTGCATAAATATCTAAACTTGGATCCAATAAAGCACCTTCAAAAACCAGAATTTCAGTTCAGATATTTTCGCAGCAC
>JAFGMV010000028.1 GCA_016927315.1 Anaerolineales bacterium | reverse complement strand
GGAGATCTTTAGGACTTGCCCAACAGATTGAAAGCATATACAATCAGGTATTACCATTGAAAGGATCTTCTATGGCAACTATTCAGGAGTTTGGAGAACGGTTGATCGAGAATCTCGAGAAAGTGGTGGTTGGCAAGCGCCAGTCGATCGAACTGATTGTGATCGGGCTTTTATGCCAGGGGCATATGCTGATCGAGGACGTGCCCGGGGTGGGGAAGACCATCCTGGCCCGCAGCCTGGCGAAATCATTGGGGTGCACGTTTAACCGCATCCAGTTCACTCCCGATATGCTGCCCAGTGATGTCACCGGCGTCTCGATCTTCAACCAGGAGACGCGCCAGTTCGAGTTCCGGCCTGGTCCGATCATCGGGCAGATTGTCCTGGCAGATGAGATCAACCGCGCCACCCCCAAAACCCAGGCGGCCCTGCTGGAGGCAATGGAAGAACGCCAGGTAACGGTCGATGGGGTTACCCATGTGCTGCCCCAGCCTTTCATGGTGCTGGCCACCCAGAACCCGATCGAGTATGAAGGCACCTTCCCGCTGCCGGAAGCGCAGCTGGACCGCTTCCTGATGCGCGTCCGGCTGGGTTACCCGGCGCCCTCGGACGAGATCAGGATCCTCGAAGCCCAGCAGGTGCAGCATCCGATCGAAACATTAGGGTCGGTTGCCTCGGGGGAAGATGTGCTGGCGGCCGGTGAAGCCGTTAAAAAGACCTATGTATCGGACGCTGTCAAGCGTTATATCATCGAATTGACCGGGCAGACCCGGCAGAGCGGGGATGTGTACCTGGGCGCCAGCCCGCGCGGCAGCCTGGGGTTGTTCCGGGCCGGGCAGGCCCGCGCCGCCCTGGCCGGGCGTGATTATGTTTTGCCGGATGATGTCAAGGACCTGGCCGGGCCCGTCCTGGCGCACCGTATAATCGTAGGCCCGGCTGCCCGTCTGCGCGAGTTGAGCGCCGAAAAGATCGTACAGGAAACCGTCTACAGCATCCCTGTCCCGGGAAGTGATTTCAAAGCCCCAGCGGGAGTGTGAGCGTGCGGGCAGGGCGAATTCTGGCGGTCCTGCTGCTGGCGGCCGGGGTGGTGGGGAGTGTGGTGAGTGAAACGCCGATCTATATGCGTTTGTTGTATACCGGCCTGCTGCTCCTGCTGGTTTCCTGGATATGGACCCAATCTTCCCTGCAGAATTTGCGGGTAGTGCGCGAAGCCCGTTCGCTCAGGGCCAGTGTGGGGGATATCTTTGAAGAGCATTACGAAGTATGTAACGATGGAAGGCTGCCGTGCCTGTGGCTGGAAGTCAAGAATGACTCATCGATCCCCTTTGCTTCCGGTTCCCGCCTGCTGACCAGGATCGGCGGGCGGCAGCGCCATACCTATATTGCCCGCACCTGGTTGACCCGCCGCGGGGCTTTTGAGCTGGGTCCCACGATGTTGACTTCGGGCGACCCCATTGGCCTGTTCTCCAAACAGCGCGCCATCCCTGCGGTTGAATCCCTGGTGGTGGTGCCCATGATCGCAGAACTCGAAAGTTTTGTGATCCCGGCCGGCATCCTGACCGGGGGGGAAGTGATCCGCCGCCGGGCGGCCGGGATCACCCCGCACGCCTCCGGCATCCGTGAATATGTCACCGGAGACCCGATCAAGCGCATCCACTGGCCTTCATCGGCCCGCCGCGGGAGGTTGATGTCGAAGGAATTCGACCAGGACCCGCAGGCCGAGGTGTGGATCTTCCTGGACGCCCAGGCCGGGGTGCATGCCGAGAAGGAATATGACATCCCGGCGGAGATCAAGGACAGCTGGCTGTTGACCAGGCGGCCGGAGTTCTCCCTGCCGCCCTCAACCCTGGAATATGCCATCAGCATCACTGCCAGCCTGGCGCACTTCTTTATTAAAAGGAATCGGGCAGTCGGTTTTATGACCGCCGGCCAGGTGCAGAGCATCCTCTCTGCCGAGCGCAGTCACCGGCAGGAAGATAAGATCCTGGACCTGCTGGCCTTCCTGGACGCCAAAGGCAGGTACCCGATCGGCAGCCTTTCAATGACCCAGGCCAGGCAGCTGCCCCAGGGCGCCAGCGTGATCCTGGTCACACCTTCGGTGGACCCGGAGTTCCTGCTGGCGGTCGATGTGCTCCAGCGGCGGAATATGCGCGTGATGGTGATCTTATTGATGGCGGAATCCTTCGGGGGTGAGGCGGGCAGCGAAAAGATCTTGAATACCCTGACGGAGCGCGGGGCGCCGGTCTGTCCGGTCTACTGCGGGACTGATATCGCTGGCGCACTGACCGGATTCGGGAACAGCGCCGGCTTCCAGGAGGCAAAACAATGGCAAACCAAACCGTTCATCCCCTCGACCTGAACTTCCAGGGCCGCGAACGCGCCATCGGCGCATACCTGATCCCGCACAGCCAGGGAGCCGCGCTGGTCGAGTCGGGCCCGGGATCGACGATTCCCGGTCTGCAAAAAGCATTGGCCCAATACGGCTTGACAACTGCAGACATCACCCATGTCTTCCTGACCCATATCCACCTTGACCATGCCGGGGCTGCCGGCTGGCTGGCGCAGCAGGGCGCGCAGGTCTACGTTCACCCGGTTGGCGCGCCGCATATGCTCAACCCGGAGAAACTGCTCCACAGCGCCGGCCGGCTGTACGGCGACCGGATGGATATGTTATGGGGTGAGTTTTTACCGGTCCCCGCGGAAAAGTTAAACACCCTTGAAGACGGGCAGGAGGTTGATACAGGCGGGAGAACCGTCACGGCTGTCTTCACACCCGGTCATGCGGAGCATCATTGTGCGTATCTTCTGGAGGGATACTGTTTTACCGGAGATGTCGGCGGGGTGCGGATCCCCGGATACCAATACCTGCGCCTGCCGCTGGTCCCCCCGGAACTGCACCTGGAGAAATGGGAAGACAGCATTCATAAGCTGCAGGCGTTGAAGCCGGGGAAGATCGCACCGACCCATTTCGGTATCTTTGAGGATGCCGGCTGGCATTTACAGTCGGTGCTGGACACACTTGCCAGTGTGCGCACCTGGATGGAGGAGGTCATGCCGGGAGACCCGCCGCTCGAGGAACTCCGGCAAAAATTCTCAGACTTCCTGGAAGCGGAAGGCCGCTCAGCCGGGCTGGAGGGGGAAGACCTGGAGGTGTTGATGATCGCCAATCCGACCTGGGTTTCGGCGGACGGGATCCGGCGTTACTGGCGGAAACATTGTCAGACAAGCTTGTGATATACTTCCGGCAACATCAATTATTCAGGAGAACTGATACCTTATGAACCATTTTCTGGCGATATCCGACTATTCTTCAGAAGAGATCCAATCTTTCCTGGACCTGGCAGTGGACCTGAAAAAGGAATATTTTGAGCGTGGAAACCAGCCGCTCTTGACCGGCAAGGTACTGGCAATGATCTTCCAGAAACCCAGCCTTCGAACAAGGGTCTCTTTCGATATGGCCATGCGGCATGTAGGCGGCGATGCCCTGTATCTTTCTCCCAATGAGATCGGCCTGGGAAAGCGTGAAGCCATTGGGGATATTTCCAGGGTCATGTCCGGATATGTCCAGATTATGATGGCGCGCGTATTCGACCACCAGCATGTGGTTGAACTGGCTCAATATGCCTCCGTACCGGTGATCAACGGCTTGAGCGAGTACAACCACCCCTGCCAGGGGATGGCGGACGCCCTGACTATCCAGGAGAAATTTGGAAAGGCCAAAGGCCTGAACGTCGCCTTCGTCGGCGATGGCAATAATGTGGCCGTATCCTTGATGATCGTGTGCGCCAAATTGGGGTGGAACTTCACGATTGCCAGCCCGGAAGGGTATGAACTCAGCCCGGAAGCATTCGCGGCTGCCAGGGATATTTCTGAAGAGACAGGCGTCAGGCTGGCTTTTCTCCGCGATCCACATGAAGCCGTCCACGCGGCGGATGTGATCTACACCGATACCTGGACCAGCATGGGCCAGGAGGAAGAGACCGCCCGGCGTGAAAAAGTCTTCCCTCCATACCAGGTCAATGCCGGCCTGGTCAGTGAAGCCAATAAAGATGTGATTGTCATGCACTGCCTGCCCGCCCATCGCAATCATGAGCTGACAGATGAAGTTGCAGACGGACCGCACTCGGTTATTTTCTCGCAGGCTCACAACCGCCTGCATGCGCAGAAAGCCATCCTGGTCCGCCTGCTGGGCGCTGGATAAACAAGCATCGGGCGGGACAACTTCGCGCCCTTTATGCCGGTTCTTCGGGAGTTCCCGATCAACAGCAGAACAATACAGATAAAGGAACAATTTTCCGAAGAGCCTTAACATCGTTAAGCCTCTCGACTGCGCAGCGCTCGGGGCGAAACCTCATTTCCTGAAAGGTATGTACAATGGAAACGCAGAATTTTGTCCAACTGGAAGAGCGCTACGGTGCGCACAATTATCACCCACTGGATGTTGTGATCCAGCGCGGTCAGGGGGTCTGGGTTTATGACGTAGAGGGAAAGAAATACCTGGACTGCCTGAGCGCCTACTCGGCGCTCAACCAGGGGCATGTCCACCCGAAAATCCTTCAAGCCCTGATCGAACAGGCTCAAAAGGTTACGCTGACATCCCGGGCGTTCCGGAATGACCAGCTGCCCCTGTTGTATCAGGAGTTGTCCGAGGTTACCGGGTATGAGATGTCTCTGCCGATGAACAGTGGGGCAGAAGCCGTTGAGACCGCCCTGAAGCTGGCCCGGAAATGGGCGTATCGCGTCAAGGGGGTGCCCAGGCACAGGGCCGAAGTCATTGTTTGTGACGGGAACTTCCACGGGCGGACGATATCGGTGGTCTCGTTTTCTTCAACCGATTTGTATAAAGACGATTTTGGTCCGTTCACCCCGGGTTTTGTCAGTGTTCCCTATGGGGATGCAGGGGCGGTTTCTGCGGCTATCGGGCCGGATACCGCGGCGGTCATGGTTGAACCGATCCAGGGTGAGAGCGGTGTGGTCATGCCGCCGGACGGTTATCTCAGGCAGTTGGCTGAGGTTTGCCGTAAGAATAACGTCCTGTTGATCGCAGATGAGATCCAGACCGGGCTTGGCCGAACCGGAAAGTTGTTTGCCAGCCAGCACGAAGGAGTGCGCCCGGATATGGTTGTCATCGGGAAGGCGCTTTCAGGCGGCTTCTATCCGGTGTCTGCAGTCCTGGCTGATCAACCTCTACTGGGATTGTTCCAACCGGGCGAGCATGGTTCGACTTTCGGGGGGAACCCGCTGGGAGCCGCGGTTGCCCGGGCTGCCCTGCGGGTCATTGTTGAAGAAAACCTGGTGGAAAATGCTGCCAAACAGGGAAGATATTTTATAGAGCAGCTGGCTGAGATACCCAGTCCGTTTGTCAAAGAAGTCCGGGGTAAGGGCTTGTTGATCGGTGTAGAATTAAAACAGACGGCTGGCGGCGCCCGGCGTTTCTGCGAAGCGCTGCGGGATCGCGGTATCCTGGCAAAGGAGACCCACGAGCATGTCATCCGCTTTGCACCACCCCTGGTCATCAGGCGTGAAGAGATTGACTGGGCTTTGCCCTTGATCAGGGAAGTCTTGAATATGCCTTGATGGAAGGAGGCGGTATGAATATTGGCATCCCGAAAGAACGACGTCCGTTTGAATATCGGGTGAGTCTTTCCCCGGCCGGAGTGGAGATTTTATGTCAGGCAGGGCATACCTGTTATGTTGAGCACGACGCTGGTGTGGGCGCCGTCTTTCCTGACCAGGAATATGAGCGGGCTGGAGCCAGGATCGTTTACGCACCGGATGAGATCTTTCGCCGGGCAGACCTGATTGTAAAAGTGTCCAGACCCATGATGGAAGAAATTGAGTGGCTGCGCCCGGAGACCACGCTGATGGGACTGCTCCACCTGGCATCCGCCCGCCAGGATAAGATCGATACACTGCTGGAAAACCGGATCACCTCTATCGCCTACGAACAGATCAGCGATGAGGGAGGCGCCTTGCCCGTGCTGCGATCCTTCAGCCAGATCGGCGGCGCAATGGCGGGCCAGCTGGCGGCCCGGCTGCTCCAGACCAACCATGGCGGTCGCGGCATCCTGCTCGGAGGGGTTCCCGGCGTCCCCCCTGCGGAGGTGTTGATCATAGGGGGCGGCGTGGTCGGTGCTTCTGCAACCAGGGCGCTTTTGGGCCTGGGCGCGCATGTCACAGTGATCGATAGCAAGTTATCTGTGCTGCAACGCTTTGCAATTGATTTTCCAACAGTGGTAACCATGATCTCTACCAGGCGGAACATTGCACGGGTGATGTCCTATGCAGATGTGGTTGTGGGCGCCGTGCTGGTAACAGGCCAGCGCGCCCCGGTCGTTGTGACCAGGGAGATGGTAAAGGGGATGAAACCGCGCTCCCTGATCCTGGACCTGAGTATAGATGAAGGAGGCTGTGTTGATACTTCTCGTCCGACCACGCATGAACAGCCAACCTATGTAGAGGAAGGCGTGATCCACTGTTGTATTCCTAACCTGCCCAGTGTTGTTGCCCGTACGGCTGTACATGCGTTTGTGAATGCGGCTATGCCTTATATCCTGGAGGTAGCCAATCATGGCGCGGATCGAGTGATTGAAACCGACCCGGCCATTCAAGTGGCTGTCAACACTTACCATGGAGAGTTGATGAATCTGGAGCGTTTTACGGATCATCTGGAGGCATAAATGGACTGGCAGAGTCTGTACAAATCGAGGGTCGTCACACCGGAAGAAGCTGTTCGGGCGATCAAATCGGGTAACCGGTTGTTTTTGACCGGCAATGTGTCTGTCCCCCGTATGTTGTTGGAGGCCCTGGTCGCATATGCACCCGCATTGGAAAACGTTGAGGTTTGTTCTGCCCTGACAGTCGGGACAGCGGCCCATGTCGATCCGGCCCTGGAAGGTCACCTGCGAGTCAATTCGATGTTTATCAGTTCGAATATACGTAAAGCCGTACAGGAGGGACGAGCGGATTTTACCCCTGTGCTGCTTTCAGAATTTACATTGTTATTTAAACATGGGCACCTGCCCCTGGATGCTGTCCTGATCCACGTTTCTCCCCCCGATGAGCATGGTTTCTGCAGTCTGGGGGTGGAGGTCGGCCTGACCAAATCGCCGGCAGAATCTGCAAAGATCGTTATCGCAGAAGTGAATGAGCAGATGCCGCGTACCCTGGGAGATTCGTTCATTCATGTCAGTCGTATCCACCATATCGTTCCGGTAAATTATCCGATCTCTGAACTGCCGATGTCGGAAGACGGCCCTTCGGAGGTTGTTGAGAAAATAGCCGAAAACATTGCTGAAATGATACCGGACGGGGCGACCATGCAGATGGGAATCGGCGCCATACCAGACGCAGTCTTGAATCACCTGTATAATAAACGCGACCTGGGGATCCATACAGAAATGTTCTCCGATGGCGTCATAGAGCTGGTCGAGTCGGGCGTACTGACCAATGCCAGCAAGACCCTGCATCCGGGGAAGATCGTCGCTGGTTTTATTTTGGGGACCCGAAGATTATATGATTGGGTGGACGATAATCCGCTGATCGAACTGCACCGCACCGAGTATGTCAATGATCCTTTTGTGATCGCGCAGAACGATCGGATGGTGGCGATCAACTCGGCCATAGAAATCGACCTTACCGGCCAGGTTTGTGCGGACAGTATTGGCCCCAAGCTGTACAGTGGGGTGGGGGGGCAGCTGGACTTTATTTATGGCGCCTCGCGGTCTAAAAATGGCGTCCCGGTGATTGCCTTACCCAGTACGGCTGCCTTACGAGATGGAACCATGGTCAGCCGGATCACTGCCTTGTTGAAGCTGGGCGCCGGGGTTGTTACATCACGGAATCATGTGCGGTATGTGGTCACTGAATATGGGGTTGCAGATTTGTACGGGCGTACAATTCGCCAGCGTGCACAGGCCTTGATTGGTATTGCGCATCCCGACTTCCGGTCTGACCTGAAGAAACAGGCCAGTGAGCTTCACTATATATGAGTTTGAGAAATTGTTTAGCTATCCATAGACAAGATTGAATGTTATTGGTATGCTAAAAAAAATTGATTTGCTATCAAGACATTCAGGAGAAGCAAGTTGGATCGGAAAGTAAAAATAATCGCAACAATCGGACCATCTTCCGAGAGCCGGGACATGCTTGAAAAATTAATGCGAGCGGGTATCAATGTCGCCCGATTGAATTTTTCTCATGGTACACAAGAAGAACATGCCCAAAGAATTGCCAATATCCGTGAGTTAACGGAGAAATTGAATTTACCGCCGATTGCAATTCTTCAGGATCTGCAGGGACCTAAGATCAGGGTAGGTGATTTGGGTTCACCGATTGAGCTGCAGCCAGGCCAAAAGATTGTTTTATATTCAGAAGAAAAAAGGCAGCCTGAAACTGATTTGGTAACAGTGCCGGTTGATTTTCCCGAACTGTTTGACAGCGCCCGGGTTGGAAACCAGATCTTGCTGGATGACGGGTTGTTGGTTTTCAGGGTACTTGCGATTGGCGAAGGCGCCCTGGATGCCCGGGTTGATGTCGGGGGGGAGTTATCTTCGCACAAGGGGATCAATTTGCCGGGGGTCGCTGTGCGCATTCCAGGTTTTACAGCCAAGGATCAGGCAGATTTGATTTTTGGGTTGGAACAGCGGGTGGATATGGTGGCGGTGTCATTTGTTCGTTCGGCAGATGATATTGTTCAGGTGCGACAGGCGATAGAGAACCAGATGGCTGGTGACCAGTGCCCGCTGATCATAGCCAAACTCGAGAAACCGGAAGCGTTAAAAAACCTCGAAGAAATCCTGGAAGTTTCTGATGGGGTTATGGTGGCCAGGGGAGATCTAGGCGTCGAGATGCCTCCGGAAACAGTGCCAACTGCCCAGAAGATAATTATCCGCAGCGCCAATAAAAAAGGTAAGCTGGTGATTACCGCCACACAGATGCTGGATTCCATGATCCATAATACACTGCCTACCCGCGCAGAAGCTTCGGATGTTGCCAATGCTGTCTTTGATGGGACCGACGCAGTGATGCTGTCTGGGGAGACGGCTTCTGGAGAACATCCGGTTCTGTCTGTGGAGATGATGTGTCGGATCACCTGTGAGGCTGAAGCCCATTATCCTGAATGGGGGCACATTGACCAGGTGGTGTGGAAAGGACACGATGATGCGATCTCCATGACCAGGGCTGCCCGGGAGTTGGCCCATGATCGTGATGTAGACGCTATTGTGGTCTTCACTCGTTCGGGGCGGACTGCCTGGTTGATGTCCAAGGCTCGCCCAAGGGTGCCGATCATTGCATTCACACCGAACCTGACAACCTATCGGCGCATGGCCATCATGTGGGGTGTACGGTCTTTTATGGTGCCGAATGCTTTTAATGTTGAAGAGATGTTGGAAAACGTTGAAAATGTCTTGCGTGAAACGAAACTGGTGAGCATAAACCGGCAGGTGGTAATCCTGACTGGTTTCCCGGTCGGATCCATGCGGCCTCCCAATATGGCCGTGCTGCATACACTTGGAGAAAATGCGCCAGGATAGTATCCGTTGGATTTTCAATATAAAACAGGGATCCGCGCCAGTCCAGCACAGGGCGGATCCCTGTTTCTTTTGTGCCGTTCCTAGAACATCAAAGCGTTTATTTCTTTGATCGTAGCCGGGTTTGGGCGTAGATCTGCATCTGTCAACCGGTTCAGCGGTTTGTCGACCAGGTTGTACTTTTCTGTCAGGGTTGGTTTGCTTGGGTTGACGTAGATCAGGCCGGTGATCAGGCAGTCACAGGAGTTAGCTTCTTCCAGGATCCTGATCGCTTCAGCGCGGTTGGTCGGATCATATTCTTGTTCCAGTTTTTTCAGGAGGATAAAAGAGCCGTCGTGCAGTTCAATATCGATTTCTTCGCCTTCCTGGTACTCGATCATGATTTCATCGGCGGGGGGCACGTAGGACAACTCATGCAGGGCCACTTCGTGCGTGCGACCCCATGAGTAGGAGTGATATGCATCGTCCTGGTTGTTGAAGGTTACACAAGGGCTGATAATATCGAGGACTGCAATGCCATTGTGACCAATCGCCGCTTTGATCAGTTCCTTGACCTGCTTGGGATCCCCGGCAAATGAACGGGCTACGAAGGAGGCATTTCCCACCAGTGCTTCCCAGGCGATGTCAACCGGCATGTAAGTATTGGTACCGTGGTGCTTAAGTTTGAGCCCGACCTCGGCTGTTGCAGAGAACTGGCCTTTCGTGAGACCATAGACCCCGTTATTCTCGATAATGTACACCATAGGAATATTCCGGCGTACGGCGTGCTTGAACTGACCCATCCCAATACTGGCTGAATCACCATCCCCGCTGACACCAATCCCGCGTAATCCCGTATCAGCAAACAAGGCTCCTGTGGCGAGCGAAGGCATGCGTCCGTGCAGTCCATTGAGGCCGAAGGACCGGTTCATAAAGTAGGCCGGGCTTTTGCTGGAACAACCAATTCCGCTGAGTTTAATGATGTCTTCGGGAACAACATTCATTTCATAGCAGGCGGAGACAATCTGGCTGGCGATGGAATTGTGCCCACATCCCTGGCAAAGGGTGCTGGGAGCGCCGCGATAATCCTGCTTGGTGAGCCCAACTTTGTTCTCAGTTGGTGTGGGTTTGTCTGCCATTTTTAGTTCCTGGCTCATTTTTTCGTCTCCTTATCAATGATCGGACCAATAATCCAGCTGGCTGCGGCAGGTAAACCATCCAGTCGAGCGATCGAGATCAGTTTTGTAGAGAATTCGGGATATTCCAAAGTCAGTAACTGGTGAACCTGACCATCCCGGTTCATTTCAACAACATAGGTTGTTTTATGATCCCTGATGAAGTCCTTGATTGTATCGGTAAATGGGATGGAGCGCAGTCTCAAGAAATCAGTTTTTATTCCTGCCTCGCGGGCGACCACGTGACGTGTTTCTTCAATCGCCGGCCCGGTAGAACCGTAGGCGATGATCCCAACCTCGGCCCCTTTCGTTGACTCTATAACGGGTTTGGGCACTATTTCGCGTGCCGTTTCATATTTTTTTACCAGGCGAGCCATCAGCTTTACCCAATCTGCCGCATCTTCTGTGTAATTCCCGTAATCATCATGACCGGTACCCCGCAGGAAATATGCTGAATTTGGATGCCGATTGCCTGGAACGGTGCGGTAGGGAATGCCATCGCCATCGATATCAAGGTAGCGTCCCCATCGGTTTTTAATTTTATCGAGATCAGCTTCCCAGAGGAGCTTGCCGCGGTCCATTGGCTGATCCGGGTACTCAAATGGTTCGGTCATCCACTGGTTCATCCCAAAATCCAGGTCGCTGAGAACGAAGACCGGCGCCTGAAGGTGTTCTGCAATATCAAACGCCTTCCAACCAAATTCAAAGCACTCATTTACGCTTCCGGGGATTAAGATCACCTGGTGGGTATCACCATGTCCCAGGTAGTTGACAAATGAGATATCACCCTGGGAAGTTCGGGTAGGCAGTCCCGTACTTGGACCAACGCGTTGGACGTCCCAGACGACAATTGGTATTTCAGCGTAGTAGGCGAAGCCGGCAAATTCGGTCATCAGACTCAAGCCAGGACCGGAGGTGGATGTCATGGCGCGCAGCCCGGACCATCCGGCTCCAATTGTCATACCGATTGCAGAAAGTTCGTCTTCAGCCTGGACAACAGCAAATGTATTTTTGCCGTCTTTGGTCTTCCTCAGGATTGGCAGGTAATCATGTAGTGCTTCCGCAAGGCTGGTGGCAGGGGTGATCGGATACCAGGCGGCGAACTGTACCCCCCCATAGATCGACCCCAGCGCGGCAGCGGTGTTGCCGTCCGTCATGATCAGCCCTTCGGTTTTGTTTGAGGTTTCAGCCCGGAAAGGGTCTTTCTTTTCAAGATTATCTTTCGCCCAATCCATGCTTGACTTGACAACACTGGTGTTTAGATCGATAGGCTTTTGTTTACCTTTGAAATGAAATTCCAGCGCTTCCACAATTTTTTCAAATTTGATGCCGATCATTTGGGCTAACACCCCAACATAGACCATATTGGAAACCATGGTTCTCAGGTTGGAAGGGATATCGTGTGATTTGATAATCTCTTTGACTGGCATCGGATAGGCAGCAATATCATCGCGCTTGATATCAAACTTGATGTCATCGGAGTAGAAGAAAGCGCCTCCGGAGGAAGTGTCTGCCAGGTCTTTGACAAACGAAGCTGGATTCATGGCGATGACGATTTCATGCTTGTCACTTCTACCGACAAAACCATTCTCATTAACTCGAATGGTATACCAGGTTGGCAAGCCTTGAATGTTGGATGGGAAAAGGTTTTTTCCAGAGACTGGAATTCCCATTCGGAAAAGCGCCCTCAAAACGGTTGTGTTCGCTGTCTGGCTCCCAGAGCCATTAACGGTTCCCACGATAATAGAAAAGTCGTTCACAATTTTGTCGGTCATATCTCCTCTATTTGTTAGAGACTGCTCGTTGGTATAACAGATCAACGTGGTCATTTAAGGCTTTATAGCCAGTTTCAATGTCATTATTGCAGATTGATTCAACCATAATACTGTGATAGCGCCACATTTCTTTTAGATAATCGAGTTCGGTCAGGACATTCAGGCCAATCAATTCATACGCATCCCAGTAGGCCTCTAATATTCCGGAAACAAAGGGATTACCCAGTCGGCTGAAGATGGTTGTATGAAGTTGGCGGTGTTCCTGGTGGGGTATTTGAACAGGTGAGCGATTGAGTTTCTGTTGGGCAGTTTTTAACTGGGTTTGAAGACTTTCTTTGTCCTGGTCTGTCAGTTTATCAACGGCTTCCTGCCAGTAGATCAGTTCAATGTGTTTTCTCAGGTTGGCAAAGTGCAGAAAGAAATCTTCATCCCTGGTTATTGCATACGACAGACTAAGCTTTACGGCCGGTGTAAATGAATAAGGGAGTCTTTTTATACCGGTTCTGGGTCGAACTTCTACCAGTCCCATGGCGCGCGCAACTTCAAGTTGTTCACGAAGAGTTGGTACACTAATATTTAACTTCTGGCTGAGATGGGATAAGGCGGGGAGGTTGTCTTCTGTATGGTTACAATGCGCCAGATAGCGTATAAACCCAGATAACGTATTGTGAATTGAATTATCAAATGTCGGCATTGGTATTATCAGATTAATAAGATAAATCTTACCAATCTAGTATAATACTTGCCGGAATTAGAGTCAAGACCTGGGTGGGATTTCGATTTAATCCCACCCCAATCATTTGAGTGGAAAGGCCGAGTAATTTTAGACCGTTGTTTGTGGAAGATTTCGCAAGCTAGTGTATAATTATGTTCTGTTATTCGCAGCTTCAGAGTTCGCGAGAAAACATAAAAATACGTAGATCAATAAGGCAGCTATGACGAACGTTCCCTTTTCTTTACCTGAAGACTATTGGAAAGCATTCCAGGTTACAGCACAAGATATTAATTTTATCAACAATCATTTATTTGAGTTGGAAACACCATTAACTGTTTCCGAGCTGCTGGAAGTACTGGTAACTGAACGGATTCGGATTGAAAAGGAAACCCAATTGGAAGAAAGACAGGGTGGGGGTCAGATTTATCTGCCGAAAGAGAACTATTCAAAAGGGGATACGCTTGTATTCCCTGCATTATCTTGGAGCAAAGCAAAGGTTGAAGATGTTCGGCCTGGATTCAATCCAGATGTTGGAGAATTTGAGGTATTGACTGTCACGATGGAAGATGGAGAGGAACGGTTATTTTCTGCCGGCCTGCTTGAACATAAGCTGAACCAGGTTTCAGAAAATCCACCGGGAGATGAGGCTTTCAACCTGAAATCCATTCTCGAAGCAATTGGTCCTGCACCGGAAGAAAAGTTAAATGCAGCCATGGAAGAGGATGAAAACTCAGTTTGTATTGCCGGACGTTGGTTTCCTCGCCCATTGCTTATGGACATCAATATGGGGCATCTTAATCTGGCTGAGGCTGTATTGGATGTGGCCAGTGGTGAGCCGCTCGCGGCCTCGGAGTTATTAAAAGAGATCGGTTTCCTTGATGAAGCAAACTCCAAACTGGCAGAGTTCTCTTTGAATTATGCCTTGCAGGAAGATGAGCGTTTTGATGAAGTTGGGCCAGCCGGCCAGGTGCTCTGGTGCCTGAAACGTCTGGAACCGGAAGGAGTTCAACAAACACCTGCGTATCTGAAGTATGAACCGATCGCGTATGATCGATCCCTGATTACGGAAGAGATGAAAACCCTTGAACGACAGCTTGGTGATGAGTTAAGTGATGTGGATAGTGCGGCAGTAGACGAGGAAGCGGTTGTTGTTAAATTGATTTATCCTCATTGGAGGGTAGGGTCCCTGCCGCTATCAAAAGACGTCAGGCCATTTTTCCCGACAGCCTATGAAACATCCAGAATACGTTTTACTTTGATCGATGGTGATACGGGCGAACATATGCCTGGTTGGGTTGTTCGGGACCAGCATTATGTGTTTGGCCTGCGGGAATGGTATGAAGCCAAGGAGTTGATCCCTGGCGGCCTGATCAGTATTCGCCATGGGGATACTCCCGGAGAGGTTGTAGTTACTGCAATATCGACGCGAACATACCGGGACTGGATGCGTACTGCCCTGGTAGGGACCGATGAAGTTCTGGTTTTTGCCTTATTGAAGCAGGTGGTATCAGTTGATTTTAATGAACGCATGGCAGTAGCCATTCCGGATGTAGACGCGATTGATCAAATCTGGGAAAAACTGAATAAAAAGAAGCAGCCCCTGGAAAAGATTGTCCTAACGCTGATGCAAGAGCTGACTAAACTAAATCCACAAGGTCATGTTCACGCAGAAGAATTGTATTCAGCAGTCAATATTATTCGCCGCTGCCCTCCTGGTCCGCTCTTCAGCATCCTGGCAGCCAATCCGGACGTAATACATGTTGGCGATTTGCATTTCCGGTTGAAAGATAATAATCCTGGTGATGTATAAATGAATGATGTCAAACGATTTAGTCTGATAAAACCAACCTTGGAAACCCCCTTTCATATTGATTTTGATTGGTGGAAGTTTAATGACCGTGATTGGCGTGTATATATGCGTTCTTTATTGTGCAGCGAACACCAGGAAGCGCTTGCGGAGATACAGGATGATCAAAAGGTGGACTGGATAGATCCAGTAACCGCGGAAGTCAAATTGGTTGATGGGGTGCAGCATATCTTGATGAGTCACTGTGCCCGGCAGCCTGAATTCCTGACGCAGCAGACAGCCTTGGTTGAAGCGATTTTTCGTATGTTCCTGACGAATGGTAACACACCGATGAATTCACAGGAATTGGGAGCGAGATTAAAACGTCCAGCCGAGACCATACTGAAGACGATTTCAGGACCACGTGTGTATCGCGGTCTACGTCCAAAGTCGAGTTAACTCTATTGTATATTGCCCCCGTAGCTCAATGGACAGAGCAGGTGCCTTCTAAGCACAAGGTTGTGAGTTCGAATCTCGCCGGGGGCGCCAGAATATATTTGTCTACCCAAACCGGAGTTGTTCCGGCTGCAATGATGTTTGACAACTGCTTGGATTGCTTTTAGGGATTCAGGGGCGCCAGGTATCCGGCGCCAACAGGAGAAGTAGTATGCCCAGGGTGATTCGAAAACGACAGTCCTCTACATTTTCGGAAATGCAACATACTGTTATGCATTCTGTTGGTTGGCCACATGTTCATGCGTTTTCAAATGCCTGGAGCCCGGCAACCGATATGTATGAGGTAGAGAAATCCTTTATTGTTCGGATCGAAGCAGCAGGCCTGCGGGAAGAAGATTTTTCTGTGAGCATGGAAGATAATTTCCTCGTGGTTCGCGGCGTACGGCAGGATATTCAGGAACGACGCGCATATCATCAAATGGAAATTCAATTTGGCAGGTTCTCATCCGTAGTCGGGATACCCGGTCAGGTTGATGTAGAGAAGGCAACGGCCGAATACCAGGATGGTTTTTTAACGATTGTCTTACCAAAATTAGATTAGTATAGAGATAAAATATTGGAATAATGCCGGCCTCAAGATGGTACTCTAGCGCAGCAAAATTTTTAGATTGGGTATGGGAAAATGACGCCTCCATGGCAGAATGGTTTATGTCATCTATGTTCGACGCAATAAATGCAATCGATGATTTTAATACAGGAAATGAAGAAGATGGCGATACAAACAATGTTCCCAAGTATCCGGAGGTATTACCGATTCTGCCGTTGCGCGGAGTCGTTGTTTATCCATATACAGCAGTGCCTCTGACGGTTGGTCAGCAGCGGTCGATTAAATTGATTGATGACGTTGTCGGGGACAATAAACTGGTTGGCCTGGTGGCTTCTCGAAAACCCGATTTGGAGACGCCAGGAACCGGAGATCTGTTTGGTTTCGGCGTGATTGCAACTGTACATCGATTGTTGCGTGCACCCGATGGCACCGTTCGTTTGTTGGTTCAGGGGATCGAACGAATTCGCCTGGGGGATTATATTGCCGAAGAACCTTATCTGAAAGCCAAATTTGAGTTAGCTCCCGAAACAGTGGAAACAGGCCTGGAAGTTGACGCCCTGGCGCGTAATGCCAGGGATCAATTTGCTCAAATTGCCGATTTAATTCCATCGTTTCCGGAAGAGTTGGTGGCGTCGATTGTTTCGCTTGAAGATCCGCTGCAGACAGTTTATACCATTTCAAATTTCCAACGGATTGAATTTGAAGATGCCCAACAAATCCTGGAATTACAGTCGACCATTGACAAATTACGCAAGTTAATTGCATTACTGGTGAGGGAAAGCGAAGTTCTGCAGCTGGGTCAAAAAATCCAGAATGAAGCCCGTGAGGAAATTGAGAAGGTACAACGAGAATATTTTTTGCGGGAACAGCTAAAAGCAATTGAACGCGAGCTGGGGGAAAAAGATGAGCAAGCCGTCGAGGTTGATGAGTTTCGCCGAAAGATCAATGATGCCAAGATGCCCGAGGAGGCCGATAAACAAGCGCTTCGGGAATTGGACCGGCTTTCGCGTTTGCCCACCGCAGCAGCTGAATATGGAGTGATCCGTACTTATCTTGACTGGCTGGTTTCATTGCCATGGTCCAGGTCAACCAAAGACAATCTGGATATCGGCCACGCACGACAGATATTGGATCAGGACCATTATGGGCTGGAAGATATTAAAGAAAGGATAATGGAGTTTCTTGCCATTCGGAAGCTGCGCCTGGAACGTCAGGGCGAATTCATAAAATCAGAAGATGTAATTCGGCGCGACCGCGAGGGCGTGATCCTTTGTTTTGTCGGTCCTCCCGGCGTTGGGAAGACATCCTTGGGACGTTCCATCGCTCGGGCGATGGAACGGCGGTTTGTGCGTATCTCGTTAGGGGGAGTACGCGATGAGGCGGAGATCCGGGGCCACCGCCGCACCTATATCGGGGCCATGCCTGGAAGGATTTTGCAGGCTTTACGCCGGGTGGAATCGCATAATCCGGTGTTTATGCTGGATGAAGTGGATAAGCTGGTCTTTGATTTCCACGGCGACCCCGCTTCAGCCTTGCTGGAGGTGCTGGATCCAGAACAGAATGTAGAGTTCCGGGATCACTACCTTGAGGTAGCCTACGATCTTTCCCAGGCGTTCTTTATCACAACGGCAAACTCACTGGAAACGATCCCCGGCCCTTTATTAGACCGGATGGAGATCATCTTTTTATCAGGGTACACTGAGAGTGAGAAGGTCGCGATTGCGAAAGGTTACCTTATCCCTCGTCAGATTCGCGAAAACAGCCTGCGTGCAAAAGAGATCAAATTCCGCGAGAGTAGTCTGCGTAAAATTATCAATGAATATACCCGTGAAGCCGGTGTACGAAACCTGGAAAGAAAAATAGGAGCAATCTGCCGTAAAGTTGGCACACGGATCGCGGAAGGGGAAGGAACCTTATATAAAATCACCCCCGAGCTCGTTGAGGAATTCCTGGACCACCCTATCTTCCTTGGCCCGGATGAGATCAGTTTGCGAACTTCAATCCCCGGAGTTGCACCAGGCCTGGCCTGGACCCCTTATGGCGGAGTGGTATTGTTTATCGAAGCAACGCGCATGCCAGGGTCTAAAGGTTTCCAGGTAACAGGTTCAGTTGGCAAGGTGATGCAGGAATCGGCCGGGGCAGCTCTGTCTTACGTTCGTTCGAGGGCAAAAGAATTGGGCTTGGATGAAGAATTCTTTAGCCAGTCAGATATCCATCTGCATATTCCTGCTGGCGCAACACCCAAAGACGGTCCATCAGCCGGGGTGACGATGGCAACAGCCCTGGTATCTCTGATATCCGGGCGGAAAGTAAGGTCCCGATTGGGGATGACAGGAGAAATTACCCTCAGAGGGCAGGTACTGCCGGTGGGGGGGATCAAAGAGAAAGTATTGGCCGCCCACCGGAATAAATTGAAGACAGTGATCTTGCCAAAGCGAAATGAGCTTGATCTTGATGATGTGCCGGAAGAAATTAAGAATTCGATGAAATTTATTTTTGTGGAAACAGTGAGTGAAGTCTTTGATGCAGCACTGCTTGCAGGGAAAAAGGCTTCCCGAATCAAAAAAAACTCTGAGAGAGAAGATACCAATGGGAGTTAAGTTACCCAAAGTTTTACTCGCTGAAGATGATATGACCATGTTGTCCCTGTTAAAGACTCTTCTGAAAATGGAGGGTTTCCAGCCGGTTGAGATAAATCTTGATGAGGGGGTACTGCAGGCTGTTGTGCAAGTAACCCCGGACATTGTCCTGTTAGATGTTCACCTGCCTCGCGAGAGTGGCCTGGAGGCCATCAAGGAAATTCGGGCTTCAGAAGACGTTTCAGGTACCCGGGTGGTAATGACCTCAGGGATGAATTTAAAGGAAGAATGCATTCTGAATGGCGCTGACGCATTTCTTTTGAAACCGTATATGCCCGATGAATTGATAGCTTTGCTGAAAGATCAATTGGAAGACGCGTCTTGAGAGTTTCATGAATCTCCAGTTTGGTATTATTACAATCTCTGATCGTTCAGCCTCAGGTGAACGATCAGATGCTTCAGGGCCGGCAATAATGGAACTTGTGCGGGCCAAAGGCTGGGAAGTGGCGGCCGGCATTATCATCCCGGATGATTATGCCGCCATTCGGGATATCCTTATTGAGTGGGCTGAGCGCGAGGATATTGATGTGCTGCTAACAACCGGCGGGACCGGTTTTGCTCGACGCGATAATACCCCGGAAGCGACCTGCTCTGTTATTGAGCGTTTCGCCCCAGGCCTGGTGGAAGCTATGCGGGCAGAAAGCGCCAAGAAAACATCCTATGCGATGCTATCACGGGCTGTCGCTGGGATCAGAAGGAATACGCTGATTGTAAATTTGCCTGGGAGCCCGAAAGGTGCGGTAGAGAATTTGCAGGTTATCCTGCCTGTTTTGGAGCATGCGGTAAAATTGTTGCGAGATGAAGATGCCGGGCACTAGCGCGCCTCTTGCCGCATGTGTATGTGTTTGCTATAATCCTTTGGTTTGTACTCTACAGTTAACGAGGCAAGTATATGATAGATTCTAATGAACTTCGAAAAGGTGTAACTTTTGAACTGGATGGTAATTTGTATAAAGTTTTGGATTACCATCACAATAAACCTGGTCGTGGAAATGCCACAATCCGCATCAAGGCCAGAAATTTGCTGACCGGCGCCAATATTGAGAAGACCTTTAGCTCAGGCGATCGGATCCAGGATATAAGGTTGGATTACCACCATGTCCAGTTTTTATATTCCGATGGTGAACTGTTCCATTTTATGGACAACGAAACATATGAGCAGCCGGCCATCAGCGTGGAGGCAATCGGCGAGAGTGCTTCTTACCTGACAGAAGGGCTCGATGTGAAACTAACCTTCTATGATGGGAAAGCCATTGATATTGAACTGCCTACTTCGGTGGAACTGGAAGTGGTTGAAGCCGGGATTGCCGTACGGGGTGATACAGCCACAGGTGTAACCAAAAAAGTTAAAACCCAAACCGGTTTGGATGTTCAGGTTCCGAACTTTGTCGAGCAAGGCGATGTGATCAAGGTCGACACACGTACCGGTGAATACCTCACTCGTGTTTGATTGAAGTGCAAGACCATGTGTGAGGAGATGACTGACCGGCCGGATTAAGGTTGGAAATCATCTCCTTTGTTTTTAAGAAGGGTAAAGGTAAATATGCGCACACCTGCCGGTAGTGAATGTAAATTCTTTTATGGGGATTATTTTCGCGGGCGTCATCATGAAGAATGCAGGCTGCTAAAAGCTTCAATCCCTCCGCAGACCTGGGCCCCAAGCCTATGCGCGACCTGTCCGGTCCCAAGGATACTGCAGGCAAACTCTTGTGAATATATGCGGTTGACTGGTCGTGTTGTGCGGCCACTGATCAGCGCTTTCCAAAGGCGTGTTCAGGTAATGGCATATTGTGAAAAATCAAACCAGGTTGTAAACCAACCGGAAGTCGGCTGCGGCCAGTGCCATCCGCTGCCGCCAATCTTTGAGGTCAGGGAATGACGCTGACGATCCTGTTCGACCTGGATGAGACCTTACTCCAAACGAATATGGATGAGACATTTCTTCCAGCCTATTTACATGCGTTATCAAAGGCCTTGTCTGGGTATGTGCCTCCTGGGAGTATGGTGCCGGCGCTCATGGCTGGTACAGAAAAGATGATCGCCAATCGCGATCCGTCGAAAACCCTGGCCGATGTATTTAAGGCCGAGTTTTACACGCGGTTGGGTATTTCCGGGGAGGTCCTTGAGCCTGTATTTAACCAATTCTATGAAGATGTATACCCAGGCCTGGGGTATCTGACCAGGCCTGTTCCAGATGCGATCCGATTGGTCAGGTGGGCTGTTGATCAGGGATGCCGGATCGCTGTTGCTACCAATCCGGTCTTTCCATTAAAAGCTGTGATCGATCGCCTTGAGTGGGCAGGATTGGATCCTCAGGAATTTCCATTTGCGGTGATTTCGGCATTTGATGATTTCCATTTTACAAAACCTGACCCCGCTTATTATCATGAATTCCTGGCTTACCTTGGCTGGCCGGATGATCCAATTCTTGTTATCGGGGACAACTTTGAGTGGGATGTACATGGGCCGCATCAGGCTGGTCTGGCATCTTACTGGGTCGCCCCTGAATGCGCTGAACAACCGGAAGGTACCGCACCAAATGGACGTGGACCGATCGGCGAGGTGATAAATTGGCTGAAAACAAAGGACTGGCAGGAGTTCCGGCCGGTGGTTGACACGCCGGCTGCGCTTGAAGCCCAGTTTCGATCTATACCGGCTGCCTTAAGTACCATGCTGAGGTCGCTTCCGCCAGAATCCTGGACCAGTTGTCCCGGAGAGGATGAATGGTCTGTTACGGAAATCATCTGCCATTTGCGAGATGTCGACCGGGATGTGAATTTACCGCGTATCAAAAACATCCTGGGTAACGATAACCCCTTTGTGCCTGGGATCAATGCGGATGCCTGGGCGGATGAGCGCAGCTATAAGACGCAGGATGGCCAGCAGGCCTGGTGTGATTTTTTTGATGCACGCCGGGAATTACACCAGGCGGTCCAGGGGCTTACTCAAAGCGATTGGAAGCGTCCTGCCAGGCATGCAATATTTGGGCCGACCACCATGTTGGAATTGGTCAAGTTTATGGCCGAACATGATCGCTTGCATATCCGCCAGATGTGGCGCGCGCTGCAAATCAATTCTGGGAACTGATCCGAAGACAGCGCATCTCATTCAAGATGGCTGTGTTATAACTGCCAGAAATTCGTAGGACAGATCAATCTGTCCTGCGTTGTTTAAGGAGACTTAAATACAATGAGTAGGAGAATAGTAATTACCGGATTGGGCTGTATCAGCCCAATTGGTAATACTCTTGAAGAAACCTGGGAAGCGCTGCTGGCGGGAAGATCCGGAGCGGGGCCGATTACATTGTTTGACTCCAGCGAACTTAAAACCCATTTTGCTGCCGAGGTTAAAGGGTTCGATGGAGCAGCTGTTTTTGGTAGTCGGGAAGCACGCAGAACCGATCGGTCTGCTCAATTTGCGCTGGTTGCTGCACAGCAAGCCGTTGAACATTCAGGACTAACGGTCAATGATGATAATCGTGATCGTATCGGTGTCGTTATTGGTACGGGGATAGGAGGGATAGGGACCATCCTTGAGCAGGATGAACTTCTTCGCCAGCGTGGGGCAAGTCGTGTCAGCCCCTTCCTGGTGCCGATGATGCTGGCCGATACAAGTGCGGGTCTGGTAGCCATTCAACTGGGCGTTCGCGGTCCGAATATGTCTGTTGTTACCGCTTGTGCGACGGGTTCTAATGCGGTCGGTGAGGCGGCGGCAATTATTCGACGCGGGGACGCCGAGGTAATGATTGCAGGCGGGACGGAAGCGGCGATTGTGTCCCTGGCGATGGCTGGCTTGAATGTAATGGGGGCGCTTTCAACCCGGAATGATGATCCCCAGCGTGCTTCCCGTCCCTTTGATAAAGACCGTGATGGTTTCTTGATGGGGGAAGGGGCTGCCGTACTGGTCCTGGAAGAGTTGGAGTATGCTAACGCGCGTGGGGCTGCCATCCTGGCCGAAGTAGTCGGTTATGGCGCCACAGATGATGCTTATCACATTTCTGCACCTGCTGAGAATGGGGCTGGCGCTGCCCTTTGTATGGTAAATGCTCTGGCAAGCGCAGACTTGAAACCCGAGCAAATTGGTTACATCAATGCCCATGGTACCAGTACCCTCTTGAATGACAAAAGCGAGACAGCGGCGATTAAATCCGTTTTTGGAGAATATGCGTACCAGGTTCCGATTTCTTCGACAAAATCGATGACGGGCCATTTGTTGGGAGCTTCAGGTGCATTGGAAGCCATTTTTGGGACAATGGTAATTCAAAATAAAATATTACCAGCGACGATAAATTATCAAACTCCGGATCCTGAATGCGACCTGGATTACATTCCAAATCAACCGCGTCAGGCTGCGCCAAAGTATATTATGTCCAATTCATTTGGTTTTGGCGGGCATAATGCCACTTTGATCCTTGGACGTTACATTAAGGTGGGTTAGCTTATGCTGTATGCACATATAACAGGATGGGGAATGGCTGTGCCAGAGAAAGTCCTGACCAACCAAGACCTGGAAAAAATGGTGGATACCACCAATGAATGGATCCTGAGCCGTACCGGCATTCGTGAAAGAAGGATTGTAAACGAAAGTCAATCGACCTCCAGCCTGGGAATTGAAGCGGCCTTGAAAGCGCTCGATGTCGCTAATCTCAAACCAGGTGAACTGGACCTGATCATTTGTGCTACCTCTTCTCCCGAATATATATTTCCGGCCACTGCCAGCCTGATCCAGGATCGCATCGGGGCGAACAAAGCCGGGGCGTTCGATTTGTTGGCCGCCTGTACGGGGTTCGTATATGGATTGAACATGGCCGCCCAGGCGATTCGCAGCGGTTCCATAAAAAGAGCCCTTGTTGTTGGCGCCGAATCCCTGACCAGGTATGTCAACTGGGAAGACAGGAATACATGTATCCTGTTTGGGGATGGAGCCGGAGCATTCGTACTGGAAGCCAGTCAAGAACCCGGGGGCGTCCTGTCCTCCGTATTGCGTTCTGATGGTTCTGGCAGTGAATTGCTTACTATTCCAGCCAGCGGCAGTAAAAACCCGGCGACGGAAGCCACTGTACGGGCGGGTTTGCATTATATCTACATGGAAGGAAAAGAAGTATTCCGGTTTGCAACCCGCGTAATGGCGCAGTCGACCAGAGAAGCCCTTGCCATGGCAGGCCTGACTTTGGACGACGTGCAGTGGATTATTCCGCATCAGGCTAATTACCGTATCATCGAGACCGCTGCCCGGGGGTTGAAAATGCCCCTGGATCGTTTTGTGATCAATGTTGAGCGTTACGGGAATACATCTACGGCTTCGATTCCGATCGCTGCCTGTGAGGCGATCGAAGATGGGCGCGTAAAGGTTGGCGATAAAATCGTCTTTGTCGGTTTCGGCGGTGGACTGACCTGGGCATCCCTTGTTGCTGAATGGACCGGCCCGTCGGCGCCCAGGAAGAAGGTCGACCCGCGGCGTTATCGAGTATGGGCGCGGCTGCGGTCTCTCCTGCGCCGGGTCTTGCGTTTCTTCGAGGGAATTATCTGGGGTCGAAACGCCTGAGCCATACAAGGTCGTATTGTTTTATAAGACTCTCCAAAATGTCTGGAGAGTCTTATAATTAGTGCATGGCAACAATAGAGTATGTCGATCCGGAACCGGCGGGGGCCAAAGCGATCCTGTTCCTGCATGGATTGGGGGCCGACGGCTCTTCCTGGCTTCCACAGCTCCAGGCATTTTCCCGGGCAGGCTATCGGCCAATTACTGTCGATCTGCCCGGGTTTGGGAATTCACCCTATGACGGCCGGGGATGGACCATTAAGCGAGTCGCTTCTGAGCTGGTCGAACTGCTGGATGAATTGAAAACCGGCGCCGTGTGCCTGGTGGGACTGTCTTTGGGCGGGGTGGTTGCGCAGCAGTTCGCGATTGATTTTCCGGCAATGCTGCAACGGCTGGTGCTGGTCAGTACCTTTGCGGTGCTGCGACCCGAAAATTTGTCCCAATGGAGTTACTTCATACAGCGAGCCGCTATCGTTCATCTTCTCGGTATTAAGGCGCAGGCAGAAATTGTCGCCGGCCGTGTTTTTCCCGGGGATCACCAGGAAACCCTGAGGCGCATGGTAATCGAAAAAATATCCGGCTCCGATCCGCGGGCCTATCGGGCAGCGATGCGCTCATTGGGGATTTTCGATTCACGCAGGAAGCTGGCCAGGATCAAGGTACCAACCCTGGTCATTTCGGGGGAAGAAGATTCGACTGTATCTCCTGCGCGCCAGCAGGTGTTGGTTGATGGAATCCCGAATGCACGGTATGTCGTCATCCCGAACGCCGGGCATGCAGTCAATATTGATCAGCATGAAATGTTTAACCAGGCCGTGCTGGAATTCATATCTAATATTTAAAACTGATCACGTCGTCTTCTTCGATTAATTGGTTGGCAAATTCCTGGTGTTTGGTGGGCTTGGCATACGTACGCCAGCGGGTAACGATGGTGTCTCCAGATTTCATGCGGGTATGTTCGTACACTCTTATTGAGTGAGCCTCGAATAATTTGATCAGCTTATCCGCTTTTTTTAGTTTCAGGGGGACGACGATTTCATACTCCCGCACATGGCGGAAATTATCGATCCAGCGTTCAAAATAGGGGAAGATCCATAAGACGATCATGGCTGCGATCGTCCCGATCGCTACCAGAGCATATTGTTCGGCCCCAATCCCCATTCCCATTGCAGCCGCCAGCCAGATGGTTGAGGCTGTTGTCAATCCGGCGACACGGCCATGCTGGTGCAGGATGGCGCCTGCACCCAGGAAGCCGATGCCGGTGACGATGTTGGCTGCGATGCGGGTTGGGTTTGCGACGATATTTACGGCAGTGGTCGGAAATTGATCGAAAGTTCCAATCTTGATCGAAAAGACCGTGAAAAGCGTGGATCCGATGGTGATAAAAATGATCGTTCGAAAGCCGGCTGCCTTATCGCGAAATTCGCGTTCGGCGCCGATCAAAGCGCCGACCAGGATTGCAGCGCAAAGTTTGAATAATTCTTCCAGGGTGATAATGAACATGGTTGTCTCCATTTCTTGCTGAAGAGGCTCCGCTATCGATTAAAAAGTATTGGGTCCGGGTTACCGGGACGTGAACCTGTTCGATGGCAGGGAGGTTGCTCAGTTCGAAAATTGAATAATGATTATCTTCACTGTACATTGCTGTTCCTGAGTAATCGGAAAGTGTACCCGTATGACCAAAAAGCTTTCATCATGAGCACCGATATACTGCAGGCCTGAATCATGGTCCTCATTTGGTTAGTTGTTCCATTAATTCAGCGGGTGTGGTAACCGGCAGCCGGCAGTTGAATCCTTCGCAAACAAAGGCGGTGGGTCGACCGTTTATCATTTTTCGCCTTGAAAGCAGTGCGGGGGCATTCTCTGGGGGCGGGTATTCCGCTACCGCCAGGACCAGGTTGGGCCGATAGGAAGCGCGCACCGCTTTTATCAATTCTTTCGTGGAGGGGTCTTCGAGTTTCCCGAGGATGGCAACTTGCTGGATTGTTCCCAGGCCGAAATGGGCGGCTGAAAGCCAGCGAGAGAACGCGACCGGGTAACGGGGGGCCGACTGGCTGACCTGGGCCAGCGCCTCTGCTGCCAGGCTATCGTATTCACTGTCGCCGGACAGGGCTGCCAGCTTGAACAATGCCTCGCAAGCCAGGGCGTTCCCGGAGGGTGTGGCATTGTCCTGCAGGTCTTTCGGCCGGACCAGCAGGGGCT
This sequence comes from Anaerolineales bacterium, assembly GCA_016927315.1. Lineage (GTDB taxonomy): Bacteria > Chloroflexota > Anaerolineae > Anaerolineales > Villigracilaceae > JAFGMV01. The sequence goes on along the minus strand of JAFGMV010000028.1, from coordinate 8,220 downwards.
CGCTGTCACCGGGGGCGTCAAAAAAGCCTGCCGCCGGGTCCCTGAAGCGTTCGATCATCTCGACAGCCAGCTGACGGGCTGCGTTGAACCACAGGGGTTCAAAATCGGTCTGGTAAAGCTCCAGCAGGGCGAGCACCAGGGCGGCGTAATCTTCCAGGAAAACTTCCCTGGTCAGTCTGCCGTTGCTCCAGGAGCGGCATAAATTTCCCTTGGGTTTCAGTTCCGACAATAAAAAACGGGCATTGCGTATAGCAATTGACAAGTAGGGATTTTCTTCCGGTTTCCCGGGAATGTTATCCAGGCAGCGGGCTGCTTCTGCAAAAGTCCTTAACATCAGGGCGTTCCAGCTAGTCAGGATTTTCTCATCCGTGCCGGGGCGGGGCCGTTTTTCCCGGGCAGTGAACAACCCTTTGCGGCGCTCAGCCAGTTTTTTGGATACAATCTCCGGGGAGAGGGAGAACTGCGCAGCCAGGCTGACATCATCCAGGGCGCGCTGCAGTATGATCTTCCCTTCCCAATTACCGTGTGCTGAAATGCCGTAGGCCTTTTCAAAGAGCTGGTGGTCTTCTTTTAGGAGTTCCCTGAGTTCTCCCTGTGACCAGGTATAGTATTTGCCTTCTTGACCCTCCGAGTCGGCGTCAATCGATGAGAAGAATCCGCCCTCCGGGTGGGTCATTTCCCTGGTCACGAAAGCGAGTGTTTCTTCGACAATCTGGCGGTACCGTATTTTTCCGGTGACCTGCCAGGCGTGCAGGTACACCAGCGCCAACTGTGCGTTGTCGTACAGCATTTTCTCGAAGTGGGGCGCCAGCCAGTGATTATCTGTGGAATACCGGGAGAAACCGCCGCCAATCACATCATACAGGCCTCCACGTGACATTGCGTCCAGGGCGTGCGTGATGGCTTTGAGCGTGGTTCCTGCGGGTTGTGCTTGCAGCAGGAATTCCAGCGCCATGGGCTGTGGGAACTTGGGAGCCATTCCCCAACCCCCGTGGGCCCAGTCGTAACTGTCTACCAGTGCCCGGGCTGCGGGAGGCAGCATTTCAGCCAGGAAAGGCTGCCCCTGTGAAGCGGCGCCGGACTGCTGCTGCAGGTGTTCGGTAAGTTTGAGGCCGATGTTCTGGATCTCATCGCGCTGGTGCTGCCAGGCTTCTGCCAGGGAGGTTAACACCTGCCTGAAAGAAGGCAGGCCGTGACGGGGTTGGGGAGGGAAGTATGTCCCGGCGAAGAAGGGGTGCAGGCCGGGGGTCAGGAAAACTGACATCGGCCAGCCGCCCTGACCAGTCATGGCCACGGTTGCCTGCATATAGATGCTGTCCAGGTCCGGACGTTCTTCGCGGTCAACCTTGATGTTGACAAAGTTTTCATTCATCAGGGCGGCAGTATCCGGATCTTCAAAAGACTCGTGCGCCATTACATGGCACCAATGACAGGCTGCGTAGCCGATGCTTAAAAAGATTGGTTTTTCCTCTTGCCGTGCTCGCTGGAGCGCTTCCGGCCCCCAGGGGTACCAGTCAACCGGGTTGTTGGCATGCTGCAGCAGGTATGGAGAGGCAGTCTGGGATAATTTGTTTGACATCTTCGAATGATTATAGCCCATACAGATGGTGTTTTATTGATCAACCAGGATGCCTGTCCTGGGTTCTCTGATGGAATTGATCACAATGATTTTTGAACAACGTTCCAGGTCGCTGATTTTGACGACCTTCTCTTTTACCAGCCCTTGGTCCAACATCCAGGCCCGATAAGTGCCCGCCAGCAGGCCGGAGGAAACCGGCGGTGTCAGCAGTTCCCCATTAAGCTCAAAGGCCAGGTTAGCGCTGGTTGTTTCGGTGATTTCTTCCCTTTCATTCCACAAGATGACCTCATCGCAGTTTGGGCAGTTGGAGCGGGCCCGGTTGTAGACTTCCCGGTGAGTAGTTTTGTGGTAGAGATAGAGACTTTGCGAATCGACTGGTTTCAACGCCAGCTGCAGGCGGGAAGGGTTGGGTTTCGGGATTTGTGCCAGGGGCGTTGCCATACACTCAATTGCTCCATAACGGTCCAGGAGCAGGCGGATTTTATGGGGTTCCGGCTGGAGGCCGGCCGCCAGAGCGTCCAGTGAGTTTTGTATAGCTGCCTGGTCGAAGGGGTAAGCGAAATATTCGGCCGAAGCGTCCAGGCGCCGGTAATGATACTCCAGCAGGGTGAAGCCTTCGCCAGGATTCCAGAGGATACTTTCCAGCAGTGAAAAAACAGGTTTTTGTTCTGTCAGGACTCTGGTTTTAATCTGGCACTCCTCGTATTCGTTATTTGCAGTTGAATCCCAGACGATCCCGCCGCCCACGCCGTATTCAGCATGTCCGGTAAATTTGTCTACCAGTATTGTCCTGATGGCGATATTGAACTGCGCCTGGCGGTTCGGAGCAATATACCCAATGCAGCCGGTGTAGATGTGCCTGGGCTTGTCTTCCAGTTCCCGGATAATCTGCATGGTGCGTGGTTTTGGCGCCCCGGTAATCGAAGCGCAGGGAAAAAGGGCGCACAGGATCTCAGTCACAGATTTCCTGCTGGAGGCGGTCACCGTAGAAGTCATTTGCCAGACGGTAGGATGCCGCTCCACATCAAAGAGCCTGGGTACCTCGACGCTGCCGGTCTGGGCGATCCGTCCCAGGTCGCTGCGGATCATGTCTACGATCATAACATTTTCTGCGCGGTTTTTGGAAGAGACGTGCAGCCAGCGGGCGTTGGCCCGGTCGCTTTCGGGCGTCAGGCCGCGGCCAACAGTGCCTTTCATGGGTTTCGATGCGAGCCGTTCTTCATCTATTTGTAAGAACAATTCCGGCGAGGCAGAGCAGATGGAGAACCGTTCCAGGTCGAGGAAAGCCGCATATTGGGTCGGCTGGGCCTGCATCAACTGTAAAAACAAACCGGTTGTTTGTCCCTTGAAACCGGTCCGCAGGCGCAGGGTATAGTTGACCTGGTAAGTATTCCCCAGGGCGATATGTTTTTTTATCCGTTCAATCCCGTGGTCATACGCCTCACGGCTGGTGGTCGGGATCCATTCGCCAAGTTGGAAGCCGCCGGGTTCAGGCGCGAGTTCATCCAGATCGGGGCTGCGTTCGGGCGGGTTGAAGAGGCCGAACCACAGCAGGGGAAACATCCCGTCGGGTGGATGGGTTACCAGGGCGCTGTCAAAGGCTGGGGAAGCTTCGTAACTGATGAACCCGGCGGCCCAGGTTTGCCGGTCCAGGAGTTGTTTTTCGATGCTTTCCAGGGCAGGGATGACTTCATCGATATTCAGGGCCGTGACAATGCCTATCGGCGAAGTGAAGCGCAGCCAGCACTGCTGTCTTGCATCGTGAAGCAGGAGGAGGGGGAACACTGGACCGGTGGTTACTGATCGATTTGCAGGATTTCCAGGAATAATCCCAGCTTTTCAGTACCGTCGAAATAAGCATATTCCCCGCCGGGCCAGGCGCCTGACTGGATCATCGGAATCGCTTTGCTGTTGAGTAGTTTGCCGGTTTGCTGGAGATCCTGAACTTTGATCGCAATATGATGGATACCCTGTCCGTGTTCTTCCAGGAAATCCTGCCAGGAGCTGGGACCGCCAATGGGTTCGATCAACTCCAGTTGAACGGAGCCCATATCAAAAAAAGCCGCCTTCCCAATGGCATTGGATGGCTGCCCCCGATATCGGGTGTTGGCATCCGGGTCGTCAGCGATGATCACCACCTGAGGTACGGGCATTTCGAACAGATCTGCGTACATATGGGCGGCGCTGGCTGCGTCCCTTACGATGACGCCGATCTGAACAACAGTCTTGTTTTCCATCTTTTTCATCCTGGCAGTTCCTTTCTTGATTGATGTATTGTATCGTAATTTCATGCGATGGTTCTTTTTTGGTAGGCAGGAATACACAAAAAGGTGCAGGTTTTCTCGCAGCGAGGGTATCCTCGGAGAAACCTCCCGAAGGTTGTTCTGCCCGGTAGACGGTGTGCCAGAAACGCTTCGGGACGTTCAGATCTGGTTATCTACGGATTCTTTGTACACCCGAGAGACGAAATCGCTCTTCTGGTATAAAATAGACCTGTATCAAGTGAAAGGAGAATTGTGATGAAAAGATTTGCATTAATTCTGGCGCTGGTGTTGGTATTGGTTTTCACACCGGCGTGCGGTTTCCTGGCTGGCGCTCCCGCTGGTTCTGGAAATGATCCGGGGGATGTGGTCCCAGAAGACACTGCTGAAACCCAACCGCCGGCTCAGCAAGATGGGAATGAAGCTGGTGGATATTATGATTTCCCACTGACCAAAGATGCCAAACAGGTTATGGAGGTTGGGAACGGCGGCGTCAATTACCAGACGGAAATGGGCCTGGATGAAGTGATCGCCTTCTACCGCGAGGAACTGGTTACCAAACAGGGATTGAAGGAACGGGAGATCCTCACCTCTATTACGGATACAACTATCAGTATGGTCTTTGATGGTCATCCAAGCGGCCAGGCCATCGTTGTACAGGGGGTTGATCTGGGCGGCGGCGCGTTTAACGTCAATATTCGTTTTGAAGATATCTAGGGTCTGACCCGGAAGCGTCGTTCAAGTCTTCTTATAAAATTACTGCGTCTTTCAGATGCGGCATTTTTATGCCGGTTATTCGAATTCGATCTCGATTTCTTCCGTGTCGTCCCAATCTTCCAGGCGTTCGATCCTGATATCGGTGAATAAACCTTCCTGGGTGGCCGCGACGCGATAACGCTTGACCAGTTCGAGCAAGGCCAGGAAAGTCACCACGACCTCCAGGCGGGTTGGTTTTTCTCCGATCAGGTCAGAGAAAGCTGTCCGGTCGATCTCTTTCATGGTCCTGGTGATCAGTTCGATCTTTTCCCGGATGGTGATCTTCGGGGGTGTAATTACAGTACCCAGCGCCTGTTTTTCCTGTTGGTGGGCAAAAATGCTTTCAACCGCCTGCAATAGGTCTACCAGACTGACGCCGCTCAAGTCCAACTTGCCTTCCACTTTGGGAGGTGGTGCGATTCTCAGGTAGGTTTTCAAACCCTGCACCTGCCGCTCCTGCAGCAGGTTGGCGATTTCCTTGAAGCGTTTGTACTGGATCAATTGCTCGACCAGCGATTGGCCGACATCTTCTTCGCCGGGTTCGCGTTCTTTCGGTCTGGGCAGCAGGGCTTCAGACTTGATCTGGATCAGTTTGGCCGCAATCACCAGGAAGACGGAGACATCGTCGGCTGAGATTTCCTGGAGCGTGTGTACATACACCAGGTACTGGTCGGTAACTGTTGCCAGAGAGATTGTGGTGATGTCCAGTTCTGCACGCTGAATCAGGTCCAGCAGCAGGTCAAGCGGGCCTTCATAAACGGGGATTTGGACAGTGTAATTGGACTGGCTTAGCATCGCGGCTTATTATATCATCCCATCCTATACCGGCGCCCCGGCAGTTTTCCCGTGACAGGGTTTTCAAGAAAGGGAAGCGGCGATCACGAACAGCACGAAAATCATTGCTTGCTGAAGTATCATACCTCCCGAAGGTTTTCTGCCAGCTTCTGCGCTCCTGAACTCAACCTTCGGGACGCTTTCTGTGTATCAATCAATAATCACCGCCAAAGCCTTTCCCTGCCGGTCCTGGTCTTTGATCGGAACGGGCAGGCAGGGGGACGGGTACATATTTTTCCCCACTTGATGGAAAATAAATTTGGTCAATTCCTGTATAGGTAAACACGTCTAAATCCATTAGAATTTTTTAGAGGAACATTTTTATTATTTAGAAAGGGTTGCTTCGCGCAAGGAGCGTTGATGATTAGAGGCAGAATACTCTTGAGGCGAGACGTGTTCGATATGCCCCGCGGGAATAGAGTTGGCAGTATTGAAGCGGGTCAGTATATTACAGCTTCAGAAAATATTTACCAGTGGCTTCATTTGACCGGCGGCGGATGGGTAGTGGCCGGGCTGCAGCAGCAATATATCGAATGGAAGGTTGTTGCTGATGCGGTGGAAACCCCCAATCTGCCAGTTGGGGCTGTTCCAATGAATAATTTTCCTGCAGGGAGCGAAGAGCAAACAAGGATTAAAGGGAGAACCATCCTTAAATGCCCGGTGTTCACTGAACCTGCGGGAGACAGGCCCATTGATTTTCTCGATGCCAATTCAGTTGTTACTGCATCTGAACACATTTTTCAATGGCTGCATCTTGACAATGGCGGTTGGGTAAACGCCGGGACAAAACAGCAGTACATCACATGGGCGATCGTACGTGAGGCCGTTGAGGCGTCTCCGGTAGAGGCTGATCCTGAACCGGGAGGCGGTTTTGAACCATACAGTTGGGTCATTACACGGCCTCCGCCGGTTGAACCCTGGCCGATTACCGAAATTAAACGCCGGGGCAGGATCGCAACACTGCTGGTTGATTATCAAAACCCACGCTGGGGTTTTAAACCACGCCTGCACTCGTTAGGCCGGCATAATGCACATCCACAAACGGTTCCATTCAGTATTGCCTGCAGCAGTATCAAGGGTCCTGGTATCCCGCTGAAAGAAAAGATGCTGGAGTACCTGGTAATGCTGAACGGCGAAAAGGTTAAAGATATTATTTTGAAACCCGGCTCGGGTTGGGTCAATATTCCGACCTTGCCGGGGACCATTGAAAGACTATCATGGGCAGGGAATCACGTTGTAGTGAAAGGGACCCGGGTTCAGGATGGGGTTGAATATGCCAGTGTCCACGCGATGAGCTGCAACCAGTCGGAGCTCATCGGTAATTTTTTCGATAAGGATTTGCGTTTGATTCTCCATAAGTTCAATGCGGTCACCCGGACCGGGCTGATGATAAAAATCGCGAACAAACGCGATTGCTTTACACCGTTCATCACGGATCCGGATTTGAACAAAGGCGATATGTGGATTCCATCGGCGTATTTGGAGTTTTGGCCGGAACTGCCGTTTACACTATCGGATGGCGTCCAAATCCTGGAGTATGAACTTTATGGATATTCGATCTATGGGCGGCGTGCTGACGGAAGGTCTATTCTCCTGCGCGATCTCGATGGTTTTAAAACCAATTGGAGAATAAACTCCCCCGAAGTACCGGTATAACCTGTCTCTGCCGCTCACCAATTCCTGGTTTTTATCCTGAGAAGTGTAAGACCCGGATTCTACGTCACCGAATCAATCAAAGTACAAGAATGAAAAAAAGCCCCACTTAGAGTGAAAAAACAAGTGCTCTGAGCCAATATTGACTGAAATTTTGGCGAAAATCGCCACTTTTGACCCACTTTGGATGAATTTTCGGATAACTCGTTGAATTTATCAATTCACCCAATGGGTGAATCAAATATCTTTTTAGAGGTGTTAAAATTTTGAGTGAAAGAAAATATGCCGCAAGGATGTTGTCATGATCAATAAAATCGACTTCTCGGCCAGAATTCTCACCTCTAATGCCGGTTTTTTTCTATTGCTGGAGCAAACCAATAAAAACGGGATTTTTGACCTGATTGATCGTGATCTGGTTTTCGATAGTGCATCCACTAATAAAATAAAAATGAACCACATCAAAACCATGCTGTGTGGCAACTTCATTGGAATTGATAAACTGGAGCGACTGAGGCTTCTGCAAAACGATCCCCTCGTCAATGAGTTCAATATTTCGATCAAAGAGCCGGAAACAGTATCACGCTTTCTGGGAAACTTCAGTTACAAAACAACCCACATGCTGAGAGAAATCAACTTCAAGGTCTTCAGAAAGCTGCTGAGAAAGAGCAAGCTTAAAGCCATCACCATTGATATCGACAGCAGTGTGGTCAACGTGGAAGGTCACCAGGAAGGAGCGGTCAAAGGGTACAATCCCAAAAGGCCTGGGAACAACTGTTACAACCTGCAGTTTGCTTTCTGCGATGAATTGAAGGCTTATATCACTGGATTTGTACGCAGCGGCAACACGTATACTGCAAACGGGGCGGCTGAAATGATTAAAGAAGTCGTTGCCCAAATCAAAACGAATGATTTGGAAATCCTGTTCCGAATGGACAGTGGGTATTTCGATGATGAAATAATTGAAATCATCGAATCAGCCGGTTGCCAGTATTTGATCAAGGGAAAAGCATACCCAACGATCGTCTCTCAAGTTACGATGCCACCCATACCATTCACTAAAGGTGAAGAAGGCAGAGAAACAACGGAGCTTGTTACGAAACTGGACACCTGGAACATGGACAGAAGATTTGTCGTATC
>JAFGMV010000027.1 GCA_016927315.1 Anaerolineales bacterium | reverse complement strand
GCAGCCCGGCTAGCGCGCTTGCATGGGGTGCAAGAGGTCGGAGGTTCAAATCCTCTCGCCCCGACTACTGACCGCTTACATGACTGGTTATCAGATGTAAGCGGTCTCCATTTATATGCTGACTTTGCAGCATATCTGCATCAGGCGGGGGGCGATCAGCCACAGCCGGTGAGGCGAACCAGCATCGTTTCGGTTGCAAACTGCCACAGTTCATGGAGAGAACAGTCACGGTTTTGGTAAAAAACAGTCACAGTTTATGAAGAAAACAGTCACGGTTTTGGTTAAAAACTGTGACTGTTTTGGTGACAGACTGCCACAGTTTTGGTCGTGAACCGCGGCTTAGTTGTTGGCGCTTTCGGGTGGATATATTTGCTTTTTGCCCTGTGTGCTTGCCCAGGCTGTAAGCTCCCTTGATCTTGCAGCCCCTGTTTTCCTGATTCTGGTTGGGAGAGGCTCAGCTCTGAAAGCGATAAGCAAAGCAGAGATTGAGGTTGTTTGCCGGGCGCTTCGATGGTTTGGTAGGGGCTGGTTGATGCTTCTGCAATGGTGGGTCACAAAATCATGATGATCCAAACATTATGATTGTAAAGCATCCTGGTTTATCAAAAGAAAAGGCAACTTTGACTCGAAGTTGTGGTGAAATGCATCCGGTTTCCATTTTTTGATATTAAAAGGGAATATACAATACTGTCCAAAAACTTTCTCTGGCTGCCGATTGGGTTTGGGCTGGGGTGGAATATCCCGGCAGCTTTACAAAATCAACCCTCCGGTGCGGCCTGAGAATACTCCTTGCCAATCTGTTGCCCTTCGAGTATCCTTGTTTCTGGGAGTGGTTAAGTCCCGGTGGGCTTCCCGGTCTTCAAAATCGGTGGCGGGTCGCGTTGCGGGCCGCGGTGGGTTCGACCCCCATCCACTCCCGCCTTTTGTTTTTGTTAACCAGGCGGAATTTATGGTCCGCCCAATATTCGCAGACAGGTATATGGATGGATACATACCCGGAAACTGAAGTTTTGACAGCGCTTGTTTCGCGTGTGTTCAGGATCGAATCGTGGACACTGGGGGATACGCAGAAGAAATTCATCGTGCGCTATACCGGACGGTTGAGCATGGAGGATTCCATCTCCGCTTATGACCACCTGGCCGGGGCGCTCAAACCCTATCACATCACTCCGTTCTTCCGGGAGACCGGTGACGGGGAGCAGGAAGTCATCCTGACGCCCAATGCGCCGGAAGCAAAGCCGAACCCGCGCATCAGAATCAACCTGATCCTGCTGGTGCTGACGATCCTGAGTGTCATGCTGGCCGGTGTGCCCCCGGAACAATCGCCGGATGGATATTGGTGGTCCCAGTTGAGCCGAATTCTCGAAGGCTGGCCCTTTGCGGTGAGCCTGATGTCGATCCTGCTGGCGCATGAATTTGGGCATTACCTGGTCAGCCGTTATTACGATAACAATGCTACCTTGCCGTTCTTTATTCCGCTGCCGTTTATCAGCCCGTTTGGGACCATGGGCGCGGTGATCCACATGAAAGAGCGCCTGAAGAACAGGCGGGTGTTGTTTGATATCGGGGCGGCCGGCCCCCTGGCAGGGATGATTGTCGCCATCCCGATCCTGTTTTATGGCCTGTCACTCTCCAAAGTCGGCCCGATCGAGACCCCCATGCCGGGTTTCACCATCATGCTCGAAGGGAATTCCCTGTTCTATCTGTTTGCAAAGTACCTGACCTTTGGGAAGCTGCTGCCGCAGCCGATGGAGTATGGCGGGATTTCCCCACTGCTGTACTGGGTCAAGTATTTCTTTACCGGGCTGCCGCTGCCCATTGGCGGGGTGGATGTCCAGATCCATTCGGTCGCCTTTGCCGGTTGGGCCGGGCTGTTGGTGACAGCCCTGAACCTGATCCCGGTCGGGACATTGGATGGAGGGCATGTGGTCTACGCCTTGTTTGGGGAGAAAGCCCGCAAAGCCTTTCCTTTTATCATGGCGGCCCTGGTTGCCCTGGGATTTTTGTTCACAGGTTGGTGGCTGTGGGCTGGACTCCTGTATTTCTTTGGCCGGGTTCACGCCGAGCCGCATGACCAGATCACCAGGTTAGACCCCGCCCGCAAGTTGGTGGCGGTCGTTGTGGTCATCATCTTTATCCTGACATTTACTCCAGTGCCTCTCATCATTATTGGTGCATGATGACAAGACACTTTCACTGGTTACCGGTTGTACTAGTTGTGGGACTGCTCTTCTCAGCCTGTTCTCCATCGAACCCCGAGGCGGCTTCTGCCGCGCCAACCCCGCGTAAAACCTCCACCCCCTGGCCGACCCCAAAACCGGTCAGCTGGCTGAACGTAGATGAAGAGGATCTTGAGGGGGTCACGGTGGCAGTCTGGTATCCGTGGTTTGGCGCCGAAGCCAGCCTGTTGACCTCCCTGATCGCTGAGTTCAATACTGATAATCCCTGGGGGATCACTGTGCTGGGTGTTTCTCAAAGTAATTACACCAACCTGTATGAGGCGGTTAATACCGCTTTCGAAGGTGATGAACTCCCGGAGGTGGTCATCGCCCTGCCCGAGCAGGCCCTGACCTGGCATGCACAGGAGAAGGTGGTTGACCTGACCCGTTACGTCAATGATCCGGTGTATGGATATTCAAAAACAGAGATCGCCGATTTCCCGCAGGTGTTCTGGGAGCAGGACCAGGTCGACACTTTCAGGATCGGCATACCAGCCCAGCGTTCGGCCCGCTTCCTTTTTTACAACCAGACCTGGGCAAAGGAATTGGGGTTCAAATCTGCGCCCCAGACGGCGGATGAGTTCCTGGCGCAGACTTGTGCGGCCAACAAAGCGATGCTCAAGGATGACGATGAGCAAAACGATGGTTGGGGCGGCTGGATTGTAGATACCGATACCATGACCATCTATGCCTGGATGCTGGCCTTTGGCGGCGGTCCTGTTGAGGAGCAGGGCTTCCGTTTCCTGACTCCTAATAATATCGCCACCGTCAAATACCTGAAGAGCATGTATGATGAGAACTGTGCCTGGTCTACCAAGGAAGACTCGCCTGCCAACCGCTTTGCGCAGCGCGCCGGCCTGTTCGCCGCAGGCAGCCTGGAAGATATCCCGGATCAGATGCGGGCCTTCACGGCGGCCAGCAGCAGCGATGAGTGGACGGTGATCCCCTTCCCGGGAGGCGCGAGCAGCGAGTTCGCCATTTATGGGTCATCCTATGTGGTATTCGAATCGAGTGATGAAGAGCAGCTGGCCTCCTGGTTGTTTGTGCGCTGGCTGTTGGAACCTGAACGCCAGGCCAGGTGGGTACTGAGCACGGGGTTGTTTCCGTTGCGGGCCTCAGTTCTGGTCGAACTGGAGGATTATCGTGAGACTCATCCGCAGTGGGCGGCGGCAGTCAACCATATTCCGCAGGGCCGGCTCCAGCCGCAGATAGCGGGATGGCGCCAGGTGAAAATTGTGTTGGGCGATGGTTTTAACCATATCTTTCGCAGGGATGTCCCCTCTGGTCAGGTGGCCGCTATCCTGGCAGAGATGGATAAGACCGTTACGGATTTGAATCTGGCTGCCGGTGAGTGAGCAGCCGCGCGTGACGATCTATACTGACGGCGCCTGTGACCCAAATCCCGGTCCGGGGGGGTGGGGCGCGATCCTGAAGTGCAGTGGACAGGAGAAGGTGTTGACCGGCAGGGAGTGTGAGACGACCAACAACCGCATGGAACTGACCGCCGCACTTGAAGCCTTGCTGGCGCTCAAGGAACCCTGCCGGGTTGAGCTGTATACTGATTCTGAATACCTGCAGCGCGGCATCACCGAATGGATGCCGAACTGGAAGGCGCGCGGCTGGAAGCGAAAAGGCGGCAAACTGGCCAACGTGGACCTGTGGCAGGCCCTGGATAAAGCCATGACCCGGCACACAGTCCACTGGCACTGGCTGCGTGGGCACGCCGGCCATCCTGAGAACAGCCGCGCAGACCGATTGGCCAGGTCTGCGATCCGGCGGTCATTGAGCTGATCCTGGAGAGTACCAATGCCCATTTATGAATATACCTGCAAGGAATGCTGCAAAGATTTTGAAACCATCCGTTCGATGAACAAGGCTGATGCACCGATTGAGTGCCAGTTCTGCGGCGGCCAGCAGGTCAACCGAAAAGTTTCCGCTTGTTATGCTAAAAACAATGACGGCGGCAGTCTGGCCGGGATGTCTTCAGGGTGTGGTTCCTGCGCCGGGGGAAACTGTGGCTCTTGCGCCATTAAGTGACAGGAGTGACCGGCAGGCTGCTCCTGTTTTATTCCCGAAATATTCTTTCCCGCCGCAGCTTCTGGCCGGCTGCCTGCGTGACCTGCTTGTGGGACGGCCGCGCTCTTTTCAGGCGGATGCCAACCGCTGCATCGCCCGGCTTAACCCTCCGCTGCAGATTTTTGGGAAAGACAATCTCCCGGCTCGGGGGCCGTGTGTTTTGACGGTCAACCATTATGCCCGCCGCGGCTTTGGGGCTTGGTGGCTGGCTCTGGCAATCGCCTCCTGCCTGCCGGTGGAAATGCATTGGACGGTCACGGCCGAATGGACCTTCCCGGGGCGTTGGTTTGCACCGCTGGGGCGCCGGTTGAGCCGCCTGGTGATCGGCCGGGGTGCACAACTGTATGGGTTCACCCCCATGCCGCCGTTCCCTGAGGACCTCGCTGCCCGGGCGGCGGCTGTTAGACGGGTGCTTGGTCTCCTTCAAAAGGATCCGCATTTTATCCTGGGATTGGCGCCCGAAGGCGGCGATTCATGTGATGGGAACCTGAGCTGGCCCCCGGTGGGGGTGGGACGCTTCGGGCTGCTGCTGGGCGCCGGGGGCGCCCGCTTTATCCCGGTAGGCGGATATGAAGAGGACGGGATCCTTTGCCTCAATTTTGGCCCGGCCTATGAACTGACTGTCCCGGAAGGGTTGCCAACCGAAGAAAAGGACCGGCAGGCGGCCTGCACCATGATGAAGAATATCGCCAGCCTCCTGCCGGAACGTTTGCAAGGCGCATTTGCCTGAAGAAGTTCATTTCATGAAGAAACTGGGTTTGCTGCAGATGCTTGCATTGAATTTCTACTGGATCGGGATGTCGTTCAAGTGGAATGCCCTCCATCCGATCATCCTGCCGGCGGTGCTGCTCAACTATACCCCCGATGACCAGAAGAATACCTATCTGGGGCTGCTGACCTTTGCCGGCCTGCTGATCGCCATGATCGTCCAACCGGTTGCGGGCGCTGTCAGTGACAGTTGGGCCTCGCGCTGGGGGCGGCGGCGGCCTTTGATCCTGCTGGGAACTTTGTTCGACTTTGTTTTCCTGGCCCTGTTAGGATGGGCCGGCGGGCTGACCTGGCTGGTGATCGGATATATTTGTTTGCAGTTCAGTTCCAATGTGGCCCATGGCCCTGCGCAGGGGCTGCTGCCAGACAAGGCGCCTCCCGGGCAGATGGGGGTGGCCAGCGGGTTGAAGACTTTTCTGGATATGCTGGCCCTGATCGCTGCCTCCCTGGCGGCCGGTCGTCTGCTGGACCCCTCCGGGAAGGATCCTTCCCGGGTGATCCTGGTCGTGATGGTTGTTATTGCGGTTTCTACAGCCGTGACGCTGCTTGGCACGCCCGAAGAACCCAGCGACCGGCAGGAGAAGCGCGTCTCTCCGCTGGCCGACCTGCGGAATCATTTCAGGATCGATTTTCGGAAGAATACCTCTTACTGGTGGTTGATTGCCAGCCGATTTTCTTTTCTGTTGGGTATTTATGGTATCCAATCATTTTCATTTAATTTCATCAGTGATGTGATGAATGTCGAGAACCCGGTGCAGGTGGCCGGGGATATGATGGCTGTATTGGCGATCGGCCTGGTCTTGCTGGCTCTGGCCGGAGGCTGGTTGTCTGATCGCCTGGGAGCTGGCCGAATTTTGCTGGCAGCCTGCCTGATGACTGCTTGCGGCTGCTTGCTGATACCGCTGGCGGAGAATATCAGCAGGCTAACCCTCTTCGCGGGGATTGTCGGCGCCGGCGCCGGCCTTTTCCTGACGGCGAACTGGGCCCTGGCCAGCCGGCTGGCGCCCGTGGAACAGACCGGCAAGTTCTTGGGTCTGACCAACCTGGCGACGGCTGGTTCAGCAGCCCTGGCGCGCCTGGTGGAAGGCCCGGCACTCGACTGGTTAAACAATGCCTGGCCAGGGCAATGGGTTGGGTACACTGCAATGTTCCTGTTTGGTGTGGTGTGTGCGCTGGTGAGCGCCATGCTCTTGGGGAAAGTTCGTGCAGCGGTATAGCGCAGCATAGTATTTTTTCTGGAAGTACGGCCCAGGTATCGGGCTGTGACGCACCCATCGAGAAGTGTGTGATCATGGGACAGAACTGACCAAGTGGATACTGGAGAACAATGAAAAAGAATATTAGTTTGTTGATCACTTTTTCTGTACTGATCCTGGCTGCACTGGCGGCTTTTGTGATCTGGGGAATCCCCTATTTCTTTCAGGTTGAATTGCCGGCTGCCGTTGAAAGTGCATATGGCTCTGAGACGGTTCGGGCCAGAGTGGTGGCAGTGCTGGAGGAAGGTGAGATCAATCTGGGGGAGAACCTTCAGCCTTACCAGGTGTTCAGGGTCGAACTGCTGGAAGGACCCTATCAGGGCCTGATGATGGAAACCGACTATGGGAAGCGGCAGATCCGTACGGATGATATTGCCCTGCGCGCAGGTGACCGCATCCTGGTTACTGTTGGCAAGCGGACCGATAATGTCCTGACGGTCTACTTCGTGGATTATGTTCGTGAGCGTTCCCTGCTGTGGCTGGCAGGAGCTTTTGCAGTCTCGATCCTGGCGATCAGCCGCTGGAAGGGCTTGCGCAGCCTGGCCAGCCTGGCTTTCAGCCTGGTGGTGATCATCGGGTATATCATTCCCCATATTCTCAGTGGTGAGGACCCTGTGCGGGTCAGTGTGATCGGTTCGATCATCCTGCTGGCAATCACCCTCTATCTGACCTATGGCTGGAACCTGAAAACCCATGCCGCGGTGTGGAGTATGACCATTGTGCTGCTTATTACTGGGACTCTGGCCTGGTTCTTTGTCCTGCTGACGCGGGTTACCGGTATCGGGGATGAGAATGTGATGTTCCTGGTACAGATGCTGAATGCATCCATCAACCTGCGCGGGCTGTTCTTGGGTGGGATGATTATCGGCGCGTTGGGTGTGCTGGATGACCTGGTGACGACCCAGGCTTCGGCGGTATTCGAACTGCATGCGGCCAATACCAGCCTGGGATTCTGGCGGATATACCGGCAGGCCATGCACATCGGCCAGGATCATGTCGCCGCGACTGTCAACACCCTGGTGCTGGCGTATGCCGGTAGTTCGCTCCCGATGTTGTTGTTGTTTTCACTGGCCCGCGGCGATTACGGCTACCTGGTGAATTTCTCATTGGTTGCAGAAGAAATCGTACGGACATTGGTCGGTTCGCTGGGCCTGGTTGCTGCCGTGCCGATCACAACCTTCCTGGCTGTCTCATTGGCATTGTATGGGGAACGCCTGGGGGCTCTACGGCCATTCCTGGGACCAGACAACAGAGAGCCCGGACACAGCCATTGATGGCACAATTCCCTGCAACTTTTCGCAGTGTTCTGCGTATATAGAGTAGAACAAATTACGAGGAGTTCCTGTGAACGACGAAAAGACCTGGGTTTTCCAGGTCCAAAGCGGCAATGATGATGCGTTTACATTTCTGGTTGAGAAGTATCAAAACCCGGTCTATAACCTGTGCTACCGCATGGTAGGTGAGGCGCAGGCGGCTGAAGATGCAGCCCAGGAGACCTTCCTGCGGGCTTACCAGAATATCCTGCGATACGACCCCGAACGTTCGTTTGGGACCTGGTTGCTTTCTATTGCGGCGCATTATTGCATTGACCTTTCCCGGCGGAACAAACTGGTATTCGTTTCATATGATCAGGATGATAAACATTTTGAATTCCCTGATCCGGAAACTCCCGACCCGGAAAGAGAAACTATGTTTGTAGAAGAGCGCGAGCGTATTCAGGTTCTGCTCAAACAGCTCAACTCTATCGACCGGGCTGCTATCGTGCTGCGTTACTGGTATGACTTTACAGAAGCTGAAATTGCTCAATCGCTGTCGATGTCTCTGAGTGCGGTCAAAAGCCGCCTGCATCGTGGACGGCGGGCGCTTGGCAAACTCTGGCAAGAGAAAACCATGCAACCCAGTGTAGAAAGGATGTCTTATGAAACACCGGCCTTTTGAAGACTGGTTACTTGATGATCAACCCCTGGATCCATCCCGGAAGCATGAACTGGATGCACATTTGCGGGAGTGTGGAGCATGCTTTGCCCTGGCAGAGGTCAATCTGGCCTTGCGTTCGGCTCGCACTGCTGCTCCGGCTGCCGGGTTTACAGCCCGCTTCCAGGAGCGTCTCATCTTGCAAAAGAGGGTCCAGCGCAGGCGCCAGGTGATTGGAATGACCTTGTTCGCGCTTGGCGGTCTGGCTTTATTTGCCTGGCTGATTGCTCCCTATGTGTACGGTTTGGAATACTCTCCGGCCTCCTGGGTTACAGATATGGTCGGATATTTTTTGTTTGTGTTAACTGCTTTCCAGGCTGTCGGACAGGCTGGTTCGGTAATATTTGGAATAGCCTCTGAATTCATCCCACCTTTCGTGTGGATGGTCATGATATCGGCACTGGCAGGTTTTAGCTTGCTGTGGGTGGTTTCGATTTGGAAATTTGCCGCCCGTTTGCCGCAAGGAGTGCAAGGATGAAAATGCCAAAGAAAATAGTCGTATTTGTATCACTCGTTTTGCTGCTGATGCTTCCGATGCGGGTTGTTCTGGCCAAAGGACTGGATGATGGGATTGTCCTGGTCGGTGAGAACTACACCCTCGAAAGCGGAGAAACCATCAATGGCGATGTGGTCGTCGTTGGTGGTGATGTTGTTATAGAAGAAGGTGCTGTTGTCAATGGATCGATTGTGCTGGTAGGCGGCAGCCTGACCCTCGACGGCCATGTCACCGTGGATATGGTGACAGTTTTCAGCGCCACCGCCATGGGTTCGGAAGCCGTGGTGAACGGGGACCTGGTGACCGTCTTCGGAGCTGTAGCGCGGGACTCGGGTGCAGAAGTCGACGGGCAGGTAATCTCTACCTTCCCGGCGCCAAGTGTGGATATCCCCGTTCCTCCTGAGGCGCCTCCGATGCCCGAATTCCCACTCCTTCCGGCTTTTACCTATCATGAAAACCCAGCCCAAAAAGCATTCAATATCCTGTTCTTTTCTGTGATGATCGGCGGCATGGCCATGTTGATGGCCTTGTTCCTGCCGAAGCAGACCCAGCAAGTGGCACGTGCAATAGTTCGCCAACCCCTGGTGACAGGCGGCCTGGGATTATTGATTATTGTAGTGGCTCCGCTTGTGGTGGTGATTCTGGCTGTTACAGTTATTCTTATACCTGTGGCGGTAATCACTGCCCTGGCTTTGCCCCTGACCTGGCTGTTTGGCGTAATTGCCTTGGGGGTGGAGGTAGGCCAGCGCTTTACCGGTATGATCGAGCAGCGGTGGCCCCCGGTGTTGACTGCCGGGTTTGGCACTTTCCTGCTGGTATTATTTGTTCAAGGTGTAGGACAGCTTCCCTGTATTGGCTGGTTGTTCCAACTGCTGCTCGGGTTGGTGGCGATTGGGGCAGTGACGGTTACCATTTTTGGAACACGTCCCTATCCGGTACCCGCGGTTACGCCGCTTGCTGTCCCTCCGGCTGACAGTGATGAGCAACCCGCAGGATAGCTGAACACTTCTGATGATTGGAAAACTCCTGCTCTGGTGCAGGAGTTTTCGTTTCTTTGGAGATTTATATGGCGAAGCAGCCAATCGTCCTGAATCACAGGACAGTATCAGCGATACAGGTTGTGCTGTTCAATATACTGGATAACTTCTTGGGGGAGGAAATAGCGTACTGTCCGGCCTTGCGCAATCCTTGAACGGATTTCGCTGGATGAGAATCCATGTAAGGGTTCTTCGATGAAGCGGACTTTTTCTTTCAGTCCGGGAACGATGGTTTCCGGCGCGGTTAACTCGAGGTCGTCATCGGGCCGGCGCATGACGCCGATTTCGTGGCAGGCAGCCACCAAGGCTGTGGGTTGGTGCCAGTGCGGCAGGTCACGGAGGGAATCCCCACCGATCAACAGGATCAGATGCGCCCGGGGGTTTTGCCCCTGCAATACCTTCAGGGTATCCAGGGTGTAATGAGGCGCGGGTAGTTCGAGTTCGACCAGTGTGAGTTCGAAGTCCGGGTTATCGGCAATTGCCAGCCTGACCATTGCCAGACGGTGCTCAATAGACAGGATATCCCCGACTTCTTTGAGCGGCGATTGGGGGGTCAGTAGCCATAGCAAGCGGGCGAGGTTCAACTGTTGGCGGGCTTCACTGGCCAGGATCAAATGTCCGAAATGCGGTGGGTCAAAGGTGCCGCCGAAAATACCAATGCGTTCATGTGCCATACCCAAAGTATACCCCCTTAGTGAAACCAGTTTGGAAAAACAGGGGAACTTTCCGGATGATGGAGCAAATCTGATCTTTCGCAGAATGGTATACTTGACCTGCTACTTGAATGCATGTCAGATCCACCACAGGAACAACATGTCTGACTCAAATACCCAAGCATTACAAAAGATCATTCGTGCCGCACAAGCCATTGCGGTTGGGGAATACCAACCAGCCGATCTGGAAGAGTTTTCAGGGCGGGCTGACCAATTGGGCAGCCTGGCACAGAAAATCAGTGAATTGGGACGAGAATTTGCAGCCCGTAATCGCCAGCTAAGCCTGATACGCAAGGTCATTCCGGCCGGGGTGGCGCTCTCAGCTGAAAAAGATTTTGACCGGCTGCTGGAGACGGTGGTGATCGAGGCTCAGTCCCTGACCAATGCAGACGGGGGGACCCTTTATCTTTTGTCAGATAAACAGCAGCTTGAGTTTGTAATCCTGCGTAATAAAACGCTGGGGATTGGCATGGGGGGGAAAACCGGGAATCCCATGACCTTCACGCCTGTGAATTTGTATGACGAGCATGGTCACGAGAACCGGTCTAATATTGCTTCTTGCGCTGCTCTGAAGGGAAAGCCTGTTAACATTGCGGATGCCTACAAAGCAGACGGGTTTGATTTTTCAGGGACCAAAGCATTTGACCGGCGCAGCGGTTATCACTCGCAGTCCTTTATGACGATTCCCCTGAAAGGGACCGAAGGACAGGTGATTGGTGTTCTACAGCTTATCAATGCGATCGATGAAAAAAGCGGGGAGGTCATACCTTTCGAATCTGATGAAGTGCTGGAAGCCCTGGTCTTACTGGCTTCTGCTGCCCTGGACGGGTACATTCGCGAGGAGAAACTAAGACAGGAAATCGCCAAGCTGAAGATCGAAATTGATGAAACCCGCCGTAAACGCCAGGTAGAAGAGATCACCGACACTGCTTATTTCAGGGATTTGAAAGATAAAGCCAGACAACTGCGCGAAAAAGATAAAGACAGTTAGCTTACCTGGGCTTTCAATTCTGTAAACTTCAAACATATTTTCCCCACAGATTCTACTAAGGTAATGAACACCAGATTATCATATATGATAGCCTGATACTGAACTCGTATCGGTATAATGAAGTTGGGCTGTTGTGTGGCCAATATGGAGAAACATGAAGACAAAGAAAATCAATCTTGGCATTATTCTGATGGCTGTGTTTCTGGTTGGGAGTATGTCCTGCTCATTGTTTACAACCACTGTTGGGGGACCAGCAGCGGCAGGCAGTACTGGGGCTGAGACCCCGACGCCGGAACCGCCGCCAACTGAAGCGCCTCCTGTGCCGGTAGAACAGGTCCAGGCGCCGCTGCCTTTTGGGCGAATCGCATTTGTATCCAACCGTGATGGACAGCGCAACATCTATGTCATGGCTGCAGATGGAAGCCAGGCGATCCGTCTAACCAGCGGCGATTCTGAAGATGCTATGCCGCGCTGGTCACCGGATGGCAGCCGGATTGCTTATGTATCTATGGTGGACAGCAACAGTGATATTTATGTTATGGATTCCAACGGGGGAACTGCTGCCCGGTTGACAGAGTCCCCTTCGAAAGATTCGGCCCCGGCCTGGTCGCCAGACGGTTATCGTATCGCATTCGAGACGTTTCGGGATGATAACTTTGAAATTTATGTTATGAATGCAGATGGGAGCCGCCAGTTCCGCCTGACTGATCATCCCGCCGGTGACCGCGGACCTGTTTGGTCTCCTGATGGGCAGTGGATTGCGTTTGTCAGTGATCGCAATACCAATTCTGACGTTTTTGTGGTTCGTCCCGATGGCAGCAATCTAACCCAGCTGACCTTGGGTACTACTCCCGAGACGGATCCTGTCTGGTCTCCAGACGGACGTTTGGCTTTCCGCAGTTGGAATTCCAGCAATATTGCCAATATCTGCGTGGCCAACCTCCTGTTGAACCAGCAGGAATGTCTGACCAATGACCAGGTTGAAAACGGAATCCCTGCCTGGTCCTCAGACGGGAAATGGCTGGCCTTTCTATCGCCTCGAGGCGGTATTGCTGCGATTGATTTGCTTCAGGTCGATGATGGCCCCCGCCGTTCCCTGACAACCGGAGTTACGCCTGTGGGCCAGTTGTCTTGGTCGCCGGATGATTGGCGGCTGGTATACCAGGCTGATACCGGAAGCGATATGGAAATCTATACCATCATAACCTTTACAGAGGACAACCAGGTTTCGCGGCTGACCAGTGTTGCTGCTTATGATGGCGCCCCGGTTTGGAAGTAAAAAACCGGCGGGTATTATTACACCAAGAGGTGGAGCAGTTGCTCCACCTCTTTTATTGATGAGCCAAACTTCTTCGTAATTATTTACCGATGGCTAAGTCCATTCCTTTGCCAGGAACTGTGTTCGGGTTCCAGTAGTCAGTATAGGGATCCAGTTTGAGGACGGTGTCACTCCAGGTTTTGATCATATAAGGACCGCTGCCTCCATCACCACCTGCTTCTGATCCAAAGTTGCCGCCAGCCAAGGCCTGGACACTGACAATTGAAAAGGTTGGAGCTGCCAGTTTGTTGAGGAATTCTGCATCTGGCGTATTCAGATGAATGAGAACGGTCAATTCATCAACTTTTTCTACACCATCGTAAATGGATTTTGGTTTGCCGTTTTCGTCAATTTCGCCGCGGTACCCACCGAAGCTGGTAGCCCAGGTTTCAATCCCATTGGTTCCATCAGACCAGCGATTGAAATTAGCAATGACTACGTCTGCATTGAGTGCTGAGCCGTCATGAAAGATAACCCCGGGGCGCAGGTTGACGATGTAGTCCAGACCGTCATCCGAAACAGTGCTGCCAAGGGCCAGCATGGGAATCAGTTCTTCCCCTTCGATCTTCAAAAGAGTCTCATAGACCAGACCGGCTGAATCTGCGTTTCCACCCATAGCAGGATCGAAGATGGCTTTTGTAGATGCATTGGATGGCGACTGGGCCTCTTGCTGCTGTTCCTGCCCGGCGGCTGGTTGTTGGGTGTCATTTACAGTTGGTTGACAGGCTGCCATAAGCGTACCAACGATTGCGAAAATAATCAGTTTGGTCAGTGAATATTTTTTCATGGTCTCCTCTTTCATCAGTAATATTTGGATGCATGCACTTTCATCTGCTAGTAAGTTGAAATCACCAGGCGGGATTATCATGTATAATTTTTTTATGTCTCAAACAGCATCTCCTTTATGGCCTATCGAAGCACGGCTTCGCCAGTTGCTGCCTGCCAACCTGTATGCCCTGACTTGGTTGGATACATCACCAACCAGGTTGGAACTGGTATTCAATCACCTGCGCACCTTGCAGCGAATCTTGTATGATTATAGTTCACGCCTTATCGTTGAACGTTTGGCAACCGGTAAGAAAGATCCTAAATGGCAGGCGGGAACACTGATGTTTACCGATCTGGCCGGGTTTACAAAATTGATGGAGGCCAATGCAGCTTTGGGACAAGCAGGCGCAGCGGCCCTGCTTAAGGTACTGAATAATTACTTTGCCAGGATGATCGAAATCATCAGTGCCTCAGGCGGTGACTTGATGGAGTTCACCGGTGATGCTTTGTTTGCTTTTTTTCCGGCTGATGATCGCCACAAAGATACGATACGGGCTGTTAAAGCCGGGCTGCGTATGCAGCGTGCCATGACGCGTTTTTCGGAGATTGAGACTCCCCAGGGGAAATTGAACCTGGGGATGCGGGTTGGCATTCATACCGGTTGTTTCCTGGCGGCGGATGTTGGGACGCCCCGCCGGATGGAGCACGTTTTGCTGGGCACTGCCGTGCAACAGGCCAAGTTGAGTGAGAGCAATGGTCAGCGAGGTCGGGTGTGTATTTCTGTTCAAGCGGTTCAACAGATTAAGGATGCGTTCCGCTTTGAAGAAGGCCAGTCCGGGTACCAACTGGTGGTCGATGACCTTACGGATGATCAACTTGAGGACTACGAAATCATGCCGCGCCGCAAGTTGAAAAGTTCGGTGCTTTTCGAACGCAGCGTTGCCAGCCTGATGAATGAGATTACTGGTTTGCTCGATTCGATTGAACCTCTGGCCAGCTACATACCGGCGCCGGTGCTTAACTTGCTGGTGGAGAGCGCCAACAACCGCCATATTCCGCCTGATTTCCCTGAACCTACTGTTATGTTCGTTAACTTCGTCGGTTTGCCGGAACTTGTTGACAGGGCTTTGCCGGGTGAGCAAAAAAATGTTATTAATACTTTCTCGCGTGCGTTTTCGCTGTTCAATGCGGCAGTCGAAGCGCGTGGGGGTGTGCTCAAGAAGGTTACTTACCACCTGTTTGGGTCGGATATTGTGATCTATTTCGGTGTGCCGTCGGCGCATACCAATGATTGCGTCCGAGCTGTCGAAGCAGCATTGGAAATTCTGAAAATTGTACGAGAACTGAAACCGCCTACAGTAACAGGGGTCACGCCTGATATCTACTGCCAGATCGGAATTTCCAAAGGACCGTGTTTTGCAGCTGAGGTCGGTGAACCGCGCGGCCGTCGGGAATTCAACGTCCTGGGAGATACAGTCAATACCACGGCGCGCTTGATGAACCGTGCGGAGCGCAACCAGATCCTGACTACCGGGCGTGTTCACCAAGAAATCACTGACCATTTTGAATGCAATTCGCTGGGTGATGTTTCCTTGAAGGGTAAAAGTGCGCCAATCCCAATCATCGAAGTAATCGGACAGAAGAGCTAAGCGTCGGGGTTGTCTTTTAGCTTGGCATCCAGTTCACTCCAGATGCCCCCGGCGAGATTGCTGCCTGCTTTACGCCGCAGGTTGACCTTGTAAACGGCTTTTTCTCCTTTTCCGATTTGGATTAACCAGGCTTGCTGGGAGAGAGTCTTGAGAGCCTCATCCAGATCTGGGCGAGAGAGATGCTGGTCCTCGGGCATTTCCTCAATGGCTTTGCAAAGCTCGGGGTAATTCATCTGCAGTTGCCGCAGCATGAGCCGCATGATCCTACGGAGTGCAGGCGGCAGGTTGGCCAGGTCGAGAGCGGTAATCCCACCCTCTTTTTGCTTGTTATCAATTTCTTTTTGTAACCGATCAAATACGCCAGCCATATGCGCCTCACTCAATACAACTCAGGCATGGCAATTGGTTCCGGCTGCGGCTCACACTCTCCACACCAGATCACATTTGCGACTGCCAACCCTTTTGGAGATTCATTGCCACCCAGGAACATCGCGATAAAGGTAGACATGGGTTTGACATGATCTTTGCAGACAAAGCGGCCGCAAAAGGCACAGGCTGCCCGGGGTTCTTCATCACAATACCAGCATTTCACATGGGCCTCCTAGTCTGCCGATAAAATCGCATCTGCAACTTTTTTTAGTTCCCGCGACCATTCGTGGTTTGGGGTGCTGATCGCGAACAGGTCTTTACTGGCATTGTTGGCCAGTTCAAAGTTCAGCGGCATGATGCCTGCCAGTTGGGCATTGAAGGCGCCTTCTATTTGATTCTTCATATCATTGTAGTCATAGCCGGGAACGGCTTTGTTCACCATTAGCAGCAGTTTGGGGACATCGAGACTGCGAGCGATATCCACCGTGACTGCCGTACCCTGGAAATCCTGGTTGTCTGGCCGCAGGATAATGATCAGCATGTCGGAAATAGCAATCGATAAAAGGGTTTCCTCGTTCAGGCCAGGATGAGTGTCGATGAAAAGATAGTCAAGCTCGAATTCTTTCATCAATGTCTGCAGACCAGTGTTCAATAGATTTACATCATAGCCTTCACGAAGTATCTGGCCAATCTCCCTGCCGTGAATAGAGGATGGAAACAACCACAGCTTTTTGCCTGCCAGATTGGAACGGCCGGGGGAATTGGCTGCTTTATCACCTACAGGATAAGCAACTTCGCCGATTTCGCATTTCCCATGCAGGAAATCATTGATGGTTTTGCCCATGTTCTTTGCGTCCAGGCCAAACAAAACATGGATGCCTGGTGATTGAATATCTGTGTCCACGATACCAACGCGCTTATCTTGCAACGCTACCAGGGCAGCCAGGTTGGCTGTTGAGTTGGATTTTCCGGTTCCACCACGGAAAGAGTGAATTGATATGATTTTTCCCATCATGTCTCCAAACGTACTTGTTAATTTCTATCCGTTCTTTGCTTACGTAGTTTCTTTGCCTGTTGTTTCAGATTAGCATAAAAATCGGTGCTGGTGATTTCCTCGAATTCCTGCCTGCGCTTGGCTTCATCGATTTGCAGGGTTAGTTTCATTACCTGTTTTTTTAGTTCATCTTCACGCTGCTTTACGCCCTGTACCATGGCAAAGAACTCGGCCAGTAGTTGGCCAATTTTGTCCTGGTCGCTGAGCGATTTTCTTCGCAATTGCCCTGGCTGGGTGTCGCCGATAAAGGAGTAATCACCTTGGGCAACGCGCTGGGTCATGTCTGTAATCATTTCAATATACTGGGTGCTGTAGCGTAAGCGTGAAGAAAAATTCCGGATCACAGAAAGGGCGAGATCGGGCTGTAGTTTCAGGATGTCCATGAAATCGTCCCGTTTGAGTTCCAGAACGGTTGTATCTTCCAGGGCAACCACACCTGCTGAGCGAGGTTCGTTATCCAGCAGGGCCATTTCTCCAATGATCTCACCGGCGCCAACCTGGTTTAAGACAACTTCACCGCCCTTGGTATCTTTGGTGACGACTTTAACCCAACCGGCGTTAATCACAAACAGGGAATCGCCCTCTTCACCCTTGTTGAATAAAACTTCATTTTTATCAAGTTTTCTGCGGCGTACTTTTGTTGCCAACCCAAACAGCATTTTATCCGGTAATTCTTCGAACCAGTCGATCTTTTTTAATTGGGCAGTTATTTCCTGATCCATCATTGTTATTCAATCCCTTCGGGGGTTGAAGATTTACTGATACGGTTACCCAGGGTGGACCACAAGCCGCCGCCCTTTTGTCCACCTGTCGCTTCCGATTGCTGCTCAACTTTTGAGTGCAGTTGATTCCAAAGGGAGATGACCTCTTCTGAATAGACGCTGCGTACAAACATCATCACATAGGCGCCGAGATCACGACGGATTTTATCCATTTCAGCAGCCATGGTTTTCATTTCGGCTTCAACGGCAGTTCGAAGTTTGCTGTCCAGGGTGTCGAGGGTTTTCCGCTTGATTCCCAACCTGGCCTGCATACGCAGGAACTTTTCAACCAGATCTGTCTTTTCGGGGCCAAAGCGCTGGTATACCGGCTGCAGGATCTCATCCAGGTCTTCAAGACGGTTGACAATGCGCGCTTCTCCTGTTGTGACCCGGTCAGCCATGCCGAGTTTCTCTTTGATCCAGCCGCGGGCTTGCCTGCGGCCCCACTGCATCCCCAGAAAGATAAACCCGGCCCCAATCGCGCCTGCACCAATTGCCACGATCAGGAGTGTCCCATTACTGATAATATTGTTGAACAGCATATGCTGACCTATCGCCAACAGTACCCCGCTTAGAAGGATCATCCATGGAAAGCGTGAGAACTTCAGTCTGAACATTCCCAGCGCGATACCGATGATGGCACTGCCGGAAGCGTGAATTAAATTTGTGGAAAAAACACGTTGAACCGCCACCGTTATGGCAATGGTTGAATCAGCCGTTACATATTCATAATTCTCGATGACAGCAAAACCGATACCGGCTGCAAAACCATAAATAGCCCCGTCGACAGAATAGGTGAATTGCGGTCGTCTCACCAGGTACAACAAGAAAAGTCCTTTAAAGATTTCTTCCAGGGGAGGGGCATAGAAACGTACGACAGTGTCCCAATCTGTAAATCCTGAAAAATCTGTCAGGGACCTGTTCGCAATAACTGCAAGATAATAAGCGGTCAATCCCCAACCAAATGACAACAAGATAAATCGGAACTGGCCTGTCTGATAAAAGTCAAGTTTGTAAACGATGACAAGAAAGACGAGAGGAATGGTAAAAGCCAGGATTAACCCGAGAATCATGCCCATGAAGAAATCTTACCTTATTTGAAAAGTAAATGCAACGTACCCGCCAGT
>JAFGMV010000026.1 GCA_016927315.1 Anaerolineales bacterium | reverse complement strand
ATGAGTTGACCAGAGGATGGCCAGCCGGGCATAGAAGCGGGTACCCAAATATCTCGGGCTATGATCTGCACGATTACGCCCTGAATATTCTTCGGGTATAAAGTACCGGCAGGTTTAAATCGAGCGGCGGGCGGATTTCAATCGGATCGTACTTTTCCAACCGCCAGCGGTACAAAGAGGGAAAAATCTGAAAAAACCGCATTTTTTACAATATTCTTCTCTACAAACAAAAATTTGATGATATACTAACGAACATCCATGTAAACGCTTCCATGAATATTGAAGCTGGTATAAAAATTTCATTATTGCAGGAGAAATTATGAAATTCGGTTTTTTTGATGACAAAACGCGGGAATATGTAATCACGCAACCAGATACCCCCCTCCCCTGGATTAATTACCTTGGCAACCAGGCTTATTTTGGCCTGATCTCCAACACAGCCGGCGGGTACTCCTTCTACAAAGACGCCCGTCTGAGACGTATAACCCGCTACCGATATAATAACGTGCCGCTGGATATCGGCGGGCGTTATATCTACCTGCGAGATGAGTCGAGCGGGGCGTACTGGTCACCGAGCTGGATGCCGGTACGTTCAGACCTGGACAGTTATTCCTGCCGGCACGGCATGGGCTACACCACGATCCAATCAGAAGCCCATCAAATCAAAGCATGCTCTCGTTATTTTGTACCCAACAATGAAAACCTTGAAATATGGGAACTGACCCTTTCGAACCAACGCGACACGGGCGCAGATCTGTCCGTATTTTCAGCGATTGAATTCTGCCTATGGGACGCCTGGGATGATTATACAAATTACCAGCGCAACTTCAACACCGGTCAGGTCGAAGTGGTCGACGGTGTGATCTACCATAAGACAGAATATCGTGAGCGCCGCAATCATTTCGCGTATTTTGCCTGTTCAGAAAAGTTGAGCGGATTTGAGACCCAGCGGGAGGCTTTCCTGGGTGCTTATCGCGGTTGGGAATCGCCCCAGGTTGTCGAGACCGGGAAAACCTCCGATTCAATAGCCCATGGGTGGCAGCCCATCGGGGTACACCACATCAAAATTGCGTTGAAACCCGGGGAACAGAAGAAAATTATCTTTGTACTGGGATATCATGAAAACCCAAAGGACGAGAAATTCGACCCGCCCGGATCCCAGACACTCAACAAACGATACGTAAAAGGTACGCTCGAACGCTTCCTTCAGGCGGATGAAGTCGAGAAAGCCTTCCTGGAATTACGTGAGAGTTGGACAGAACTGCTCAACAAATTCCAGGTCACCACTCCAGACGAACATACAAACCGGATGATCAATATTTGGAATGCGTACCAGGTCATGATCACCTTCAATATGTCCCGGTCTGCTTCCTATTTTGAATCCGGGATCGGCCGCGGGATGGGATTCAGGGATTCCACGCAAGACCTGCTTGGTTTTGTACACATGATCCCGGAAAGGGCCAGGGAGCGCATCCTGGACCTGGCTGCAACACAACTGAAAAACGGCGGCGCCTTCCACCAATATCAACCCCTAACCAAGCGCGGGAACAACACTATCGGCTCGGATTTTAATGACGACCCCTTATGGCTGGTCCTGTCAGTCGATGCCTATATCAAAGAAACAGGTGAATGGAGCATCCTGGACGAACAGGTTGTCTATGAGAACGAAGCGGGCACCGAAGAATCCCTATATAGCCACCTTCAACGCTGCCTGCAGTATACACTTGACCGACTTGGCCCCAACAAACTGCCGTTGATCGGGCGGGCGGATTGGAATGATTGCCTCAATCTGAACTGTTTTTCAGATGAGCCCGGACAGTCCTTCCAGACAACGACCAATCAAGAAGGCAATGTTGCCGAATCTGTTTTCATTGCCGGCCTGTTTATTCTCGCCGCCAAAGATATGATTGGCATCGCAAAGCATCGCGGCAACCGGGATGAAGTAGAACAGTTGGAAAAATCGATCGCCGGGATGGAGACCGTCATTTGGAAAGCCGGGTGGGATGGTGAATGGTTCCGGCGGGCGTTTGACGCTTTTGGCAAACCGGTTGGATCAAAAGAATGCCAGGAAGGCAAGATATTTATCGAGCCACAGGGCATGTGCATTATGGCCGGCCTGGGAATCGAGGATGGTCGGGCAATCAAGGCTTTGGATGCAGTCGCCGAGCACCTGGCCACCCCACATGGGATCGTCCTGCAGCAGCCCGCCTACAGCCGGTACTACCTGCATCTGGGCGAAATCTCCTCCTACCCGCCTGGATATAAAGAAAACGCCGGTATCTTTTGTCATACCAATCCATGGATCATGGCGGCTGAAACAATGGTTGGACGCGCTGACCAGGCGTATGATTACTATCTCCGGATCAACCCTTCGGCCCGTGAAGATATCAGTGACCTGCACAAAAGCGAACCTTATGTTTATGCGCAGATGATTGCCGGGAAAGACGCCGCTTTCCACGGGGAAGCAAAAAACTCGTGGTTGTCCGGAACAGCCGCCTGGAATTATGTCGCGATCACCCAATACATTTTGGGGATTCGCCCAACATTTGACGGGCTGGAAGTTAAACCAGCGCTGCCATCAAAATGGGATGGCTTTGAAGCAACCCGGTTATTCAGGGGGGTTCGGTATCAAATTAAGGTTCTCCGTAAAGGGACCGGCAGTCAGATCGAACTTTCTGTAAATGGTGAAAGCCTGCCTGGAACAATCGTGCCATTCAATGCCCAACCAGGAGACACTGTCCGGGTAGTTGCAGTCGTTTCATAGATTTTTCAATTTTGGTTTAGTATAATGAAAACAGGGTGTTTCTGATATTCAAGAAGGCCGGGGGCGCCCTGCTTTTTTCCCTACTTCGGGCCAAGTGGCCATTCCCGGGTGCTTATGGCTGATCAAAAAGATTATTTCAGCGATTCAAAATTGCTAAGAGCATTGATGGAAAATTTTGCCGATAGTATCTATTTTAAAGATCGGCAATGCCGCCTGGTTCGAGCCAGTCGAAGGATGGCTATTGATCTTGGGTTTAACGATCCTTCAGAAATGATCGGCAAAACAGATCAGGATCTCTACGGGGAAGAATTCGGCCAAAGGACCCTGATCGATGATCTGCAGGTCATGGAAACCGGCCGGCCAATAATCGGATTGGTAGAAAGTCGGACACTGCCAGAGGGGAACCTTTTCTGGACCTCAACGACAAAGCTGCCGGTGTATGACGATCATGGCAATATTATCGGGCTATTGGGAATAACCCGTGAAATCAATAAATTAAAACATGCAGAA
Organism: Anaerolineales bacterium; assembly: GCA_016927315.1. Lineage (GTDB taxonomy): Bacteria > Chloroflexota > Anaerolineae > Anaerolineales > Villigracilaceae > JAFGMV01. Next base: position 51,413 of record JAFGMV010000026.1, on the reverse strand, counting down.
ATGGAACTGCAGCACCTGGCAACACACGATATCCTGACATCACTCCCAAACAGATACCTGTTTTTTGATCGTCTGGAACAGGTTCTTTTACGAGCCAGGCGCCTCAGAACCAGCTTTGCGGTTTTGTACCTGGACTTAAACAGGTTCAAGGTGATCAACGATCAATACGGGCACGATACCGGGGACAAGGTTCTCAAACAGGTAGCTGCCGGAATAAAGAATACCCTGAGAGAATCAGATACGGTTGCCCGGATGGGCAGTGACGAATTTGTGATCATTCTCGAAACAATCAAAAAAAGCCGGGATGCTGTCCGAATTGCATCAAAAATCGGTGCAACTATCCAAAAGGAAACCCACATCGAAGGCCGTGCAAGAGATGTCAGCGTTTCAATTGGTATCAGCATCTACCCCGAACATGGGACCGACACGACTACCTTACTGAAGGCTGCCGACCATGCCATGTACAAAGCCAAGCGCAATGAAAAACTCTGCGAATTATTTGAAGTTCCCAAGCACATCAATCCATGATCTGGCTGGCTGAACCAGCGCCAGTTTCGAAATAAGGATTGCTGCAGGAAAACCGCCTAACGCTATGAAGGTAATCAATCTATCTATATCCGATCGCGGTGAACAGGTATTCCAGGTGCTGAGAGGTCAGCTGGATATCTTTGAACAACAAGAAAAAATCCGCGTTGATGTAGAATGCATCCCCTGGCCACAAAGCTGGTCCCGTCTGATTGAGACAGCCCTTTACCGCAATGGACCAGACGTGTCTGAAGTTGGCAACTCCTGGGTCAGCGACCTGATTACCATGGATGCCGTACAACCTTTCAGCAGCAGGGATATTCATACAGTCATTGGAAAGAAAGACATTTTTCCAAACCTGATCGAAAACGCCCAAAAAGAAATTCAAAACAGAAATTATTTTTATTCCATTCCCTGGTCTGGAGATGCAAGGGCGATCTTCTATCGACGCGACTTACTCGAAAAAGCCCGTATCGATGAAGAGAATGCATTCAGCTCTACAGATGCCCTGGAAACAACTTTGTCGGTACTGAAAGACAACGGCATTGCCATGCCCCTATCGCTGCCGACCCAATACTCCCACATGACAGTCCAGATCCTGGCATCCTGGCTATGGGAGACCGGCAGGGATTTCTTTGATCCAATTACCAGGAGAAGTACCCTGACCGAACCGGGGACCCTGGAAAGGATAAAAAAATACTTCTACCTGTACCGGTTCCTGGGCACCAACCCGGAATTGATATCTGACAACCTGGCCAACGAACTATTTTTGTTGGGCCAATCTGCAGTAACCATCAGCGGGCCCTGGGCGCTCCACCATGTCACTTATCGAGCTGCAGAGATCAAAAATAACCTGGCCCTGGCACAGGTCCCTGGCATACCCTATGTAGGCGGGAATCATCTTGTCATCTGGAAACATGCCAGGCACAAAAAAGAGGCGCTAAAACTGCTGCGCTTTTTATTGAACAAAAAAACTGCCAGGAGTATCTACCCAGATATTGGTCTGCCCATCAGTGAACAGGATTGGCGCGGCTCCCCATTTGATAAACCAGAATATCAACGCTTGTACCTCACGATGAAAGCTGGGCGCGCGTTTTCAAGTGAACCACTGTGGGCGATGTTAGAAAAACGGTTGGTTGACGTCCTCGCAACTGTTTGGAATGATATCCATACGACCAATCGACTGATCGCTGATGTCGTAGAAAGTCATATCACTGCGTTAGAAAAACGACTGGAACCGGTTATGAATTCTTATTTCGACCACCAAGAATTCGGGCAAGATAAAAATCCAAAACCGGATCACCAATGGAATGAGACCCACCAGAAAATACGAGATTACAAAAAATAATGCAGACCATTACATTCTCTATACTAGATCGCGGCGACCAGGAAATGCGGAAGACTTTAGAAAAACTCATCCAGGAATTTGAAGAGAGAGAAAATATCGAAGTAAACCTGGAAATTACTCCCTGGTCGCGAGGTTGGTCGCACCTGCTTGAAATCGCACTTTATCAAAATGGACCGGATATCTCGGAGGTCGGCAGTTCCTGGATAAGCGACCTGATGCTCATGGATGCCATCCGTCCTTTCAGTGACGATGAAGCCAAATTTGTAATCAATAACCAACAGATATTCGAACGGGTTTTTGAAAGTGTACGTGTCCGGGACCAGACAAAAAAGGAACACAGTATCTATTCCATTCCCTGGCACAGTGATGTACGCGTACTTTATTATCGAAAAGATTTGCTGCAAACAGCAGGGATCGATCCAAATTCAGCCTTTTCAAACCCCAGAACCGTTGAGAAGACACTTCAATCCTTGAAGGATAAGGGGATCAAAGAATCGATCTGCCTGCCAACTTTGCCTTCACATAATACCATCCATTACCTTGCTTCCTGGATTTGGAGTTCGGGGGGAGATTTCCTTTCACCCGCTGGTTCGCACATCACATTTAACCAACCGGCGGCATTATCGGCTATCAAAGATTATTTCCGGCTGGGTAAATACATCAACCCTGAATTTCTACAAAAAGACGAAGCCGAAGTAGACAATCTTTTCAGCGCCGGTAAAGTCGCCGTACTATTCAGTGGTTATTGGGTTTACATGTATCTTGACGAGAAAATTAAAAGTAACCTGGGGATCACGATGATGCCTGGCAGGACTCCATTCATCGGGGGCAGCAACCTTGCCATCTGGCGTCATACTCCCAACTTGAAAACTGCGTTGAGGTTGATCAGATTCCTGTGCGGCACAGACATAGCAAGATATATCGCCCCGAACATCGGGCTGCCAGTAAGTGAAGAAAACTGGAACTCGGAACCCCTGTTATCAAATCCTTTTCGTGATGTTTTCCTGGAATCCATAAAAATTGGCAGAACCTTTCCAAGCGATCGGCTGTGGGGCATGATCGAAAAGCAGTTAGTCAACCTGGCTGCATCAATCTGGCTGGAAATCCAGGAAAATGAAAGAACTCTCGACGAGATCGTTGACAATCGTATCAATGCACTTGCCAGGCGGCTCGAAAAGATTATCACCCACTCCTGAAGAAAGGCAAATTCTAATTGTGGCAAAATTTCTCTCTTTCCCCGACAGTTTTATCTGGGGCGCTTCAACAGCATCCTATCAAATAGAAGGCGCTGTAAAGGAAGATGGTCGCGGCAAATCGATCTGGGACCATTTCTCCCATACCCCCGGCAATATCCAGAATGGGGATACCGGGGATGCGGCCTGTGATCACTACCACCGCTGGGAAGAGGACCTGGCGCTCCTTCAAAGAATGGAAGTAAAAGCCTATCGTTTCTCAATCGCCTGGCCGCGTATTCTTCCGGACGGGAACGGCCCTGCCAATCAACCAGGCCTGGACTTTTACAGCCGGCTGATCGATGCCTTGCTTGAGGCGGATATCCTGCCCTATGTAACACTCTACCACTGGGACCTGCCCCAGGTGCTGCAGGAACAGGGCGGGTGGGCCCGGCGCTCCACGGCAGATGCTTTTGTTAATTATGCAGATATCGTCAGCCGAGCACTTGGCGATCGAGTAAAAAGCTGGGCAACTCACAATGAACCAGCCTGTATTACCTGGAACGGTCATCGTTACGGGGATCATGCCCCCGGAATAAAAGATTTGCGTACCGCCCTGCAGGTATCCCACCACCTGCTGCTGTCACATGGTCTGGCGGTTCCGGTGTTGAAGCAAAACTCCCCTTCAGCCGAAACCGGCATTGTTTTAAACACCTGCTGGGATGTTCCGGCTTCCAAAAGCCAGGCAGATCGCGACCTTGCCCGTTTACACGAAGGCCTATACAGCCGCTGGTTCAGTGACCCGCTTTATGGGTTTGGGTACCCGAACGATATTTGCCAGGATTTGGGCATTGCACCAGAAGAGATGTCCTGGATCAAGGATGGGGATATGCACATCATTTCGGTTCCCTGCGACTATCTTGGCATCAATTATTACAATCGCAAGATTCATCGTGATGCCGCCAGTGAAAACAATCTCCCACAAGAAGTGTTTGAAAAACAAGCCGGTAAAGATAACTGGACCGATATGGGTTGGGAAAATTACCCGGAAGGAATTTACAACGTTCTCCTTCGCACGACGTATCGATACCAGCCTCATAAGTTATATATCATGGAAAATGGCTGCAGCTACAATGATGGTCCCGGCCCTGATGGTAAGGTCCACGATATACATCGAATTAACTATCTGAAAACCCATATCGCTGTCTGCCAGCAAGCGGTGGAAGCAGGTGCACCATTGGCCGGTTATTTTGTCTGGTCTTTCATGGATAATTTCGAATGGGGACGGGGATACTCCCAGCGTTTCGGACTGGTACATATTGATTACGAAAACCTGGTACGCACTCCAAAGGACAGCTTCTTCTGGTATTCCCAACTATGCCATCACAATGGGTTGGAAAAACCGGGATAAAAGGAATTTTCCCTTATCGTCGGGTGCACAAAAATGTTACAGATTTTATCGTAGCTATGGCATCCTGAGAGCAGCGTCCCGAAGGTTGATCTGCCCGGTAGTGGGACGGAAAGAAACCTTTCGGGAAGTTCGGATCTGTTAATTCTACAGATTTTAGTGCACCCCCAGCTGCCTGGTTAATCCAATCGGGGGATAGACCCTAAATAACGGTTCACTCCGAACAGTCGGATGATAAAACTGCCACCAACCTATCCTACCGACCTACCGACCTACCGACCGTTCGGTTGATTTTCTCCCAATTATCGCTATAATTAAAACAGGCTTCCCCGGAAGCACATCGACTTCCCACTGCAGAATAAAACAAATTATTACCTTTTACCCGCCAAAAGGAGGAAACCTTGAAAATCATTGCCTGTGTCAAACAAGTGCCTGATTCGGCTGCCAGGGTTGTAGCTGAAAATGGACAGGTATCGTGGGGAGATGCCCAACTGGTCATCAACCCTTGGGATGAGTATGCCGTGGAAGCCGCTTTACAGCAAAAAGAAGCCCACAATGGCTCTTTGATCGCGATCAGCATTGGAAACGAAAACGCCAAAGAAGCACTAAAACATGCCCTGGCGATGGGAGCGGACGAGGCCGTCCTGATTACGGATCCGGCCCTGACCGCCCTGGATACCCAGGGAGCCGCCCATGTACTGGCTGCCGCAATCAAAAAAATCGGGGAAGTGGACCTGGCTTTCTTTGGCAGGCAGGCCATCGATGGTGATGCCGGACTTACACCTGCCCAGACAGCCCGACTCCTCGGTTGGTCAATATTCAGCCTGAGTGCCAAAATCGATGTCGAGGGCGATACCCTCCGAGTCGAACGTTCCACTGAGGAAGGACGACAGATAGTCAGCGGAAAACTTCCCGGTGTTTTCAGCATCGTAAAAGATTTCGGTGAACCACGTTACCCATCTTTCATGGGCATCCGGAAGGCCTCCCGGGCAGAAATTCCGGTTTGGTCGCTTGCAGACCTGGGAATTAAAGCCCCGGCTGCTGTTGTTTCATGGCCAGAAGTAATCAATCCCCCTGCTCGCGAAATCAGCTGCGAAATGATCGAAGCCGGCAGCCCGGAAGAGATTGCAAATATCCTGGCAGATAAGATTCTGGCGGAGAAAATCTTATGAACATCTGGGTGTATATAGACCACTTCAAGGGACAAGCCCTGCCAGCTTCCTGGGAAGCACTGGGCGCCGGGCTGGCCCTGGGTAAAGTAACCGCGCTGGTTTTTGGTGCAGAAGTTGAACAACTAGCCAAACAGGCTTGTGAATTTGGCGCAGAGGAAGTTTTACAGGCAGAAGACAAAGCACTTGGTGATTTCCGCGCCGAAGATTTTGCATCCACCTTGTCGGCCCTGGCCTCACAGCATAACCCGGACCTGATTTTCCTGCCGACAACCACTCGCGGCCGCGAATTGGCCGCCATGTCAGCCATTGATCTGGATACCGGTGTATTAGTGGATGTTATTGCCATTGAAATGGAAGGAGATCGTGTGGTTGCCACCCGCCCAATCTATGCTGGTAAACTGCTTGAAAAGACGCTCTGCGCCGCAAACCCGCAGATTGTGACTCTGCGCGGCCGGGCATTCCCCAAACCGGTACTTCAATCCGGCCGTACTGGGACAATCACAAAAGTTGAAACATTATCCAGGGCAGCCACAACAATTGAAGGGTATTCTGAAACAGAAAGCGGGATAAACCTGTCTGATGCTACCGTGATCGTCTCAGGTGGTCGCGGCGTTTCAAACAACCCCAACCTAATACCACCAAACGACCTGGGAGACGAAGAGGCCGAAATCTGGAGGGCACAACAGGGCTTCAACCTGGTCGGTGAACTGGCTGCGACCCTGGGAGGCGCCGTTGGAGCCAGCCGGGCAGCTGTCGATGCCAATTATGTCCCCTATGCGCATCAGGTTGGACAAACCGGTAAGGTGGTTTCTCCAGATTTGTACATTGCGGCCGGTATCTCAGGCGCAATCCAACATCTGGCAGGCATGCGCAACAGTAAGCTCATCGTCGCCATCAACAAGGATCCGGATGCACCCATCTTCAATGCAGCACGCTATGGAGTAGTCGGTGATCTATTCCAGATCTTGCCAGCCCTGACTGAAACCTTCAAAAAGAAACTGGGCAAATAAGGGAAACCATAACACACCCATCAAAGCACTCCTAAGTGTCAACCACTCGGGAGTGTTTTGATATCTGTGCTGGCTGTCTACCGGCCTTGTTTATTAAAATATCTGTCTCTTCCATAAATAAAATCAATAACGATATAAATAATTCGAATTTTGATATTGACATTATATAAATTTTATGTATAATATTTGATTATATTTACACAATACTTACTATTTTCAATCCCGGGGTTTAGCAATGCAAGCAATTATCGAATCTCAACCAAAAAATTGGACCTTCCCCTTCTTTACCATCTGGACCGGACAGTCCATTTCGCTATTTGGCAGTTCTTTAGTACAGTTTGCCCTGGTCTGGTGGCTGACCCGAGAGACCGGATCAGCAACAATTCTGGCCATGGCTACCCTGCTGTCGATGCTGCCCAAGATAATGCTGGGTGCTTTCGTCGGCACCCTGATCGATCGCTGGAACCGCCGTCTGGTCCTGATATTCTCAGATGCCGGGATCGCCCTTTCAACGGTTGGGCTGATCATTCTGTTCGTCACCGGCTACGTCCAGGTCTGGCATATTTATGCGATCATGTTGATCCGCTCACTGGGAGAAACCTTTCATTTCCCAACCATGCAGGCTTCGACCACCCTGATGGTTCCGGAAAAACATCTCTCGCGAGTGGCCGGCATCAATCAGACCCTGCAGGGATTGGTCAACGTGGCAGCCCCTCCCCTCGGCGCGGTACTGATCAGTCTGCTGGCAACCGAGCTGGTTCTTTCAATAGATATCCTGACTGCCTCCCTGGCAGTTATTCCTCTGCTGTTCATCCCCATCCCACAACCTGAGCGCCTGCAGGAGAGCGGGTCAGTTGAATCAATCCAAACCAGCTTCTGGCAGGATCTGCGGGAAGGATTTGAATATGTTGTAAGCTGGCCGGGACTGATGGCCGTACTGGCCCTGGCCATAATCGTCAACTTCCTGCTTTCCCCGGCTGGCGCACTTTCACCTATCCTGGTCACCAGGCATTTCGGTGGGGGCGCAATCGAACTCGGCTGGTTGGAATCATCCTGGGGATTCGGCGTGATCGCCGGTGGATTGCTGTTGAGCGTCTGGGGAGGTTTCAAGAAGAAAATAATCACCTCCCTGCTCGGAATAATTGGGATCGGCCTTGGCATCCTGGTTGTCGGCCTGGCCCCCGCCAATCTCTTTTCACTGGCGATCATCGGCCTGTTTATCAGCGGCAGCATGAATCCAATCGCCAATGGCCCCCTGATGGCCCTGCTGCAGACCAAAGTCCGCCCTGATATGCAAGGACGCGTCATGGCCCTGACCATGAGCGCCGCCTCCGCCATGATGCCGATCAGCCTGATGATTGCTGGTCCGATCTCTGACCGGTTAGGTATTCGCGTCTGGTACTGGTTTGGCGGAGTTACCTGCCTGCTGATTGGGATGGCGGCCTTTTTTGTTCCAGCGATCATCAATATAGAAAACAAAAACGAAGACGACATCAGTAATCCAGCCATGGTCATGGCAGAAGGCCTGGCCGACTGATAACCACAGGAGAAAACATGTCAAGAAGAATCGACCGCCGGTCATCCCAAACCGCAGCCTGGACCTGTGTTTCCAGAGCGGCGTCATCACAGGAAACCAACCCTCATTTAAAAAGCGATGACCATATCGCCAGAGAATTACTCCCCACCTGGATGAAACCCCTGGTTTCTCTCCCGGCTGTGAGAACCATCTTTCATAAATATGGCGCCCCCCAAGGTATTTATGAGTACGTTATCGCCAGAACAAAATATATTGACGCTGTCTTTTTACAGGTCTTGAAAGAAGGCTTCGATCAAATCCTGATCTTCGGTGCAGGATTTGATACCCGGGCACTGCGTTTTCAGGAAAACATCAGAAACACAACCATCTTCGAGCTGGACATAGCAACAACACAAGAAGCCAAACGAAACCAGTATCATAAACGAAAACTGACCGTACCGGCAAATCTCAGGTTAATCCCGATCGATTTCGACAGAGACACTTTGACCGATAAACTCGACCAGGCCGGCTTCCAGAAAGGCAAGAGAGACCTGTTCATCCTGGAAGGGTTGATCATGTATCTGCAAGCTGAATCGGTGGACAGCACCTTTCACACCATCCAGGAATATGCCGGACCAAAAAGCAGGATCGTATTCGACTATATCTATGCTTCAGTTCTCCGGCAGGAAAACCTGTACTATGGCGAAGCCGGATCCTACAAGAGGGTTGCGAGCGCCGGTGAACCCTGGCAGTTCGGGATCGAAAAAGATAACCTTACAGGGTTCCTTTCGAAATTTGACCTCAAGCTGTTGGAGCAAAAAGATTCCCTGGCTTTGGAACAGTGCTATTTCACAAACAAACAAGGGCAGTTGGAGGGACGGATAAATGGAACACACTGTCTGGTCACTGTAGAGAAATAATTCCTGAAAGAAAAGCACCCGGTGACAGCCAGGCACTTTTTACAGGTTCCGTGGTTTTCAGACCGGCAATTCTTACCGCCTGCAGCCATCTTTAACTCGTGCTACTCCGGGTTTCTTTACCCGGCAACCCTCCCAGCGATTTTCTCCAGGCAGCATACCTGGAAATAAAATGGATGATTGGGAATGACCAGCGGGATTCGGCTGTTCCCTGCCGGATCACCGTTCGTAGATCATCTGCCCCCCGGAATGGCGGCAGCAGCAGCGTAGCGCGTCCTAACTCCAGAACTGCATGCGCATCTGATCCGACCGTTCCCGCCAGATCGTACCGCCGGGCAAAATCCGCTGCCTGGCGGTTATAGAGGGGCAGCCAGCAGCGAGAATTGAACACCTCAATCGCATCCACCAACGGTAAAATCTGCCGCAGGTCATCCACCTTCCAGGAACCACGCCGGCTGACATCAAACGGATGAGAGACGCTGATAAACGCCCCCTGATCCTTTAAACGCCTGATCGTCTCCTGCGGGGAAAGCCCGGCCGGTACCTCTTCCGTTACGTATGCCGCCAGGATCTCCCCACCAGTGGTCATGATCTCCTCTCCTACGATCACCAGGTCGGGATCAAATTCCCTGGCTTTCCTGGCCCCGACTGTGGTATTGTGATCCGTGATCACCACCCGATCGATCCCTTTCCGCCGGCAGGCTCGAACCAGTTCGTCAGGGCGAGTTAGCGAGTCTTTCGAATAGACCGTATGGCAGTGGAATTCTGTCCGCAGTTTTTTTGTCATCTTTTCCTTTATACCCTGCTCTCAGGCGCCCCAAAATTGTGTAGTAGAACCAGGCTCGAATATCCCGGATGGTTTCTCATCAGATCTCCTGTCAGGCAGATCGACCTTCGGGACGCTGCTCCGAGGCTGCCCTATCTACGATAAAATCTACAACTCTTTAGCGCCCCCCTTTCTCTTGTCTCTCTCTACAAATTACTTGACATGGCTTATTTAATGGTAATATACAGACTTAGGAAAAATGTTTCATCATTGTACAACATTTTTAGTATCCCGCAGCAATTGGAATAAATGAACATCACATCGGTAATCGTTTTCTTGATTGTCCATCTCGAGCAGACCATCTGGGTTACATTATATCTTCCCGGCCTGGTCATTTACGCCCTGACAATGAATTTTGGAGGCAGACGCGCTCTCTTCACTTACTGGGGCCATCTAAGTATTCTGCTGGCCGGCCGACTGCTGGGCGGCCCGCCCGGTATCCTGTTTATTTCAGTACCTTTGCTGGCGCTCTACTACTACATCGTTTACCGTCTGGCTGAAGTCATTATTCCAGCTTCAGACCCTGAAGACCGGCAGGAGAGGTTCCAGCGCTTCAAGATCCTTGCCTGGTATTTTTGGGGGCTGCAGTTCCCGATCTTCATGGCATCCGAACCAACCAGCATCAAAGTCGATAAACTCATCGACGGGAATGCCTTTCGAAAAATTACAAAACCCGGCTATATCTGGACACACCTCCACCAGGTAATCGGGCTGACCAGCGGAACCAGTTTCTCACGTGTGGAAGGTCCCGGGGCAATTTTCACCAACCCATTTGAACGACCTCAAGAAATTATCGACCTGCGTACCCAGCTGCGCTCAAAAGAAATCAAGGCCATCACCCAGGACGGCATCCCGATCAACGCGACCGTTTTCACTTCGTTCCGCATCGATCGAGAGGAATGGGACCGGGACCTGTACAACCGTCTAAGATACGCAAACCCACTGCTGAATGGAGCCAAAGACCTTGATGCCGGTACTGAGCCATTCAAGTATTCAACATCCAGGGTTCGCGCTGCCCTGGGAATCGAAGGCGTCAAATCATCCACCACGGGCCCGGATGGCAATTCATCGATCCGCTGGGACGAACAGGTCCTCAACCTGATTGGAGAAACCGCCCGTTTTGTTATCTCGGAGGTTCCGCTGTCCGAACTCTGGCAGCCAAACCCGAAAAAAGACGGCGAGGGTGTTAGCGCACTTAATCTTATCGCCGACGAGATTTTCGCCCGGATTGCCGGGAAACTAAAAGAAAACGGTGTGCAGCTGTTTACCGCCAGGATCGTTGACTACTCCCTGCAAAGCGATAAGGGAGATGGGGAAGTAGATAAGATCACCGAACAGCAACTGCCCGCCTGGACTGCGCGTTGGGGCCAGCGAGCCAGTAAAATTCGCACTGAAGCAAGCGCAGAAGCCGAACAGAAAATTGAGGACGCCTCCGTCCTGGCAAGGTCAATGTTCCTGTCCGCAGTAGCAGAAGCCCTGCAGGAAAATAAACTATCTGACAAGGATCTTTACCGTTATTTGATCGCAGTGCGTTTCCTGAGCGCACTCGATGAAACAACACTGCACGAAGCAGGATTGTCAGCCGAAGATGACCAGATTAAACGGGATTACACCCTGTTAAGGAAGGTTATTTCAAAAACGAAGAAGAGAATGGCCGATGGCGATTAACCAGCAGAACGAATCCAAAAGCTTGTCCTGGCCGGATCTATATTCAACCAGGGAGGCAGAGATTCAGGACACCCGCAGGGCGATCAAATTCATCTTCCCCTTTATCATCTTCTTTGTGATAACTGCGGTATACCTGGTGTTTTACAACTTCCTGATTCTGCACCAGCAGACGTATCAGGGAGGCGCCTACGGACCAATCGTATTCAACCAATTAATCACCAGGGTGAGCATCCGCTTTCTGATTTTACTAGTTCTGGTCTTTGTTGGACAGTTCGTGCTGTACCGGGCGGCCAGGAACTTCTTGACGACGCTCTTTTCACCTCCAGACAGTTTTAAGTCCCTGGAAAAAATCCGCACCCGCATGATCGGCACGTACCCTTATTCCGAAAAATTTCGTACCAGCGGATTCCCTTATTCCTTCGTACCCATCGACATCAGGGAAGTCGATAAGAAAACATTTAATCTGCAAAAACATTATATCCACTGGCTGGGCGGTCCTGCAATTTTGATCATCTACGATGGCACTGGCGTCTACTTGCAGCGTGGAAATATCTTCTCCCGTACCCTGGGGCCCGGAATTTACCTGTTGGAACGCTTCGAAACAGTACAGGAAATTATCGATCTCAGAACACAGACCATTACGAGCAGCGACAAGGACACCCCCCGGCCAATATCCGGACGCACCAAAGATGGTATCAAAATCAACTTCAACATTGAGATATCGTTCCGGATCATCCCCGCAATAATGGAAACATATTCTGACCAGAACGCCAATAAAAGTCCCGAGGAGAAGGAAGCTGAGAAAAATTTCCTGATTAAGACTCCCGTCAACGCAGGCGACCTGCATGCCATTCGAAAGGCGGTTGAACGCACCAGTTTAAGATCGCGCCCAGAAGAAGGTTATACAGAGGCGAAATGGCGAGATGCCGTTTGGGGAACGGTATCCGGTGAGTTGGCAAGATATATCACCAAACATCACCTGGATGAACTGCTCACCTTTGAAGATGGTCAGGCGCCAAATGCACATTATGTCAATCCAGGTTCAACCCCGGACAATAAAAATCCGACCGTCGTGCAGAAAGCCGGGATCTTGTTGTCCGAATCGGAAAGGGAAAGATTACGGGCCAAAATCGACCGGGAACTCCAAAGAACAACCGGGGTAACCCTTACAAACCTGCGTATCATTAACTTCAAATTGCCCCCTGTCGTCGAAGAACAGCGCCAGGAAATGATCCAGGCCGATTCCCAAAGCAAAGTGATACGCATCGAAGGAAATATCACTGCCGAGAAGATCCTGATCCGGGAAAAGAAGCGGTCCCAAACGCAGAAAGAACTGATCGCCAACATCGCCGACAGCCTGTCCGACGTGGACCTGACCAACTTTACCAATGCAATTATGCTTGCACTGTCCGATTCACTGCCACAAGGCCCGGATGAGGTTATGTTCTCATCTCTCTTCGCAATGGATACATTCGACACCCTGGACTATCTGCGAGAATTCCTGAGCGGCGCCGAACCGTCTACCGCAAAAAAACCAACCAACCCTGAAAAATAATGAATTTCCCTATGACAGACCACCAAGCCAACAATAATCAAGCACCTGTTGAAAAATTCCGGAAAATCATTGAACTATTGATACTGCCCGCAGATACGGAACTTGCGGAGTATCAGCGGGAACTTTATTCAATTGATCTCTCCGATTTGAAAACCATCCACCTGGAAATCGAAAAGTTCAATACCATCTTGAGACAAAACAACTCACTGTTATTACCAGAGAAGTTCATTTACATCTTTATTGCTCACTCATATACGCTGTCTTGTTTGTCAGGGAGAAAACAACAACTCATTATTGCAATCAAGGCCGCCCAAAAGGCGCTCCGGTATTCAAAAAGTGAAAATGACGATTATCACTGTGCCCTGTATTACTGGTACCTGGGGCTGCTTTTCTGCTGCGCGAACAAACCCGGCATCAGCTGCACCCACTTTGAAAAAGCCAGAAACCTGTTGATCGATATCCAGGAGCTTTACCTGGGCGTTCAGAACAAAAACAAACACGAAATCAGGTTCATCGAGGAGGATGTCGAATCGGACCTTGAGATCGCTGCCCATTGGGTCAATGCTCCTTCAAAAGAAATATCAGTAGAAGAATGCCCTGAACCGGAGCCTGGCTCAACCCTGCTTGATTATCTGGACCAGCAGCTCAACAACTTAAACCATCCCCCAGAGATTACCCCTCAGTAGATCGCCATCACAATTGGCTCGCTACATCCGCCAGAATATCTGGTAAACTCAAATCATGGCGACCTCCCTTGAAACTGCAGGGCAAAACAAACCGGTGCTGGTCATCGGTGCGTCTGGCCTGGACGTGGTTGGCCAGTTGGAAGACAGACTCCAGGATGGAACTTCCAACCCTGCCCGCATTCGAACATCTTTTGGAGGAGTCGCCCGTAACGTGGCCGAAAACCTGGCCCGGCTGGGACAGCCTGTCAACCTGATCAGCGCGGTTGGCGCCGACCAGATCGGAACAGACGTACTCCAACACACAACCCGGTCCGGTGTAGACACGTCGGCAGTAATTCAGACCGAACACCACCCGACTGGCTTCTACATGGCCGTCCTCAACACTCAGGGTCAATTGATGTTTGCTGTGGATGATATGCGCGCACTTTCCCATATCACTCCAGAATATCTGAAAGAGCAGGACACACTGTTCAAAAACGCCAGCATGCTGTTCGTGGATGCAAACCTGACCCCTCAAACACTGCGCACAGCCCTCAGCCTGGCCCGTAAAGCAAAAATCCCTGTCGCTGCTGACCCAACGTCTTCTTCCCTGACTGAGAAATTCAAAAGCCACCTTAACCGCTTTCACCTGATGACACCCAACAGCAATGAGGCCGGCATCCTGAGTGGTATCCCATTTGAAGCCTCCAACAAGGAATCCGCCGTAGAAGCCGCCAGGAGCCTGGTAAACCAGGGTGTCCAGGTTGTATTGATCTCCCTGGCAGAGTTTGGTGTTTGCTATGCAACCTCCAAGACCAACGGCCATATTCCCGCCATACGCACCCGCATCAAAGACCCAACCGGGGCCGGAGACGCCCTGAGCGCAGCCGTCATCTTCGGGCTGTTGAACGATATCAACCTGGATGACAGCATCCGCCTGGGAGTCTCTGCTGCTTCCCTGACCCTGCGTCACCGCGGATCGGTTTACCCAGACCTGACCCTGGAAAAACTGTATGACCAATTATTGGTGTAATGGTAATGATAACGAATTCTCTTAAAATTATTCAATCGAGTGAAGTTGGCCAGGCGCTCAGGCATTCCCTCCCGGTGGTCGCACTTGAATCGACTGTCATCACTCATGGGCTGCCTGCTCCCCAAAACCTGAAACTGGCGCGGGACATGGAAAAACAGGTCCGCCAGCACAAGGCCACCCCGGCTACGATCGGTCTCCTGGACGGGGAACTGCACATTGGCCTGAACGATCCGGAATTGGAACGACTGGCGGGCGAAAAGGATCCTCTCAAGGTCAGCCGGCGTGACTTCGCAACCGCAGTCCTGAAAAAAGCCTGCGGGGGCGCCACTGTCGCGGGCTCCATGTTTGCCGCACAAAAAGCTGGCATCAAGGTATTTGCTACCGGCGGGATTGGCGGGGTCCACAAAGAAACCCCCTTCGATATTTCAACCGACCTGCAGGCCCTGGCGGATACCCCGATGATCGTCGTCTGTGCCGGGGCAAAATCCATCCTGGATCTACCAGCCACCCTGGAGTACCTGGAAACCATGGCCGTCCCGGTGATCGGTTACAAAACCGATAGATTCCCGGCTTTCTACAAACAGGACAGCGGTCTGGCTGTCAGCCTGCGCCTGGAAAGCGCCGAGGAGATCGCCCAATTGGCCCTGACTCATTGGGAGATGGGCATGCGGAGCGCCATCCTGGTCGCCCAGCCCGTTCCTGCAGAAGATGCCATGGCGGCTGAAGAGATCGATCCACTGATCGAGCAAGCCTCACAAGAAGCCCGGGAAATGGACATCCACGGCCAGGCCCTGACTCCTTTCCTGTTGGGCAGGATCAAGGACCTCAGTGCAGGCCGCTCTCTGCAGGCCAATCTTTCACTTCTGCTGAACAATGCCCGCCTGGCAGCCCAAATCGCCAGGGTCTGGTCTGCCTGCCGGCAGCGTAAGTCCGCCTAGGAGTGGATCATTCCCGGTTCATTACGGGGGCGGTATGGGCGTCTGGGTTTGCGTCGGCGTTGCGGTGGGCGCCTCCCCCTGCAGGACAAACTGCCCGATAACTTTCCATTCTTTTCCAACGAATATCATCACCCGGTATGTACCAGGCAGCCACTCATCAGCCGGAAGCTGGCAGTCGGTATATCCATATCCACCCGTAGAACCGTCCCAGGGCTTGGATTTGTAACAGACCAGGTCATTGTCCCCGTTGTACCAGAGCGCCGTCCATTGGGAGCCCGGCAGCATCTGGTCGTAGGTATAAACCCCATACATGACCTGGATCGGATTGTCGAAGACGGTATTCGGATTGACCGCCGATACACCATCATACCGGGTCGAAAACTCGAGCGAGCTGAAGACCGCATCCGGGTTGGGAGTCACATCACTTTTGAACAATACCTCCACCGCAGGCGGCAGAAACGGTGTGGAGGTTCCCGTTGGGGTGTCGGTCACCGCCGGGGTAATGGTCTCCGTTGGGGTCAGGGTAATGGTGGGCGTCAATGTAATTGTCGGCACACTGGTCAGCGTTGGGGAAGGTGTATTCGTGGCGGTCGGTGGAAAATATTGGTAAGCCGTCCTTTCCCCGGAGGTGATCAACCACCCCCCCGATACAAACAAGACAATACCAAATACCATGAACCGCCAGGCGCCAAACTGCCGCTTGCGCCTGAGACGATAAAATGATAGTTTGCGGGCCGCCTGGTATGAACGAATACCAGCATACATACTGAGAATACCACCGGCGATTGCCAGTATAATCGCCGAAACAATTCCTGCACGAATATCCATCAGGGCGATTATAGCATTGATAGTGGATCATAAAAAGCCGGCCGGAGCCTCTCCCAGGGATGCACGAAATTTTTACCGCTTGTATGGCAGAGATGGCCTCCTTGGAGCAGCCTCCTGCTGATCAACCCGCCCGGCTGCGGCGCTGAGAGAAACCCTGCGGGACGTTCGTATCTGGCGCTTCGGCAGGTTCTGGGTACCCATCCTCTCCATCGCAATCCCGACCCTGCAGGAAGTATTGACGGAATCCAACTCTGTGGTAAAACTCTTTCAATGGACAAACTGGTCTTCCTGAAACTTGGCGGGTCGCTGATCACAGTCAAAACCCGGCCCTTTACTGCCCGCCTGGACAAAATTACTGACCTGGCCGAACAGCTATCATCAGTTCTCAGCTCTTCACCAGACACAAAGCTGCTTCTCGGGCATGGTTCAGGGTCCTTTGGACATACCGCAGCCAAA
Source organism: Anaerolineales bacterium (assembly GCA_016927315.1). Classification (GTDB taxonomy): domain Bacteria; phylum Chloroflexota; class Anaerolineae; order Anaerolineales; family Villigracilaceae; genus JAFGMV01. Next base: position 34,376 of record JAFGMV010000026.1, on the reverse strand, counting down.
GAATTCAACACCCGGGAGGGCGCCGCCCGTGCCCGGAACCTTGGGGATTACTGGAAAGGATTTTCCGAAGTCTGGTATCAGGCCTCCGCATTGAACCGGATCGTTATGGAGGCTCTCTACAAAGCCAACCTCCGGGCCATTGCCCTGCCCCCGGCTGCCAGTGTGGTTGCACAAAACGGTAAGATCCTCGCCTGGAATATTGCGCCGATACGTGCGGCTCTCGAAGCCGGCCTGGTACCCGTTGTATATGGGGATGTCACCTTCGACAAAGGGCAAGGGGGTACGATCCTATCAACCGAAGAGCTCATGATGTTTTTAGCGCTTGAACTGTATCCACAGCGCATCCTGTTAGCCGGACTTGAAGACGGGGTTTGGGAAGATTATCCGAGTCGGTCGCACTTGCTGGACAAGATCACCCCTGCTTATCTGGAAGAAAACCGGTCTCCCGCCGGAGGTTCATCCGGAACAGATGTGACCGGCGGGATGGCTTCGAAGGTTGAACAAATGCTCGAACTTGTGACCAGGAGCGAGGGGATAGAAGCGCAGATTTTCTCCGGCGAGGAACACGGAAATCTCATCAAAGCCTTCAACAATGTGCAGTTGGGAACCCGGATCTCCCGGCAGTAAAAGGGTTTTCCCGGTTCCAAGAACAGGGTTCCGTGCGAACGGGAAACCACTCCACACCTTCACCTGCCTGGTAAGCAGCCCATCCGTACAGCGGACAGCCAATCATTTTGGAAGATTTTCGGAATATGGCCCCAGACAGCCAGAATGAGCGGCCACGCCTTCCTCAAAGACCGGGATGGCAAACCGAGAAAGCCGACCATGCACCACCAAGGACACAAAGGAGCACAAAGTTTGGATTTTGCTGCAATCTTTCGCAGTCAAAATCCCCTTTTGTGACTTCATCAACTTTACTAACATGATGTTGAGAAGTCCTTGAATGAGGGGCAGAAGCCTCTTGCGCGAAAATCAAAAATCCCGGACAATAATAACAGCCGACAGAGTTGAACCTGGCGGAGAGCCGGGTCAGGGGATCGAACAGGATATCCGTTACCAGCCAAAGGGAGCAGATTATGTCAAAAAAATTCACGCCTACAATACTCAACCTTCGCAGCCCGGTTCCATCTGACATCGATATCGCCCAGGAGGCGACCCTCAAACCAATCACTCTGGTTGCCGAAGAGTTGGGCCTGCAGCCCGATGAACTCGAGCTGTACGGTCCATACAAAGCGAAAGTCAAGCTGGATGTTTTGGAACGTCTGAAAGACAATCCTGATGGAAAATACATCGACGTTACCGCCATCTCCCCGACCCCGTTAGGGGAAGGCAAGACCACCACCACCGTTGGGTTGAGCCAGGCGCTTGGCGCCCACCTGGGCAAGAATGTGATCACCTGCATCCGCCAGCCATCGCAGGGACCAACCTTTGGGATCAAAGGCGGCGCCGCCGGGGGCGGTTACAGCCAGATCATTCCCATGGAAGACTTCAACCTGCACCTGACCGGGGATATCCACGCCATCACCGCAGCCAATAACCTGCTGGCGGCAGCCATCGACGCACGCATGTTCCACGAACACAACCAGGACGACGAGTCGCTCTTTAACCGCTTGTGCCCGCCAGACAAACAGGGGCAGCAGCGCTTCTCGAACTCCATGCTCAAACGACTGAGAAAACTGGGCATCGATAAAACCAACCCGGAGAAACTCACGGATGAAGAACGCAGCCGCTTCGCCCGGCTGAATATCGACCCGGCGACCATCACCTGGCGGCGGGTGGCGGATACTAACGACCGCTTCCTGCGCGAGATCGAAATCGGCCTGGGACCGGATGAAAAAGGATTCACCCGCCGGACCGGTTACGATATCACCGTTGCCAGCGAAGTGATGGCCATCCTGGCCTTGACCACCAGCCTGGCAGATATGCGTGAGCGCTTTGGCCGGATTGTGATCGGCACGAATAAGCAGGGCGACGCCATCACTGCCGAAGACCTGGGCGTCGCCGGCGCCATGACGGTATTGATGATGGATGCCATTAAACCAAACCTGATGCAAACCCTGGAAGGTACACCGGCTTTTGTACACGCCGGGCCGTTTGCCAATATCGCCCACGGGCAATCTTCGATCATCGCCGATAAGATCGCCCTGAAGCTGGGCGACTACATCATCACCGAATCCGGCTTCGGGGCCGATATCGGCATGGAGAAGTTCTTTGGCGTCAAGTGCCGCTACAGCGGTCTGATCCCCCAGGTGGTGGTGCTGGTCGCTACCGTACGGGCGCTGAAGATGCACGGCGGCGGCCCCAAGGTGGTGGCAGGCAAGCCGCTGGCTCCCGAGTATACCGATGAGAATCTCAAACTGCTGGAAGCCGGTCTCGGCAACATGATCAAGCACATCCAGAACGCCCTCAAGTATGGCGTCAATGTGGTCGTGGCTGTCAATTCGTTCAAGGATGACACCCCGGCTGAAGTCGAACTGGTACGCAAGGCCGCCATCGAATCCGGGGCAATGGATGCGGTCGTCTCCCGCCACTGGATGGAAGGCGGTAGAGGCGCCATCGCCCTGGGCGAAGCGGTCATTAAAGCCGCCGAACAGCCCAGCAGTTTCAAGCAGCTCTATCCGCTGGATATTCCCATCAAGGAAAAGATCGAAACGATCTGCCGCGAAATTTACGGGGCAGACGGCGTCGACTATACGCCGGAAGCTGAAGCCAAGATCGAACTTTACACCAGGCTTGGTTTCGACCAACTGCCGATGTGCATGGCGAAGACCCACCTGTCCATCAGCCATGACCCGGCCCTCAAGGGCGTCCCCACTGGTTTCCGCATACCGATCCGGGACATCCGTGCTTCTGTGGGGGCAGGCTTCCTGTACCCGCTGTTGGGCGCCATGCGCACCATGCCCGGGCTGCCGACACGCCCGGTATTCTATGACGTCGACCTTGACCTGGACACCGGGAAAGTGACCGGCCTGTTCTAAGACAGCAGGTACCTCTATTCAATCAAATGAGCGGAGCCTTGTTCCCAAGACTCCGCTTTTTTTCCCGAAAACTCTGCCCGCAGACCCCCCCGGTAAAACAAGACCGCCAGACAGCTGCGGCACGCTTACCGGGGCCGGACCTCCCAGATCTGGCCGCTGTCCTCCTCGTAGACCAGCTGCATATCGGCCACCCGGGCCAGGTCCTCTGGCGGCAAGACATGATTGTAGATATTGGGCGTAAACCAGACCAGGTACCCGGGCCGGTCCCCGGGCCAGCCGGCGATCTGCTCCAATACCCGGTCCAGGGCCCCTTCCGGCGGATTCGAAACCGCGTAGCGGGGAGCGCCATCCACATCTGCCCGCAGGTGAAACCATAACGCGTCGGGGTAATTACTGTAAAAGACGGCTCCCGGTTCGGACTCCAGCATCCTGGCGGCCTGTTCCATCAGCGGCATTTCGGCATATTTGCGGTTATTGTAGTAGTTCGAGATACTGGGTTCCCCCTCCACGAGCGCAGCCCGGGCGTACTTGTAAAAACTGAAAACCGGGTAAGACAACCAGACCAGGAACAACACCAAAATAGCAAGCCGGACTTTGCCGGAAGCGGCCCCGAAATGGGGAAAGACCAGCTCCCGCAGTCCAGCGAAGACCAGGACCAGTACGGTTACGATCAACCCGGGATAGTAACGGTCCGATTCGAGGCCTTTGTGATCAAGAGTGCTGGCCGTCACCGCCAGGGCAGTGAAGTACACCAGGCCAAAGACCATCACCGGGTAAGCAGGTTTGCCCGACAACCGCCGCAGCCATGCAAGCCAGTGACTCCTCCGGTTGAACAATCCCAGCAGCAGCAGAAGGCCTGCCGCCAGGATGAACGGCCGGTCGAACAGGAACCTGAGCGGTTGGTAATAGGGAATGAACCAGTGCAGCATTTTTGCCAGTCCCCATTGGACGTTGACCCAGGGCAGGAAGACTTTGTGTTCGATCGAACCCCAAAAGGCGCCATGGACGCCCAGGTTGTAGAGCAGCATCCAGGCCAGCAGGGGGGCGATGGAAAAAAGACCGAAGACCAACCCCTTGACTACCATAACCCGGAAGTCTTTCCAATGCGCATACACAAGCACCGCACAGCCGGTTACCCCCAGACTGAGACCAACATAGCGCAGCAAGCCCGCCAGGCCGGCAATCACCAGCATCCCCCAAAAGGCCGCCGCGCGCTTCTTCTCAAGATAGGAAATCGCAATCCATGCAAAGCCCAAGGCCATGACGTAGAATAACGGATCGGAGGCTATGTTTGCATAAAGACGTATCGAAGGGACCGAAAAGACCACGAACAAGACGCCCGCAGCCTGGAAGTATGGCTCCTCCGGGAACACCTTCCTCAGCAGGAGAGCAGTAAAGACGATATCCAGCCCAAACAGCAGGATATGCAGATACCGGCCCACAACCAGCACGTCCAGTCCGGTCATCAACCCGCCCAGGGCCAGGACCAGGGAATACAGCGGCGGAAAGAAATATAAGGCGCCGCCGTTGTACAACTGGTATCCCCGGCCATGCACCAGGCTGTCTGCCGCCGACAGATATTTGACCGCGTCCGAAGACACCCCGGAACCATAGCGGCTCGTAACCAGGGCGATAAAAACCATCCCGGCCAGCGTCGAACCGGACAGGAAGATCCAAAAGCCGTTCCTCTTCAATAATTGTTGATCGATCAAGTGTTTATCCGCTTTTCGTCAGGTAAAAACCAGGTCGCCTGCAGCCAGCCGCCCGGAACAGGCCAGGGTCCACAGGCTGCAGGCGCCTGCTTATGTTCATCAAAAACAAGTAAATCGAGCAAGGCAAGCACGGTAAGCGCCGTCCCCGCCGGCCTACTCGATGGTCACCGGGCGGCACTCTCCCTTGTTATTGGGGTCGGGATCACCCTGCCAACGGCAGCCCGGCGTCTGGTTGCACTTCAACTGGTTGCGGATATCCCCGCAGACGTGTTCCTTCTCGGGGCACAGGGCCGTATCCAGGGAGAAAGTGACACACCCAATCTCTTCCTGGGTGATCACCAGCGGTTTGCAGCCCAGCAGGGTATCATAGTATTCTCCCTCGGCGCAGCCCGGGTACTGGTTCCCGATCTGAGACTGGCAGCACTGAGCCTGCGCATTGTACGCGAACCCAGGCAAACAGGTATTGGGCGCCGATTCGACCGGCACACATACATTGACCGCCGTATCGTAGTAAAGACCGGGAGGGCAGGCGGCATTCTGGTCGATCGGCGGGGTGCAGAAAATCCCCGGCGGGCAGCCCGAAGTGTCATGGGCGACCGGGCCATACTCACAGACAGCCGGATTATCCACCGGGGCGATATACCCGGTCAGGCAGTAGAGCTCCAGCGGGAAGTTGGCTGCTGAGGCGGTCTGTTCGCATCCCTGTGAACAGACCGTCACCTGACCGGTCGAATTGTCCGGTCCGCTGCAGTGGATGCGGGTATCCGAGATCAGGCTGCACTCCAGGATATCACTGTCCACCGATTCAATCGCCCGGTCGGTATCGAAGGAAGCCGCCCCAACGCCGGGTCGTTCACAGAAACGCCCGCGCAGCTCAATTTCCGGGGCGATGCAGGTTTCATTGTTTACGGAGACAGCCAGGCCCGGCTGTCCCTGGTTGTAGGCGTTCATCTGGCAGTAAGGCGCCGTATAGACCGGCGTTGCGACCACACAGCGGAATCCCAGGTCCAGACGGTACATTTCAGGATTGAGCGGGAAACGCGCAGAAGAAGCCAGTTCATCGGCCGTACTGCTGAACCCGCCGCCGCGCCACACCCGTCCGGAACCGCTCTCCGGTCCGGTCGGATCCTGCTGCGGGGAGGTCTCATAATAACCCGGGCTGTACCAATCCTGGACCCATTCGGCTGCATTCCCAGCCATATCGAGCGCACCAAACTCGCTGGGGCCGGTCAGGTAGCTGCCCACCCGCGCTGTCTGCTCTTTGCAGCCGCCGAAATTGGCCAGGTTGCAGTTCGGGGTTGTGTTCCCCCACGGGTAGACACGCCCGGCCGTCCCGCGTGCAGCCAGCTCCCATTGGGCTTCGGTAGGCAGGTCGCCGCCAGCCCACTGGCAGTAGGTGCGGGCTTGCTGCCAGTTGACCCCTACCACAGGATGGTTCGCATCGGCCGAATTGAACAAGGCGTCAGAAGCTGCGGTATCGACCGGGGAGGTGCAGAAACCGGTGCTGACGCACAGTGAATACATGCGGTTGGTCACTTCGGTCTGGTTGATCCAGAAAGCCGACAGGCTGACCGCATGTTCAAGACGATCATCGATGCCGTCGCCCATGCTGAACTGGCTGGCAGGTACATACACCAGGGTGCTGCTGTCCTGCCACTGCATGGTCGTCCCGACGTTTGGGCCGGCCAGCCGAACCGGCGCCCGGGTGGGTGCAGGCGGTTGGGCAGACGGAGGCAAGACAGGAGGCGCGGCCGTCGCAGTCGGCGTCGGCCCGGCAGCATTGGAACAGGCCGCCAGCGCCAGCGCCAGCAAGATATAAATCGCAAACATTCGTCTTCGTCCAGACATATTTATTCTCCTACTAAGAAGGAACATTATAGTACGAGAGCAGGTTTTCGTAAAATGCACTCACGCACCGGGAACGGCGAAAAGGATGCACCCGTGGACACATCGGCCAGCCGGCAGCCTGATGTGCTGCAGGTTCGGTCAAGAACAGTGACTGTTTTGGTTAAAAACAGCCACTGTTTTGGTTAAAAACAGCCACAGGTTTGGTCAAGAACAGTCACAGTTTTGGTCAAGGACAGTCACTGTTTTGGTTAAAAACAGCCACGGTTTTGGTCAAGGACCGACACAGCCTGGGCGGCGGTCAGCCGCCGGAGCCCCAGCGCAGGCGTTGGATCTTCGTCCGCAGCCCGCAGGGCGCCCCGCCACAGTCTCCCTGATCCCAGCGCCGCTTCGGCCCCGCCGGAGACCCGCAAACAAGCCTTTAACCGGGAAAGCCCTCCGGCCTGGGCATACTGTCCAGGCCGGAGGGCTGCTGCCGGCCGCACAACCGGGCGGGTATCCACCCCAGCCCGCCCGGCCGGGGGCGCCGATTTGAATTTATTTTTTCGGCCCGGGGCAGGACTTGATATCGACCCTGATCTGGCTGCAGCCGCTGCCGGCCTCGACCTGCTGCATCTGGCTGCAGCACATCCGGGCAGCGTCATAACCATAGCCGTCCTGGCACTGGCCGCCGGATGTGTCCAGCACTGGCGCCTGCTCACAGGCCGGGTTGCAGAATCGTAAATCGAAGACCATCAGTTCAGGCCCCGTACAGGTCACAACGGTGGTGAGACCGTCCGTCAGGAGGTAGTCATCCCCGCAGGTAAACCCCGGGCTGAGCACCTCATAGGTTGTGCCGGCGGGCATACTGACATAGGTATACGGCTGCTTGGAGATACACTCATACTCACGGATTTCCACCTCGGGAACGGAGCAGGACTCCGCTGCACCCTGCGGGCAGTTGGGGGCATAGTTGGGCTGTGTGGGCTGCTCCACGGCCGGGGGCGGGAAGGTTGCGGTGGCGGCGGCCTGCGGCGCGGACGGCGTGGCAGTCACCACGATCACCTGCGGGGTGGGCGGCGGCCCGGCCGCAGCACAGGCCGACAAGCATATCCCTGCAACCACCAGACCGGTAGAGGTAAATAATCTTATAGATTTCAACGTATTCTCCTTATTCAATGACACAAGATTAGGTTACCATAGATTGTCCCGATCCATTTTTATAATTTACTAATTCCTCGCCTTAGAGCGAGGAATTAGTAAAGCTATCTTTTACTTACAAACACAGCACGGGGGATAACCGGTTATGCCACACATTGAATGGGTTACACAACCTGGTATTTCAACACATCCCGGACCCCTGCTGCCACTCCGCTGATTACAGACCCCCATGCTGAGGTACACGGATTCGCAGGCGGCGCCCCCCAGCTCGCTGTTCTGCAGCGGGTAGCAGGCGCCGTCCGAGGTGTCTTCGTATTCATCCGGGCCGCAGCCGGGCCGGGTTCCACGCAGCGGCGCTTCGCAGCACATCAATTCGGGATCATATTCGTACCCGGGCAGGCACTCGCCCACCGGTGGGGTGCGGCTGACGCAGTCTCCCAGGCCGGTATCGAAGTAGCTCCCGATCGGGCAGCCGCCGCCCAGTTCGGGCGTGCCGATCCCGCCGCCCGACGAGTTTCCCGGGCGGCACAGTCCATCCGTCCCCGGCAGTTCAGTCCCCCGGAAACAGCCGTCCTCACCGCCTGTCTCACGCACACAGGCGCCGTCATCGTTGAGAGAATAGCCAGTCTCACAGACCAGGTCGGCGGTGCCGATCGAAGAGCTTACACTCTCACATCTGGCGCAGACCGTCACGGTCCCCGAGGCTGCAGACGGGCCGGAACAATAAATGCGGGTACCGTCGGCCTCGCCACAATTGAGGGGTTCCCCGGCCTCAACCGACGTGATCGTACCCCCAGCAAGATCGGCGGTTGCGAAACCACAGTCCTGACCGGCCATCGAGAGATCGATTTCACAATCCTGGTAAGGGTTGCCCGGCGCCGGGTTCCGGGCGTAGCCGCTGGTCACACAATACGGCGGGTAATAGACCGGGTTCTCGACCACACAGCGGAAGCCAAGGTCCGCCTCAGTCGTCCCCGGGCTCAGGAAGAAGCGCTGCGACGAGGGTGTATCTGCCTCCCCGGACCTGTAGCTGCTGCCGCGCACCGAGCGGTTCTCGCCGTCCTGCGGCCCGGGCGGGTTCTCCGCCGGTCCCGTTTGGTAATAGGTCTTGTCATACCAGTCGTTCGTCCACTCGAAGACGTTCCCCGCCATATCGAGCACCTGGTAATAGGACTGCCCGTTCGGGTAATCGTACACCCGGGTGGTCTTCCCCAGGCAGCCCGCCATGTTCAGCAGGTCACAGCCCGGCGCGGCCTCGCCCCACGGGTAGATGTTCCCTTCTGGTCCCCGGGCGGTCTTCTCCCACTGCGCCTCGGTCGGCAGGGCGCCCTGCGCCCACTTACAGTAGGCATCCGCCTGCTCCCAGTTCACCCCCACCACCGGGCGGTCGCGCATATAGGGGTTCTCCAGGCTGCGCACCGCCGTCTCTTCTAACGGCATGATGCAGCTGCCGCTGGCAATGCAGGCTGCATACATGCGGTTGGTGACCTCGTTCCGGTAGATCCAGAACGACGACAGCGCCGCCACGTGCTCGGGGTTGTCGGCCCCGTCAGCCCCCATGATGAACTCCCCTTCCGGAATGTAGACCAGCAGGCTGCCGTCCACCCACTTCATGGTCGTCCCGAGTTCCGGCCCGGTCAGCTTCACCGGTGCGGCCTGCGCCGGGGCTTCTGTGGCCGGGGCTTCCGTTTCGGCGGCCGGGGGCGGGGCTTCGGTCTGGGCGGCTTCGGTTGGCGCCGCCGCTTTCGGGCCGCAGGCTGTCAGCGCCAGCAGCAGCGCCAGGATTACATAGACTCCCTTGATGATCTCTTTGTTCATGCGATACTCCTCTTTGTTTGGCGTACAATGTTGGTCGATTTGTTCACTTTATTTTACAAAACAATGGGATAGCCTGCCATCCCCTCTGGCGAGATAGATGGCATGGAAGACCCAATAATCAATTGATCTGCATAGATAATCCTTTATATATGCACTGCGCCTCTCCTCTTAAGTATCCAAAGCCTGACCTTGCATTTTTGTAAGCTGCATTCATTTTACATGAAAGGCCCCGGGGCTGTTATCCCCAAATGGTTGGGGGTACTTAAGGACTACCCGGCAGCCGCGCGGTCAGGAAGACCCGGCCCTCACCGGTTGGCGGTGGGGGCCGGGTTCCTAAAGACTACAGGCATACCCCGTTGCGAGAACAACAGCAGGCATTCGGGTCCCAGTTCGATCCCTGCGGGCAGCCGTTGGCGGGTGGGTCGCAGGGACCATCGTCATCACCCGGACCCTGGCAGGTCATCAAATGGACGGTCTGGTTCTCGCAAACCGTCCCGGCTACCGGCCAGGGCACGCAGGCATTGCTGGCAGTATCGAGGAAGGTACCGGCGGGGCACAGGGAGTAGACGCCGCCGCTCAGTGTAGCGCCGGCGGTACAGCATTCCAGTTCGGGATCATAATTCATTCCCGGCAGGCATTCCCCGGGGCGGCCTACGGTAATCACGCAGGTATGTGTTCCCGGATCATAGGTAAACCCCGGCTTACAACCAGGTTCCCCGGGGGGAGGCGGCGCCTGGCAGTCGGCGCAGATTTCCACATCCACAACCGAACTGCAGGTAAAGACAGTCGGTCCCCCAACGCAGCCGGGGGCGCTGATCGAAGCCCCGGCAGGCCCGTTAAACGTCACCACCGTGTAAGGCAAATACCCGTCGCCGCAGTTCTCCCCCTGGGTAATGGAAAGACCCGGGCAGACTTCTACAGGGATATCAAAGGTATCCGGCCCCGATCCCCAGGGTATCAACACACCAGGTCCGTAGACAGCCACTTCTTCACAATAGGGAGCGAAGTACTGCGGGTCTTCCACTACGCAGCGGAATCCCAGGTCGCGGCGGTGGTCGGACGGTTCGGCATAATACCGCTTCGCAACCGGCACCTCGACCTCAGCGCTGTTATACGCGCTGGAGCGGATGGAGCGGCGGTTCCCGCTTTCCGGCCCGAGAGGATCCTCACCGGGAGACTCCCGGTAATACAACGGATCGTACCAATCCGCCACCCACTCGAAGGTATTCCCGGCCATGTCCAGGGCATCGTAGTAACTCTTCCCCTGCGGGTAATCGAGGACATTGGTGGTCTTGCCGGTACATGTATCGAAATTCAACAGACTGCATTCCGGAGCGGCTTCTCCCCAAGGGTAGAGATTGCCATCAGGACCGCGGGCCGTCTTCTCCCATTCGGCTTCGGTTGGCAGGCGTCCATGGACAAATTCACAATAATCAGCAGCCTGGTCCCAGGTCACCCCGGCCACCGGATCGTTGGCTCGCTGGTAATCAGCATAGCCCAGATTATCGATCAAATCGGGCAGCTGGCATCCACCCTGGGAAACACACAGGGCATACTGCTGGTTGGTGACTTCGGTACGGTAGATCCAGAAGTCCCCCAGGGTAACGACGTGTTCCGGGTTGTCGGAGCCGCCGTGGCCCATGATGAACTCCCCTCCCGGCACAGCCACCAGCAGGCTGCCATCCACGTATGGAATCGTCGAGCCGCGCTCCATTACCGGGCCGGTCAGCGGGATGATCGGAACGATCTCAGTCGGCGCTTCGGTCAACACCTCAACCGGCGGCGGCGCCGCAGTTTCCGGGGTCGAAGTCACCACAATCACAATCGGTGTTGGTACGGCCTGCGGACTGCAGGCCGCTAAGATCAGCGCCAGCAGTCCCCCCATAAAAGCAATTTTGTTTCTGAACGGTTTCATAAGACACTCTCCTCCAAAGACGTACCTTACAAAATTGAAAGGCATATATACTATACAAGAAAGAGAGTAACAATCCTATCCCCCAAGCAGTGGATTACTTTGGTACTACTTGATATAACACTATTGGTCCGGGGGAATACAGATCTTGCGATCTTCATCTTTATAACACCCCAGGCCGCAGTCCGGATAGGGGCCGCATTCCCGGATCACGCAATCACCGGTATACAGCTGGATTGAAGTACATCCTTCTCCCCCCAGGCCACCGGAACCGGGGAGGCAGCTTTGTTCGGCCTGCGAATAATGGTACCCGGGCTGGCATCCCGGATACCGACTGTCTCCGACCGCCCGGCAGCATTGGGTGTCCTCATCATATTGGTATCCTTGAGGACAGCCCTGGTAGCAGCCCAGAGCTCTTTCAGGATCATTGAAACCATACACTTCGCAGTCCACCTGCCCGGCGGCTGAGCGGCAGCCCCCCAGCTGTGGATCAAGCACCTGCCCAACCGGACAGCCCAAACCCGCCGACAGCGGCAGACAGACAGACTGCCCCGGCTCCAATCCCACTGGAACAAACCCCTCCGGGCAGGCGTCCTGCCCCTCCAATACCGGGGCGGGGTCATAATAACAGGCGCCCGCAGACTCCTGGTAAGCATACCCGGGGTCACAAACCGGTTCAGGGATGTAATTGGCCAGGTCGGGGTAACAGGCGCCGGTGCATACAGTCAGGTTGACCGGCAGGTTATTGGCTCCATAACAACTGAAGCGGGTGACATCGCCGAAATTCCCAACCGGCTCGCAGGTAACGCCGGCGCTGGTGACGCTTATCAGGGCGTTCAGGGGGACATCGACGTTCACGAAACCCACTTTCCCCTGGCAGAACTTTCCCCGCTCTACAATCGGGTCGGGATCAATGCATTCCCCGGCCTGCACCGCAGACGAGGCGGGGTCGCTGACTTTATAGGCAGGCAGCTGGCAAAAAGGCGGGTACAGGATCGGGGCGCTGAATGCACACCGGAAGCCCAGGTCTGCAGCGGTATCCGCCGGGACCGCAGAGGAGCGGGCCGTCACCGAAATCTGTCCAGCTGCATCGAGATAACTTCCCCCACGGATCACACGCGTCTCGCCGCCGGCCGGCCCGATCGGATTGATGACCGGGGAGCTGGCATAATAACCGGGGTCGTACCAGTCTGCCACCCATTCGGCGGCATTCCCAGACATATCCAGCAGGCCCAGGTCATTGGCCCCCTGCGGGAACTGGGCGGCATACGACAGGTTATTGATGCACCCGGAAAAATTGACCCGGCGGCAGTCCGGTAATTTGTCGCCCCAGGGATAGGGGCCCTGCCCGGAACCACGGGCTGCCCGTTCCCATTCAGCTTCGGTCGGCAGGCGTCCCTGCACCCAGGTACAATAGGAACGCGCCTGGGTCCAGCTTACCCCGGTCACCGGCCGGCCTTGTACGAAATCGTCGGTGTAGGGCAGGTCTGCTTTACTGGCAGGCGCTTTACATGCCCCGGCCAGGACGCAATCCCGGTACATGCGGTTGGTGACTTCGGTCTGCTGGATCCAGAAACCGTTCAGCCGGACCGGATGGACCTGCTCTCCGGAACCCATTTCAAATTCACCGCCGGGCACATAGACCAGGAGGCTTCCGTCCAGCCAGCGCATACGCTCGCCGGCTTCAAACCGTTCATCAACCAGGATGGGCGGCGGGGTCGGCGTCAGTGTTTCAACCGGCGCCGGCGGCCGGGTAGCAGTGGGGGCTGCTGTGGGCGCCGGCCCACAGGAAGCCAGCAGCAGGACCAGGACAAATAACCAAACAGAGAGGCTGTGTTTCACAATCGGACTCCTGCCCTAATTATAAAGCCTGCCGTGAAAGATTGCCGCTGGCCGTCCCTGTCTATCAAGCGCAGCATCTTCTTCCGGTATTCCATGAAAGCTGCCTGGCCTGCCTCCATATGTTTGCAAACCGCCTGGGGAAGTTTCCCTTTGAAATTCTTCTCGATCGCGGCATAACCAGCCTCTCCCAGCTTGCTGAAGTGCGCCGATAGGTTCTCTTTGGTCAGGCCGTCAGCATCGACGCTTTGGCATCTTTTGGCAGGGGCGGTGTGCCTGCGTGGGAATGCGAATGATGTGCATCCAAACCCAAGTTCGGGATGAGCCCTGTTTGTTACGGATGACCCGCCGGCAGCCTGTAATGCAACAGGCATCACAAGTATTGAATGCTTCCGAACGCTTAAAACAAAAACCGCCCGGGGGGACCGGGCAGCGAGAAAGAACCGAGGCAATTATTCCTGCAGGCAAGACAGGAGAAGTCGGGCCGCCCCTTCTGGCTCGGCAGGGCTGATGGCCAGCACCGGGATCTGTGGCCAGACGTACACCGCCCGCACATCCTCGCCCACCAGTAGACCGGGAGCAAGGCCCACCGCGTTCTTATCCGCAGCAAGTGCGGCCAACATCTGTTCCGTGCTGCCTGCCAGACGGGCGTGTGAGGTTACCTGCCTCCCCCGGAGCACCAGGCCTTCAAAAACCTGCTGGATATCTTCCCCGGAGGCGTACACCCATACCTGGAAGCCGTCCCCGCCGCGGGAAAACAGGTCACGGACCTGGGTTTCAGACAGACTGGAAAGTGCGCTGTCTCGATTGACCAGCACCACCAGGTCGTCACTGCCGACGCGGTACGCGGGCGTCCCCAGGTATGGGGGTTCACCAAGACGCAGTTGCAGATCGGCTTCCGAAGGCAGGTCCACCAGCCGTACGGTCACAGCCTGCTGCCCGGCACAACCATACACAGCTCCCAGCCAGGGCTGCGCACCGGCGCCGACCTGCACAGTGACCACCCGGGAGGCCTCCACCGGTGCGGCGGGGGTGCAGCCAGCCAGGAGAAAGACCAGGAGGGGCAGGAGCAAAGATCGAGTGCGCACCGTTCTCAGGACAATTGAAAAAACACCAGGACCACGCCCAACACGGCGCAATAACCGGCAAAGACATACAGGGAGCGCCGGCCCAGGTAAGCGATCAACCACTTCACCGCCAGCCAACCTACCACCGCGGCGGTTGCAAACCCAACCAGCAGGGCCGGCAGGAAAGCAACCAGGTCTGGCATCCGGCCGATGGTCAGCAGCTGGTAAAGCCCGGCAGCCAACAGCACCGGCCCAGATATCAGGAAAGCAAAGCGGGCCGCCGCAGGACGGTTGAAACCGCGCACCATCCCACCTGCGATGGTTGTCCCGGAACGCGAGGCGCCCGGAAATATCGAAAGGATCTGGAACAGGCCGACCAACAGGGCATCGACCCAGGTCATCGTCTCAAGCGAGCGGCTGCGTTTCCCCAACCATTCGACGCCCCCCAACAGGGCTGCCGCAGCAAACAAGCGAACACTGGCCTGCAGCAGCGGGGTCTGAAACAGAGATTTGACGTGTTCCTGCAGCAGGTAGCCAGCCGCCAATGCAGGGACTGTGGCAATGAGTATATACCAGCCGAGCCTGTTCTCCGGGGTGGAAAACGGCCTGGCGAAGAAAGCCCGGATCAACACCCACAGTTCCCTGCCGAAATACAGGATCAGCGAAACCACCGTCCCCAACTGGATCAATACCAGGAAAGAGAACATGGCCTCCCCGGAGGGCAGGCCTAACAATTGCTGCCCGATCAGCAGGTGCGCTGTCGACGATACGGGAATGAATTCGGTCAAACCTTGAATAAGACCCAATAAAAATGATTGAAAAAGCGTCATAAACCTTCCTGGAGCGCCACAAAAACACCGGGGATCATAAAAGGAAGATCCTCCCGGCTGTGATGCATTATGGTTGTTTTCGTGCGGCGTTGTTTTCCCAACGCTCCAACAGTTGCGGGACGTTCTCTTCGAAAGTCCCGGAAAAGATCATCTGCCGGATATCCTTAACCAGCTGCACCAGGGCATGCAGGTTATGAATGGAGAGCAGGGCGCCCGCCAGCAATTCCCTGGCGACGATCAAGTGCCGCAGGTAGGCACGCGTAAACGTCCGGCAAGTATAACAGGAACAACCTGCATCGATAGGGTTTTGGTCGCGGGCAAAACTGGCGTTCATCAGGTTGAGGCGCCCTTCGGGAGAAAAGGCGGCATGATGGCGGGCCAGGCGGGTCGGCAGGACACAATCGAAGATGTCGATACCGCGGGCGATCCCATTGATCAGGTCTTCCGGCGTTCCCACTCCCATCAGGTAACGGGGCTTGTTTTCAGGCAGGAGGGGGGTAACCACATCCAGGGCGGCGTGCATCTCTTCCTTGGTCTCTCCGACGGACAGCCCCCCGATCGCAATCCCGAGAAAAGGCAGGGAGGCGATGAACTCGGCCGAAGCGGCTCGCAGGTCCGGATCGACGCCCCCCTGGACAATCCCGAACAGGGCCTGGTCTGGCCGGCGTTTGGCCAGCAGGCAGCGCTCGGCCCAGCGGTGGGTGCGCTGCATGGCCTGCTGGATATACTCCCGGTCTCCGGGATCAGCACACTCGTCGAAAGCCATTATGATATCGGCGCCCAGGTTCTCCTGTATCTGGATCGACCGCTCGGGGGTCAAGCGGTGTGAGGAGCCATCGATATGCGACTTGAAAGTAACCCCGTCATCATCGACGGTGCGGGTCCGGGCCAGGGAAAAGACCTGGTAACCGCCCGAATCGGTCAGCAGGGGATACGGCCACTGCATAAAGCGGTGCAGGCCGCCCATCCCTGCCACCAGTTCATCCCCGGGGCGTAGGTAAAGGTGGTAGGTATTGGAAAGCACCAGCGAAGCGCCCAGCTCTTCCAGTTGGACCGGGGTCAGTGTCTTAACGGTGGCCTGTGTGCCAACCGGGGCAAAGACCGGGGTTTCCAGGACGCCATGCGGGGTCTGGAAGACCCCGGCGCGGGCGCGTTTCCCGGCAGCTTGAATTTCATATGCGAACATCGTTCTGTATTATACGTGATAGTCGCCGCATTGGACCACGAAGTACACACAATTCCTGCCAGCAGTGAACGGTAGTGCGTTTATACTTAATCCATGCACAAAAAACAGCGCCTGATCCTGCCGTTTCTGGTAATCAGCCTGTTGACGGCAGCCTGCCTTCCAGAAGAAGAAGCTGCCCCGACAGCAGCCCCGGATACACCAGCCAGCACAGCAACGGCAACCGTCGTAGAAACCCTTACACCCACTATCACGCCCACTCCGCAGCCGCGCCTGGACACCCTGGTCGCCTACGGCCCGGAGTTGGAACAGTTCCCTTCCGGGGTCAACCCGCTGACAGGACTGCGGGTCGAGCATCCGGAACTGCTTGACCTGCCGCCGGTGATAGTCTCGATCAGCAATATGCCGGCCACCGCCCGTCCCCAGGCCGGGACATCTTTCACCCCCTGGATCTTCGAGCTCTTCATCGGTGAAGGCGCCTCCCGCTTCCTGGGCCTCTACTACGGGGAAATTCCGCGGCGCATCCCGAACCCGCCCGGAGCGTGCCCGGTCAATCAGGAAACCTTCCAGTCCGGTGAAACCTGGATCGGCAACCGGGTCTGGCTGGACGAGAACCGGGACGGCAGGCAGGACCCCTGGGAAGCCGGGGTTGGCGGTATCTGCGCGGACCTGCTGGAAGCCGGCCGCGGCGAAGTGCTCGAGACGACCTCGACCAGTTCGAACGGATATTACGGTTTCAACCTTGACCGTGCGGGCAACTACAGGGTGCGCTTCCGGATCCCGGAACCCTACACCTTTACCACCCCTAACTTGGGCAATGACGATGAAGACAGCGACGCGGATCTCCTCAGCGGGGAGACACAGGTCTTTGCCCCTGACGGGGTTGAGACACACCATGACGCCGGCCTGATCCTGACAGAAATGCCTCCACAAACCCCTTCCCCGGCTGATATTGCCCCGGAACGAACCTATGTTGGCCCGATCCGTTCCGGGCGCCTGACCTACAACGAGATCCACTTCATGTTCCCGAACAGCTGCCTGGTTTACGCCAGCGCCGGGGACGGCATCCGGCAGGTACTGGAGGGCTGTGAGATCATCTTCGGTGAAAATCCCGAAATCAGCCCAAACACAGCCCTGCTGGATACCACCCGGCTGCTGGAACTGGCCCAGGAAAGCAGGGTTCCCAACCAGCCGGTCAACTATTCGGGCAACCTGATCTCGGAAGTACCCCCAGGGGGAGGCCAACCGGCCGCCAGCCTGTGGACCTACTACCACAGCTACACACAGGCGCTGTGGGGGTATGACTCGCTCTCCGGGGCTTACCTGCGCCAGACCGACGATGCCGACGGGAAAGGGGTCTTTCACCCGGACAGCGACCGCCTGACCGGTCGCCAGTTGGGGTATGAAAATGTTATCCTCCTGTTGGCCGAATACCAGCGGGTCCGCTACTTGCAGTACAACGTCCCGTTCGAGCAGGGTTTGCAGGGCTATGCCTACTTGTTCCGCGACGGACAGGTCTACCCTATCCGCTGGTCGACCGCCAACCGGGAATGGGAAAAACGCAGCGGCATGCGGCGCCCGGTCCATTTTACGGATGCCAACCACAACCCGATCCCGCTGAAACCCGGGAAAACCTGGATCTGCCTGATGAACCTTGGGTCAGCCCTCAACGACTTGGGAGACGGGCATTGGCAAGCCGAATTTGCGCCCCCCTATGACCCTCGGGACTGAAGAGTTGACATTTTTCATGCTTTTTAGGGTAACAATTGACAACTGTAATCCAGTTTCAAACCATGTACTATAATATCAATATGCTATAACGCTCTTCCCAGCGCTAGTTGGCAGATACTTGTGGCCGTTTCCAAACACTCCCGAACGACAGACAGGAAGCCCAGTTATGTATCGAATCATACACAAGGAAATACTCAGTGAATCGGTCAAGCTGTTCATTGTTGAGGCCCCGGTGGTGGCTCGCAAAGCCAGGGCCGGGCAATTCGTGATTGTACGCAATGATGAGTACGGCGAACGCATCCCGCTTACCATCGCGGATTATGACAGCGAGGCTGGAACCATTACCCTGATCTTCCAAGAGGTAGGGAAATCTACCATGCAAATGGGTACTTTCGAAGTCGGCGACAGCTATGAGAACATCGCCGGTCCCCTGGGGCATGCCACAGAGATAGAGAATTACGGCAAGGTTGTCATGGTTGGCGGTGGAGTGGGAATTGCGCCGATCTTTCCGATCACCCGGGCACTGAAACAGGCCGGCAACCAGGTCATCTCGATCATTGGCGCCCGCAGCAAGGAATTGCTCTTCTGGGAAGGGCGCATGCAAGAATACTCGGATGAGTTGATTGTGTGCACCGATGACGGTTCGGCGGGACGCAAGGCCCTGGTTACCGAACCGCTGAAAGAAGTGCTTGAAGCCAACCGGGATGCTGCCAAGGTATGGGCAATCGGTCCTGCAATCATGATGAAATTCACCTGCCTGACCACCAAACCCTTCAATGTGCCGACCATTGTCAGCCTGAACACGGTCATGGTTGACGGCACCGGTATGTGCGGCGGATGCCGTGTGGCGATGGAGGGTGGGGCCAGGTTCGTCTGTGTGGATGGTCCCGAATTCGATGGCCACATCGTCGACTGGGACATCCTGCTGGAGCGCATGTCCTTCTACCGCTCCGAAGAACAGCTGGCAACCAAACAGTGGCTCGATCACCAGTGTAAACTGGACAAAGCCGCCGAAGCAGCCGAATAAAACCACCCGGAAAACAAACCATGCCCCAAAAGAAAATAAACCCAACCCGCACCCCGATGCCGGAACAGCCTGCCAAAGAGCGGATCCGGAATTTCAACGAAGTTACGCACGGTTACAGCGAAGAAATGGCCGTCAACGAGGCCATCCGCTGTCTGCAGTGCGCCCGTCCCACCTGTATCCAGGGCTGTCCGGTCAATATCGATATTCCGCGCTTCCTGGCACATGTCGCTAACCAAGAGTTCCAGGATGCGATTGATGTGATCAAAAAAACCAACTGCCTGCCGGCCATCACGGGGCGGGTCTGCCCGCAGGAAAACCAGTGCGAGGGCGTCTGTGTCCTGGCAAAAAAGTACGAACCGGTCGCCATCGGACGCGTCGAACGCTTCGTGGCCGATTGGGAAGCCGAACACGGCAAGCCTGCCGCCGTCAACCCGGCCAAACCAAGCGGCAAGAAAGCCGCCGTGATCGGAGCCGGCCCGGCCGGGCTGACAGCGGCTGCAGATCTGGCAAAAAAAGGGCACCAGGTGACAGTCTTCGAAGCCCTGCACAAAGCCGGCGGGGTGCTTTCCTACGGAATCCCTGATTTCCGTCTGCCCACCGATGTAGTCCGCCGCGAGGTAGACTATGTCACCAGCCTGGGGGTCGAGATCAAGAAGGACTTCGTGGTCGGCATGGCCGCCACCATCGATGAACTGCTCGAAGAGTATGATGCCATTTTTATCGGCACCGGCGCCGGACTACCCTGGTTCCTTGGGCTGCCCGGTGAAAACCTGGGCGGGGTGTATTCGGCCAACGAATACCTGACCCGCTCCAACCTGATGAAGGCCTATTTATTCCCCAAATACGACACGCCCATCGCGATTGGAGAGAGGGTCATCACCATCGGGGGCGGCAATACAGCCATGGATGCAGCCCGCACTGCTCTCCGGCTGGGGGCCAGGGATTCTATCATCGTATACCGGCGTTCCAAGGCTGAGATGCCGGCCCGGGCAGAAGAAGTTGAACATGCCGGGCAGGAGGGGGTCCAGTTCCACTTCCTGACCTCCCCGGTAGCCTACCATGGGCAGAAAGGCCGGGTCCAATCGCTGGAATGCATCAAAAATGAACTAGGAGAACCGGATGCATCCGGACGCCGCAGGCCTGTCCCGGTTGAAGGGTCCAACTTCCAGATCGAAGCCGATGTAATCATTGTGGCCATCGGGCAGAGTCCCAGCCCGATCATCGCAAAAACAACCCAGATCGACACTGGCAAGGGCGGCATCCTCCTGGTGGACAAGGAAACCATGAAGACCTCCAAAAAGGGAGTCTTTGCCGGCGGGGATATTATCACCGGCGGGGCGACTGTGATCCTGGCGATGGGCCAGGCAAAGATCGCAGCCGCGGCCATGGATGAATACCTGAGGACCGGTATCTGGGAGAAGGCAGAAGAAGCCGATACGGAAAGCGCCTGACCCCTTCAGGGGCAGCCGGCTAACAACACTCCCTCACGGATCAAAAAGAAACAAAACAGGCCCTGCCCTTTTAGAGTCTGTTAACCTGTAAAGCTACCCTCCCCAACTAAATTATGTTATAACCTCTGGCAGCCGGACAGTTTACTTTAACAAGTGATAACCATCCCTGAATTGAGTGACGAACATGTGATAGACGCATTCGTATCGTCCCTGAACGGGCGAAGGGCAGATTATCAAGAATCGCCTTTCGCTTACGACGAATAGTCAGGAAATATGATGCTTTACCCAATGCCGCGCCTCCGCTCGCGCGGCGCCGCACCAAACACTTGTCCTGGCGGACAGCGCCAGGGGGGTGCAAGCAAGCGCTTATCACCTGCGAAGAATTGGCTGGTTATTGCCTTCGTAAAGTGACTGAGAATAGCAACTCAATAGATCATGTTACCGCATCCGGTATATTGCGGAAAAGTGATCTGAAATAAAAAGAGAAATCACTAACGATCATGTCCAATTATCTTGACGCACTGAAAGATTTCAACAACGCCCGTATGAAAGCCTCTTTGCAGGAAGTGCTGGCGCGCATCAGCGGAAAATCCAACGAGCTGCTCTCTTATGATGATGTCGCCAAAAAGCTGAAACTGACAGGCCGCTCAGAACGCGGGTTGAAAGATATTCCCCTGGAGGCTATTGTCGGCAGCGTCGGCCGCTATACCGATTTCAACCGCAGCTTCCTGCCGCTTAAGGAGACCGACCAGGAACGCTGGGCGAAAGTAAAGACCGAAATGGAAAGACCGGGCGGGGCCGGCTTGCCCCCCATTGAAGTATACAAAGTCGGTGAAGTCTACTTCGTCCTGGATGGCAACCACCGCGTTTCGATTGCACACCAAGAAGGTATCAAGACCATCCAGGCATATGTCATCGAAGTCCGCACGGAAGTCCCGCTGAGCCCGGATATACAACCGGACGACCTGATCATCAAGGCAGAGTATGTCGAATTCCTGGAAGAAACCGGGATCAAGGACATGCGGCCCAACATCGAATTAAGCGTATCGGTTCCCGGGCAGTATGCTGTCCTGAAGGAGCACATCGAGGTCCACCGCTATTTCATGGGCATCGACTTTCAGCGCGAAATCTCCTACCAGGAAGCCATCGGGCACTGGTACGACACTGTCTACCTGCCCATCGTTGAACCTATTCGAGACCGTGACCTGCTGCGCTGGTTCCCGGGGCGCACCGAAACCGACCTGTACCTGTGGGTCTCTGAACACCGCGCCATGCTGGAACGTGACCTTGGGTGGCAGATACGCCCGGAGGCTGCGGCGACTGCCCTGGCGAGCCAGGAAAGTTCCGGGGCGGATTCAGAAAACAGCGCAACCGGCAGCTGGCGCCAGGCAAAGATGTACGACCGGTATACGGAAAACCTGTTCAAGGCTATCCTGGTTTCCATCAACTACATGTCCGAAAGTTGGCCGGCCCTGGAACAAGCCACTCTGGTCGCGCAAAAGGAGAATGCCGTTCTGCACGGGCTGCACGTTATCTCGCCCAAAGAAGAAATCGACAGTCCGGAAACCAGGCAAACCTTGAAATACTTCAACCGCTTCCTGAAGGATACCGGTATTCAAGGCAACCTGGCCAATGTCAAGGGAGAGATTGTCGATCAAATCTATGAGTACTCCAAGCTGACCGACCTGATCGTGCTGAATATGCTGCATGCCCCCAGTCCCGGATTAGCAGGACTGGGGTCGGGGCTGCGCCAGATCATCTGGCGGTCGGCCAGGCCAATTCTGACTGTTCCAGGAAAGCTGAGTCCCATGGACAGGGCCCTGGTGGCTTTCGACGGCAGCCAGAAATCGAAAGAAGCCCTATTCGTTGCGACCTACATTGCAGAGCGCTGGAAAACCAACCTGACAATCCTGACCGTAACAGAAAACAAAGATCACCAGAAGGTTCAGGAGTATGCCAGGGATTACCTGGAATTGCACGAAATTGAGGGCACCTTCATGATTGAAAAAGGGGGTCCAGAAACCTTCCTGAAAATCATGAATGACCTGGAAACCAACCTGGTCCTAATGGGCGGCTATGGTGGATCGGCGATCAAGGAAGTCGTCGTTGGCAGCCTGGTCAACTTTATGCTCAGAAATGCCAAATGCCCGATCCTCATCAGCCGGTAGTCATCAGCAGCTGCGACCCCTGTTGGGATAAAAACAGCCCGGGTGTTTTTACAACCCGGGCTGTACCCATCAACAAATTACTGGTTCATGGCGAAACAAACTCGCTCCGGCCTGATCAGCAGCATCGGCACCTGCATCTTCAATTGAGGCAGGAACGGATTGCTGATATTGACTTCATAAAAAGACAGCCAGGGGGAACGACTGACATCAAGACTTGTTCCGATATCGGTTTGTGTTGAAACACGTAATTTGCCATCAAAGAGAAACGAACCGACCAGCATGTGGGTTAAAGCCATCATCCGGTTCGGTTCGTCTTCTTCATAGTCCAGGGGGTCTCTCGTCGGTGGGGCAATGTGGAAGGCAAGACACTGTTCCGTTGGGAATAGCACTTCCGGATAATTAAAGGTTTTTACAGTCCCGCCGCTAACCATGATCAATTGTGCATTCAGAATCTGCATGAAATTTGGAGCACTATCGGTTCGCAACCAACGGCTGACCAGAATCGATTCTTTTGTTACTGCTTCCCCACGCAGCAGCAAATCACTTGCGTAGACAAAGACCATGGTCTTCTTTTCATCAGGAGCTAAAGTATACATGTAACCTCCCGCATAACCCGTTTTCTTTAATGATATCACAGCCCTTGTCCCCGCTACCGACAACGTTTATACTCTTATCAATTATGCAAACCAAACGCTGGCTGATTGCCCCCCCTTTGACCTCAGAAGCCGATCATAACCTCAAAGCCTTTCCCCCGATCCTGAGACAAATTCTATACAACCGTGGCTATGCAACAGATACAGAAGCGCGCGACTTCCTACGAGCGCAGCCCGGTACGGATACTGACCCCTATCGATTATCCGGCATGGAGGCCAGCATAACCCGCATCAGGGAAGCGATCAGCCAGCAGGAATCAATCGTAATCTTTGGGGACTATGACGTAGATGGTGTCACTGCCACGACACTGCTTGTACAGGCGCTGAAATCCGCAGGCGCCCAGGTGCGCGGCTATATTCCCAACCGGTTCGATGAAGGCTACGGTCTTAACACCGAAGCACTGGACAGCCTTGCCAACGAGGGGGTACGGCTCGTCATCACCGTTGACTGTGGTATCCGCTCCCCGGAAGAAGCCGCCCATGCAAAGAAGGCAGGCCTGGACCTGATTATCAGCGACCATCACCACCCATCTGAAAAGTTACCGGAAGCATTTGCCATCATCAATCCCAAGCAGGCGGGAGACAAATATCCCTATAAAGACCTAGCCGGGGTCGGGATTGCCTATAAAATCACACAGGCTCTGTTCACAGAGACTCCCGAGAAAATAACGGAATTCCTCGACCTGGTGGCGCTGGGTACTGTTGCAGACCTGGCTCCGCTGACTGGTGAAAACCGGTACCTGGTACGCCAGGGGCTGCGGCTGATGAAACAAACCCGGCGGCAGGGGCTGCATTCCCTGGCAGGAGTATCCAACCTGAACCTGAAGAATATTAATGCCACCGGCATTGGATTTATCCTGGGACCACGCCTGAATGCCGCCGGCCGATTGGACTCAGCGCTGGCAGCTTATGATCTGCTGACCACAGAAGATTTTATGCAGGCAGGCCAGCTCGCCCAACAACTTGAACTGCAAAACCGGCAGCGGCAAAGCCTGACACGCCAGATCCAGGAACAAGCCGAAAAGCTAGCTATCAGTGACCATGAGAAACCTCACCTCCTGGTCGCAATCGATTCGGATTTCAACACCGGGGTAGTTGGACTGGCCGCTTCCCGTTTGACCGAGAACCATTACCGTCCTTCTATCGTTGGGCAAATAGGAGAAAAGACCACACGCTGCTCCTGCCGGTCAATACCCGAATTCCACATTACGGATGCCCTTGACCGATGCGCCGACCTGCTTATCCAACATGGCGGCCATGCAGCCGCAGCTGGGTTTACCGTCAGTAATGAGAACCTGGAAGAACTGGTAACCCGGATGAAAGCCTTTGCGGTTGAAGAACTGGAAGGGAAAGACCTGCGACCGACCGTTTCAGCGGATGTCGAGGTACTGTTGAAAGATCTGGATTACAGCCTGTTGAAAACACTATCCTATCTTGAACCAACCGGTTATGGGAACCCTGAGGCTGTATTTGCCTCACGAGGACTTAAGATACAAAACGCCCGCACAGTAGGCACGGACAGCAAACACCTGAAACTGACTCTCACCGACGGACAGGTCACTTTTGATGCAATCGCCTTCCGCTTTGGATATCTGGCAGATGAAACCCCCGTTCATGTGGATGTAATGTATACCTTTGAAGTTAACGAATATAATGGACATGCCAGCTTACAGTTAAACATCCGAGATATCAAGCCTGCCAACGTTTCCGATTAAAATCCTCGTATCGCCAGGAGAAATCTTATGGTCGCATTGGCCGCCAATCGATTAGCTGAAGCCCTTAAGCAGCCGGGTTGTATACTCTGCAACCATTACAACATCGCGGTCATCAAATACCTGGATCATTTTATATACATGAGCGTCAATGAACCGAAAAGGCGGGAAGAATTCGTGGAATCGCTGGGGTTCTGTCCCCGGCATATCCACCTGATGGCTAAGATCGAAACCGAGAACTACGGCGAGGCGCTGGGGACAACCATCCTGTATGAGCATCTCTCACGAGAGATCATCAAGCAGATCAAGGACTGGAAACCAACTACCAGGCAGTCAGCTGCTCTGCGCAATTGGCTGGACACTATCTCCAACTGCCTTGGGTTAAAACGAAAAGTCACCCGCAATACCAGTGAAACATGCCGTGTGTGTGAGATCGGCGAGGATGCAGTGTACTATGCAATTCCCACCTTCCTCAACGAATACACCCGGAACCCGGAAGAATGGCAAACCGGCTACAAAGCATCTGATGGTCTGTGCCTGTTCCATCTGCGGATGATCATGGACGACTTTGCAGTCGATTATCCGGAGGCTGCCCGGTTGCTGCATGAAGATGCTCTTTCCCGGCTGGAATACCGTATCCCGATCATGAAAAGCTATATCACCAAGCATTCTTACGACAAAACCGACCCGCTCACGCAGGAAGAACGTCAAACCTGGAAACAAACCCTGACCTTTTTCACTGGCTTTTCACCGGAAACCTTCATCCCGTTTGGGGATAGAAAAGATTGAACAACCAACCCGCATGTCAAAGATCATTGCCCCTGAAACTCTCGACCTGAAAAATATCCAAAAAACGCCGCTGGCGAAGGGTTTGCTGACCTTCGCCGCTTTATTGATTGGGCTGGTGCTGCTGGCTGAAATCATTGCCCGCACCCCAATTGGATATTTCTTTCCGCCCCCCAGCACCGGCGCCGATAATTTCGTGTTCGACAGCAAAACATATTACCTTGAGCAACAGATCAGGCAAAAAGGTTCACCTACTTGCCTGATCGTGGGCAGCTCGGTCGCCAATGATGGGCTCGACCCTGATATGATCGAACAAGCCTACGAACAACAGACCGGTCTGGAAATTCAATGTTTTAATTTTGGCATGCCAGCGTTAACAATGGATAGTGCCGGGAATATGACTACCGCTCTAAAACGACGCTACCACCCCAAATTGATCCTGTACGTGCTGACCGCACGTGATTTCATCAGCCGCCAGGGAGAGTTCTCCGAACAACTCAGAAATGCTGCTTGGATAGAATGCGACTTGGGTGCGTTCTCGACCCAATGCTGGGCACTTAACAACTCCTACTCTTATCGCTATTCCCTGACCCTGAACTACTGGCTTGTTCCCGGAAACCGTCAGAAGATGATCAATGAATATCAACTTGTCAGCCACAACGGGTTTTCTCCCCTAGATGGCCGCCGAGATGACTGGGGAGACCTGGAGAAGATCATCTGGCCTGACTTCAGCATGCCTAAAAAGCGCCTGGAGGAATTCCAACAAATCGCCAATCTGAACAGCAGTGAGACAACCATCATCTTCGTTGAAGCCCCCTTCTATCCACCGTTACTGCCGAACTACCTTGGCAGCGAAGCTGAATACGAAGAAAAATTTATAAACCCCATCCAGGAAATCCTTGCCGGGCAGGGAATCCAATTCTGGGAAACTCGCACACTATCACAACAGATACCGGACCCTTATTGGTGGGATCGCCTGCATCTGAATGCGGATGGCGTCGAAATCTTCAGCATCTGGGCAGCCACCCAAATAGCCGATCAGATACCCATGGATACCCTGAAATAAATATGGAAATTATTTCACTATCATTCCTGATCTTTGCAGTGATCGTGCTGGCTGTTTATTACCTACTCAGCCAGCGAGCTCAGAATTTCTGGCTGCTGTTGGTATCCTATGTTTTTTACCTGTCGTTTGGATGGCAATATGGGATGGTTCTGGCTGGAGCAACCCTGGTCAATTACTGGCTGGCCATACAGATCGGGAAGGGGAAGAAAGCCTGGCTGGTTCCCGGTATCCTGGTCAATGCAGGTTCTTTTGGAATAATGAAACTCATTGCCGGTCCATACGGACCAGGCTTGTTGGGTCACTTTCTACTGAATTGGGATGGCGCACTCTCCACCAGAATTCTGCTTCCAATCGGCTTTTCTTTTTATATCCTGCAAGCTATCTCCTATCTGATCGACGTTTCCCGAAGACAGATAACCCCAACAGAAAACCTGGTTGATTTTGCACTTTATTTGGCTTATTTCCCAAAATTGCTGGCCGGTCCAATTGAACGAGCACGCGACTTCCTTCCACAAATCGAAAAAGGTAGGATCGTAAATAATACAGCAGCCGGTCGGAATATCGGGCTGATCGTAATCGGTCTCCTGCGAAAAGTGATCATCGCCGACCATCTCAACTATCTGCGTCCCATAGATATCTTCACCCACCCACTGGAATACTCGATCCTGGAAAGACTCATCTGGCTGCTGGTCTTTGCCTTTGGGTTGTACAACGACTTTGCCGGATACACTTCTATCGTACGCGGTCTCAGCGGCCTGATGGGTATTGAACTAGCGTCTAACTTCAGTCAGCCCTTCTTTGCACACTCTTTCAGTGACTTCTGGAACCGCTGGCATACCAGCCTCTCTCACTGGCTTAGGGATTACACCTTCTACCCCACCCGACGCTGGCTGTTGAAACACCGGGCGCCCGACCTAGTCACAATGGCTTTCCCGCCGCTGATAACGATGCTTGTCAGCGGATACTGGCACGGTGCTTACATCACCATGCTGCTGTGGGGCTGCCTGCATGGCTTCTACCTGATCCTTGACCAGCTGCTGAAACTGGAAGGACGAACAGCCCCAACTGCGGGCTTCTCGCTTAGAAACAGCCTGACTTGGCTACTGGTATTCATCCTGGTAACAGCTACCTGGGTACCCTTCTCTGCCAGCAGCACCCTTACAGCCCTGGATTTCTTCCGAGGCCCGATTTCTGCACATCTAAACTTCCCGGCGATCACACTGATTGATCTGTCGCTGCTGGTCATTTTCTCCCTGTGGACCGACTGGCAGGAATACAGAAATGAACCCGATGCATTTTTCCTGGGTTGGAAACAGGCAACAAAAATCTGGGCGCTTGCAGGGGCGCTGTTGTTGTTATTACTGCTGGCTGGCAAGATGAGCAATCTCTCCGGATTTGTATACCAGGGATTTTGATCAAGGCCCCCAACGCGGCTGCCAATCACAATACTCGTTGTCGGTCAGGCGCCGTAAATCAGTGCCGTTGATGCGCATGATATAGATTTCGCATCCATGGATATCCCCTTTATGATCATAATAAGATGTAAATGCAACCCACTGACCATTGGGTGAAAAACTGGGACCCTGGCTGTTCCCTCCTGCGGGCGTAATCTGGTGAACACCAGAACCGTCGATCGCCATGAGAAATAACTCCCGCTGCCAGGGCTTACCCGAATAAGTTACAATCTGACCAAGCTGCGACCAGTCGCTGCGTCCGCGCAAGTCTGGCAGGTCAGCCACCTGCCGCAGACCACTGCCGTCCAATCCAACCACATAAAGCTGGGGCGTTCCACCCCGGTTAGACATAAAGAGGATTTGGCTCCCATCCGGAGACCAGGTTGGATCCCAGCCCAGGCTAGTTACCTCACGCGGGTTCTCCCCATCACGATCAACCACCCAGACAGCATGGGTATCCGAAGTCTGCATCCAGCGGGTGAAAGCGATCAAGCTGCCATCCGGGGATATTTCTGGGGCAGTCAAGACACCCAGGCCATCTGTCACCTTTGTCAGGACGCCATCCAGGCTGACTTCATAGATCTCATAGATATTCTCATCCCGAAAGGCGGAAAAGACCACACTCTGTCCATCCGGTGCAATTGACGGATAGAAATGCCGCCGCCCATTATCAGTGGTCAACCGGCGGTACCCGGACCCATCTGCGTTCATAATACAGATCTGGTCACTGGCCTGGACCTTGTTTACCTGACAGGTAAAGGCAATCCTGCCGGTCAGGCCATCTGCATAGCCAGGTGAAGCAGCGCTGGCCGTCTGGGAAACGGGAACCGGTGTAGCCGAATCTGCCTGGTCGGGGGTGACGGCCTGAAGCGTGGACAACAGGTCCGGAGAGGATGTGACCACCGGAACTGTAGTGTTCAAACGCTGAAATCCAGGAAGTACAATGAAAAACAAAAAGGCCAGTGCCACACCAAACATGGATCCCACCAACCCCAGCCACAGGATACGACCGGAACGCAGGTCAGTCATTTTGGAGGCTCACTCGCCCGTAGCGATAATATGCTGCACAGGCCCCTTCAGAAGAGACCATGGTTGCGCCAAGCGGATTTTCGGGGGTACATTCGGTACCAAATGCAGGACAATCATGCGGCTTCTTCAGTCCCTGCAGGATCTGCCCGGCAATACATACCAGAGATTCTTCCGTGTGGATCTCGCCCACATCAAATCGTTTCTCGGCTTTGAACCGGTCAAACTCCGGCCGCAGACACCAGCCGCTGACTAGAATGGTACCAATACCACGCCACTTGCGGTCACACTCCATAAAAACCTTATCGATCGATTTTTGAGCGACTTGATTTCCCTCCCGGGTGACCGCTCTGGTATAAGCATTCTGGACATCCACCTGCCCAGCCTCCAACTGACGAACATTGGTCAAGATACCCTGAACGATATCCAGGGGCTCAAACCCAGTGATCGACATAGGCACTTTAAACTCGTCTGCCAGGGGTGGATATTCCCAATACCCCATCACGGCACAAACATGCCCGGCCAAGAGAAAGCCCTGAACCCGGTTTGTCGGGGAACTCAAAATAGCCCGGATAGCGGGGGGCACACGTACTTGAGAGACCAGGATGCTGTAATTTTGTAGCCCTAGTCGTTGAGCCTGCAAAACGCTCATCACATTGGCCGGAGCAGTGGTCTCAAACCCAATCGCAAAGAACACCACCTGTTTCTCAGGATGCTTCTGAGCCAGTTTGACTGCATCTAGCGGTGAATAAACCACACGCACATCCCCACCCTGGGCTTTCACAGAGAACAAATCCCGGCCGGAACCAGGCACTCGCAGCATGTCACCGTATGAACAGAAAATCACATCCGTCCGGGAGGCAATAATCAAGGCTCGGTCAATTAATTCCAAGGGAGTTACACAGACCGGGCAACCCGGCCCGTGGACGAGTTCTATCTCAGGCGGCAGCAGTTGGTCTATCCCATGGCGCACAATGGCGTGGGTCTGACCGCCACAAATTTCCATGAGCGTCCATGGCCTGGAGACAGTGCGAGTGATCTCATCAATTACACTGCGTACCAGGGAGGCATCCCGGTATTCGGTTACATACTTCATGTAGCGGCCTGTTCCGGATCGGGACCCAACTCTTCTTCGATATTCTCGATTTCCCTGAGAAGAGCCAGCGTTTCCTTCGCTTCCGACTCGCTTAGCAAGCTGATCGCAAAACCCACATGAATAACACAGTAATCTCCGATCTTTGCTTCGGGGACATACTCAAGACAGGTTTCCCTGAAAATACCACCGAAATCGACCCGGGCCATCTTAAGGCCATCCCTGTCAGTGATTGCAACAATCTTTCCTGGTACAGCCAAGCACATAATTTACTCCATTCCGAATATTACCCAATCAACCGATAAGCTGCAATGGCCGCCTGGCCCAAAGCCAGTCCACCATCATTTGCAGGTACTTCGTGATGAATATATACTGTAAAACCATCCCCCTGCAACAGTGACATAGTTCGTCCGAGCAGGGTGATATTCTGCCATACTCCACCTGAAAGCACCACTTTGCTAATACCGCTTTCTTCCCGCAGAAGATTACTCACTTCACGCAAGACTTCTGCCAAACCATTATGGAAACGGGCTGAAATAACCGGCAGCGAGATCCCCAGGTGAATATCAGTGATCAAGGCCTGAAAAGCAACTCTATGGCCGATGACAATATCAGCTTTCCCCTGTTCCAATTCAAATGGATAGCACTTCTCCTCAGAAGGATCGGCCAGAGCTTCAAACTCTATGGCGGCCTGGGCCTCATAGTTGACCGCCTGCCGTACACCCGCCAGGGCTGCAGCTGCATCAAACAGGCGCCCCATGCTGGATGTCTGGGGAGTATTGATCTGATGGATCATCTGGCCAATCAAGACAGCCCGGTCTTCTTTGGAATAATGTTTTACCGGCGCCAGTTTTTCATCCCAATCGAGTTCCATCTGCCAGAGCAGCGCCAGTGCAATGCGGGCCGGAGACTTAATGGCTGCATCCCCACCTGGCAGCATGAAATAGTCCAGGTGGGCTTTGCGACGAAAAGCAGCGTAATCGGCCAGCATCACTTCCCCACCCCAGATGGCGCCGTCGATCCCATATCCTGTCCCGTCACAGGCCAGGCCAATGACCGGTTCGGAGCCATCCAAACCGTTCTCAGCCATACAGGCTGCGATATGGGCATGGTGGTGCTGTACACCGATCGACTCGATCCCATCCCGCTCAACCCGCCTGAATGCATATCGAGAGGCCATGTAATCGGGATGCAAGTCATAGGCTACCATTTCGGGCTTTACCCGGAACAGGCGCTGGTAGTGTTCAATCCCCTGCTCAAAGGACTGTAGGGTTTCATAATTCTCCATATCACCTATATGATGGGACAAGAAAGCGTAATCCCCGTGGGTAATACAGAAAGTGTTCTTGAGTTCGGCGCCCGTAGCCAGCAGCGGAGCCGTCTTCCAAGGCAATTTGACCGGGAAGGGTGCATAACCCCTGGAACGACGGAGCGGGTACAAAGCCTGCCTTTTCCCAGTTGAAACAACCCTCATTACCGAATCATCACAGCGCACGTGGATATCACGGTCATGCATCAGGAAGGCATCCGCCAGTTCCGCCAGGCGCTCACGAGCTTCTTCATTCCTGGTGGCAATCGGTTCTTCTGAAACATTCCCGCTGGTCATTACCAGGGCAACCAGTCTGGCTTCATTCTCGGAAAACAACAGGTGATGCAAGGGTGTGTAAGGCAGCATCACCCCCAGGTTATCCTGCCCCGGTGCAACTTCACTGGCTATGGATGAGCCAGCCCGGCGCTTCAACAGCACGATTGGATGAGCCACCGACTGCAGCAATGCTTGTTCCGCATCATCTACCTGGCAGTACTGCCTGATGGTTTCAATATCGGGCATCATCAGAGCAAACGGCTTGTCGACCCGCAGTTTACGCTCCCGCAGTCGGGCAACCGCCTGTGGATTGGCAGCATCACAGGCAAGATGAAAGCCCCCCAGGCCCTTGATAGCGATGATCTTGCCCTGCTTGAACAGAAGTTGGGCACGCAAAAGAACCTTGTCACCGTCCGAGACAGGGGAAGGCTGGGTATCCTGCGTAGTTTCCAGCCAGATCTGAGGCCCGCACAGCGGACAGGCGACCGGTTGGGCATGAAAGCGCCTGTCGGCAGGATCGGAATACTCCCGGGCGCAGTCTTCACACATCTCAAAATCTGCCATGGTCGTCTTTGACCGGTCATAAGGTATATCCTTGATGATCGTAAAGCGCGGGCCGCAGTTGGTACAGTTTATGAATGGATAGTGATACCGCCTGTCATTGGGATCATTCATCTCACGCAGGCAGTCCGGACAGATACTGACATCCGGGGAGACCGGTTGGAAGCCGCCTTCCAAACTCTCAGAGTGAATGATCTCGAATGTCTTGAATCCCTTTGGGGATTGGTTGGAAACCCGAAGATCAATGATCCGTGATAAAGGTGGGGCTTCTTCCCGGAGAGCCTTAACAAAGACATCTAACTGCTCTCGGAACCCGTCCACTTCAATATGCACACCAGAGGAGGTATTGCGCACCCAGCCCAAAAGGCCAAGGCGCCGGGCCAGGCCATATACGAACGGCCGGAACCCTACGCCTTGAACTACTCCCGTAATATGGATGGCAGCGCCGCCAGATTCTTGCTTCGTCATCGATCCAATCAGACCAACTTCTATTTTCCGCTTTGGGCCTGGACAGCCAGCCATTCCAGCCAGGGTTCCAGACCCTCCGCTGTACGGCAGGAGAGTTCAAAAATAACCAGACCCGGGTTGAGTACTTCGACCCCTTTACGGAAATACTCCATATCGAATTCAATATAGGGCAGCAAGTCAATCTTATTGATCACCAGTGCATCGACTCCCCTGTACATGCCCGGGTATTTATAGGGCTTATCATCCCCTTCAGCAATCGAGGCCACCAGGATACTCTTATGGGTCCCCAGTTTGAAGCTAGCCGGGCAGACCAGGTTACCTACATTCTCAACAATCAGCAGGTCAAGATCGGTTAGGTCCAGCTGATTGAGCGCCTGCTGCAGCATGACCGCGTCCAAGTGACATTCGCCGCCGGTATTGATCTGTACACTGGCGCGTGCCCCGGCCGCCGCAGCCCGGTCGGCATCAAGACTGGTAGCAATGTCCCCATCCACCACACCGATCCTGAGCTTTTCTGCCAGGCGAGGCAGGGTCTGTTCGATCAGAGAAGTCTTGCCTGCCCCGGGAGAGGCCATCAAATTGACCGCAAAGACGCCGGCTTGATCCAGTCTGGCGTGATTATCATCTGCCAGGTGGTCATTGGCATTCATAATGTTTTCTATGACAGATATTCGTTCACTCATAGAGCCAGTTGATCTCCTTTATTGTCTCACCACGCGCAAGGAGTGAGAACCACATTATTCACCAGGTTCGGTATCCACTTCAATCGAATCCAGGTAAAACTCTTCACCGGCCAGGATCTTGACCCCGACACTACCGCATTTGGGACAGAGTAAATCATCCTTGCCAGGATGATACTTCTCAAAACACTCCATACACTGCATCTCAGCCCGGATACGTTTGAAATGCAGGGTGGCGCCTTCGGCAGCCGTGCCAGCACTGATGGTATCCCAGTAGAACTGGATCGAATCGTCCACTACCGAGGCCAGGTCTCCTATGACCAGATACAGGTCGGTAATTCGGGCGGCGCCGGCCTGCCTGGCATGTCGTAGGGCGATATCCAGGATTGACTGCGCAACGGGGAGTTCATGCATGGCTGGCGTTCTGCTCCAATCAATAGACTACCAATAAGATTGCTTTCATGTCTAACCAAAAATCAAACCAGACATTAGATTGATATCATTCCCCTTATGGGGGTTCTGGCCGGTCAACTTCATCCTTTGATATAACTTTCTCCTCAGGCCGGTCTGTAAGCCGCACATCGCCCCCTT
>JAFGMV010000025.1 GCA_016927315.1 Anaerolineales bacterium | reverse complement strand
CTAGAGCAGAAAAGCCATCCGTCTACTGAAGCGAAACAGTAGACGGATATCTTAGTTCCATTACCTGACCAATGCCGGCACTATCACTTTCCCCGTAGATAACTTGCAAAACGCCTCATTTTCACTATAAACAGTTGAATAATTGCCTCGCGATTCGCATTTGGCAACTCGATAGATTCAGGTGCGTTTCCGAGAACACATTATTATAGTAATATATTTGATTTTTAAAGAAAATATTACTATAATATTAGTACAAACACCCAATCACAAAGGATCAGTTCTATGCCAGAAGATCATTCTCCCAGGAAAACAACTCAAGGAATACCAGGGAACAAGGGATCGGAAGATACAGGTTCGTTCGTTATCACAAAGGATAAGGGAAAAATTAGCGTCGGCCAACGATTACGGGAAATTCGCACTTCCAGAAGGTTGTCATTGAAATCGCTGGCACAGATGAGCGGACTAAATATCAACACGCTGAGCTTGATCGAGAATGAACGCACCTCCCCCAGTGTCAGTACCTTGCAGCAATTGGCACTAAGCTTACAGGTTCCCATCACTGAATTCTTCGAAATGGATCATGGGATTAAGAAACTGGTACATCAGAAACAGGGAAAACGTCCACAGGTCACATTCCAGCACAGCAGCATGGAGGATCTTGCTCCTGGAATGCCCCGTTTTGGAGCAGAACCGATCATTGTCACACTTAAACCAAGTGCCGATAGCGGGAGAAAACAGGTCGTTCACACAGGTCGGGAATTTGTATTTTGTCTGGATGGGCATATTTTATATACGGTGGACAACAAAAATTACATTCTGGAACCCGGCGACAGCTTATTTTTTGATGCCTACCTGCCCCATCACTGGAAAAACATTGACTCTACCCCATCACGCGCT
The DNA here is from genome assembly GCA_016927315.1 of Anaerolineales bacterium. GTDB lineage: Bacteria > Chloroflexota > Anaerolineae > Anaerolineales > Villigracilaceae > JAFGMV01. Next base: position 14,605 of record JAFGMV010000025.1, on the reverse strand, counting down.
TTGTTAGTTTTATGTCCGATGGATGAGCGCGACCAACCCAGGGATCAGCATTTTATAGAGTAAGGTGATGCTTTTAGAACGGAGATGACTATTGGAAATGCAAGTAAATGAGTACCTATGCACAGGCTGCGGTGCCTGTGTTGAGATTTGTCCCAACGAGGCAATCCAATTGAGCGAAGGATTCCCTGTTTTTGATGAAGTTGCCTGCACACAATGTCAGTCCTGTGTAGACGCCTGTCCCGTGAATGCTATTACTACTATCGAACAACCAGCAGCAGTTACAAAACCGGCAGTTGTCCAAACTGAGCACACAGCAGAGACCACAGTTGAAGAACCGGTTTCTTCAAGCCCAAAACCGTGGCTGAACACGGTTCTGGCTTTTACCAGACAGGAGATCCTACCCCGTCTAGCAGACACACTGCTTGCCATGTTGAACCAGCGACTGGCGCAGACACAACTTACTCAGTCTCAGGCTGCCCCATCAACCCGGGATACAGAATTTTCATCGAGACGGTACAGCAGCCGGGGTTATCGCCGGTGGAGGCGCTATAGTTCAAACAAACCATTGAAGGAGAAAAATATGAACAATCACTTTTTACGAGGTAGAGGCCAGGGACAGGGCCGAGGTCAGGGTCGCGGAAGAGACGGCGGGAACAAGCCCGGATCTGGCCCTGCTGGAAATTGTGTCTGTCCAAAATGTGGTCACAAAGAGCCTCACGTCGCCGGTCAACGCTGCCTGGACAGAACCTGTCCCAAATGCGGGACGAAGATGACCCGCGAATAAAACTGTTCTGAGAATCATTGTCACCGCGACATCGCTTATCCGGTAAAACTGGAAGGAACTATGCTGACATGCAAAAAATAAGAGCTTTCGGCGGAATCCTTGCAGCCAGCACTCTGATTATTGCACAATACATACTGGCTTTTTTCGTCTATAAATTACCAGGACTGCCCGCACTTCAATGGCTGGGCTGGGGAATCTGGGCACTCTCAGCATTTTTTGGTATTGCGCCTATCATTATCTTTCGGCGCAGGGGAGGTGTGGCAAAGGGAAAAAGCTATGTGGAGACCACGCACCTGGTTGATACCAGCCTGTACGCTATCGTCCGGCACCCCCAATATCTGGCTGGGATTTTGTTCAACCTGTCAATGATGCTGCTTGCCCAACATTGGCTGGTCATCCTGTTGGGTATCCTCTCCACAGTATTGATTTATGTAGATATTCAAACTGCTGATCGGGAAGGCATCGAAAAATTCGGCGATGAGTATCGTAAATATATGCAGCGCGTACCTCAAATAAACTTTCTGCTGGGAGGTTTTCGCCTCCTGCAAAAGAAAAGAACATCCGATCATTGAGAAATGCTAAGAGGAATTCATGATAAAAATCGGGATCATCATATGTGATCGCTATCGCACCTGTGCAGGCGGTAAATGCTTGCGTGCCCTGCGGAATCGGGAGGGCGCCTTTGCTCGCTATAAAGATGAGCAGGTTGAGTTGGTCGGTTACACCACCTGTGCCGGGTGTCCGGGCGGGAACGTGGAGTACACCGGCGAGGAAATGGTGAAAAATGGAGCGCAAGTAATTCACCTTGCAACCGGGTTGTTGGTTGGTTACCCGCCCTGTCCTTACATCCACACGTTCATTCGTTTTCTTGAGAAACGCTATAACGTAAAGGTTATTGCCGGCACACATCCCATCCCTCAAAAATACCTGGACATGCACACAGGTCTGGGAACATGGGAAGATACCAATGAGTGGCAGCCGCTTTTAGCACCAACTATGTCGGATAAAGCAACTCGTGAAGCGTACAACTAGGTATGAGTACATTACTGGATTGTATTCCTTCCTTGATGTCTTAAAATTGGACTGGCGCGATGGACCAGAAGAGACAAAATAATGACAGGAATGAACCTTACTGGCTTTGAAAACCATTGTCTCATTTCTTGTGGGATGCTTTATCCAGAAATTTCCCATTTGACAGAAAACGGGTTTATGAAACCGCGCCAAATCCTTTTCACACCGCCAGGTCTACATGCCCTTCCGGAAAGGCTTGAGGAACATCTTCTCAAGAAACTGGAACTGGCTCAGAAATGGTGCTCTGAAAACGATATTATCGTTGTTTATGGAAAGAAATGCCATGTTAGCGTTGATGCGCCGCTAAAGCGGGTGGACTCGATCATGCAGGAGAGAGATCAGGGGCTTACCAGGGTACAGGGGGATTATGGCTACGATATGCTGGCTGGCTTTGATGATCGTCAGCGCATAAGCGACGGCAGGCAGGACAAAATTCTCTGGTTTACACCGGGTTGGCTGAAAAGTTGGAAAACTATTTACCAGAGATACTTCAGTTGGGACGCTGCCGATGCAAATGCCAACTTTCCAGGATATTACGATAAGATCATTGTCCTGGATGGGTTGGATCTTGAAGAGAAATACATGACCCAACGCCCTGAAGTTATCCTGGAACTGTTTGATTGGACAGGCCTGGAAGTGGAATTTGCTCCAATCACGCTTGATCGTTTTAAGGGATTACTAACGGACGCTCTCTCCACAGCCATCACCCGAGCTGCGAGCGAACATTAGGATTTGCAGTGAAAATCAAGATCCTGGGCACTGAATCACTTGGGGTTCGCGGACTATCTTGTGAAGTAAGGATAGAGAACCGTAAGGTCGTCATTGATCCAGGTCTGGCCCTGGTCTACCGTCGCTATGGATTATTACCGCATCCAGTGCAAGCGGCTGTTGGTGAACGTGTTCGCATGAAGATCACAGCTGCGTTGGAAAATGCAACTGACATCGTGTTCAGCCATTTTCATAGGGACCACATCCCTTTATTAGATGCCAACCCTTTTCAGCTAAGCGCGCCTCAGGTTGCCCATTTGTTCCGCATAGTTCGATTATGGAGTAAGGGATCAGAAGGGCTTTCCAATCATATGGCCTTGCGGCGAAAAGCGCTGATCGAAATATTAGGCCGGGACCTGCCCAATGCCGAGAATCAAAAAGACGGTCCTTTGAAATTCTCTTTGCCTGTGCCTCATGGAAACCCAAATGTGACTTCTGGAAAAGTGATAATGACGCGAATGGAGGATGGAGATGGCGTTTTTGTACACTCATCGGATATTCAGCTACTCGACAGCGAAGCTTTGGAAATAATATTAGCCTGGCAGCCAGATATCGTCTTGGCCTCTGGACCGGCTCTTTATCATACTTCCCTTTCGCCGCGACAGCAACGGCAAGCATGGAACAACGCAGTACGCCTGGCAAACGGTGTATATATTCTCATTCTTGATCATCATCTTCTGCGATCTACAGCAGGTCTGCGCTGGGTAGAGCATCTGGCTTCCAAGACAGGTAGAAATGTGCTTTGTGCGGCTGATTTTATGGGTCATCCCCGCTGTTTGCTTGAGGCCCAGCGTGTGCGCCTGTACAACGACATGCCGGTACCGGATGGATGGCACGAAGCCGATGCCAGGGATGAGACAGATACCAGCACCTTCCAGGTTTACACAGGCACACAGGACAACAAATATGTCAGCATGGCCGCTCTAAAAAGGATGCGAAGCAAAGGAGATCAGGCTGCCTGCAGATGTGATTTGTATCCTCAAGGGGATAATCGTGATATGGAGGGCGTCAATGACTAAACAACGTTGTTTCCGAGTGAAATTTCCAGCTACCTGGGGATTTTTGTGCAGGATACGCGGGTTCATATATCGTTCCATCCTATTCATGCTCGCCGGGGTTTTACTTTACGCCTGTGGCCAGGCCCAGCCTGAAAACCATGCGCAGGGTCTCACCAGCCCGGTGTTCACCAAGACATCCCCGGCTACCCTGCCCACTCTTGAAGAAAGGGAATTACCAACCATGCCAGTATCGACTGAGGAATTGAAAATAACGATCATTTATGACAACAACTTGTACGATCCGCGCCTGGACACTGCCTGGGGCTTTTCGGCCTTGGTCGAATACCGCGGGCTGACTCTGCTCTTCGACACAGGCGGGGACGGTCGCATCTTGCTGGACAATATGCGCGTGCTTGAGATCGATCCGGTACACATCCAGTCCGTTGTACTTTCCCATGCGCACGGGGACCACACTGGCGGGTTGAGTGCTCTGCTGGAGAACAGCGACCAGCCGCCCGTATACCTGCTGCCTTCTTTTGCTGACAGTTACAAGCAGCAGCTCGAGTCAGTTACGCAGGTGTATGAAAGCACTCCCGGGCAGGTCATTGCAGATGGTATTTTAACCACTGGGGAAATTGGGGGGAGTATCCCCGAACAGGCGTTAATGATCCAAACCAGGAGGGGATTGGTGATAATTACCGGCTGCGCCCATCCTGGTGTTACCCGTATCATCGAACGAGCAATGGAGCTTACCAGAGAACCAGTTTATCTGGTTCTGGGAGGTTTCCACCTTGGCGAAAAAAGCAAGAGCGAAGTTTCCACCATCCTTGCCGATTTCCGGCGGCTGGAGGTGCAGTACGTTGCACCCTGCCATTGTACCGGTGAGCGTGCCATCGCTATGTTCGCTGATGAGTTCAACCAGGCGTTTATCCAGGCCGGGGCCGGGAAAATAATTGCGATCAATACAAAAGGAGAAATCCATGAAAACGCAAACCATTGAGATTACGTTGACCATCAATACCGTTAAGCGGAAATTGGCGATGAGCAAAGATGAAAGCCTGCTGGACGTGCTGCGGCGTGCATCTTATTTCAGTGTTAAGCGCGGCTGCGATGATGGCACTTGCGGTGTTTGTATTGTCCTGCTAAATGGAAAACCCGTCCACAGCTGTAAAATCAAAGCTATTGACGCTGAAGGAAAAACAATTACGACCGTTGAAAGTCTAAGTCATGGCGGTGAGCTGCATCCCATTCAACAGGCCTTTATGGAAACTGGCGCCATACAATGCGGCTTTTGTACCCCAGCTCAGGTTCTGGCAGCCAAGGCCTTATTGGACAAAGAGCCAAACCCGACAGAGGATCAAATCCGTAAGGCGTTGAGCGGTGTGTTATGTCGATGTACTGGTTATGTTCGTCCGGTTGAGGCAGTACAACGCGCTGCGGCTATCTTGCGTGGTGAACAGGTCAGACCTGCAACCCACGTAGCGTACACTCTTCCCGAAGATTTCTCTCAAGTCGAACTTCCCGAGGCTTTTTACCGGCGCACAGGAGATCGCGTTCCATTACCACCCCTGGTTTTCACGCCTTCAGAAATGTGCAAAACACTCGTAGTTGGAAAACCAGAAGTAAAGGTGGACGCGCAAAAACTGGTTCAGGGACGCCCGGTTTTCACCGATGATCTTCACCTGGATGGAATGCTCTATGGTGCGCTGCTTACCAGTCCCCACGCCCATGCGCTCATCAAACACATCGATGCCAGCCGGGCGCGTGCGCTGCCTGGCGTACACTCCGTTCTGACTCATGAGGACCTGCCCCGGATTAAACATGCCTCCGGCGGACAGAGTTACCCTCAACCACTCCCCTATGATCAGGTCTGCCTCGATAACAAGGTGCGCCATGTCGGTGACCGCGTCGCTGTGGTTGCTGCCGAGTCATTGGAAATAGCTAAAGATGCCCTGAAGCTGATTGAGGTCGAATACGAAGTGCTGCCAACCGTGGTGGATATGGAAGCGGCAATGCAAACAGGCACGCCAATCATCCATGATGAACCAGATACGGAAGGTATTCACGATCCGGAACACAATATTGTTTACCATATCAATGCCCAAGTCGGGGATGTTGAGGCGGCATTTAGCAGAGCCAAGCACATTTTTGAAGGTACGTACCGCACGCCTCAGCAGCAGCATGTCCATCTTGAGCCGCATGTCTGTATTACCTACTGGGACGATGACGACCGTCTGGTTATTCGCACCAGCACCCAGGTCCCGTTCCACATCCGGCGGATGGTCGCGCCGTTGATCGGTTTACCAGTCAGGAGAATTCGTGTGATTAAACCCCGGATCGGGGGTGGTTTTGGGAATAAGCAAGAAATGATTCTGGAAGATCTGTGTGCCCATCTCACGCTGGCCACCGGACGCCCTGTCCGCATGGAGTATACCCGCACCCAGGAATTCACCAGTTCGCGCAGGCGGCACGCGAACATCATGCGCTACAAGATTGGTATCAGGGATGGAACAGTCACTGCAGCAGACCTGTATTTGATTGGCGATACCGGTGCTTATGGCTGTCACGGCCTGACGGTCAATATGGTCGGCGGATTCAAAGGGCTGACTCTGTACAATCCACCCAATGCCCGCTTCACCTGTGATGTGGTTTACACCAACACCCCGCCAGCCGGGGCTTACCGCGGCTACGGCGCAATGCAGTGCCAGTTTGGCATTGAAATGCTCATGGAAGAGATTTCTGAACAATTGGGTCTGGATGTTGTTGATTTCAAGAAAGCCAACTGGCTTAAGGTAGGTGAGACAATGCATCTCTCCAAAGCACTTGGAGAGGGACGCGAAGGCTTTGAGCAGATTCTGCAGAGCAGCGCTTTGGAGCAATGTGTGGCTATTGGTTTACAGGCCACCGATTTTTACGAAAAACGCGAGAAGTATCGAAAACAAAATGGCCGCCTGCGGCATGGTATTGGGATGGCTGTGGTGATGCATGGCAGCGGGATTGCCGGTCTGGACATGGCAGCTGCCACGTTGAAGATGAACGATGATGGATCGTTTAACTTGCTGATCGGCGCAACCGACCTGGGCACCGGGTCCGATACCATCCTGGCGCAAATGGCTGCCGAGGTGTTGGATATTCCGCTGGAGGATATCATCGTCTACTCCTCGGATACCGATTTCACGCCCTTTGACAAAGGCGCCTATGCCAGCAGCACCACTTACATCAGTGGTGGTGCGGTACGCAAAGCGGCGCTGAAAATCCGGAATCAGCTTTTGGAACACGCCGCGTTGATGTTGAATGTGAGTGATCCCGAGAGTCTGACATTGGAAAACCGGAAGGTTACTGCGGATGACGGTCGCTCCGTCAGCCTGGCAGAGGTGGCGCTCAGCAGCCTGCACCAACGCGACCAGCACCAGATCATGGAGACCTCTTCGCACACCAGTCAGGTTAGTCCGCCGCCGACTGCGGCCCAGTTCGCCGAGATATTGGTGGATACTGAAACCGGACATGTGGAAGTCGAACGACTGCTTATGGTTGTGGACTGCGGCCGGGTGATCAACCCGATCACTGCTGCAGGTCAGGTGGAGGGAGGTATGGTTCAAGCCCTGGGTTTTGCGTTGAGCGAAGAGATGCTCTACAGCGAGGAAGGCAACCCTCTAAACCCAAATCTGAGCGATTATCACATACCAACAGCCTCCGAGGTGCCTGCACTGGATGTGATCTTTGTCCAGACAGAGGAGCCGAGTGGACCCTTTGGCGCCAAATCTGTTGCTGAGATCTCAGTTGACGGTGTGTCGCCAGCGATGGCCAGTGCGATTCACAATGCCACCGGGGTATGGATGCGTGAATTACCCTATACTCCAGAACGCGTGTTAAAGTCAATACAATTGGTCCATGAGAAGAAAGAGCAATCTACATGATGAGTTGCGGCTTGCCTGGTTCAGTAAGCAAATCCCTACCACAAATCAGGAAGAGAAGATCAATTCATTACTATACTGCAGCGCATCAGCCAAGGGCACAGATCGTATATATCAATCCCCCCTCAGATCCGAGATCGCGTGCGCTAGCTGTAGCAGCTTAGCGCCTATGAAACAAAAATAAGTGGCTTTTTAAGCCATTGGTTCCAGAATCGTACCGGATGAGGCAAATTCCTGTCTAAGATAAAAAAAACCTGGAGTAGGCAAGGTACCCTTAAGCTGTTGCTGTGATTTTGTCCACCTGCCGTTTCGGACGGAAACGTACCAGGTCATAATTGGTTTGAAGGTTCAACCAGAATTCAGGAGTAGTCCCGAGTGCTTCCGCAAATAGCCAGGCAGTCTCAGGAGAAATTCCACGCTTACCGCGTACAATTTCGTTGACCCGTTGCACAGGTACACCAATATGTTCTGCAAAGGCCACTTGAGAAAGTTCAAGTGGGTTTAGAAACTCTAAAAGCAGAATTTCTCCGGGATGAGTCGGGATACGGTTTTCGGGGAGCATATTACCTCTTTTTGCCTAGTGATAATCTACCAGTGATACATCATGTGCACCATTGTTCCAACGGAAGATTACTCGCCATTGTTCATTCACGCGAATACTGTGATAACCTGCCAAATCACCTTTCAAAGCTTCCAGTCGATTTCCTGGTGGTGAACGCAAGTCGTCGAGCTTGTGAGCGGCATTGAGCACATCCATTTTTCGCAGAGCAGCGCTGATGATACTTTGTGGAAAACGTCTGACGCGAGACGTTTTTCTGCCGTGGTACAAGTCTGCAGTGGTGGCATCTTTGAAAGAATGAATAGACATCGAATAAATTATAACGCTTTCCCGGTATCCATGCAAGACACAATGTCTGATGTTCAGACATTGTCAAAGATTTTCCAGGGTAGATTTTCAAAGTATTTTCTTCTTTGCTTGATTTCTGTTTCAATCTACTTTTAGGTCGGGTCTTGGTACGAGAACTTACTCCCTATCGATAGCTAGCACAGACAATAAATTATCGCAATTAAGTTATCACGGTTCTCAACCAGGATCAGCAAACAACGTGGTCAAACCACCTCTATCTAAAGTTTAGTACTCAATCCATCCTTTGGCGGTTCACACACTCACCCGCCTGGACTATCCTTTCGTTACATAACAGTTAGAAGGAGCCAAGCATGAATGTTCAACCCATACTCACTACCCACGATATCACAAAATCCTTCGGCGACATCGAAGTCATACGAGGTGTCAACCTTGCAGTTTACCCTGGTGAAGCCTTTGGCCTTTTAGGGGCAAATGGAGCAGGAAAAACCACCATTATTGGGATGATCCTCGGATTGCTCCTGCCAACCACTGGAAAGATCAGTATGTTCGGAGAGATGCTTAACGGCTCATCCAAGCATTTCAACCGGCGGATCGGTGCCGCGCTTGAGACCTCGGCTTTTTATCCATACCTCTCCGGGCGAGATAATTTGCACGTGTTTGCCAAAGCTCTCGGCGGCGTACCTGCCGCTCGAATCGAGAAACTGATCGACTTTGTCGGTTTGGGTGCACAAGCCGGGTCCCGGTTCCAGACTTACTCAACTGGGATGAAACGGCGTCTCACCCTGGCTTGTTCGCTAATCACCGATCCCGACCTTATTTTTCTCGATGAGCCCACCATAGGCCTCGACCCGGCTGGCATGCGCGAGGTACGCGAACTCATTGGAGAGTTGATCTCTAAAGGCAAGACCATCTTCATCACCAGCCATATGCTGCATGAAGTCGAACAGGTCTGCCGCCGGGTCGCTGTTCTCAATAAGGGCGAAATTCTGGCACAGGGGCTCGTCGATGAACTTGTATGCCAGGATCAAACATTGCGCATCGAAGTCGCTGATCTTCATTCGGCCGCAAATTATTTGGCTGGTCTGCCCGATGTTGGTCAGGTAACGAAAAAGGAGAATTATTTGCTTATCGATGCAACTCTCGATCAGGCTGAGATGATCAGCTCTCACCTGGCCAAAATAGGCATTTATCCGCGCCGGATTGAACCGGTCGGTTCAGATCTCGAAGATTTTTTCCTGGATCTGACAAAAGACGAAATCACTAAACATATTCAATAACATTTCTTACGAAAGGAGTTACTTATGTCAACCGCAGCTATTCAATCTGAAATTCTAAAAACCCGCAAACGCCCACTGACTCTCTGGGTGATCGGAATTCTAGTAACCGCAGTATTTTTCTACCCACCCTTTATGGCCGGGATTTCTAATTTCATCGTCATCGATACTTCTCAAGGACTCAGTATCTGGGCTGGTTCCCTGCCCGAGGAGGCACAAGCTGCCGCACAGAAGATGCGCGAGGCGGTGACCTTCCCCAATGTTATCTTCACCACACTGGGTGTAGCGGCCAGCTTAGGCCGGGTGTTAATGGTCATTCTGGGGGCATCACTTGCCGGTAATGAATTTTCTTGGGGAACAGTGCGCCATCTGATCGGGCGTACCCGAGACCGCCTGTCGTTTGTAAACGGAAAGCTGGCCGTACTGATCGGCTTGACCTTGCTTCTGCTCATCACCGGATTGGTGACCGGAACACTGAGTGGAAGTGGGATCACCCCCATGGTACAAGATTGGATCACCTGGAATTATTTCACTCCAGAGCTGTTTTTGCAATTACCGCTGGCACTTCTGATCGCCACCCTGACCGTACTTCCCTACGCGATGCTCACCTTTGCGCTCACAATTATTACCCGTTCGACAGCAACCGGCCTGAGTATTGGACTGGTGACACTACTCATCGGTGAACCAGTTTTCGCTCAGATCCTTGCCAGTCTTCCCGAGCCATGGAATCGGATGGCTTTCTTCATCCCTTATCTCAACATACAAATTCTAAAGACATGGATGGAGACACTACTCAGTGGCGCATCCCACGATCACGTTGGACGATCCGTGGCCGTTCTGCTTGGTCATACATCGGCATGGGCCGGATTGGCTTTGGCTTCCTTCCGCCGTCGCGAATTGACGGCCTAGGAGTATGGAACAAAGATACATATTAAAAAAGGAGAAAACAATGTTATCTAAAATAAACAAGAAATGGGCAATCCCGTTGGTTCTGGCAATTGTGGGAATCATAGGTTTCGTAATCTATGCGGCTATGAATACCAATGAAAAACCTGACCGCGGCGACATCCTGGCGGGGATAGCAGAAACCCAGGCTGCCTTCGAGGAGAACCCGAACAATGTTGGTTTGGCTTACAAATTGGCCGACTTACACTATAAGGCTGGTCATTTTGAGACAGCAAAACAGATACTCCAGCCGCTGATGGAAACCGGGCAGGCTTTCGACGCAGCCAAGTTACTGATGGGTGAACTGGAATATCTCACGGGGAACTATGCAAACGCTGAAATGATTCTGCTCGACCTTAAGGAAAACGCTGGAATCCTGACAAAGATAAATGCCGACGCCAAGCTGGCTCTTCTTTATTACCAGACCAACGAATATGTCAAGTGTCAAAACCTGCTTCAGGGTTTTGGTGGATTGATTCCTTTTCACATATTGGACTTTATGAAAGCCTACGGCGAGGAGGCACCCTACCAGATCGACTGGAACGGTCAGGAAGAAACCATACTGCCGTTTGTAATCAGTGACCCCCTGCCCATTGTTGAAGTTGAGATTAATGGCGAGCTGGTCTATGCGCTCTTTGACACTGGCGGTGATTCCTTCATTGTGGACAGCGAACTTGCAGCTGCCATGGGCATTGAACCACTGGCTACCTTTATGGGTACCTATGCAGGTAATTTGCAGGCTGAAACCTCGTATGGTAAAGCGGATACTCTTAAGCTGGGAGACGTCACCATCACTTCTGTGCCGGTGATGATACTCCCTACGGAGCAATTCTCTGTATCTTTTGCCGATGGGCAGTACCCGATCAGGGGGATCCTGGGTACGGGTACACTGCGTCAGTTCCTGCCGACCATAGATTATAAGAATGAGCAGATTATCCTGCGCCCAAAAACTGATGAAGGGTTGAAAGCCTTCCAGCAAGAATTGGAAGGACAAACGATCACCATGATACCCTTTGCGCTGGCAGCAACACATATGATGATGGCCAAGGGCCAGTTGAACAACAAAGATGATCTGACCTACTTTGTCGATTCGGGGTTAAATAGTTCAGCAGGAGCAAAATTCATCGCCCCGCTTCAAACACTGAACTATGTCGGCATTCCTGTTCCAGAATTAAGTGAGGAAACTATTGGTGGCGGTGGCGGGTATACATCGGGAAATTATGCGATAGAAATACTCGGGTTGGGAACCCTGGTTCAGACAAACACCGTGGGCGAGTATGGCTCATTAGGGTCAGAACGCTACTGGGATATGGGATTCATCCAGGATGGGCTCATCTCCCACAACTTCCTGCAACAGTATAGTTCGTGGACGCTGGATTTCACGAATATGGTTTACTATTTCACCGAGTGATTGGTACCGGACAACGGAAGCCACTGGATGGCGCGATTACACCAGCGGCTTCCGAAGTCCTGGGCTTTCCTATTCCGATACAATGATGGTATGATCTTTACAATCGCGTTTATGGTGTGATTAATTAAGGGCATTTTTTACTCGCAATGAATTTCATCAAACGTTTCTCCAGTCTCCGTTGGAAGTTAGTATTTTCCTATGTGATCGTGACCCTGCTAACAGTGTTGATTCTGGAAGGCATTATTATCCTGGCTTCAGGATGGCTTGACCTGAGGCTTGCTGCCGAGTGGGATAATCGATCGGCGTCTGGCCTGTCACCAGGCGATCTAGGCACTATGTTGCTTACGACAACAATAGTACTACTGCCTTGCATGATCCCACTGGGAATGTTCTTTGGTTTTGTCAGTACCACAGGTTTCATAAGGCGATTGAGTTCCCTGTCAATTACGAGCAATGCTCTTGCCAAAGGAGATTTCAGTCGCAGGGTGCACGACACTTCCGGAGACGAGATCGGTCAGCTTGCCCGGCAGTTTAATGCCATGGCCGACCAGCTTGAGAATGACACGAACCGACTGCGTGAGCTTGTCGATCACAACGCCCGGTTGGCAGCCCAGGCACAACTGGGAGCAGCGATTGAAGAGCGCCACCGGTTGGCTCGTGATCTGCACGATGGTGTCAAGCAGCATCTCTTTGGCATGAACCTGGCCACTTCTGCAGTACTGAACCTGCTTGAAAGTGATCCAGAGGCTGCCCGCACAAAACTACTGGAAGCCAAAGACCTCAGTCGCCAGGCGCAAACTGAGATACAGGCGTTGCTGAACGAATTGCGCCCGGCTGGCCTTGATGAACATGGCCTGGTCGATGCGATCACAGGCCATTTAGTTACGGTCAAACAACGGGAGGAAATCGAAGTAGTTTGGCAGCCCGTAGAGAATCTCAACCTGCCGCTTATCCATGAGCAGGCTCTTTTCCGCGTTTTCCAGGAGGCACTAACCAATGTCTCCCGGCACGCTAAAGCCACACAGGTTACAGTTGAACTTCACATCACCCCGGATACCATCACACTGTGCATCACAGACAATGGAAAAGGGTTTGACCCAACCACCATTCAGACCAGGACCACCATGGGATTGAAAGGTATGCAGGAGCGGCTTGCCGGATTGGGGGGGAAACTCACGATTGATACCGCCCCAGGCACGGGCACCCGGATCATGGCCCAACTCCCACGTTTCAAGATTGTAGAGGAAGGTGAATCGTATGCCTGATGATCTTATTCGCGTCCTTATTGCCGACGACCACCTTGTCGTACGCAAGGGACTGAGAGATTTTCTTGAAACCTACACTGATATCCAGGTTGTTGCAGATGCTGAAAATGGTATACAAACAGTAGAACTGGCGCGTGAGTATGCACCGGACGTGATCCTGATGGACCTGCAGATGCCAAAAATGGACGGCATCGAAGCGATTGAGCAAATCATGGTTTTCAGTCCTGCTACATCTATCATTGTACTGACAAGCTATACGGAAGATGAGTACCTGTTTTCTGCGATGCGCGCAGGTGCACGAGGGTATCTACTAAAGAATGTGGAACCAGAAGACCTGGTCAATGCCATCCGCGCCGCTATACGTGGCCAGGCAACACTGCATCCGAGTGTCGCCGCGCGGCTGGTACAAGGAATTGAGCATCCCGGAGATGACTCACTGACTAATCTGACCGAGCGGGAACTCGACGTGCTCCGGTTAATTGCCCGAGGAAAGAGTAATAAAGAAATTTCTGAAGAACTTGTGGTTGCCGCAGGCACAGTCAAGAGCCACGTCAGCAACATTCTTTCAAAATTGCATCTGGCTCATCGTACTCAGGCTGCGCTTTACGCTCTCAAACGCAGATTGGTGCCCCTCGAAGATTCTAAGGACACTGAAGGTCGAAAAATCGTGTGAATAGCGCCCAAACGGGCAATTTACAGAAAAATATCAGACAATAAAACCCAGGCACAAATTGCGGGTACTGCCCAAACCCACCAGAATCTTGGCTAGTTCCACAAATGTATTGAAGCCCCTAACTACCTTTTCCGCCCATTTATCCAAAAAGTGGCCTTTTACGCCATTGGTTCTGGGTAAGTACCCGTATTGAGCCCGCAGGCAAGGGTATCCCCCTGTGAGGATAGTCAAGCCTGCAACACATTCACGTTCCCAAAATTTGCACTGATTTCCAAGGAATACAATATTGGTAATTCACCAAAAGTAGCTTGGGAAACTGTAGAGTGGGATTGATAAGGATACAAATAAATCATGTTTCGCAAACTGGTGCCCAGCTGCGCCCCGGCCAGGATGTAGCTGGCCAGGATGGCGCCGCTTCCATCGCTTTCCATGACCACGTCGCCGTAGATGGAGGTCTCGTCCCACAGGTACTTCGTGACATCACTTCCCACCACCTGCCGGATGCGCCGCCCGGCGTCGTCGTAGGTATAGGAGATTTCGCTGTCCTTGCTGTTCCCCGGCAGGATGGCCTGGTACATTCTGTACCCTGAAGAAGCAAACCCTGAAAATGTGATTGAAGGTTATCGGGTTCAAT